>QHYH01000202.1 GCA_003223215.1 Acidobacteriota bacterium
AGCTATGTTAATCTGATAACTCCACTTTGGCTGGAACGTCCGCCGGAGTGGTTCGGTCGGGGCGTAGCGCAGCCTGGCTAGCGCGCCTGGTTCGGGACCAGGAGGTCGATGGTTCAAATCCATTCGCCCCGACCACTTCTTTTAGAGCCAACAACTTACAGCAAAGAAAAGCGCCGACGACATCCTGGTTGTGTGCCAAGAGATCGGTGGTTCAAATGTCCTCGCCCAACGATCTCATTTCCCTCTGCAAATTGGAGTTAAGTGGCGTGACGCTGCGACTACATTTTCCTCATTTTGTAGCCCACGTAGCCCAAACAGGACGAGCTTCGGCATGGGCAGGTTGAAACCGAGGCCTACTTTCTCGCCGCATTCCTCACGGTATTGGACGTCTTCGAGAAGAGCTTCCGTAGCGAGAGCTCATGTTGTCGTTCTCATTGGCCATCCAGTGTCGCGAAACGCCAATGTTCTCAACCAGAAGAGATTTCTCATCGCTCCGAGCTTTCGGTTCGTAACCGAATGGTCGGTATTTTTTCAACCGATTGATGCCCCGCGATTTGGATTGCTACCGGATGTTTCATCCGACGATAATTGCGGATTGGACCCTCCTCAGTCTCCGGTAAACACTAGCCGACTTTACTGATCCCGCCGTGGCGGCTGGATAGCTTCCCGTTAGCCGATGACTCACCCAGAATTCGGTTCACGCTTCCCAGAACCCTGGCCAGTTACCGCCGATTGCAAGCTTGCCCGGAGAGACCGATGGAGGGATACTTCGCAAATGCTGCACGTCGAAAAACATGCGCCCGGCGACTTCTGCTGGATCGAGCTGGCCACCACGAACCAGTCCGCGGCAAAGAAATTCTACTCAGAACTCTTCAGCTGGACGATCGGCGAATTTGAGATGGCACCGAACGACTTCTATACCACGTTTAAGATCGATGGGCGCGATGTGGCAGCTGCGTACACGCTCCGTTCGGAGCAGCGGGCGCGGAGCATTCCGGCGCACTGGAATCTTTACGTTGCGGTCGAGAACGCCGACACCGCTGCCAGCCGTGCGACTGGACTCGGCGCGAAGGTGATCGCCGAGCCCCTTGATGTGTACAACCTCGGACGCATGGCGGTATTGCAAGACCCGATCGGAGCCGTCTTCTCCCTGTGGCAGGCGGGGACCCGCAGTGGCTTCGGCATTAAAGGCTTTCCCGGTACATTCTGTGTCGCTGACCTGAGCACGGCCGATCAGGATGGCGCGAGCCGGTTTTACGAGCAGCTTTTTGGATGGCGCATTGGGAAGGAAGACGAAGTCTCTGCGCACAACTACTATCATCTGTTTAATCACGATGAGTTCATTGGAGGGATTCTTCCGCCGGCGTTTCGCAATCCCGGAACGCCGTCACACTGGCAGATTTATCTGCTGGTGTCCGATTGCGACGAGGCAGCCGCAAGAGCCAAAAATCTTGGCGCGAAACTCTACATGCCGCCCATGAAAATTGAAGATATCGGACGTATGGCTGTGATGGCGGACCCGCAAGGTGCTGCGTTCGCGATCTTCGAGGCCACGCATCCGTGACAGGTGCCTGGCATTCGACCAGATTCTGGTCGCTTCGTGGGGAAATGCCCCCGTCCGCCAGGCCAACCCAACGTAAGGGTGCGTCTCCGCATTCGATTCAAAAACGGCCTGACCAGGAACATCTGCCGATATAGAGAATCAAGTACAGTCTCTCTCCGCTGTTTAGTCCGCTTGGGGGAAGCTTTGTTGGCGCTTGCCGACGATTACCGGCGCGTGACGAGGAAGTCGGAAGTTATCGGTCGTCCGGCGGATTAGTACCGACAAACGCTTGTATTGACTGATCTGAAGCATTCGCGCTTCACTGTCGCGAGTTTCTTAGCTCTCAACAACGGTGCATTCTCATCCACACTGTGTAATGGGCTTTATCCCAATTTATCCCAATGCGTTGAATTGCGTGCCCAAACCGCCCAGAGCCAGCCGAATGTGATCTATACTTATCAATGCTTTAGGCGCGAGCCGAGTCGCAATCACCCGTCTCGGAGACCGTTGTGGCGGTCAGTCGGGCGCTACGTGACGTGAAATTACTTAGGCAGGCGGCTGTCTTAAGGACGCGAGCGTTTCTGCGATTAGTCTGCTCGAAAACCAATGAAAAGCCTCTACAGCCAGCCTACCCCCTTCCCTAGACTCTGGCAGTTTCGCCCGTTGCGGCTTAAAGTAGTGTGTGACCTGGCCTGAAGTTGGCGCTTATGAAATCGGCCTGCAGTAGACGTACCTGTGACTTCCTGCAGAAACGGCAGAAGATCGTCAAGATTCTCGCGGCCGCCGTGCATGTTCCTGCCGCGTGGCACCAAAAACCGACTAGCCGAATCCAATAGCGCCAGGAAGGACAATTTATGGAGAGAGCGATGCAGTCTCCCGCCGAAGTCTTGTCGCTGGGCGCACCGGCGAAGGGCGAGTCGGGGCTGTTTTCGACTGAGTCTGTCCTCAACCTGCAAAAATTGATTTTTGCTGGCTCTCCTCTGTCCGAAGTTCTAACGAATATTGCTCAGTTGGTTGAATCGCAAGCCGAAGGCATGTTTTGCACGATTTGGCTTCCCGACGAGGACGGCAAGGAGCTTTATTGCGTCGCGGCGCCCAGCCTTCCTGGATTCAGCGTTCAAGTAGGGACCATGGCTGTTGGTCCGAAAGGCGGATCCTGCGGCACAGCGGTTTACCGGAGGGAGCCGGTGTATGTTACCGATATCCTCACCGACCCAGTCTGGGAGAACTATCGCGACCGCATGTTGCCTTATGGAATTCGTTCCGTTTGGTCGCGTCCGTTGTTCACGAGCGAAGGGAAAGCCCTCGGCACTTTTTCTATCAATTATCGTGAACAACGTAGCCCGGGTGCCAACGACCTCCAGTTGATCGAGAACGCTAGCCACATCACCGGGATCGCAATTGAGCGACACATGAACGAGGAGGAGTTGCGGCGCGAACGCGACAGGCTTCGGTTGCTTCTCGAAATTACCAACAGCATGACATCAAGGCTGGACCTGCGGCGTTTGGTTGAGGCGCTATCCACCAATCTGCTGCGCGTCACCCGGTGCGATTTCTGCGCCTTGCTTTTGCCAGACGCTGATAGCGGACAATTGCGCGTGACGATTTTGTACAACCCGGAGGCGCGAGGTTCTCTCTGCGACGGGACGCTTATACCCATCCATGGTTCGAGCTGTGACAAAGCTTTCCGGACCGGCAAGACTCAACACTTTCACAGCTTTGAGGAGGTACGCGACGACCCTGAATATTTCGGCAGCAGCGTAGGTCGACCTTTCTATCAACGTGTAATGGCGGAAGGCTTGGTGTCGGGGTGCGATCTACCGCTTATCGGCAGAAGCGGCGTAGTAGGCGTATTGGCCGCCCTAAAGCGATCGGAGAGGGCATTCGAGCGAGACGACGTCGTTTTTCTCGAACAGGTGGCCCGCCAGGTAGCCGTTGCGGTTGAGAATGCGTTGGACTACGAAACGGCGATCAAGGACAGGGACAAGGAGACGAAACAAAGACGCTATCTCGAAGAGGAAATTCGCGCCGAGGTTGGTGAAATTGTCGGAGAGAGCCCGGCGTTGAAGACCACGTTGAGCCTGGTGTCTGTCGTGGCGCCCACGGATTCGAGCGTGCTGATCCTGGGAGAGACGGGAACCGGCAAAGAACTCATCGCGCGAGCGACACATAACCTAAGCGGCCGCAGCCAAAAGACATTCGTGAAATTGAATTGCGCTGCGATTCCTCTTGGACTTCTTGAGAGTGAGCTGTTCGGCCACGAAAAAGGAGCATTTACCGGCGCCATCGCCCAAAAAACCGGGCGCTTCGAACTCGCCGACAAAGGCTCGCTTTTTCTTGATGAAGTTGGCGACATACCTCTGGAACTTCAAGCGAAACTCCTACGCGTTTTGCAGGAGCAGGAATTCGAAAGGCTCGGCAGCAACCGTACGCATAGGGTTGACGTCCGGCTGATCGCGGCCACGCATCGGGATTTGCCCGCGATGGTGAAACAAGGGACATTTCGCGAGGACCTTTATTATCGTCTGAAAGTATTTCCAATCCACGTCCCGGCCCTGCGGCACCGCACGGAGGATATTCCGAGATTGGTGCAGCATTTCACAGCGCTCTACGCTCAACGCATGAACAAACGAATTGACGTAATCCCTCCGGAGACGATGGATGCCCTGGCGCGATACCCATGGCCCGGAAACATCCGCGAATTGCAGAACTTTATCGAACGCGCCGTGATTCTCTCGCCGCAGTCGACACTGCGCGCGCCAACTTCCGAACTAGAGCCGTTCCAACCTCACAAAGGGTCCAATGCCCCTATGAATGGTCTCGCCGAGGTCGAGCGGGATCATATCCTTCGTGTGCTGGAAGCGAGCAACTGGGTGATCGGCGGACAGAGTGGCGCAGCCGCGCGCTTGGGGATGAAGCGAACGTCGTTGGCCTACAGGATGAAGAAGCTTCGTATTCGTCGGCCTGCCGCGATCCCACAGAAACGTAGCGTCGGCGCCGCGGCTAGCGACGACTGAGTTTCCAAGCCGTTGTAGCAAACCACCTGCCAGTGGCAGTCGATCCGACGGAAACCCGTCACCGACAGACATCCGTCAGAGACTTGCCGGGTACGGTTCGCAATTTTCGGAGCTGTTTCCTTACGAACTTCAACCGCCAGAATGATTTGCATTGAATGTTCTCTCTTCGAGTGAACTGCGCCTCTTTGGTATCCCACCTGCGCTAAAGACCAAAGAAGTGAGGAGAGGACTTCATGAGTGATGCGACGTCTCGAACAGGCATGAAACGCGCAACGCCGAGCCAGGACGATGCCCGATTCAGCGTACCTCCTGCATCCATCCGTAGGGTCGAAGTGGACGGCGTGCAGGTGTTTTACCGCGCAGCCGGCGAAGTAAACGCTCCCGCGGTTCTCTTGCTGCATGGATTCCCAACGTCATCGTTCATGTTCCGCGAACTCATTCCACGCCTGGCCAATGATTACCGCGTGATCGCGCCGGATTTTCCGGGTTTCGGATTCACCGAGGTCCCGCCTGAACAAAACTATTCGTACTCCTTCGACCGATTGGCGTTGACGATCGACGCCTTCACGCAGGCACTCAAGCTCGACCGCTATGCAATCTACGTGTTCGACTATGGCGCCCCAACCGGCTTCCGTCTGGCGATGGCTCACCCTGACCGGATTACGGCGATTGTTTCGCAGAACGGGAACGCATACGAAGAAGGTCTTGGTGACGCTTGGGGTTCGATCCGAAAGTACTGGGCTACGCCCACGGCAGAAAATAGGGACATCCTCCGCCAAACCATTTTGACAGCGGGCGGAACGCGCTGGCAGTACACCGACGGCGTAGCGAATCCGGAAAGTGTTCCGCCTGAGTCATACACATTGGACACGGCTCTGCTCGAACGGCCCGGGAACAAAGAGATTCAACTCGATTTGTTTCTGGACTACGCGTCGAACGTAAAGCTCTACCCGAAATTCCAGGAATATTTTCGTAAGTCCAAACCACCCCTGCTCGCGATCTGGGGCAAGAACGATCCTTTCTTCGTTCCCGCGGGAGCCGAAGCTTTTCGGAAGGACTTACCCAGCGCGAAGGTGCAGTTCCTTGAGACCGGACATTTCGCGCTAGAGACGCACGTCGTTGAAATTGCCTCCGCGATGAAAGGGTTCCTTCAGGCAAACGGCATTGCGAGCCGCAGCGGAGAAAGCAGGCTTGCGAGATGAGCGCGTTTCCGCAGAACTCGTCAATTGTTTTGGTGCACGGAGCATGGGCCGACGGGTCTTGTTGGAGCAACGTGATTCTTCCTATGCAACGGCAGGGGCTTAACGTGATCTGTGCCCCGATCCCATTGACCTCGTTGACGAACGACATCGCCGCCTTGAATCAAGCACTGGAACGAACCAGCGGCCCTGTAGTTCTAGCGGGGCACGCTTATGCAGGGGCTGTGATCGCAGGGGCAACCAACAAAAGAGTTAAGTCGCTGGTTTACGTCGCGGCGCTTGCGCCCGATCAGGGCGAGACCGTGGCAAAAGTGTTCTATCGCGACGAGCCGCATCCGGAGGCACCTAAGTTGGCCCCGGATACGAATGGCTTCATATGGATGGCCGTAGATGGGTTTCGCCGCGCGGTTGCGCATCAGGCGTCGACCGACCAAACAAGTATTATGGCTGCCGTGCAACGACCGATCGCACTTGCGTGTATTCAGGAATCGGCTCCGGTGCCTGCGTGGAAAACAAGGCCCTCATGGTTCCTGCTGGCGGAAGAGGACCGCATGATCAACCCCAAGACGCAGCGCTTCATGGCCGATCGGATGAGCGCGAAGGTTAGGTCGCACCATGTCGACCACACTCCGATGTCCACAGAGCCGAACCTTGTGATCGACGTGATGTTGCAGGCGGCACGCGAAACCCTATCGCCATAGCGCCTTCGCCGAGGACAGGACCTGGACTCGGAGTTTAGCTTCATGCCCTGAGGGAATGAATGGAAGTCGCAACTAGGAGTCGGAGCGACTGCTGCACATTTCGAAAAGGACCAGCCCAGATGCCTGAACTCAAGGAGATACGGCAATGAAAAAGTGGATAAGAGTTGCAATTCCTGTTGCCGCGGTCGCGGCTTTCGTCGCCTGGTATGCATTTCGGCCAGAGCGGCTTGTGGTCAATCGACGTGTTGCCGAAGCATTGCCCACCGCACAATCCGGCTCGTTGCCGCAGCCTCTTGTCTCGGGACAGTTCTACAGCATTTTGCACCCGACTGCAGGCAGCGCAACCATCTACCAGATGGGAGATGGGACTCATCTTCTTCGCCTTACGAGTTTCAGCACTTCAAATGGTCCTGATGTGCATGTCTACATGGTTGCCGCCGACGATGCGAAGGACGTAGCAAGGGTACAACAGGCCGGGTTCGTCGATCTGGGAGTCATCAAAGGTAACGTGGGCGACCAAAACTACACGCTTGGTAGCGACTTGGACTTGGCGAAATACCGCGCAGTGTCCATATGGTGCAAACGATTCAACGTGAATTTCGGAGCCGCGGCGCTAAGACCGACAGAGGCATCGGAAAATCACTAGGACACGGTTTCGTAATTCCCGGAGGAGAGCACAGGGGAAACGATGGAGTTGTGGGCTATGGGTGCAATCGCGCTTTTGGTTTTCTACAGCAACTACATGGTGACAGCCCTCATTGCTCCTCTGCACAGCAACGGTCTCACGATGAGTTGGAGGGTGTGTGGCTGAGCGAAGAGCAACCACGGAGCGGTTAGGCGCGTTTTCAGACGGCGTGTTCACTGTGGTTATCACAATCATGGTGCTTGAACTGAAGCCGCCCGAACATCCGACTTTTGCGGCCCTTCTGCCGCTCTGGCCGACGGCGCTGAGCTACGTCGTGAGCTACTACTTTATTGCGATTGTCTGGCTGAATCATCATCACCTGTTCAGGTTCTTCCCGCATGTGACGCCGCGCCTAATTTGGATAAACTTCGTACACCTGTTCATGGTGTCGCTGGTGCCGTTCTCGACAGCTTGGGTCGCGGACACCAAATTGGCAGCGGTTCCCGTGTTCGTTTATGCCGCGGTTTTCGTACTCGTCAACCTGGCGTACATCCCATTCGAGTGGCACGCGTTGGCTTCGGCTCCAGTGGAGGAGATTTCGGCCCGGACGCGACGATTCGCAAAAGCGCGTTCGTCAGTGACATTGGGAACCTTCATTGTTGCGATGCTGGTGGCGCTAAAGTCTCCCTCGCTGGGCTTTGGATTGATCTTCTGCGCTTTGCTGGTCTATCTGCAGCCCGAACTTCCAGGGGTTGGTAGTGAGGACGTTGGCAAGGTTCCTTCGAGCAGTGCTTCACCGCCACAGCGCGAGCCAGAAATTATCGTGAGGTGACCAATGGGATTGTCGTGGCAACAAGGTCCTCTCTCACCGGGAGCAATCGGCCGGTTCCTCGTGCCGGAACCGCTGCCCAAGAGACTGTTGTACGCCGAGCCGTTACGCCGGCGCATGCGCGTGCGCTTCGGCGGGAAATGGATCGCCGATAGCGAGCATGTCCTCCTGCTATTCGAACCCGGCCGCTATCCCATGGCGTACTTCCCGGAGACCGACGTCTCTTCGGACACTCTACAACGCACCGAGTACACCACCCGGCACCCCGACCTTGGGCCTACGTGCTGGTATGCCGTCCGGGCGGGCGATAAGAGCGCGCCGCGAGGGGCGTGGCAGCACATCGAGCTGCCCACCTACGCGAGCGAGCTACGAGGGCGGGTCGCGTTCGCCTGGCCGGCCATGGATGCTTTCTACGAAGAAGACGAACGCCTCATGGGCCATGCTGCCGACAGCTACCACCGCATCGACATCCGCCAAGCTTCACGTAACCTCGTGGTTCGTCATCATGACCGCGTCGTCGCCGATACCAAGCGGCCGATCGTCCTGTGCGAATCCGGCTTTGCGCCGCGCTGGTACGTTCTGCGCGCCGACATCGATGAGTCCGCGCTGACCTTCGTGGAACATCAAACTTTCTGCCCGTATAAAGGGCTCTGCAGCTACTACGACATCGGTGACGCACGTCTGGCGGCCTGGTCGTATCGTGAGGCCTATCCTGAAGTTGGCCGCATCTCCGGCCTGGTATCGTTCGAGCCGGATATAGTTTCGGTGCAACTTGACGGCACGCAGCTCCGTCTTGAGCCGGGTCAAACGGTAATCCCGCACGGTCCTGATCGCGAACTCACCGTCGCCGAGGCGTCCGCTCGGCGATAAGAAGATTCATGCAGGAGGAATTCCTAACGGTATGGCTCGACTGCTATCGGTGAACGTCGGGCTTCCGCGCGACATCGTGTGGAAGGGGCGCACTGTACACACCGGGATCTGGAAGAATCCCTTGCGTGGTCGGTGTCGCGTCGGTCGGTTGAATCTCGAGGGAGATGGTCAAGGGGACTTGGCCGGGCACGGTGGTGAGCAGCGAGCCGTCTTCGTGTATCAGATCGAATCGTATCGCTATTGGCAGGAGCAGTTGAAGAGGACTGACTTCGTCCACGGACAGTTCGGCGAGAACTTCACGGTCGAAGGATTGCCCGACGATGCCGTGTGCATCGGCGACCGTTATCAGATCGGCTCCGCACATTTCGAGATCACTCAACCTCGTGTCACATGCTATCGCGTCGGCATTCGGATGAACGAACCCCGGATGCCGGCATTGCTGACATCCAGCGGACGGCCCGGGTTCTACTTCCGCGTTCTGCAGGAAGGCGAAGTGGGAGCCGGTGACGAGATCGTGAAGGTGGGAGAGGCGGACGAGCGAATGACGGTCGCAGAGATCAACGCACTCCTTTATTCGCCGAATCATCCCCGCGATCGACTGGAGCGCGCATTGCGGACCGAAGCCCTTTCACCCGGATGGTGCTCGTCGTTTCAAGCGTTACTGCAAAACCAAACGACTGCCACGAGGAGTGGTAACGCAGGGCTCGTGCCGGCGGCAGCTGCGCATCCGGTTCCACCGGGATTTCGGCTGCTCGCCGTTACAGCGATCGATCAGGAGTCCGCAGACGTCATCTCGCTGACAATGCAGAGCGCGGATGGTCAGCCCCTGCCAACGCCCCTACCAGGCCAGTACGTGGTCTTGCGTCTTCAACCGAGCGCCGGCAGCCCGCCTCTTTTTCGTAGCTACTCGCTCTCAGGCCCGCTCTCGACAGAGCGCTATCGAATCAGCGCGAAGATCGAACCGAATGGCGCGGCTGGAACCTACCTGCGAGAGCGTGTCCGGGTGGGCGATGCTCTCGACATCAGCTCTCCGCGCGGAAGTTTCATTCTGCAGTCCGCAGAGCGGCCGGTGGTGCTGCTCAGCGCGGGAATCGGGTCGACGCCCGTTCTGGCGATGCTGTACGCGCTGGCGGGGTCCCGCTCGACACGGCAGGTCTTGTGGCTGCACGCGGCTCGCAATCGGCAGCATCATCCGTTTGCCGACGAAGTTCGCCGTCTCATGCGCGCGCTAACGAACGGCCGCAGCTACGTTTGTTACAGCAGACCTGGCTCGAGCGACAAGAGGGGCCAGGACTTCGATGCGACCGGTCACCTCTCGCGCTCGGTTTTCGAGGAAGTCAGCTCGCCACGAGATGCCGATGTCTACCTTTGCGGGCCATCTCGCTTCATGGCGGACATGAAGGCGGCGCTTGCGGCGTTGGGTGTGGCGCCGGAGCGGATTCACATAGAGATTTTCAACGGCGGTGAATCCATGACCCCTGGTATCGTCGGCGCAGTGACGCTAGCTCCGCATCTTCCCAGGAACGATGTCAACACCGGTCCGCTGGTATCGTTCGCGCGCAGTGGCATCGCAGCACACTGGAACGCGTCGCAGTACGAGAGCATCCTGGAACTGGCCGAGGCGTGCGACGTCCCGGTCCGTTGGTCGTGCCGGACCGGTGTTTGTCACAACTGTGAAAGCGGTTTGGTTTCGGGGGCGGTCGTCTACGGACCGGAGCCACTCGACAAGCCGGCCGATGGCAACGTTCTCGTTTGCTGCTCACAACCCATTTGCGACGTCGCCATTGATTTGTGAACACTGATCGGGATTCGATCTTTGGCTCAAGGACCGTCACGGCCGACTGCCGGGGACTTCTGGCCGCAAGTGTAGGGTCAGAGCGCCGCAATCAGACCGAAGCCGAGGCGTGGCGCCTACAAACACAACCAGCATAGCCGACCTTCAGGGTGGCATGCGCAGAGGAGACGTAACGGTGAAAACGCCAACGTTTTCAGTCGAAGTGATCACGCTGCCGGTGAGCGATGTCGAGCGAGCGCTGCGGTTCTATATCGATCAGGTCGGCTTCACGCTCGACGTCGACTATTCGCCGAACGACGCGTTCCGCGTCGTGCAGCTCACTCCGCCGGGCTCCAGCTGCTCGATCCAGATCGGTAACGGACTCACCGACGCGCCCGTCGGCTCACTCCGCAACGTCTATCTCGTCGTCGCGGACCTTGGGGTCGCGCGGAGGCGCCTGCTCGAACGTGGGGTCGAGGTCGGTGAGATCCGGCACAAGACGCCCATTGGAGCCTGGGACGGAGGTTTCGCACCCGGGCTCGACCCCGCGCGCGGAGACTATGCCAGCTTCGCCAACTTCTCTGATCCGGATGGCAACAGCTGGGTGCTACAGGAACGGGGCTACCGCAATGGGTGACGTAGTGTGGAAGCTTGCTGATTTCGACCATGCGCGGCGCAGTAGAAACACCCAGGAGGAGATCGGGGCGGATACGCTTTTCTCGGTCTTATCTTCTCGAACCCTCGATTGTCCGTCGGATTAGTAACGCGCATCTCGTCATGCACTCCTGGCCACCCGGAAGCAACCGCCAAGCTATTGACCCTGCACGCTGGCTACGCTGCGAATCGGATCAGTTCCAAGTTAACCTAAGTTCGTCACGAGGAGAGCTAAAAGCGGAGCAACTCCTTCAGAATCAGTTCACGCAACCGCCGAGTCTACACTACATTGGCGGTTGAAACTGAGGCGGTCGGGAAGGCTGCTGCCCAGCAGGTCGAGAAGAGATTTCTGCTCAGCTGTGGGCTCAGTCACCCGGCGCAGTCGGATCTCACGGCCGTCTGTCGTGGGCAGAACGATGTCGCCGCTGTGCAGTTTGGATAAAAGTGCCAGGGCTTGCATGGGTGTAAGCGGCTGAGTGTTCCCGACGTCGGCCGCCGCTGGCTTCGGAATCAAGGCTGGCCGGCGCTGCAGCAGATGTTTTAAGGTGACCCAAAGGGCATACCCCAGAAACGCTACCATCACGTGGGCTTTGACGCGCCGCTCCTTTTGATGAAAGAGAGGCCGAATGGAAAGTTCGCTCTTCAGTGCCCGGAACGACGCTTCGGCCTCAGTCAACTGCATATACTTCGACCATAACTCCTCGGGCGTCTCCGCCTGCAGGTTGGTGCGCAGCAGGTAGGCGCCTTCGCGCGACTCGTGCCAGCGGCGACGATCCTCTCGCATGTGCCAGGACAAGCGTACGCCTGCACCTGTTTCTCGCAGGGAGATTTCATAGAGGTCGTTCACCGATGGATGCCGAGCTTGAATCTTCCCCAATCGTCGCTCCATTAGATTGCGATTTTTCAACCGCCCCGTGGCCATGGTCTTTTCCAGGCGCTTCAGAGCCTCTTCCATCCGGGAGCAGAAACGCTCCCGGATGGCTTTCTCTTTTTCCCGACGACCCGCCGTGCGACAGAGAATGTAAGTTTCCTCGCCCTGCGGAATGGCTACCTTCTTTACTTCCACTTCGGGCCGCACCCGCGTCCAGTCCTCTTTCACCAGTTCCGCTTCAAACCGCTTCATCTGCCGGCGGGGTGTGCCCACCAGATATTGCCCGCCGCGCTTGCGGATCGCCGCCAGGTTTTCCTCACTCACGATACCCCGATCGAATATCCAGATCCTGCGGGCCTTCCCATATTTGCGCTCCACCATGCGCAGGATGGTTTCCACGGTCGAGACGTCGGCGCGGTTGCCGTCGAACGTCTCATAGCTGAACGGAAAACCTTCGCTGTTGACGATCAGGGCGATGACCATCTGCTCGCAGTCGGGACGATGGTCGCGCGAATAACCTCGCCGCATCATCGGATTGTCCTCTGCCGCTCCTTCCACATAGGTGCTCGTCAGATCGTAGAGCAGCACATCGAACTCCGCTCCAAATAGCGAACCGTAGCGCTCCTTCAGATGCCCCTCTAATTTCGTCTTGTGCGGCAGAATTTGGTCTAGACAGCGGTACAGGCGCGTGTCATTGATCTTGCCTTCTTCGATTCCCAGCAGATCATCCAGCGCCGTCGAGGGGTACCAGCGTTGTTCGACCGCCAGCTCGCTGCCGGGCGCACATAGCCGGTTGATCGTCAGCAGTGCAGCGATACGAGACCAGGGCACATCCGCGGGAGCCTTATCGATGGCCTCCTCGAAGAAGTGATCGAGTTCGAGGCGTTTCCAGAGCTCGAGGCCCAAATAGCAGGCACCAAACTGCCGCGTCCTTTCCAGGCGCACCTGGTTCAGCAGAACGCGGGCTACCTGCGGATCATCCTCCGGCGGCTCGATATGCGACGGAAACAGCTTCAACTGTTCCGCCTCACCCTGTTCGTTGAAAACCTCGATGGTCTTCAACCAGCGTGCCTGCGCCGAGCCGTTCAGCTCACCCAGATAACACAGCGTCCTCTGTCGTGGTCCGTCCGGAGTTCGAACAGTTTCAACCAGCGACCAGTAGGTGTGATCTTTGCCATCCTTGATTCGATGGTTCGAACGCAAAAACATTCTGGACGGATCGTGTCACGCGGATGCTGGCTACCACAAGAGGGCAGGTCTACACTACATCGCCGTTTCAATCGCCGCCATTGCAGGCGCAGGGTTTGCTATCCTTTTCAGGTCGAAAAAAAATTGAATGACTAGCGCGTGACGAACTTGGGTTAAAGGGCAGCACTTAAACGATGGTTGCAGACCCCCGCAACCATCCGAGTGCCATCGCCCGGTTCAAACCCTGAAAGCGTCGAACTGCTTCTCTTCGCGAGGGAGCGATTCCAGTTTCAGTTTCGTTGTCGATACTGCACCACCCGCAGTATCAGTTTGCTATAGTAAAAAGAACGGAACGGTGATTACGGGGAGGACACCCACAATGTCAAACAGCGCCCTGCGCAAAGCCCGAGACCTTTCCTCGGACGTCCGCGATGCGCTCGAAAGGCTCCTTGGCCGTGCACTTCAAGAGGAAGAAACCATTAGCGTTCAAGCATACGCCACTCATGAAGCACCAACGGGAAGTGAGCGTGACGAGGCGTGGCGCCGACTACTAGAGCGCATCGACAAAACGGCTGCTCGCGTCGCCAACGTGCCTGAATCAGAGCTTGATGCGCTTATCGACGAGGCCGTTGATTTTGTCCGCCATCACCCGGCGGCATGAGGATCACGCTCGACGCCAACATCCTTGTACGCGCGAATACGCGCGCTCAGGGACCAGCGCGTGAACTCTTAACTCTCATCGGCTCCCGAGGCCCACACACTCTGGTCCTTTCCCGGCACATCCTCTCGGAAGTGAAACGAACGCTGCTATATCCGCGCTTGCAGGCACTGTACGGGCTCACGGAGGCAGAAATCCAAGAACATGTGGAGCTATTGCAGCGCGTCGCAACGATCGTCGAACCGTTCATTTCCGAACCGGTCGTTCGGAACGATCCTCAAGACGACGCGGTCCGATTCACCGCTGTTCAGGGCCGGGCGGACGTGCTGTGCACCAGAGATCGAGACTTCTATCTCGCTGAGGTGATTGCGTTCTGCCGACAGCGCGGAATAGAAGTTATGAACGAACTCCAGCTGCTCCGTCGGACGGTGCGCCTACGGCCAGCCGTATGGCGATTTCTCTTTGGCGCGTGCTCACCCAATAATTCAGGACGCCGTAGATTCCCACGGACGCTAGAATCATCGCCAGCGCCCCGAAGAGCCCTAGCAGAAGGGTCGAAAAGCGTCTGTTGTCAAGGGTTGCTCCCAGCCAGTCTTCAGCGGTTCGAAGCGATTGAATCGGCATATTGCGATCCAGTTCAGAGACGTGGCGGCGTGCAGCGTTCATCCATTGTGCTGGATCGCCGCTGGTGCGCATGACGACGACCATGAACGGATGCGGGTTCTGCGAAAACGCGTAGTAGAACATGGGCGCGTTTTCGGCGTCGAGACTCTCTTGGCTGGTGTTCGCGACAACTCCGACAATTTGGAGTGTAGGGCCGTCCATGTACGGCCCGCCAACCTTTAGATGCTTGCCAAGCGCAAGCTGCGGATCGCCAAACGAGCTACGCGCGAGCTGCTCGTTGATGACGGTGACCGGTGTCGTACCGACCCGATCGGTGTTGCTGAACGCTCGTCCGGCAATGATGCGGATACCCGCAACACGAAAATAATTGGCGTCGGCGAAGTTGAAAAGAGTAAGGGGAACATCGTCGCGGGGCGGAGTGGGCTTCTCGAGGATTGAGTACCAATAATCCCCGCGGTCTCCGGCCCCGGGAGGAGCCGTGACAAGTCCTACGTCTTCTACGCCCGGCCCGGAACGCAGGCTTTGCGAAAGCTGACTATAGTAATCGCGGACGCTGTCATCGCTCTTGTAGCGTGATCCGGGCAGTTCTAGCTCTATCGTCAACAGATGCTGAGGGTCAAAGCCCGGGTTGACACGTTGCGCGGCGATCAGGCTGCGGATCAGGAGCCCTGACGCGAATGCCAGAATCAAGGTGATCGCGATCTCG
>QHYH01000004.1 GCA_003223215.1 Acidobacteriota bacterium
GAATTTCGCGAGCGGAGGCACAGTAATCGATGGCCCATCAATCATAGACAGCGTCCTTTATTGGGGTTCCGGTTATCGAAATATCCAGGGAACCGGAAACAACAAAGTGTACGCATTTACCCTGGCCGGCTCGGACCATGGAGGTGGGCACTCCAACAATCAAGGCCAGAAGTAGGTGGCCTTCGATCCCTCGAATCAATGATCGAGCCTCTTAACTGACTCCAACTCCAGCTGTGGGTTAGGTTGCACAGCACTTAACTGCCGCGTGTTGCTCAGGAGAGGCTGCACGCGGCACAACGAGTCGTAGACACAAATGAATTTGACAGACGGAGACGTTGCTACTCATAGCTAAGGCAAATAGACCACCGAAAAGCATTTTCAAAAAGACGGAAAATAATCCTCGAGAAATGGAGTTGTAGAACATGAAAAACGAAAATGTTCCTGCTGCGGAGTTGTCTGAAACAACGACCGCACCAACGGTAGAAGAAGTTAACTGAGACACAGCTTGGTTGCTGGAGCCGCAGCAACTGTAGGCGCTGGAATTTTGGCGAACAGCAATTTCGCCGTTGCCCAGGGTGCCAGCGACAAGCTTAGAAAAGGAGATGTTGCCATCCTGCAGTTCCTGGCCGCAGCCGAGATCATCGAAAGCGATCTGTGGCTGCAGTACCAGGAACTTGGAGGCGTCCAAGATGACGAAGTCGCCACTCTGGCCAGCAAGCTAATTCCTGGCTATCCCGCGAAGGCCACTGGAGGAAATCCTCTGTACATGCAGGACCTTCTGCCGCTGGACAGCGACATGTCGCAATACATTCATGACAATACCGA
>QHYH01000203.1 GCA_003223215.1 Acidobacteriota bacterium
GCTGCTGCCGTAGATAGGCCTGCATGCGCCGACTCTTGTGGGCGGGCAGCCCGTCCCATACCAGAACCGCTTTCCGGCCGCGCAGCTCTCGGCGAAGCTCCTTCAGAAAGATAATCAGACTCTCCGAGTTGTAACTGCCTCGGCGAGTCTGAAAAAACAGACGGCCGCGACGCCCGTCCCACCGATAACCGAGAGCGGCAGCAATCGACATCTTCGACCAATTGAAGGCGTGAATCAGGACCGGTGTTTCGCCTTTCGGCGCCCAGGTTCTCCGGACCGAGGGGCGCTGCGAGACTCCGCTTTCGTCTTCAAAGAAAATCGAGGCTTTTCGTCGACGAGCGTTTTTTTTACCGCTGGCCATTTCTTGGTCAGCCAAAACTTCACTTTCTCCGGATCACGCTCGCGAGCCTGCTTGGCCGGTCGTTGTAGGCTCCAGTCTATGGCCCCCAGAATCTTCCACACATGTCCGGGGTGATAATGCACGCCGGTCAATCGCTCGATCACCGTGGCCACCCGAGGTAATGTCCATAAATCCGTCGTGAAGCCATGGGCCCGAGCGCCTCGCCGCAGCTCCTTCGCAATTTGCGGGAGTTGTTTCGCATTGAGCTTGGGTTTGCGACCCGCCCGCCCCGCACCCCGCAGGGCACCAGCACCACCACGCCGCCAATCTCGATACCATCGACTGACACTCTGGCGACTCACCCTCAGCTCGCGCGCAATGGCGGCCAAGATCAGCTTGCCGGCAGCAAACAAGCGCCCCGCGCGGTTGCGTCGCTGCTCCATCCCTCCAAAATCTCGACGAGGAGAAAAAGGTGTATGCATACCGTCAGCATAGACGATACACTCTCATTTGTCACTGTATTATGCGAGATTCTATAGATAGATAAAAGAGAAATCTTGTGAGGTACAAACGGCTCATTTTGGTGCTCGGAATGTTTCTGGGTAGCCACGTGCCGGTGGCAGGACAAATACCCGCGCCACAGCTCGTTCTAGCGCAAGAGCAGCATGGTGCGCAGATCATGACGATGCACCAACCGGTATCAACCCCTTTGCCGGCCGCTTCCTTCCTGCTACCCCAGGACCCCGGGAAATCCCCTGCCCTTTTCAGTCTCCTGTTCGCTGGAGTCTACGAGCGTAAGCACAGCCAAGAACATCTTTCGCCAATGGACGAGGTTAAGACCCTGACTCTCACCCAGTCGAGCCTGCCGCTCGCCCAACTCTGGGGCGGACGGCTGCAACTGGACGCCTTTCAAAGCACGCTACACAGTCAGAACCTGCAGCTCGGACCTTTAGGCTATGGTGGTATGGAGGGCTTTCGTCCCCCCCCGATTAAGTTATCCGGGCGGCCCGCGTTCGGTCCATCTCTCCGGCCTCAGCCTGAGCTTTCACTTTGGCGGGGAGGCCCGGACAGGACGTCCGACCCAGGTATGGCGGCGTATAACGCGGTTCGTTGGCACCGTTCTGTATTGAACTGTATTGCTTCGGTCTCGATGTCATCATGGATGTACGATGAAGGAGAAAGCTAAGAAAGAATTTGGCGAAGTGACACTTGCGAGCATCATGAAAGAAATGGCGAAGCCGCGCATGGCCAAATCCGCACGCGAAGAGGAAACGAATCGAGCCGCTGCGCGAATCATGCCGGTTAAGCGAGGAAAGGCCAAGCTGCAGTCGCATCCGCATCCCCTTCCTCTTCTGCGGCGTGCAAGGTAGTCTGGGTATTGCTCCGGCGATGAAGGCGGCATTGAGAGACCATTTTTGGAACATGGCGGAGACTGCTAGAAAACACGGACCTCGCCTGATGAGCTACGAACATGCCAGACGAAGAGTGGATCAGGAAACTTGAAGACGGCAGGAGAGTGAAATTCATCTAACAAGAACTGCCCAACGACGGGGCGTTTATCACCGCGCAGCTTGAAGGTAATGAGGTCGTCTATTCGGTCGTATTGACCAAAGCAAGAAACCCGCTTAGTCGTGAAGATGTTGAAAGCCA
The DNA here is from genome assembly GCA_003223215.1 of Acidobacteriota bacterium. Lineage (GTDB taxonomy): Bacteria > Acidobacteriota > Terriglobia > Acidiferrales > UBA7541 > Acidiferrum. The sequence goes on from QHYH01000203.1 coordinate 1,991, forward strand.
TTTCAAGGGCGAGCTTTCAAAGAAATAGTACCACTCATTTGGAACACTATCCGCGGAGCCTCCGATTCAAACCGCGCCACCACGCGCCAATCACTAATCCTTCTTTGAGCCTCATGATTATGATAGCCTTCCTATGAAGCGGTAGGGGTTATGCAAGTAATCGCGAACCCAAGCAACATTAAATCCAAAAGAAAATCCACGCAGAAACGCGCTTTCGATGCCCAAGCTTTTCTCGATTCGGCCGGTGCAGCCAGAAGAGTTGTGGAATATCGAAGATCACAGAAGATCTACTCTCAAGGTGAACCCGCCACGAGTGTGATGTACATTCAAAATGGCGGTGTAAAGCTCTCCGTTGTTAATGCGGTCGGCAAAGAAGCAGTCCTGGCGATTCTGAGACCGGGTGACTTTTTTGGTGAGGGGGGCATGGCAGGTCAGTCTGTTCGAATGGGGACAGCGACCGCGATTATGTCCACAACTTTACTCGTTATTGCATGAGTTTCGGCTAATAAATGTATTGTAACATATGGATTGTACTGATATAATCCGCCTGCATGCATAGATGTTGCCACTGTGAGCGCCGGTAGTTCATGGAACCAAAGGCAATCGCTGCGATTGTAGAAAAGATTGCCCGCTCACCCTTGTCGGTGTCCGCCTATTTCAAACGACACAAAGTGCCTTTCGGCCGGTCTCGGTATTTCCAGTATAAGGCGCAGCTCGCGGCTAACGGTTTGGATGGTTTGGTGGACGGTCGCAGCGGAGGAAATCGCCGGGAGCTGACAGCACATGCGCAGGGTTTCATCCGTGGAGTACATCAAGAAAACCCGCAGTTGAGTCTGCGACAAATCGCCGACCGCGTGGAGAGTTCTTGCGGCATACGGGTGAGTCGTATGACCGTGAGCCGGTGTTTGTTGGCGGCGGGGTTGAAGGTTCAGTGGCCGCGGCCGGTCGAAGCAGAGATGATCGAGAGCTCCTGCGGAGGCTTCGAGATTATCGGTGCGCTGGCGTTGCATTTGGGCTGGGCGCGACACACGGCGGAGATGATTGTTCAGGAACGGGAGCGGTTTCGCAGGACCGCAGCGTATCGAGACGAGCGAGTGTGGCGCGACCGCGAAGGCCGCAACCGCCAGGGACAGTTCACGGGAGCCTATAACCGCCGGGCGGAGATCTGCGCGCAACGCTTTGCCTCCGTGGAGGACAAGCGCAAAGGCAAGAACTACTCGCGCATGGCGTTGTTCCAGAGCGGCGAGTTCGTTGTGGAGCGCAAGTGTTTGGGCATTCTCGCCCTGCCACTGATCACGTTGAATGGCCTGATGCGTTCGGCGAACAACCCGCTCGGCAATGCGCTGGAACACTTCTGCGGCTACAACTACCAGCATCACACGCTGGATAAATTCCTGCGAGAGTTGAAGTACCTGGGTATCTCGGATCGGCTGCTGCGGGATCAGGTATCGTTTTGGCGCCAGCATTGGCATGAGTTCGAGTCCGCGGGCCTGCCCTTTTTGTGCTACTACGTGGACGGGAACACCAAGCCCCTGTGGTCGAAGAAGCGCGTCAAGCAAAACAAGGTGACGATGCTTGGGCGCGTGATGGGCTGCTTGGAACAGGTCTTCGTGCACGACGCCTTCGGGCACCCGGTGTATCTGGAGACCTATGCGGGCAAGGCGCCGGTCGGCGAGCACATCCTCGGGCTGTTTGAGAAGATCGAAGCGGCCTTGGAAGGCCCCGGGCCGGCCCTGCAGGTACAGCGGGTGATCGTCATGGATGCGGCGAGCAATGGGGTCGCGACGCTGCGGGCGTTTGCGAGCCAAGAGAAGTATCACTACATCACCGCCCTGGACGACAACCAATGGAATCCGAGGAAGGTGATTGAAGAAGGCCGCGCAAAACGCTACTACTACGGGGAGGCGACGCTGCGGGAGTGCCGGCTGGAACTGGAGGACTCCCGGGAGAAAGGCTATCTGGTCGAGGTGCGCGCGGTGCGCATCGATTGGGATTACGGCAAACGCACCGTGCTGATCACGAGCGTGCCGAAGGAGGCGGTCGGAGCCAGCCTGGTGGTCAAAGCCTATTTTGATCGCTGGCCGAGCGAGGAGTTGCAGTTCAAGCGCATGAAGTCCTTTGCGTGTCTAAACCGCGTGGCCGGCTACGGCAAGAAAAAGCTGCCGGACGAAAAGGTGCGTGCCACGCAGCAGCAGTTGCAGCACCACATCACCGCCTTGCGGCAGAGCCTGAAGGTCCCGCTCAAACAGATCGCTGATCAGGAGGAGCAGTTGGCGAAGGCCATCGAGAAGGAGCTTGGCATCCGATCTCGGGCACCGGTTGTGGACGGTCAACGAAAGCTCAAGGAGGCTGCGCGCCGTGAGCTCAACGCGCTGTCTCGAGAAATCGCCGCAAGCCGCCGTCAGGTCAAAGTCATCGAGTCGCAATGGGGTAAGCCCTTGCGTAGGCTTCGGCGCTACGAAAAGGAGTGGTTGCGTCTTCAAGGCAAAGATCACCTCTATCGCATTGACGTCGAGTTGGATCAAATTATGGGCTTCTTCCGCATCGCCCTGGTGAATATCGCCAGCTGGTTCCTCAGCGAATGTTTTGAAAAACACCCCATGAGCCTCGCACGCCTCCTTCACGCGATCCTCATGATGCCGGCAGAAATCCGCCTGACGAAGGATGCCCGGCGTGTCGTCCTCAAGCGCAACCCCAAGGATCGGCCGATGATGAAACTACTCGAGTCGGCGTTGCACCGATTAACCGATTTGAAGATTCGAGATCTGAGTGACAGGGACATCGAATTCTGTATCAGTCCAATGTAGATGTTACTGATTTTATTATTCGCCGAAACTTATGTATTGAAAAAAACGAGATGATTCGCGTGCTCCACGCTGAACATGCGTTCTCTGACCGCTTCGTGTCTTATATGCTTTCACGGAACATCCGAATCGAGGAGGATTTGATCGATCAGCTTTTCAATTCGAGCGAGAAACGGCTGGCTCGGACTCTTTTGCTGCTCGCTCGCTACGGCAAGGAACCCCAACCGCAAAAGATGCTTCCCAAAGTATCGCAGGAGATGCTGGCGGAAATGATTGGCACAACGCGGTCACGCGTGAATTTTTTCATGAACAAATTCAGGAAACTGGGCTTCATTCATTACAATGGCGGGCTCCAGGTCCACAATTCCCTCCTAAGTGTTGTCCTGCACGATTAAGCACCAACTGTCGCGCTTTATCGGAAAAGCGCATACTTCCGGATCACAGTTGGCAAGAGGGCTTACCACCGCATATAGCGGATTGTTGGTCGGAAGGGAATTTATCGACGTCCAGGACCACGAGGACCTTTTTTTCGTCTCAATCGCCTCAGCTGCGGAAAGCTTCCGGTCTACGTGTGGTTCTGATGTTAGCGATCATGTAAAAACGCATTTTTTGGAGCCGGCCAACATTCCCTAGCTGCCCCGCCGCACGAGGCCGGAGGGAAAACCGGCCGGAGCGCCTGATGAGTGAGAGCGGAGGCAACTCAGACGACAAACTCCACCGCACACACGAAGATACGGGAGGACGCGGATGATGTGTGGAGGGATGATGCTGCTCCTTATTCCTGGAGCGATAAGCAATTCAAATGCCGTGATCCGGCAGGAGTTCAGAAAACTACGTTTTCAGATGATCGATGACATTCTGAGCGCGGGGCACCTGGAATGCAGCAAACAGCGCTCCCCAGGAGCAACACCGCATGTAGGACAGGGGACAGAGAACAACTGTTTTGCCGTCAGGTCGCTCAACCTCATTTGGATACCCATACTGAAGAGCCCACACAAACCATCCGTAAAGGCCGATTAGCAAAATCACGGCCTCCCCTTCTGACCCAAAAAGGGCCAGCGATATCGCCAGCCCTTTGTTACTCGCCTCTTGGGTCCGGGCTTCTTCACCGAGCCCCCGCCGCGGCCGCCATGGCTGGCGTTGCGACATTCACCTTGATCTGCTTTGGCTTTGCTTCTTCGCGCTTCGGGATGCTTAGCGTCAGCACTCCATTCTGATAGTCGGCTTTGATCGCGTCCGATTTGACGGAGTTCGCCAGTGAGAAACTCCGGCTGAACGAGCCATAAGAGCGTTCGACGCGCAGATAGTTTTCCTCGTTCACCTCATTCTCAAACTTGCGTTCGCCGCGAATAGTGAGGATGTTGTTCTCGACGCGGATGTCCAGATCCTGGGGATTTACATCCGGCAGGTCCGCCTTCACGACCAGCTGATGCTCGGTCTCGAAGATGTCAACGGCTGGTGCCCAAGGGGTCAGATTGGATTCGTCGCCCGCACGCTCCAGCATATCGCCAAGCACGCGGTTGAGTTGTTCCTGCAACGTCGTAGCCCCGCGCGAGGGTTCCCAGCGATTCATTGTTCTCATTTTAGCTACCTCTCAAGCTTCTCTGTCTTGGCCAGGCAATTTCAGATAACTCATGTCACCTCAGATTGCAGTCTGGTCTATTGATTCTGAATGAGCATGAGATACTTAACTTAAGTTAAATCCTCTCGTTAATTTTAGGCTTCACCTTATTTAGTTAAGTAGCAGAGTCTTGCAATCTTGGACGGTGTTTGGACGGTACGGGACTCAATTGGACGGTGACCCGTTCTTCGAGCGGAGCCGCTCGACGCATTTTCGATGGCACGTCGCCGTTTCATACTTCGCGAGGAGGTCTTGGTCGACCGTTGAATCAGGCGATTCGGATCCTTCATTTCCTTGAGAAAGTCGCTGACCGTATCGAGCGCGATGATCTGCAAACCCGGGATGCTCTTAAACGCTATGGAGCCGCCAATGTGATCTTTGTGCAGATGCGAGTAAATCAGCATCTTGATCGGCTGCTTCGTCACTTTCGTAACTGCTTCGGGGATATGTTTGCCGTAGCTCGCCGGCGCGTCGAAAACGATGACGCCCGCGTCGGTCACCGGGAACGCGGATTGCCAACCGTTGTCAGAAAGCGCGTAAAGACCGTTTCCGAAATCCTTCATCCCGTATCCGACTGTAGGATCGATGTTCCAGTATTTCGCCCTCACCGCAGGTAGCACAGGAACGTGTTTGCGCAACGCTTCAGGTGAATCGGTTCCAGTCAATGCTGAAGGCTCTTTCGGGGCAGGCTGCGGCTCTTGTGCGAAATCGGCTTGACTACTCAGCGCAACAGCGACCATGAACAGAATTGCCAACTTTCTCATTTCTGGTTCTCCCTTGTGTGACGCCGAGCACACACTATGGGAACAGCCGAGCTCGCACTAGACGGCAAACCCGGAAATTAGATTTCCATATTTGGAATAATTTCGATAACAGAGGCGAAGCGAGGGTTAGCGGATGCAGAACTATAAAATCCTGAACCACATTGTTCTTTGGAACGTCTTCTTCGCCATCATTTGCATTCCCACTGCTGGCAAGCTGATTGACGTCATGGGAATTCTCCTCTCGATTTCCATCTACTACTTTCCCTTTGTCTATATCTATATTGTTGCCGATATGTTGACCGAAGTTTATAGTTACGCAATCGCCCGGCGGGTCTTGTGGTACTGCATCTCCGCGCAGCTTTTGGCGATCGCCATTTTTGATCAGCCGCGTGAAGACTCGCTTCGAACGCGGTCGCTGAAGAACGCGTAAGATTCCGGGGTTCCTGGACCGCCCGAGTGCAATTTCTTTGCGCGAATCAAGCCGTTGAGCAGGCGACCGAAGCGTAGAGCGACCACTTGCGACTGCCGCGAGGTGCTTTGCTACTATCGCCGCGACGAACTTCCTGGGAATAAGGCAGCGCCGTTTGGTGTCTTACGGATATGGCAGAACCTTATTCCGAGCCCACGGTCCGGAGGCGGTTATGAGCTGGAAACGTGTCACAGCTTTCTTCTGTCTCTTTCCTTCGATGGCCGGTGTTTCCGCCTGGGGCAGGCAATCCCATGCCACTATCATCTACGACGACCGAGCAAGCGAGATCCGTTCTGTCAACGAAGAAGCAGGGCGGCTTTGGATCACCACGGACGACCTCAAGCGTGCCACCGGCTTTGAGTTGAAACCGCAAGGTATCTGCCGGGATGAGCTCTGCTTTCCCGTGCCCAAATCCCGACAACAGGAGTTCAGGCACGAGAGCGCTGGGAAGATCTGGTTGAACCTCGTCGCCTTCGCCAACCTGGTGCAGCAGCCAATCGCTCACGACGAGTCTCTCTCCATCTGGTACTTCGGGCTGCGTGCTGATCAGAGACAGGTTTTGTCTTCCTTAAAGGCTCCGGATTTCACCCTTCCGGACATGAGCGGCAAGACCCACTCTCTCTCGGATTTTCGAGGCAGGAAGGTCTTGCTCGTCACTTGGGCTTCGTGGTGAGGGTGCCGGTTGGACTTGCCAGGTTGGCAAGCAATTTATGAGCGGCTCAAGGATAAGAATTTCGAGATCGTTTCTGTGGCGCAGGATACAAATGGGGTAAAGGATGCAGGGCCGTGGATTACCGCCGCCCGTCCTACGTATACCGCTCTGATTGACGAGAAGCATCTCGTCTCCAAGCTCTACAACATGGTCAACGTTCCTACCGGAGCGTGGATTGACGAGCACGGAAAAATAGTTCGGCCCAACGAGGTCGCTTTCGTCGACGACCGCTTCAAGAATTTTAGCGGCCTCGATTCTGCCCCCTACCTCAACGCCCTGACAGATTGGGTGGAAAAAGGCGATAAGAGCAGCTACGTAATGAGCGAAGACCGGCTCCGCGAAAAACTGACCGTGAATAATTCCGATATTGCTTTGGCGGCAGCTGAGTTTGGGCTTGGCGAGCATCTTTACAAATCTGGACATTTGACCGAGGCGATCCCTCATTTCAAAGAAGCCCAGCGCCTGAATCCGAAGAGCTGGAATTACAAGCGTCAAGCCTACGCGCTCTCCGATGCCAAGCGCGACTACGGAACAACCTTCATGGACGAAGTCCAGAAGGCCGGCGGAAGCAGAGTGTATTACTCACCTCCCGATCTGAGGCCCGAGGTCACGCAAAAAGACAAAAAGCCATGAGAAGAAAGAAGTGAAGTCGGGACTGGGAAAGAGAGCAACGATAAAACTTTCTACAGCTAAGTTCCCAGACCCCGTTTGTGGACCGTGAAGGCCACATGTCCGGTCAACCGACCTCAACCCCAATCTGGGAGGCGCTAGTTACCGCAGCTTTGCGTACTCGGCTTTTGCGGTGCGGAGGATGGAAATGTCGGGGTCGGCGCCTTTCCAAAGCGTGAGGAAATCCTGATACGCGGCGCGGCTGTCAGCGCGTGCGGGCGTGCGGGCGAGCTGAGCTTGACACGAGAGGGCGGCAGGCGTAGCCTCCTGCGGAAAGACGGGGTTGAAATTGGAAATCCCTGCTAATTCGAGCTTCGTCCTCGAGAGGAGCGTGAACCATGAACCGCCACTTGCGCACGTACCGGCTCGTCTTCGCGACGGCGATCTTCGCGACGGCGATCGCTTTGACAGGAATCGGTCGCGCCGACAGCTCAGAGCAGTTTGAGCTGCGTGAGGCCACTATCGCTGACATCCAGGCTGCATACCGGGACGGTATCCTCAGTCCCCAACATCTGGTGAGCATGTACCTCGCGCGCATCGCGGTGTTAGATCGGTCGAACCTGCCGCAGCCGCTCAAGGGCGGCGTGGGCAATCAGCCGCTCAACAGCTTCATGCACGTGAACGAGAATGCCCTGGCCGACGCCGGTCGCATGGATCCTGACGATCGCATGGACGGCGACGACGACGGCGCACGCCCGCTCTTCGGGATCCCCGTGATCCTCAAAGACAACATCGCGACCAAGGACATGCCGACCACCGCCGGCTCCGTTGCTCTCGGCGGCTCGAGGCCGGAGAAGGATGCCTTCATCGCCAGCAAGCTGCGGCATGCGGGGGCGATCATCCTCGGCAAGGGCACGCTGACGGAGTTCGCCAATTTCATCGCGCTCGGCATGCCCACCGGGTTCAGCTCGCAGCTTCGCTTCCAGCTCTTCCAGGTCCCAGGCGCCGACCTGACGAAGGTGGGCTACGGCTTCAACCCGTACGACCCCCGCATCGATCCGAGGACGAATGCCCCGTTCAACGACGGCCGCCCGGTGCTCGCGACCGGCGGCTCCAGCTCTGGGCCGGGAATCGCGGTGAGCGCGAACCTCGCCACCGTGGGTGTGGGGACCGAGACGTCCGGGTCGATCCTGAGTCCTTCCGGGCAGAACATGGATGTTGGCATCAAACCGACGCTTGGACTCGTCAGCCGTAACGGGATCGTGCCGATCACTGCGGACCAGGACACCGCCGGCCCGATTGCGCGCACCGTCACCGATGCGGCCAGGCTGCTCGGCGTGCTCGCGGGATTCGACAAAAAGGACCCGGCGACGCGCGCGTGCCTGACTGAAGGGAACTGCTTCCGCGACTACACGCAATTCCTGGACGCGAACGCGCTCCAGGGGGCGCACATCGCGGTGCCGATGCATCCCTACTGGATCGAATTCGGCCTGGGCGCGGCGCGGACCAAACTGATGAACGACGCGATCGCCGCCATGCAATCGCTCGGTGCGACGGTGGAGACCTTCGAGATCCCCTCGCAGAACGTGCTCAACAATTACGGGACTTGCGTCACCGCGGCGGACGTCGCCACCCGCAGGGCGACTCCCGTGGGGACCGTCCCGCCCTGCTCGACCGTGCTGCTCTTCGGCTTCAAGCGCGATCTCAACGCGTACCTCGCGAGCAAAGAGTTCGGGCCCGGCACCAGTGCGTCGAGCGCGACGATTCCCGGGCAGACGGTGAAGACGCTTTCCGACGTGATCTCCTTCAACAACCTGCACCCGGAAGTGGCCCTCAAGTATGGCCAGGCCATCGCGGAGGCCGCCGACATGCTCGACACCGGTCCCGGACAGGACCTCGACGACTACCTTGCGGATCGTGCGCTGGACCTGAAGCTCACAAGGACGTGCGGCCTCGACGTGCTCTACACCGGAATGGTTCCGGCGGAGTGCACCGACGTCGTTGCCATTCCGGTAGGCCCCACGGGCAAGAAGTTCGACGCCGCCCTTTTCCCAGCGAACTTCGGCGCCAACCCGCCGGCGCGCGCGGGGTACCCTAGCGTGATCGTGCCGGCCGGCTTCTTCCCCAATCCGGCGGCCGTGCCACCGAGCTTCGGCGCGCTGCCGTCGCCCTTTGGCGCGACGTTTTCCGGGCCCGCATTCAGCGAGCCCAAGCTGATCGGCTTCGCCTACGCGTTCGAGCAGGCCACCCATCACCGGGTGCCGCCGCAGTGAGCCGCTGCCGCAACTGCGGCGTGCGTGGCGTTCGGCGATCAAGCCCTGACGCCAGCCACGACTCTGACTTCACCTCGGCGGCCTAGCGCCCCATAAGTCCGGATGGGGGAAGTGTGGGCTTGTCGAAGTACGCGTGCGTTCTCACTTCATCGAACCCCGTTTGTGGCCAGTGACCCTGGAAGCATTTGCATCACGACGCCGCTTAACTAGAAGGTTTTTTTATGGATGTCCGCTATGGCGTCCGCGTACTGCGGAAGAATCGCGGATTCAGAACTGATTGATTTAAAGATGCTCTAGCATTGACCTGCCGTTTTGACAGTTATCTTTTGGGCGTGCAGAAACAGAGGTTATTGCCGTCTGGATCAGTCACGGCAAACTCGCGCAGGCCCAAAGTTTGATCAACTGGAGCGGTGTGAATTGGAGACTCACGCTGTGTCGTATTCAGACCCCGGGCGCGAAAGGTCAGATAGCGGTCATCAACGTCATCCACAAACACGCGATTGACGGAGCCGAAAACACCATCTCCTGAGTGACGGGCAAACCGTAAGTTGAGAACTTCACTCACAGGAGTCTCAGCTTCAGAGTGGCCGACAATTCAGACGAAAGACGAGTTGCCCTTAGCCGCGTTCTGTTGGCTATTTTGACGCCGTGAGAAAGGCGCGTGTGGCTTGAGAAGATCGCTCTTCTAGAATGGTCGTAGGATTGGTCGCGCTTTCACTGCTCAAACGCAATTTCACATAGGCAGGTTACCCGGCAGGAATCAAGGGGCCACTCTTGACCATCGCTGGAATCGCCTTGGTAGCCGTGTGCGCCGGGGTGTTCGGACTCAGGGCGAGAAAACCGCAGCAGCCGTCCGCCCGAGCGGCTGACGTAGCTCCGGCACAAGCGGAACGGAAGCCATTTCGAAGCGCTGTGGTGGAACTCACTTTCCGGAGCAGGTCGGTTCAAGACGGCGAGGAGTTTCTCAGTGCGATAGGACACAGGATCGAATACATAGACGTCGCCAGCGGCCGCCGCCGCGAAGACTATGACCGTACGATCACAGCTATGCGGCGGCTTACCTCAGTCGAAGCGCTGACGTGGATCTTCGATGGCAGCAACTTATACGCAGTCGTTGACAAAGATAACAAGCGCGTAGGTCGTGTGACGGAAATGCGCGAGGGATACGACTACACCATTTGGAGAGATTCCGCGGTCGAACAGTTAAATCTGCCATTGAGTCTGCCCGGAGTCATCGTCAGCGAGGAAGTGTTTCTGGGGCGGCCTTGCAAGGTCTACTCGATTTCCAAAGGCACGGAAGTCCAGAAATGGTGGGTGTGGAATGGAGTAACCCTGCGTTTCGGAATCGCACTTTGAAACCAAGACCACAATCCTCGACACGTCTGAGGAAGCCGAGCGCATTCAAGAAGATGTGGACATCGATCCTGACCGGTTCATAGCACCAATCGACGTAACGTACGAACCGGCAAAGCCGACAATGGCCGAACAGTTGAACCGCCACAAGACCGCTCCCTGGGTGAGGATGAAGCCGGAAACAAATGTGTTTTAGACCTTCTCGGTGATTGCCAAGCATCCGGGAGGGAAATTGGGGATATATAAGGAGGAGGTTGGAAGATGTCAGCGAAATTGCTAGTCCTCACTCTCGGTATTGTGGGTCATCCTCAGCGGAACCGCATACTTTACGATTCATGGCGCCGGCTCCTCACCCGCGGTCGCTGAAAGACAAGCGGAAGTGACGGTAGAGCCGCCGGCAACCGGCGCGTTCTCTGGACTGGCGCGCTCTCGAGATGGCCATCTGCTGGCCACCGTCAATGACCACAAGACCATCGAGCTCTGGGACGATCGCAGTGGACAGAGCCTACGCGTTTTGGAAACCAGCGACAAGGAATGGACCTACAGCCCGACGTTTTCACCCGATGGCTCTTTGCTGGTCACCCCCAGCAGCACGGCGTTCGAGAGCAGTGTTCATCTTCTGTTCTGGGACCCAGCCACGGGGCAGCGGCTGGGTAGCGTGGATGTTCCCTCCTGGCCGGTATGCTGCGCGAGCTTCAACCCTGCAGGAACGCTGCTCGCTGTCGCCGGACACACAACGATTTACCTTGTGGACCCGTCCACTCGAGAACTCATCCGCAAAGCGGAAATGGAACACGTTGCGAACGGGTCCATACAAGCCATGGAGTTCAATGCGAACGGAGACCTGCTGGCCACCGCAAAGCGCAATGGCAAGGTGGAAGTGTGGCAGGTGCCGAATCTGAACTTGGTTCGCACCTTCTCGGTGGGTCCATCGCTGCAGCCGCGCCCTGTTTCCCCGGACGACGCGCCACCAGATCCGCAAGGCGTGTCGGTGACCTTTGCGCATGACCTTCCGCGCTTGGCGGCCAACAATTCCGAAGGCAGCGTCTTCGTATGGGACTGCAATACCGGAAAGGAAATCGTCCGCTACGTGAGCAAAGAATCCAGCCCTCATGGAAATAGCTCCGTTTACGCTCCGCTGGCAAACTCGCTGTTCTTCACTTTGGACGATCTTTGGCTCTTGACCATCGATCAACCGACCAACGGAATTCGGTTGTTGGGCGCGAAGCGCCACAAGGAAACCGACAATGTGCTGACCGTTCCCAAGCACGGGGAGATGGAAGCCTTGAACGCCACCGCCACGGACGGCAGCGTCGCCTATGCCTATCGCGTATTCCACCCGGGCGAGCCCGGGCCGCCTTCGGCGAAGTTCGAGATTTGGTCACTGCAGCCACGCTAAAAAGAGAATATGGAAGCGAGGAAGGCATTCGGGACGCAACTTTACAGCTTCAAAGGAGCAAGATGACAAAGCATTGGATGGCAAGTCTGCTGGCCCTGCTGAGCTGTTATTTTGTCAACGCCTGTAAGAAGGGCGATGGGTGGGACGAATACAAGTACCGTGACGCCGGCTTCGCGATTTCCGCTCCGTTCATGCCCGTTCCGGCGCGGCCGTCCCCTGAGGAACCGAATACCAGAGCCTATGCGATCAATGATAACAGCCGCACTGGAATAGTGATCAGCGCGGGGCCTTGCCCTCCCCCAGTTTCTGAGTACCGAAAAATGTAAAAATGTGTTGACACAAAGCTCGTTATTGTGTTTCATGCAATAGAATGAAACAGAAGAACATCCTCGATTCCCGCGATCGGCTCGCTCAGCGACTCCCGGACCCCACTCAGATTGCGCGCGGCACTTTGCTGCGGCGAACCATTCGCCATGCTCGAGGCTGTTCGAAGTGCCGGGCCGGAGGAGGACATCCGGTCTGGGTGCTCACGGTAACCTACCCGGGTGGAAGAACGCGGCAGTTCAGCATTCGTCCCGAGCAGCGCGCTCAGGTCCAGCAGTGGGTGCGCAATTATCAGCGTCTGAAAAAGGGATTGGAAGCGATCAGTGAATTGAATCACGAGCTGCTGCGGCCTTAGTTAGCCGGCAGCCTTTTTTTGTGAGGCTTGTGTTTCATTTATATAAATGAATCGAGAAAAGGACCTTCTTTCCGCCGGCCGGGAGCTCGTCGATGCTCACTTCTCCGGCCTCCGCCGCACGGTGCGCAAGAACCTCGCCCGCCTGACTTGCGCTTTCCTCCACTTGGCCTGGAGTATCCGTTTCGGCTACGGCGGACTGCACCTCACTTCAATCGCCCGCGTCCTACCCCAAGGCAAGAAGTTTAAAAGCAGCTATAAATGGCTCGCGCGCTTCCTAAAATGTAAGTACTTTGACGCTTCCAGCCTGGCCGAGTGCATGCTGGCGGTGATCTTGGGACAGAAGCCCCCGTCCTGGGTGATCGTGCTGGTCGACCAAACCACCGTGAATGGCGTCGAGGTGGTCAATGCCGCCATCCCGTTTCAAGGGCGAGCCGTGCCGGTCGCGTGGGTCGACTTTGAATATCCTTGGAAGACGGTCGATCCCGCTTCGCAAAACACCATCGAACGTTACCTGCTCACCTGGTTGGGACTGGCGGTCCCGCGCGGGGTACGACTGATTTTGATTTTCGATCGCGGCTACGCCCGGGTGGAGTTGATCAAGGATTTAAAGCACGGGCAGCAGCCGTTCCTCATTCGCGGTCGCCGCAAAGTGATCGTGCAGACCAAAGTGCGGGGCCGCCAGCGACGGCTGAGCTTGGGGCGGCTGCCCCATCGCATGGGCCGTCCGCTCCGTTATCGCCACGTCCTCTACCATAGTCAAAAAGCCGAACCGGTAGACGTGATCGTGTATCACGGGAAAGGATTTCAAGAGCCCTGGTTTTTAATCGTGCCGCCGGATTCCGAAGCTTGGCTCCCCACCGAAGAAGTAGTCCGGCTGTATCGGCAACGCATGCAAATCGAGCAGTGTTTTCGCGATTGGAAAAGCCACCTGGGGCTGCGCGGCTTGCACCTGCAGGTGCAAA
>QHYH01000005.1 GCA_003223215.1 Acidobacteriota bacterium
TGCAGGCGGCGAACACAGTCATCAATGTCGATCTCCCTTGGAACCCTGCGGTTCTAGAACAGCGCATCGCGCGAGCTTACCGCATGGGCCAGGAACAGCCGGTTCAGGTTTTCGTCCTGATCACCGAGGACACCATCGAAGAAAAACTGCTCAGCACGCTTTCCGCGAAGCACAATTTAGCCCTTGCCGCCCTGGATGCCGAGAGCGACGTGGATCAAGTCGATCTCGCCGGCGGCATCGAAGAACTCCGCCGGCGTCTCGAAGTTCTGCTCGGCGCCCGCCCCGAAGCCCCATCGGACATGAGTCTCCGCCGGGAGAGTGAACTCGCCGTAGCCCAGGCTGCCGCCGAACGCAGTGCCCGCCGCGAAAAACTCGCCGTCAGCGGCGGTCACCTGCTTAGCGCCGCGGTTCAATTCCTTGGTGAACTGTTGCCGGCGCCATCGGATTCCTCGGAATCGAAGGCGGCGACGACTGCTTTGGCAGTAACTTTGAAACAGAACCTCACCGATCTCGTGGAACCAGACGATCGCGGCCGTCCGCGCCTGACCTTCGCGCTGCCAGACTCGACTGCTCTCGATGGGCTGGCTAACGTCCTCGCGCGCCTGCTGGTCCGGACTCAGTCCGCAAACGGGTTGTGACTCTTAGGTGTGCTGAATGGACTGGTCAAAGCCGTTCAGTCACGTCGAAGACCCGACGTGTTGGCAGATCGGCGAAACAAATTCTGACGCGCCCATTCCAGACGGGCCACCCGTCAATCAATCCCAATGCCTGAGAAACTCGATTTGGTTTGTCAGCATGCTTCGAAGGATCGCGGGGCTGCCACAGCCGGACGCGTAGCGAACCAGGAAAGACAGCCAAATTGAGCGCTCCGAGTGAGCCAGTCGGGACAAGTGTGCGGCCAGGCAGGTTGGAGGCGAGAAACAGACCAAACAAGTCAGTGAAACCGCCAAACGAGCCTCGATGCGACCCGACGGCGGCTATGTCGCTATGTCGATCGTCGATCTGAACTTGACACGAGAGGGCTGGATTAGAAGCAAACGACGCTGCCCTTTTGGTGCAGCTTTGGAGCAGGCCAAGGAAGGCTCGGAACTCGTAAGCGCAACCGAAGCAACGACTTGGATTTGATTTGCGTCCAAGCAATCATCTGCGATCTTCCACTAGCCTGGCAGGCCGAGGCTCATATAACGATAGACTGCTCGTACTAAAGGGACGGAATGTGCTCAATGTTGTATTCGCAGGGTGAGCTCTATTCTTTGGGTTTTAGCCCCTGAGGAATGCTTTTTTTCATAAGCGCGTGGCCGTGCTTCCGAGTGCGCTGGGAGGTATGAGCGATCAGGCGAGGGAGTTGGCAGCGGGCTGGCAGGAATCCGCTATGGAAGCCAAAGCCCATCGCCCGACGTGGAAGACTCTGTTGGCTTTCGCGATTGTCTATTTTGTGTGGGGATCCACATTTCTCGCAATTCGCGTTGGCATCAGCGAAGTACTGTAGCAAGTTCTTGCCACAAGGAAGGGAGGAGATGGGTCGCCAAGTTCGCTGTGAAAGGGTAAACCATCCTGTGGCTACGGCATGGCTGAGGAATTGGGCTAGGACAGCCTCCCGAATGTTAAGCTAACCTGCGAAAGCTTTGAGGACGAGGAGTCATGGCGCAGATCACAAGAAGGAATATCTTGTTGGCCGGCCTCGCGCTTCCGAGTATCGCAGAGGCCGTGCACGCAAACGTGTCCACCGCGGAAGGCTCTGAGAAGCCGCAACGATTCGAGGAAGTGATCGGATTCGAAGTGGCGGAGGCAGTTTCTGGTCATCCGATAGGCATCCTGCCTCTCGGAAGCCTGGAGTTTCACGGACCCCACAATCCCCTGGGGACGGATTCGATCATCATATCTGGGATCGCTGAGCGGGTAGCGGCGCGCACGAGGGCGCTGCTCTTTCCAGCGGTCACGTTCACTCAGTGTCCCGCGCACACGTCGCATTTTCAGGGGACGATCTCGGTCCGTCCTGAAGTCATGACCCTGTACTTCGAGGACATACTCAGAAACATTCTGCATCTCGGTTTTCGTAAGGTGTTCATCCTGAACGGCCATGACGGAAACATCGGGCCGGCACGCGGTGCGGTCGCACGGATCGCCGACGAGATTCAGGACGCGGCGTTGCTGTTTGCAAACTGGTGGGAATTTGTCTCCAGCGAAACGATGAAAACGATGGGTCTTTTTCACCAATCGAATGGCGGACACGGCCACGGTGGACCACTGGAAACGTCTGCCATAGCGGCCTTCCGACCCGATTTGATTCACTTAAGTCATGCACGCGACCTACCTGAGCCGCCCGAGCTTTCCGGCGGGGCACCGTATTATCTGCAGAAGTCCAAGGCTGCAGAATGGCCCGGATATTCTGGTAATGTGAGCGCGGCCTCCGCCGAGAAGGGGCGGAAACTGGTCAGGATCAGCGAGGACGCCATTGTGAAGCTCATTGAAAACTGGCTAAGCCATGATGAGGTTCCGGGCAGTTGGTAAAACGGGCGGAGCTGTCGCAGATTCGTCGTCGGTAACATGCCCTGGGCATGTCGCGTCGACCCGCCTAGTCGGGAGAAGTCATCATTGTGACCATGCGCACCAACTTGTTGCGATGTTTCGCAGCATCCAGCGCCTGTTTCGTCATCATCCTCTCAGTGCTGGGACGCGGCGTACGCAACCAGGGCGCGCGAAGTGAGCCTTCTAGTCCTCTGGCGCAAGCTCACTCTTCCCTTGAGCGCGGAAACCCTGAAGAGGCCATACAAACCCTGTCTAGTTATCTTCAGAATTATCCCAGGGACACTTCCGTCCGAATGCTCCTTGGTGAGGCATTCGCGATTGCTGGCCAAAGCGACCGCGCCGAAGCAGAGTTTCAGCGTGTTTTGCAGATCACGCCCAACAATTATTTCGCGTTGGCAGCCCTTGCCGGACTGCATGACAGAGCAGGGCACCCGGAAAAGGCTGAGCCCATGCTTGCACGCGCCGTAAAGCTCAGCCATGGTACACGGCAAACTCGAACGCAGTGGGCGGCCGTACTAGCGCGCCTCCATCGTTACAAGGGGGCGGAAAGTGCCCTGGCGGGTCTGCCACCGCCCAGCAGTCGGGAAGAGCGCATAGCTTTCTACCGGCTAAAGGGTTCGGTAGCCCTCGGCCTGGGAAATCCTTCGGCTGCCGCAGCCGAAATGGAGAAGGCGCTACTGCTAAAACCGAATGACGTTGGGCTCAACGTCGCGACTGCAGCAGCCGAGGTTCATTCGAACAACTGGCAGCGGGCCGCACGCCTGGTAGGTCCGGCTTACTCCCTTAACCACGATCCCGGAATCGGGCTAGTCCTACTGGAGGCGCAATTAGGCGGAAGCGATGACGTCAAACAGACGCTGGAGTCACTTCGTGCGACTAGCTTGCCCCCGGAGGAGACCGCAGCTCTCC
>QHYH01000121.1 GCA_003223215.1 Acidobacteriota bacterium
CGGATTCGCCAATTGCGCGAATCGCGCTCGATGACCCAGAGCCAACTGCAGTCGCGGTCGAAGGTCTCGCGCTCCTATCTGTCGAGGATCGAAAGCGGGCAAATGACGCCCAGCCTCGGCACTCTCGAGAAAATCTCGGAAGCGCTGAACGTGGGGCTGAACCGTTTCTTCATTCCGGAATCGGATGGCGAAGCGCTGCTCGAGGATTCGTTCATCCAGGGATTGCGGCCGTTCCTGCGGCAACTGGACTGGGAGCAGTGGCAGTCGATCCTGAAGAGGCTGCAGGCGATCAGCGATCACGTTCACACCGCGCCGGCGAACCTCCGCCCTATCGGTAATCCGGCGCGGCTTCCGCAAACCGTGCCGGCGAATGGCCAAGTAAGCGGGCCAGTCGGGACGGGCCATTCGAATGGCGCGGCGCACATGCATCCGCAGGGCTACGCGCTGCGGCCTGGCGGGCCCTTCGCGGCTCAGGCGAAACCGTTCGGGGCTGCGAACAAGCCGGCGTTTCCGAGGTCGCTCGGACGATAATTTCTATTTTGAGATTGAAAATTTGACGCGGCGTGACCTTTCCGGTTGCGCCGCATTTTTTCTCTCACCGACGCCGCATCAGGAGCAAGGTGTTCGGCTTGCTTCACCTAGTCATGAGCAACAACCTTATTGATCGCCCGGCGCGTCTTCTGGATCATGGACAACTGCTCCGCTCATCCGGCCAAAGAGAGTAGAGGTTCTCCGCTGCCAATGGCTCAATCCAATTGAGCTTTATTTTCTCGAGGGTCCAAAGAAAGGTACTCACGCCTAACGACTTCCACTGTCACTCGCAAAGATCTTGCTACTCTTCTCACCGAAATCGAAACAAACGGTTCGCAGGCGCGGCCTGACGCCTGTCCAAATAGGTCATAGTAATTCCGAGCGGGAGCACAAAGTTACTGGTTGAGCGGACAAATCAGGATTTAGGACCGTTTTCATCACCGGGGCCAACAAACGTGGGAGAGATTTTCGGGCAGGCCGTTTGCTAGTGCGACGACAACAGCCAACCAAACTCCTGCAAGCGCACGTCAGACATGCTCCAATCGTCAAATTCTCCTTCGTCCCGCTGACCAATCTTCGCGGTACCTCCTATTTGGTCTCTGGATCGATCGTCTGATCGAGATAAATCCACAGCACACGCGAAAGAAATGTCAGCATTGGGGCGAAAGGCAAGAAAAGGAGGACCGCCCAGATTGCGACATTGTCCAACCGCCAACTGGTCAGAACCCAGAGGATCACCCCAAAAGCAAAGACGAGGGCGAGGGCCAACCCGTAACTGATGTACATGGCGCCGAGAAAATATCCTGGCTCGCGGTTGAAGTGGAGACCGCAGGCGGGGCAGCAATCATGCATCTTGGGGAAGCCCCAGTAAATGGTAGAGCGGAAGATTCTGCCGGACCGGCATCGCGGACAGAGCTGGCGGAGTATGCTGCTTAAAGCCGATGGCTGGGAACGCGTCAAGGACACCATGATAGTGAATGGGCCGAAAACTGGCGCTCAGAGATTATCTCATCGGAGGCTCGAGAACGGTTACACCTGCGATTAGGCGCACTCGATCAGCACGGCAATCACGGTCCGCTGCCAGTTGGCCCCTCGATTCATGCCCGCATTCTGCGCGAACCAAGCAACGGTTGTAAACCGGCGAGGTGGGCGTGGCGCGGCTCCTGGCATCGCCGGAATCTTCCACTACACCGACGCCAGCGGAAACTCCGTGCACCACGCTTGACGCCGCAAGCCATGGAAAGGGCGGGTAGGTATTTTCGCCTGAACGCCAACTACACCTTTGCCAAGACCCTCGAGGACGGCAAGTTCCTCGTGTTCGTCGACACGCCGCAGTCCAACGATCAACGCAGCCTCGAGCGAGCCGTTTCCAACCAAAATGTGCGCCACCGCTTCATCGCCAACTTCGTGGTAACGGACCAACCGAAGTCCGTTGCAATTTTGGCGAGCGACAGTCGTCCCAGGGCACCCAGCACGGCGAACGCCACTTCTTTGGGGTCTACGGGCGTCAAACAAGAAGCTGAGCGAGACTTGCCGGAGTTGCGGCGCTGACGGTTCTCGCCACTTCACCTCCACAGGAACAACGACAGGAACCGGGACGAACTGTGTGCCAGTGGGAATGTTGAGGTACCTGTGTGTGTTGGTTCGCTCTGAAAAGTTCAGCTTCTCGCCAGAGTACGTTCACGACACGAGAATTTGGCGAGAGAATGACGGTAGGAAACGCGATGCCCCTCTCCGACAATCGGCCAACCGAGTTTTTGGTAGGGACTCCGCACGAAAAGAGTTGACAAAGAGGAATTCGTCCTATATAACCTAATTGTTCTACAACCTATAGGTTATGTAGTGTTGACTTCGAATCAAATGGATGCGACGTTTGCGGCGCTGGCCGATTCGACCCGCCGCGCGATTTTGCTGCGACTTGCCTCGGGGGAGGCGTCGGTGAACGAACTGGCGAAGCCGTTTCGCATGAGCCAGCCGGCGGTTTCCAAGCACCTGAAAGTTCTCGAGCGGGCAGGGCTGATTTCCGTAGGGCAGGATGCGCAGCGCAGGCCGCGGCGTATTCAGCCGGCGAGATTGGCGGAAGCCAGCGCGTGGCTGGAGCGATTCCGGGAATTCTGGGAGGGCGGCTTTTGGAGGCTGGACGACCTGCTGGAAGAGATGAAATCGAGTGAGCACGCGGCAAAGCGGTGTGGGCTCAGGAGGAAAAGGCCATGAGAAATACCGGGACTCTGCAGGTGACGATGAAAAGCGACCGCGAAGTCGTGCTGAAGCGGATTTTCGATGCGCCGCGGCGAATGGTATTTGAGGCGATGACCAAGCCGGAATTGCTCAAGCGATGGATGGGCCCACGAGGGTGGGAGCTGGTGGTCAGCGAGATAGAACTGCGCGTGGGCGGAAAGTGGAGATCAGTGCTGCGCTCTCCGGAAGGCAAAGTACTGGAGAAGTTCCTGAAAAGGCCTCCCCTGTTCGTGTGCTTGATTCAGCAAGCGCTGACGCACGGAAGCCCCGATGTCTCTTTTGCTCACAGCGTAGCCTCAAGATAGGGGCGCATGATCCTCTCCACACGGCAAATGCGCGCGTAGCGCACTAGGTCCCGAAAGTCTGCCTTTTTCTTCAGTTCCCGAAATCGCCGCAGGGCTTCAACAGCGATATCCAGACCAATCTTATTGCGGTACTTGAAACAGTCGACCACCGTCTTTGCAGCTGAATAGATTCGGATGGAAACCTCGTCGATTCGAACTAGCTCAACTCCTGCGCTGAAAGCCGGCTCGGAATACCAGAACACTCGGATGGGAAGAGCATCCACCTTCGCTATCTGCCCATGGCTGGGTATGGCAAGATCAATGCTGTGGGGGACCTGTGTTGTCATACCATGGAGAGCCAGCGCGGATATCAGGCACACTACTGCATTGGGGGCACGCATCGCCACTGCGACCCAGTCAGGATTGGTCAGATGTGGGGCATTGGAGAGACGATAGAGTCCCCCGTCCAACACGTTCAAGCTCCCCCTGGTCACGGAGCTTGTAAAGCGTACGAGGATGAATACCCAGACGTAGTGCGTCCATCGTCCGGAGCATGCCTCCGTGCTTGCTGAAAGCATTGCGTGCTGAATCCACGGCCTTTGAAACACTCGCCATGATGGATAAACCTCTCGGAAAGTATATACATACTCCGAGCATGTTATCCACCACTAAAGGGTTCAAGCCCTACTGAGAGCACTCCAGAAATAAGCTCAATGATCGCACCTCAACTCTGCGGCGTGATTTTGCATGATCGTCGGTGCTTGCCCGTCCTAGCTTGTTACAGCCCGGGTGCCTGGTCCCGAGCAGTGAAAGAGTGAGTTGGCGCACTGAGCACACAATGAAAAAAGTTAGCGTCCACGCCCAGGCTTCTCGTGTTGCTTGGCCGCGCGCAATTCCTTACCGAACACTTTCGCTGCCCAGTCCGGTATCGTCTGTGCGGCCTTACTCAACTCGCCGCCGATGAACTGGGCCACTACGCGGAAGCCGCGGCGATGCGCTGTGTTGGCCACAAACAAATGGGAGTACTGAAGCCAACCACAGTTCATCAGGAGCTCCGAGTCCTTCGGCGCATGTTGAACGTGGCGGTGCGAAAAAAAACTCCTTCAAGCCAATCCCTGTTGGGGAGTTGAATTCCCAGTGGCGGTGAGGGGCCTCTTTCGGCCTCACTACGTTACCTGGTCAGAGCAACGCCGCATTGAATCACAGGCTCCGCCACATCTTCGGAATGTCGTTCAGATCATCACGGAAACGGGACTCAGGGTGTACAAGGAGCTCACCCCGATGAGGAAGGACCAAGTGGACTTTGTGAATGCCACCGTCTGGATACCCGACTCCAAGACTCCAAACGGTATCGCTGAAATTCCCCTGACGCCTCTGGCGCTCGAAGCCTTCAAGAGCCAGGCGCTGATCTCGGGGATCGGGCCCTTCTTGTTCCCAAGGGACAAAAATCCGTCCGGTCACCATAAGAATCTCAAGACTGCATGGCGGAAGACACTGAAACGCGCAGGAGTTCCCTACTTCAGGATCTATGACCTGCGCTCCACCTATGCGACGAGGCTCAGTGCAGGCGGTGTCGCCGACGAATGGGTTACACAACTCCTTCGACAGGGCGACGCAAAGGTCTTCAAGAAGTATTCGCAGATGAAATTGCAGATGAAGCGAGAGGCCTTGGAGAAAATGAACCGCCAAGCCAACGAGATGCCGCTGGAATCTGGCACAGCCACGATTCAGTAAAAGTATTTGGCACAGTTTTGGCACAGTGAGGCAAAAGATGACGACTCGGATTAGGAGTAAAGTTGGGAAGTGCTTTAGAATGAATAAAGCAGTCATTGTCGGGGCGTAGCGCAGCCTGGTAGCGCGCCTGCCTTGGGCGCAGGAGGTCTCCGGTTCAAATCCGGACGCCCCGACCACTAACTCCTGAGTTTTCAATTCACTCTTGTTGATGCTGTCTGCGTCGAAGCCTGAACTTGGGTCCATTTGGGTCCAAATACAAGCCTCTCGACGCTTTCTACTGCGCGACGCTGCTCTTCCGGAATCGCGTGCAAATAAATCTCGCGCGTGATTTCCGGCGTGGAATGCCCTAGAAGCGATTGCATCGTTCCCAGTGGCGTGCCTACAGAGTCGAGCATCGTCGCGTGGCTATGTCTCAGAAGATGCCACGTGACACCAGGAAGCCCTAATTTCTTTGAAGCAGGCTTCAGGTGCTTGCGCAAGAGATTCCATCGCTCTAATGGCAAACTTATGTGCATGAACATCAAACGAGAGATAAACTCTGTCGGCTCCGCGATTGTCGTTTTAGAGTCCGTTCCGTTTGGAGTCACGGCATTGATGCGCTTACAGGCGCGCGTCAGGCGCGTACAGAAGCGACGCCGAGCTCGCTCCGGACAATTGGCGCCACTTGGGTGCCGAGGATCTCTATAGCGTGCAGCATTTTGGGGTGCGGGAGCGTCGAGACACCCATTTGGAATGTGACGCGAGAAATGCCTCCGAGAACTTCATGCACATAAAGGATCTTTTTCGCGACCGTTTCAGCGTCGCCGATTAGCAGAGCGCCGGTAGGTCCGCGCAGGGCGTCAAACTGAGCGCGTGTGGCGGGTGGCCAGCCGCGTTCCTTGCCGATTTCGGTGAAAGTGTGCGCATAGCCTGGAAAGAATATTTCCGCGGCTTCGTCCGCGGTCTCCGCGAGAAAGCCGACGGAATGAAGACCTACGGTGAGTTGCTCGGGAGAATGACCGGCGCGACGCCCAGCCTCGCGATAGAGGTCTATAAGAGGCCTAAAGCGTCTGGGCTCACCGCCGATGATGGCAACCATGAGAGGAAGTCCGAGCATTCCTGCGCGAACGAAAGATTCGGGCGTGCCGCCGACACCGACCCATATGGGGAGCGGATCCTGCAGCGGGCGAGGGTAGATTGCCTGGCCGGTAAGGGCCGCGCGGTGTTTTCCGGACCACTGCACTTGCGTGCTTGCACGGATTTTCAGGAGAAGCTCTAGTTTTTCCGCAAAAAGCGAGTCGTAATCTTCAAGACGCAGCCCGAAGATGGGATACGACTCAACGAACGAACCGCGACCGGCGACAATTTCGGCGCGGCCCCGCGAGATCAAGTCGAGAGTCGCGAACTCCTGAAAAACGCGAACGGGGTCGGAGGCGCTAAGAACCGTGACTGCGCTGGTGAGACGGATATTTTCCGTGCGCGTGGCGGCAGCGGAGAGGATTACAACGGGAGCTGAGTCGAGGAACTCCGCCCGGTGATGTTCGCCAATGCCGAAGACGTCGAGGCCGACCCTATCGGCAAGCTCAATCTCTTCGAGTAGATGGTGCATGCGCTCCACTGGGCTGAGCGTTAGACCTGTGGCTGGGTCGGAAATGGCTGCTGCGAAACTGTCGATTCCAATCTGCACTTACGTCACTTTTCCAAGACAACTTTCTTTGAATTGATCGCCGTATTACGCCGTTATGTGAAAGTTGGCTTCAAGAGCTCGGTTTCATTCTGGTCCTCAGGCTCTCGGCGCGCTTCCCAATCTTTTTCAATGTCGTTTCAAGGGCTCGCAACTCTTTCGGGCTCGCATCGGCAAAGACTTTCCTAATTTCGGCTGCGTGTTTGCGAAAAATCGGCGCGATCAATTCCTTGCCTTTTGGAGTGAGCGATACGATCCTGACGCGCCGATCCTCAGGGCTCTCGACCCGGCTTACCAACCCTCTATCCAGGAGGCGGTCGATGGCCACACTGATCGAGCCGGGCGTAAGGTACACCTTTGGGCCGATGGTATTCACCGGCAAAGGTCCTTTGTTCAAGAGGGCTTCAAGGATGCGGAAATCGGTATCGTCGATTCCCGTCTCCTCAAGTCCCCCATAAAGATATTTCGCGGTCGCCTGAAAGGCCTTCCCCCATACCAGCCAACAGTGAACCGGGTCTCGCGAGTTCTTGTCCATGACGAAACTATTTTGCTCTTTTATATAACCGATGTCCAGCAGAAGGTATCTATGTCAATAGACTTGGCATCAATAAATACTGGAAGAGGGGCACACTGCATATGGAACGCACAAATAAGAACCTGATCGCCGTAGTCGGCGCAACAGGACAGCAGGGAGGCGCCGTAGTACGCGCCCTACAGGCAAACAAGCAATTCAAGGTACGCGCGCTGACCCGTAATCCAGACGAGCATCCCCAAGTCGGCGATGAAATCATCAAAGCAGACTTAAACCGCCCAGAAACCCTTAAACCTGCATTCGAGGGGGCGCATGGCGTATTTCTAGTCACTAATTTTTGGAAAGGAGGTACCGACGAGGTCGACCAAGCAACCGCCGCGGTACGCGCCGCCAAGGATGCGGGCGTTAAGCACTTTGTCTGGTCCACGCTGCCTGATGTGGAAGCGATCAGCGGAGGCAAGTTTTACGTTCCCCATTTCACCGGCAAGGCCAAGGTTGACCGGATAGTGAAAGAAGCCGGTTTTGCGAATCATACGTTCGTTATCGCGCCTTTCTACTATCAGAACCTTATCGGCGTTCTTGCTCCGCAAAAACAGACTGACGGATCCGTGGGCTGGGCTCTCCCGCTTGATCCGACTGTGCGGAGCATTCACATGGGCGACATCACGGAATTTGGTCACATCGTGGCCGGAGCATTCGCGCACCCCGATCAGGCCGGCCATGGCGAGTATCTGCCCCTAGTCGGCGATTTCATGCGCTTCAACGAAATCGTCGATACGCTAAATCGACAGGGTCACAACTTCTCTTTCAATCAAGTGCCAAAGGAAGTCTTCGCGGGTCTCTTTGCTGGAGCTGCCGAGATAGCAGAAATGTTCGATTATTTCCAGACGCACACGTACTTAGGTTCCGATTCGCGCGACCAAATCGCGCTCGCCAACAAAATAGCGGGCCGGCAGCCAACCAAGTTTTCGGCGTGGGCTCGAGTGAATTTCCCGGCTCCACAGAACGCCCAGTCAGCAGCACGCTGATTGAAAACAGAAGGAAATCGATTTTGGCCGGTGCAGACAAACTTAGTTTGCGCGGTTGCTCGTAAGCAGATTCGACAAAGCAAAAGGAGGAAGTACATGGCAACGAATTCGATCGCAATTTCCAAAGATGTGGGGGCAATAAGCTCTTGGCAGGGAGCAGTGGTCGTTTTGGGACGCTTTTTCTTCGCGCTGATTTTCCTGTCTGCTGCCCCCAATCACTTCACCAGGCAAACCATCGCCTTCTCGGCTTCTCAAGGTGTGCCCTTGGCCTCGGTCGCGGTTCCGCTTTCCGGCGTGGTGGCCATCGCCGGCGGCCTCAGCATTTTGCTGGGCTACCGCGCAAAACTTGGCGCTTGGCTCATCGTGCTGTTCCTGATTCCGGTCACGTTGATGTTGCACAAGTTCTGGACCGTAACCGATCCCATGATGGCGCAGATTCAAATGATTCTGTTCATGAAGAACGTTTCCATGCTCGGCGGCGCCCTGCTGATTTCTCAGTTCGGAGCCGGACCGTTCAGTCTGGACGCACGACGCTCGCGCTGAACGCGCCTAATAAAAGGAGAGAACCAAATGCACAGTCAATCTGAACCACGAACTCTTGCCGCCGTCAAAGCGCCGATCTCACGGGAGGCCCTCGACCAGCTATTTCGCGAAGCGCGGACGCACTCGACGTGGCTTCCAGAACCAGTGCCGGTGGAGCTTCTGCGTAAGGCGTATGAATTGGCGCGTCTTGGGCCGACCAGCGCCAATGCCTCGCCCGCCAGATTCGTTTTTCTGACCACTCCCGGCGCCAAGGCACTCCTCAAGCCGGTTTTAGCGCCAGGGAATGTCGACAAAACCATGGCCGCTCCTGTAACCGTGATCATCGCCTGGGACACGGAATTCCACGAGCATCTTCCCAAGCTCTTTCCGCAAGCGGACATTCGCTCCTACTTCGTCGGGAATAAACCTCTAATTGAGGAAAATGCCTTCCGCAACAGCTCACTCCAAGCCGCATACTTCATCCTGGCTGCACGTGCTCTGGGATTAGATTGCGGGCCGATGTCCGGTTTCGACGCAGACAAACTGAATGCGGCATTTTTTCCAGACGGCAAGTGGAAGGTCAATCTTCTCTGCAACCTGGGCTACGGAGACTCAAGCAAGCTCCACCCTCGCAATCCTCGGCTCAATTTTGAGGAAGCAGTTTTGATTCTGTAAAGGATGAAACTCGCGAGCAGGCAAACCATCAGCTGGGCTGAGCGTGCAGTTGCCGCAGGCGTGGATGCCCGAGCTGATGTGTGGATCGGGATGCCACATGGGTTTCCCGGAAGCATCGGAGGATTGAAGGCAGCAGCACAGGCGCTAGATGCCATCGATGCTTTCCTCGCCAAGAGGCTACAGGAGCACGCGAGCCCGTAAAGCCCGTAATTGAGATCACGGCGAAGGTTGCCGGAAACGTAATTTGTTCGTTAGAAAAGTTTTGGAGGTTGACATGAAAATCGGTGTAAGCGGCGCCAGCGGACACTTGGGCAGAGCCGTCGTTTCGGAGCTTCTGCAGCGTGCCGGCGGGCACGAGGTAGTGGCTATCACGCGCACGCCCGAAACCGTCTCTGGACCGGCTCGGGGACGATTCGGGGACTACAACGGCCCGAAAGCCTTGCGGAGGCCTATGCGGGTCTCGATCGTCTGCTCATCATCCCGACCCTGGAACCCGGAAAGCGCGCGGCGCAGAACGTCGCCGCCATCGACGCGGCCGTGAGGGCGGGCGTCAAGCATATCGTCTTCATGTCGACCGCGGGCGCGCGGCAGGAGGAGGAGCCGGCGCTCAGCGCCTCTTACTGGCGGGGCGAGCAGCATCTTATCGCCACGGCGCCGGCCTGGAACATCCTGCGCATGAACTTCTATGCCGAATCCTTCGTGCAGCAGGCGCAGGCGTCGCTGGACCGGGGCGTGCTGACCGGGCTGGCCGAGAACCGGGTTGCTTTCGCTGCGCGCGGTGACGTGGCGGCCGCCGCAGCCGGAATCCTGATCGGCGACGGCCATGCAGGCGCGATCTACAACGCTACCGGCCCCGAGCGCCTGTCGGGTGCGGAGCGCGCGGCCCTCATCGCCGAAATCACTGGCCGGCCGATCGCGTTCCTTGTCATTAGGGAAGAGCAACTGCGCGCCGGACTGACGCAGGCGGGTCTGCCGGCGGAAGTCGTCAACATCGTCAGCAGCATCCAGGCGAGCTTCGCGGTGGGTGCGTTCGACATCGTGACCGGCGACGTCGAGCGCCTTGGCGGCCGGCCACCAAAGCCTCTCCGCGACGTGCTTGCTGGGGCGCTGATAGGCAGGAGGTCGGCTTTTGCAAATCATTCAATCTCCATGACTTCGCTGTAGTGTGCGCAGGCAAGGATTCGAGAAGGCAGGAGTACCATCCAGAAATTATTGAATTGACGCAACTTAAAAAGAGCTCATGGGGTGGGTGAGGGGAAAACTGGGGGGACCTTACGCACTTTTCGTTCATCATTCTGGTCAAAGACACAGCGATGGGTCACATGCCAGGAAGTTCAGTCCGCTTCGCCGTTCTCTCAACTGCTCACAGCAAACCACGATATTCTGTGTTCTTGAAAAAAAAACACCTGCTGACCGGAATACGAGCCGCGAGCTCGAGCCCTCAAATTTCCGACAAAGTCCTGAAGCCGTTCTTATCGATTTTCGGCGACCGAATCTTCGATTCCAACGTGGACCGCGGGATGCCCAACTTGGCCGCAGCCCCCTTGGGTCCGAATATCCGGCCGCGACTTTCTTTCAGGGCGGCCTCAATCATGTCCTTCTCTTGCTCCTCGAGTCTTCGAGGGAGATCAATTTGGTTTTTCGGTTTTGCTGTTAGAAATGGCAGTGGCTGCCGTGGCAACCAGCTTTCATCGATCGTGAAAATCTCTGTTTCGCAAAGTATCACCGAACACTCGATGACGTTCTGCAGTTCGCGGATGTTTCCTGGCCAAGGATACGACTGAAGCAACTGGAGCGTCTTCTTGTTCACGCCCCTGATGTTCTTCCTATCTTTTCGCGCGTAGCGATCGATGAAGTATTCCACCAGCAGAGTCTCGGCTTCCACTTGGCACTCTGCAAACGGACATCACGTCTGGCGCCAGATTTTGCCAGGCGTGTGCCCCGCTGTCGATTCGCTCAATTATGAGCTGTGCGGTCAGCGCTCTTTAATAAACTGAATGTCCAAGGTGATTGTCACTGCGTCGCCCACGAGCAGGCCGCCGGCTTCCAAAGCTGCGTTCCAGGTGAGGCCAAAGTCTTTCCGGCTGATCCGCGTCGTGGCAGAAAGCCCAATTCGCGTATTTCCCCACGGGTCCTTTTGCGCCGGGCTCGGTCCTTCAACATCAAAAACCACGTTTCGGGTCACTCCGCGGATCGTCAGGTCGCCGCTGACCTTCAGCTCCCCATCTGGGTTCTTTGATATGACCGTCGAGTTGAAGGTTAAGGCCGAATGCTTCTCCACGTGGAAGAAATCCGCGCTCTTCAGGTGCGCATCTCGTTGAGGCTCCCGGGTGTTGATAGTGCTCGCGTCGATGGAGGCCCGAATTTTGGATTTGGTGACGTCATTTTCATCACGTTCCAGGGCGCCAGTTATTGAAGTGAATTCTCCCAACACATTCGAGATCATCATGGGTTTGACCTTGAATTGGGCTGTGGAGTGAACGCGATCGATCGCCCAGGTACTGGTGCTCGTTTTGGGTTGAATCGCGACAAGCCCAGACTTTTCGAGTTCGGGCGTTTCGCAATTGCATGTGGTGCTCATTTTATTCTCCTGTTGTTCTAACTGTAGTCGTTATAACGACTACATGACTTGTATGCATCCGCAGTGCCGAATAGTCGGGTCCGATTTGTTAGTCCTAAAGAATGAGAAGGGCCAAACTGACGAACCTCCAGAGGTTTAGCGGTTAGCGCTTTTGGCAGCCACGCGAAGCCTACACCATTTTTGAAGCCGGCTACCCCACTCGAAAAAACCTAACCTCGTTCGCTCCGTCTACCGATGATTCTTCCCGGACGAACCTGCATAAATTCGCGCATCGGCTATGCGAATTAAGTCGGCTTGACTTAACGATGCGAACCGTATTGAATTACTTCTCCGAAGGAGTCGCCCGGGTTCCGCACGTTAGAGGATTCCGAATGACTATGAACTGGTTTTTTGCTTTGCAGCACAAGTTCTTCTCGAAGAAACGGCGAGGCTCAAAGCAGAGTACCCTGCGTCTCACGTTTGTAACTCTATTCATCTGCCTGGTTTCGGTGCCGCGTGCCTACGCGCAAATATCAGCGAGTATCAAGGGCATGGTTACGGACTCCTCCGGAGCCCCGGTGCCTTCATCTAGCGTTAATGCCAAGAATATCGAGACGGGAGCGATTCGAAGCGCGACGACAGACGAAGCGGGCCGCTATCTCGTCCTGTCGTTGCCAGTCGGTAAATACGAGCTGAGCGTGAGCAAACCGGGTTTTCAGGAGGCGGTCCGAAGTGGGGTTCGGTTGGTAGTCGGGCAGGAAGCAAGCGTTGACATCACGCTGCAAGTAAGCACGGTCAAGGCCGAAGTCCGCGTCAATGAAGACGCTCCAATCGTAAACACCACCACAAAGGACATCTCGGGCATTGTTGGCGAACAACAGATCAGGGATCTCCCTCTGAACGGGCGCAGCTACGACTTACTGCTACCGCTCAATCCTGGCGTCGTCAATTTTACTTGGATGAAAACGGGCGGTACTGGCACATCGAATTCCACCACCGGAAACAACTTCGCCGTCTCGGGCAACCGGCCGCAGCAGAATCTCTTCCTGCTCAACGGTGTGGAATACACGGGCGCTGCCGAAAACAATATGCAGCCCGGAGGAACGAGCGGGATGCTTTTAGGTGTTGACGCAGTACGCGAATTCAACGTCCTGCGCGACTCCTACGGAGCCGAGTTCGGCAAGCGTCCTGGCGGGCAGGTCGTTATCGTGACTCAATCCGGCGCGAACCAGTGGCACGGCTCCGTCTTCGAGTTCTTGCGCAACAACGCTTTCGACGCCCCGAACTTCTTCGATCGCGGGGGATCTCCGCCCTTTCAACGCAATCAGTTTGGGGGCTCCGGTGGTGGCCCTATCCAGATCGATAAGACTTTTCTGTTCGCCAACTACGAAGGCTTCCGCCAGCACCTTCACCAGACCTCCGCCGCCTTTGTGCCCGATCTCACAGCCCGTGCCGCCGCCGTTCCCAGCGTCCAGCCACTGCTCAACCTGTGGCCAACGCCCTCGGCTGCCGATCCCGATTTTCCCGGAGTCTGCACGCCTCCAACAACCCTCCCGCCGAATGCTTGCGGGATTGCCGAAGTTTTCAGTAGTCCCCTGCAAACGATTCGTGAGGATTTCGGTACCGCTCGACTCGACCATATCTTCTCGTCTCGGGATACTGCTTCCGCCATCTACACCATCGACGACGGCGAGGACTTCACTGCCACTCCTCTCAATCCTTTTAGCGCGGACCTTGTTACCCTCCGCTCCCAAGTTGCCACGGTTGAGGAAACGCACGTCTTCTCTCCTTCGCTCATCAACACCGCGCGCTTTGGCTATTCCCGCGCCGGATACTTCTTCACAGGCGAACCCACTCCCGGTACGCCAGCGGTAGGGGTTCCCGGATTCCTTCTCGGCCGCCCTGTCGGAGCAGTTGTCGTCGGCGGAAGCACAGCCTCCAACCCCACAGCACAAGTCGGCCTTGCCGGCAGCAACAACGGCAGCAATCTCACGATCGCGCGCAATCTCTACACATTAGAGGATCGCGTCACGCTGACCCACGGCCGTCACCAATTTGATTTCGGCGCCTGGCTCCAGCGTTTTCAGTCGAACGAGACCATTGCGCTCAGCCAGTTCGGCCAAGCTACGTTCACTAGCGTGCAAATCTTTTTACAGGGCAACATTTCAAGCTTCCTCTTTGATCCTTCGCCCACTGAGATGAACTGGCGCTCCGTTTTCGGCGCCTGGTATGCCCAAGACACGGTTCGCCTCAGCCCGCGACTGACGCTATCGCTTGGCCTGCGCACTGAATCCTCCTCCGGCTGGAATGAAGCACACGGACGAGCTGCCAACTATTTCTTCACCAACGGAGTCATCAACAGCACGGCAAATGTCGGTGATTCTATCTTCCAAAACAACAACGCGAAGTTCCTGCCGCAGCCGCGCGTTAGTGTTGCCTGGAGCCCCCTCGGTCCCGGAACCGTCTTTCGAGCTGGGTTCGGAATGTACAACGATTTGCAGGACGCACTTGGTTATCGCACCGATCAGAACGCTCCTTTTAACCCGACTTATAGCCTTGCTACCACAGTTTCAAAGCTGCCCATCGATCCGGCTGCACCTGTCCCGGCCGGTGCCAAGCTAGTTCCGGGCGGCATTGATCCCGATATGAAAACACCCACTCTAATCTCCTACTCACTGCGCGTCCAACGTGAGCTTTCTCCTAACACGTCAGTGAGCATCGGTTATCTCGGTTCCCACGGCTATCACCAACTCATCGGCGTAGACGCAAACGAACCCTTCCCCGTCATTTGCCCGGCGGCTCCTTGCCCGACCACCTACCCGGCGACATTTCCCATTGGCATTGCAGGCACACCAGTCCCCCCGGGCACCTATTTCATCCCTCCTCCGCAGGCCAAACCCAATACGACGCTCAACAATACCTGGACCTGGTTCTCCAGAGGGGACAGCGCCTACAACGCATTGCAGATCGACGTCAATCGCCGCTTCAGCGGTGGACTCACATTACGCGGCGTCTATACCTACTCCAAGCTGCTCGACGACGGTGATTCGCTCAATGCCACAACGTCCGGTGGCGGTCCCGCTCTCGCCTCGAATCCCTTCAATCTTCATTCCGATTGGGGCCTCGGCACGTTCGACGTGCGCCATGTCGCCGTCATTTCCAGCACATACTTTTTGCCAATCGGCAGCGGCAAGCGCTACGCCAACAATTGGAACGGCTTCGCCAACAGCCTCATCAGTGGCTGGTCCATCAACTCAATCGTGACTGTACAGGGCGGGTTTCCGTTATCGCCGCAACTCAGCTACAACCCTTCCGGGAACGGCGATACGCGCAATCCTGTGCGTCCTTTTCTCAACCCAGACTTCTCCGGACCCATTATCCTTGGTAAGCCAAGCCAATGGTTCAACCCCAACGCGTTTCTCGCGCCCAGCAACGTAGCCGCGAATCTTGGTTTTTACGGGAACGTTGGCCGCGATACTTTGATTGGCCCCGGACTTGCCACCTGGGATTTCTCGACACTTAAGGACGCCCGCATTCGTGAGCGTCTCAGCCTTCAGTTTCGCGCGGAAATCTTCAATCTGCTGAACCGGGCGAACTTCAACACCCCCAATGGTGTTGCCTTCACGCCCTCGAGTGTCTCACCGACGGCAGGCGCCATTACCAGCACCTCCACCACATCGCGTCAGGTTCAATTCGGTCTCAAGCTGCTTTGGTGAAGCCAAAGCGGAACATGGTTTTGGCACTCAAGTAGTTGAGATCCTATCGGTTCAACTAGCGTGTTGAGGTTAGAGTGGAGAAGCTGCTGACACCCCGTGAAGCCGCCTCGACTCTCGGTCTCACCTATCCGCCGAAGGGCTGGATTTATCGGGGAACGGTTAAGTCCATAGAAACCTTAGGAGGACATCATCGCGTCCCGAAGAGTGAAATAGACCGGCTCATTCCACAAAAGCCTTTTTCTGAAGGACCCTTGCCTCAAAAATCTCCGCGAACTTACAGGGTTTGAGGTTCTGGTGAGCTCGTTGCAAGCCAAGTATCCCGACCAGCTCGGATTGCTTTAGCTTTGCGCTCCTTCGTCTTCCATGCAGAGCAGGGGGCATAAGTCCCGAGTCGTCGGAAACCCTTACCTAACCCTATTGTGGTAAGGTGATCCTTCTACGGCTGTGAGGTGGCGAATTGAGGTTGCACCGAGGGGGCCAGACGTTCAAAGAGTGGCATTGGTGGCACGGGCCGCCATGGTCCCGGCGCAACGGGGAAATAGCTAGCGCAATAGCTGCTAAGAACGCTTCTCGCAGCCCGGCAACTGATCGCTTGATTTTTATAACGATAATCCTTTGTCTCTGCCTTGCTGCCTGCGAAAACGTTGCAACCACTCAGCCAATACAGGAGGAATCCCGCGTTGGGCGCCAGCGGAACGACGCGATCGCCATCACGAACGTGACTCTCATAGATGTGGCGAGCGGTGCGCGGCAGACCGCGATGACGGTTTTGACTAAGGCTGGACAGATCTCCAATGTCGGCCGGGCCCTTTCCGTTCCAGAGGGAACCGCACGCGTGGACGGCACTGGAAAGTTTCTCATTCCCGGACTTTGGGACATGCACGCGCATCATCAGGCGACAGGACGGGATTCCCTAGATTTGTATTTGGCAAATGGTGTGGTCGGCACTCGGGACATGGGGTCAGACGTTGAATTCATCCTTCCGCTCCGAGACCGCATCGACCGCGGCGAACTGCTCGGGCCCGAGATCGTTGCGGCGGGACCGATCCTCGACGATGCGCCACCAGACTGGCCGTTCCGGCGCCGCGTTTCCAACGCTCAGGACGCAGAAGCCGTCAGAGACCTCAAAAGACACGGCGTCGATTTCATCAAGGTGCACGACCATACGCCGCGCGACGCGTACTTCGCCATCGCGGACGAAGCTAGAAAGGTAGGTCTGCCGTTTGCCGGTCACGTTCCGATCGGTGTCACGGTCGAGGAGGCGGCCGACTCGGGAATCAAGAGTATCGAGCACCTGGCCAACTTTCGTGTATTCCGCGACTGTTCCGGAAACGAACCGTATAGCCCGGTCAGATGCCGGTCCCTATTCGAACGACTCGCTGCGAGAGGAGTGTGGGAAACTCCCACCATAACCTTCTCCAAACTAATCCCGGACCTATTCGTGGGCAAACCGCTGCCCCACGTCGAATTTGCCAGCGATTCGCTTCTCGAGCTCATACGCAAGAACGCGGAGGCTTCTAACCTTGACGAAGAAGGGCTGGCTTTTTTCCGCTCAAATTCCAGGACTAGCTTGGTTGCTATCCGCGACTTATTTGCGAGCGGCAATCACTTCCTAGCTGGTTGTGACGGTCTTGTGCCCGGTTTTTGTCTTCACGATGAACTGGAGGAAATGACCAGGGCGGGACTATCGCCCCTCCAGGCAATTCAGACCGCTACCATTAATCCTGCGAAATTCCTCGGACGAGAAAAGATGCAAGGTACGATCGAGATTGGCAAGCGCGCCGATCTCGTGCTCCTCGAAGCTGACCCGTTGACGGATATATCCAACACACGGCGCATTGACAGCGTAATGGTTCGCGGTCAGCTCTTTCTGAGACCACAAGTCGATCGAATCATTGCCGCTCACCGCGCGCATCCCCGCACCCGTAAGTAACCCTCACCCTTAGCCTCCAGCCCCTCAGTCTCACTCGTTAGCGGGCCAGCGCCGAAGTGCGCGTAAGGGACACTAAACGCGGCATCGAGTTGGTCTTGTCCGGCTCGTTCGCACCTATGGACATTACAAAGGAGAAGTGATAGCTTCCTTTGCAGTGTGCAAAGGAAGGATTCCATGACCGATGCAAAAAAGGCGGAAGTCCTGCAAGGGACGCTGGATCTGATGATTCTGAAGACGCTCGATGCGTTAGGGCCGCAACATGGGTTTGGGATAGCTCGGCGGATCGAGCAGGTTAGCCGCGATGTGCTGCAGTTGAACGAGGGCACGGTGTATACGTCGTTGCTGCGGCTGATGCAGCAAGGGTGGATCACCGCGGAGTGGGGAATCTCCGACAATAATCGCAAGGCCAAGTTTTACTCGATCACCGCGCGAGGCAAGAAGCAGCTTGCCGTGGAGACCGAGAATTGGCAGCGGATCTCCGGGGTGGTGGGGCGCCTGCTGCGATTGGAAGGAGAGAGGTAGCCATGGACAACGTGCGGATTTCCAGGCTACGGGCGTTTGCGGCGAGGTTACGCGGACTCTTCGATGTGCAAAAGCGAGACAACGACTTTGGCGAAGAGGTGAAAGTGCATCTGCAGTTGCTGGTGGATCGCTTTGTGACGCAAGGAATGTCGCGGGAGGAGGCCGCCGAGGCGGCGCGACGTCAGTTCGGGAATACGACAATTTTGCAGGAAGACCGGAGGGAACTGAGGACCTTCGTATCGGTAGAGGATCTCGGCCGCGACGTACGCTACGCGCTGCGCAGCCTCGCCCGAAGCCGTGCATTTGCCGCGGTAGCCATCGCGACGCTGGGATTAGCGATCGGCGCCTCGACCGCGATTTTCAGCGTGATCGAAAATGTGTTGCTGGAGCCGTTCCCTTATAAGGGTGCGAGCCGCATGGTATTTCTGCGGATTCACGATACCACCCGGGGGGAGGAAGGGGACCGTCAGGGATACACATCAAATGAATTTCTGGAATTTGACCAGCAGAACCACGTATTTGACGCCGTCATCGCGGCTTCTGACGATCCCGTGCTCTATAAGCAAGGAGAAGGCGTCGAGTTGCTTGATGGAGCGGACGTGACGCCGGGCACATTCGAATTCTTTGGTATGCCAGCTCTACACGGTCGTGTGCTGCAACCGGCAGATTACCAGCCGGGAGCGCCGCCGGTATTCGTGATGCGGCAGAAGACGTGGATGGAGCGTTTCAACGGCGATCCGGGAGTTTTGAACAAGACTTTTGTGCTGAATGGAACAGCACGAACGCTCATCGGAATCATGCCGCCGCGCTTTGGATGGTATGGGGCGGATGTTTGGATTCCGGAGACACCCATTCCGGGAGCGGCCATCGGCGGTGCGGGGTCAACGCGGCGCTGGTTTCTACTTTCTACTGGGGCGATTGAAGCCGGGCGTCTCCAAGCCGCAAGCTGCGGCGGATGCGACGGTTATTGCCAACCAGCTGGCGAAAATCAATGCGCAGGACTATCCCGAGCACTTCCATGTGTTGGTTAAGGCGTTGGGGGATACGGTTATAGGGCGATTCGAATCGACGCTGTACACGATTCTAGCGGCGGTTGGACTGTTGCTTCTGATCGGCTGCGGCAACGTGGCGAATCTCATGCTGGCGCGAGCGACGTCACGAGAGAAGGAATTCGCCTTACGCGCGGTGTTGGGAGCCGGGCGCGCGCGACTGGTGCGACTCCTGCTGGTCGAGAGTCTCGTGTTAGCGATCGGTGGAGCGGCGCTGGGCGTGCTGATTGCATGGGGTGGATTGAAATTGATTGTGGCTGCAATGCCACAGAATTTTATCCCAGCGGAATCCGTCATTGAGCTGAACGCGCCGGTGATGGCTTTCACGTTGGCTGTGGCTGTCTTGATCGCCCTGACTTTCGGATTGGCGCCGGCGCTGCGGGCTGCGCGGCGCGATCTAAACGATCCACTACGCGACAGCGGCAAGGGAGTGATCGGCGGACTTCGCACTGGCCGGATGCGCGATACCGTGGTGGTCGCGGAAGTCGCTGACGCTGCTGATCGGCGCGGGGCTCTTGATGCGGAGCTTTGCAGCGCTGCGCGAGGTGCATTTTGGACTGCAGGCGGACGACGTCTTACAGACACTATTGCTGTTGCCTGAGGATCGCTATAAAACGGCGACACAAGTCCGCGGGTTTTTCCAGCCGCTGCTTGCGCGCGTGAAGACCCTTCCCGGAGTCGTGGACGCGGCTGCATCAAGCACACTGCCACCGTCCGGCGGTGAGGACAGCACGATAGAGATCTCTGGCAAGTCCCACGAGCACGAATGGCACGCACTGGTACAACAAGTGAGCGAAGGATATTTCCGGGTGCTGCGGATCCCGTTCAAGGTGGGACGGTCATTCGCTGAAGAAGAAATCAACGACGCAAGAAAAGTGGCGGTGGTGAATGAGACGTTTGTATCCGGTTTCCTTCGCGGTGACGATCCGATGGGGCGTCGAATCAAGCTGGCGGGGCTAGGGACCCCTGCGGATCCGGTGAGCGAGCCCTCGTTTGAAATCGTGGGGGTGGTGGCGGACGTGACTAATAGCGGTCTCGAGGCTCCAGTTCAACCGGAAATCTGGATACCGTATACCGTCACAGGTTCGGGAACGCAGGTTCTGATGGTACGCTCGGAGCAAACGCCAATGTCGCTGATGAATGCCGTACGTCAGGCGGTTTGGGCGACCGATGTCGGAGTGGCTCTGGCTCTTCCGGGCGCACTGGAGGATCGCATCAGTCAACGGTTGTATGCGGGCCCCCGCTTTGCCTTCCTGCCGATGGCCATTTTTGGATGCCTTGGGCTGGTTCTTGTCACCGGGGGCGTTTATAGCGTTCTGGCCTACGCGACATCGCGCAAGACGCATGAGATCGGAATACGCATCGCGTTGGGTGCGGAGCGTGCCGACGTGCTTCGCTTGGTAGTAAGGGCGGGTTTGCGCCTGGTGACCGCCGGAGTCGGAATTGGATTGCTCGTGAGCCTGCTGCTGGGGCGTACAATCGAGGCGCAGCTGGCGCGTGGTGTGAAACCGTACGATCCGGAGACCTTAGCCGGCACGACCCTGCTGTTGATAGTAACCGCTGCGTTGGCGTGCTGGGTTCCGGCGAGAAGAGCAGCGCGAGTAGACCCGATGGTGGCCCTGCGTTATGAATAGGTGAGCAGCCTGAGGGCTGGAGTGCTTCGAGACGGACGCAACCCACATCCAAGACGACCCTATATCGACTCTCTTACACGCTCGCTAAATCCTCGTTGCCGTCGCCCGGGTTGACATTTCCAATCACGCTTTGACGGCGGAATAGCCTCATGTTGCTCATGCCTGGAGCGCAGGTACGTGACTTCGGACAAGTAGTCGGCAATACGGACGGAATGGCGCAAACCGGCTCTTCTGCAGATTAGTTCCGGCTTGCCCCTCCGTTACGACGCGCAGCCTTTTGACTGGACTTGAAAATTCCTGCAGATTTTTTCAGTCTGTCGAATGGATCCATTCTCGCCCGTCATACGGATAGGCGCGGTAAACCCGGCGAGAGTTGCGCCAGAGGAGGAAACTCATGCAGTTTGCTCTGCTCATCTACCATTCACCGGAAGAGTTTGCCATGCGCAAGAACGACTATAGCGATCCTCATCTCGGCGCCTGGCGCGCTTACTACAAGGCGCTCGTGGAGGCCAAGGTCTACGTCGGCGCTAACGCACTGGAACTGCCCGAAACAGGAACGACGGTGCGCGTCAAGGAAGGAAAGCGGCGCGTGCAAGATGGCCCCTACGCCGATACGAAGGAGCAGCTGGCAGGATTCATCATCCTCGAACTCCCTTCCGTTGACGCTGCTCTCGAATGGGCCGCGCGATGCCCGGGAGCATCCATCGGCGCAGTGGAAGTCCGGCCGCTGGCGCCTGAAGCCATGCGGCGAGGGTTCACAGGGTGAATGGAAGCAATCAAGAATATACGCACCGGACCATCGAGCGTGTGGCCCGGGAATCCTACGGCCGGCTGGTGGCCTATCTTTCCGTGCACACGCACGACTTGGCCAGCGCAGAGGACGCTCTCAGCAACGCACTAGTGTCGGCGCTCAACCATTGGCCGCAGGATGGGGTGCCTAAAAATCCGGAGGCGTGGTTGCTGACAGCGGCGCGCCATTCGCTCATTGATGTGATTCGTCACCAGAAGGTGGTATTGGAGAGCGAGCCAACGCTTAAGTTCCTCACAGAGAACTCCACGGAGACTACCTTGTCCACCCAATTTCCTGATGAACGCCTCAAACTGCTTTTCGTCTGCGCTCACCCGGCGATCGACCCCGCGATGCACACACCGCTCATGCTGCAAACGGTCTTGGGTCTGGATGCAGCACGTATTGCCCAGGCCTTTCTCATCGCACCGAAAACCATGGGGCAACGCCTTTTTCGCGCGAAGACAAAAATCCGCAGTGGTGGCATTCCGTTCGAAATCCCGCCAGAGCGTGATCTGCCGGAGCGCCTTGACGCCGTGCTCGAAGCGATCTACGCCGCTTTCGGGCTCGGCTGGGACGACATGGCGGGGGCCGACCAGCGCGGGCGCGATCTGGCCGAGGAAGCGATGTGGCTCGCGCGCGTGCTTCTGCAGTTGATGCCCGGCGAAGCCGAAGTTCAAGGCCTGCTGGCCCTCATGCTGTATTGTGAAGCGCGCCGCGCTGCGCGAAGGGACGCCAAGGGACGCTACGTTCCCCTGTCCGAGCAAAACCCGAACCAATGGTCGCTTCCTTTTAATAGAGGAGGCGGAACACCATTTGGCGGAGGCTTTCAAGCATGGCCGCGTCGGACGATTTCAAGTTGAAGCTGCCATCCAATCCGTGCATGCGGAGCGCGCGCGCACCGGTCGGACCGACTGGACAGCAATCGTGCTGTTCTACGAACAACTGCTCAGGATATCGCCGGCGCTCGGCACACGAGCCGGATACGCCGCCGCGCTTGCGGAAGCAAACGGACCGGCAGCAGGACTCGCCGTTCTCGAATCGATTGACACGGAGGCCGTGTCCCATTATCAGCCGTACTGGGCGGTTCGCGCTCACCTCCTGCAGCGCCTCGGGAAGACTCGTGAGGCCACAGACGCCTACGACCGCGCCATCGGCCTGGCCGAAGATCCCGCCGTGAGAGAGTTCCTGCTTCACAAGCGCGGCTAATTACAGCAGCAATTTCGTTTCATTCACCCGGTCGACCGCAAATTGTAAGAACGCCACCGCATCCGCTTGCCGCTTCATCTCGTCGCCATACGCCCATTTCTCGGCTTCTTCGATCAAATTTTGCCACTGTGGATACGCTGCTTTGGCCCACTGACCAGCGACTTGTTTGGAACGCGGCTCGCCCTCAACAACTGTGTGCAGGATGCGGCACAAATTCAAAACGAGATACGACTGATAATGGCTATTTGAGAGCCACGCGCTGTCATAAATCTTCGGCATCCATTCTTGGAACAAATCTCTCGCGCTGGCTTGCCGCACGTCATGTATGTCAATCGGCGGTATCAGCTCGTTGAAGGCAAGCCCCTCAAGCGCAATGCCATGCTGAGACAGAAGGTAATGATTGATGATCCATTCATTGCCAGCTGGCGCCTCGGCATACAAAGTGCCAAATCCCCACCACGGTCGCGGTTTTGCAGGAGGCCTCAATTCGCGCAGGAGTTCAAGAGGAACGTAGGAGCACTCAATCCGGTCCGCCCATTGCGGACAGCGTTGCTCTATGTTTTTGTGCAATTGTTCAACTAATCCGAGTTCATCTGGCGTCAGTGGGCTCCGAACGACCGCCTGCAAATCTATGTCGCTTCTTTCCGGCACGAAATCTCCATAGGCCAGCGAGCCGGATAGATACAGCCCGACAATATTTTTGCCGAGCAAGCGCTTCACTCCCTCTACCCACTCGGTCAGCATTATATTGATCGCAGGATATGGAGTTGCGTCTTTCATCGCCCACTCTGTCAATAGTTGTTAATCCTGACGACTACATTTTACCCGGACTGAAGGAAGGTAAGTTCTGCGTTATCAGTGGGCTTCAGCCCGCAAGCCTCGGTTTTCCCTTTTTCCGGCTGATGTAGAAATGGCCGCACTCCACCCGTCATCCATACAGAGGCGGCTTAGCGGTCACGCTTCGCCACCCGCATCGAGAGGTGAGGCGATGTGCCCATTCTGTTTAGCAAGCATGGGGCTGATCGTCGCCGGCGGAACTTCCGCCGGAGGACTGACGGTTCTGGCCGTGAAATTGTCTCGCAAGAAGAACAACGCGAAAGAAATTCCCAGCTCAAACTCAAACGAGAGGAGCAACGAAAATGAAAGCAGCAACGAAAATGTCAACCAGAACAGTCGATAACCCAAAAATCGTGTCGCGGGAGGAATGGCTCGTGGCGCGCAAAAAACTCCTGGCCCGCGAAAAGCAACTCACTCGCGAGCGCGATGCCGTCGCGGCGGAGCGCCGCCAACTACCCTGGGTCAAGGTCGAAAAGAACTACGTTTTCGATTCCCCCAGCGGCAAGAAAACGCTCGCCGATCTCTTCGACGGCAAAAGCCAACTCATCGTCTATCACCTTATGTTCGGTCCGGAGTGGCAAGAAGCCTGCCCGAGCTGCTCCTTCAACATGGACCATACGGACCCAGCCCTTATGCACTTGGCACAACGCGACGTCTCCTTCGCGGCAGTTTCCCGCGCGCCCATTTCCAAGATCGAAGCCTTCAAGAAGCGCATGGGATGGAAGTTCAACTGGGTCTCGTCCTACGGAAGCGACTTCAACTACGACTACCACGTCTCCTTCAGGCCGGAGCAATTGGCCAAGGGCAAGGTCGAATTCAACTTTGAGCTCATGGAATTCCCCAGCGAGGAAGCGCCCGGAATCAGCGTCTTCTACAAGGACGAAGAAGGCAACATCTTCCACACCTATTCCGCCTACGCGCGCGGGACCGAGACCACGATGAACACCTATAACTATCTGGACTACGTTCCCAAAGGCCGTGATGAAGATGGTCTTGCCTTCACCATGTCCTGGCTCCGCCATCACGATCGCTATGACACCGGCAAGTTGGCCGACGCGAATCTTCCCTACTGGCCCGCCGATGCTGTTCGGCAAGACCACGGAACCGCGCCTGGCGCGAGTCGCAACGGATCAGACGAAGCACGCCAATAAGGTCAGGTACACCGGTGTTCCTAATTGTGGTCGGCCCGCAAGTACTGGCAAGGTGAGACGGTGCCGAGCGCGAAAAAAGACGTGAGAGGCAAATTCGAAAGGTTGTCTCACCGGTTTCGCAGGAGGCATGGTCGTATGAACATGATGCAACCATCGAAAGTGGTCTCTCCGATCTTCATCGGCAGGTGGACACCCAAGATTTTGTTTTCGCTGAAAGAGAGGCCTTATCGACACGGGCAGTTGCGCCGGCATCTCGGAGCCGTCTCGCAGCGCATGCTTACCAGAACTCTTCGCAATCTCGAAGCCACAGGATTAATCGTCAGGCGGACGAGAGCGAAGGCCATGGCTGTCGAGTATTCCTTGACCAGGCTGGGAAAGACCATCATCGCCCCGCTCCGAGGCATGTGCCGCTGGGCCAAGCGATACCACAAGAGGATGACTGCTGATGTGCACCTTCCTGAAGGCTATGAGGTGCAATGAGTGAAATGGATTAGAGCTCGGGTTTTTTGCGGTTCTGAATTCAAAACGTGAGCTAAAAGGATAATGTCATGAATATCGCAAATAAGTCGGTCTTGATTACCGGCGCTAACCGCGGCATTGGTCGCGCGCTTCTCAATGAAGCACTTCGGCGCGGAGCGAAAAAAGTATATGCGGGAACACGCAGCGCTCTGCAACATCCTGACAAACGCGTGACGCCCCTAACGCTCGACGTGACCAGCACTTCCCAAATTCGGCAAGCGGCCGACGAGATAAAAACCCTCGACGTGCTTATCAACAATGCCGGCATCGCGATCTACGACGATCTGAGCAACCTGGAGGTGATTGAACAGCACCTGGCCGTCAACCTCCTCGGATTGTTAAAAGTCACGCGGGCGTTCCTGCCAGTGCTGAAACACTCGAAGGGAGCCATCATCAACAACCTTTCCCTGGCAGGACTCGCGCCCTTGCCGGTCATTCCCTCCTACTCCCTTTCGAAGGCGGCCGCGCTCAACCTGACGCAGTCGCTGAGAGCGCTCTTGGCGGGCCAAGGCGTGACGGTCCATGCCGTCGTTCTGGGCCCGCTTGACACCGATATGAACCGCGGCTTCAACATACCGAAGGTGTCGCCGGAATCCGCGGCGCGGAACATCTTCGATGGGCTGGAGAAAGGCGAAGAGGATATCTTTCCCGATCCCACGTCTCTGTCCATCGCCGAGGGTTGGCGCGCAGGTGTAAGCAAGGCGCTCGAACGCCAATTCGCAGTGTTCGCGCCGCAGGCCGCGGCAAATGCGGGATGACGTTGCACATTGTACCCGAGAGAAAGGTTCCTTAAGAACACGAGCGAGGAGGCTAAAGGAGAGAACGATGAAAGACATCA
The DNA here is from genome assembly GCA_003223215.1 of Acidobacteriota bacterium. Classification (GTDB taxonomy): domain Bacteria; phylum Acidobacteriota; class Terriglobia; order Acidiferrales; family UBA7541; genus Acidiferrum. The sequence continues at coordinate 25,963 of QHYH01000121.1, forward strand.
TGAGATATGAACTTGGAGCACCCAAAATAGTCGATCGGAGCACCTTCCAGATCGAGCTGGACGCATTGCGGGTTCGAGAGAAGGCTCACACAAGAGAAGGCGACGCCATTGCGGCCGCCCGCCGACGCCTCCCCATGGTCGAGGTGGACGGTGCCACACCGCTCGTTGGCGAACGTGGCGCGCTGACACTATTGGACGCGTTTGAGGGACGCCGGATGCTCATCGCCTACTACTTCATGTGGCACACCGGCCACCCTGCGCCGGAGCAGTGCGAGGGGTGCACCTGGGTTACATCGCAGGTCCACGAGCTGTCCTATATGCATTCTCGCGATGTCACCTTCGCCGTGTTTTGCCAAGGCCCGTACGAGGAGAGCGCCCGCTACCGCGACTTCATGGGCTGGGAGATGCCTTGGTATTCGGCCCAGGACTCGCTCGCCACGCTCTTGGTTGGACGCCGGGTGGGCTGGATGCACATCGTCTGCTACCTGCGACAAGGATCCAAGGTCTTCGAGACTTACTGGACGACGATACGCGGCGTCGAGGCGATGGATAACAGCTACCGGTTGCTCGACTTAACCGTCTACGGGCGGCAGGAAACGTGGGAGGACTCGCCGACCGGCTGGCCGCAAGGGGACATTATGGACACGCTGCGTACCAATGGACGTCCCACCTCCCAGTGGTCTCGCCTGAAGGCCGGGTATTCGGACGACCTGGGAACCGACAGGAGCTGAACCGCGCCTACCCATACCTCGATGGGGAATTGCAGACTATTTATCACCAATCGCTCCTTCCGGGAGTCCTACGGCAACATGGGCCCTATCCTTTTCTGGCTCAATCTCGATAGCAAGGCTGAGGTGGACGAACTCTTCGCACTGTGGAAGGCCGCGCACGCGAAGATCGTTTCCGAACCTGAGGACAAACCGTGGAAGCTGCGCGAGTTTATGGCCGCCGATCTTGATGGCAACCTCATTCGTGTCTTCTATGATTTCCGGGGCGACACACAAGAGAACGACACATCGCGCAAAGTCGTCTAGCGTTTATCGGTTTACCCGCATTACGGGCAGACCAGACGCTGAAGATTCCTTGCGGCTTGCCGACGATCCGCCCCGAAATTTTACGAGTTACGAGAACGCCGTTCTCGCGAATCGGAGGAGAAAAAAAACCGGTGACCCGCGGTCGGCACCACCCAGCATTTTCTATGGTAGACTTGCCCATGATTCGTCAGATCGCACCTCAGTTCTTCACCCTGGACATCCCCGGCACCCTTGCCTACTACGGAGCTAAGCTTGGCTTCAAGTGTTTGGGCACGTGGCAGGATCCGCCGGTTTACGCCATCGTTGCGCGCGACCAGCAGGCGATTCACTTCCGGTGTGCCGAACCTCCCAAAGCCAATCCCAATAAGTATTCGGACGAACTGCTCGACGCCTACGTATTCGTCGAAGATGCGGACGCGCTTTACGCTGAGTATGCAGCTCGAGGCGTGGAATTCACGCGGGGACCAGCCAACATGCCATGGCAGTCGCGTGAGTTTGTAGTGAAGGATCGCGATGGCCGACTGCTTGCCTTCGGCGCGAACTTGTAGTCTTGTCTCGGTTATCGCGCCCCAAACGCTACTCTGGACTGTGCACGACAAAGTGAGTGTCCATAAGTGGCTTCGGAAAAGGTCGCGCCCGAGTGACGAGCACCCTTCCGTAATCGGATAAGGGAAGGGTTGCCGACAATTCAGCCGCAGTCAGGTAAATAGCGCGGGGCACAGCCGCATGTAAGAGGTATGGAACATTGATGACCAGCGCAGCGTAATCTTCTTCGGGAGGATGAAGAACCTTATGGCGCGCTGGAATCACTTATGTGGTCCCCTCCTGTCGCTTGCACTAGTTGCGCCGCTTTGTTCGCAGCAGTCTGTTCCTTGGCGAGACCCATCCCCGCACGCCATACAATTTGTGACCGTGGACAAGTATGTGCGTCTGGAGGTGCTCGATTGGGGCGGTTTGGGCAGGCCCGTGATTCTCCTGCCAGGCGGCGGAGACACGGCGCACGTCTTCGATGAGTTCGCACCCAAGCTGACCGCCAACTACCGAGTGTATGGCATTACGCGGCGTGGATTCGGAGCGTCAAGCTACGCTCCGTTGAAGCACGGTGCCGATCGACTCGGACAAGACGTTCTGGCTGTTATTCGCGCTCTCAAACTTAAGAAACCTGTTTTGGTAGGCCACTCCATCGCCGGCGTCGAGCTAAGTTCGGTTGCGAGTCTGGACGCAAAGCGCATTGCAGGTGTGGTCTACCTAGAAGCTGCTTATCCATACGCATTCGACAACGGTGAGGGACCACCGATGAAGGCGTTTCAAGAGGTCCCATCACCTCAATTTCCGCGTCCGTCCGAGTTCGATCTAAGGAGCTTCAGCGCGCTGCAGAAGTGGGATGCGCAAGTCTATGGGTTTCAGCTTCCCGAGTCGGAGTTTCACCAGAAATGGGATTCGACTTCCGATGGACGAGCGAAAAACCTTCATGATTTTCCAGGCTCGCAATACCTTATGGCGGTACTGATGGGTACGAAGAAGTATGTCAAAATTCCGGTTCCGACCTTAGCCATCTTTGCCATCCCCCACGTTCCAGAAACCTGGATGACCGAGAGTACAGATCCCGGTGTCCGCAAGGCAGCCGCAGCCTATTTCACCAACGTCGATCTTTTGGCAGAAAAGCAGGCAAAAGCGTTTCAAGACGGGGTACCTGGCGCTCGTGTGATCAGGCAACGAGGTACGCACTACATCTTCATATCAAATGAATCGGACGTGCTGCGTGAAATGGGCGCCTTTTTGGCCGGCTTGAAGTAGCCGGTTGGAAAATCCCAGCGCGAAACGCGATCCATCTGCTTACGGGAAAAACACTGGGCCATCGTCGATTTGGTGGGCAAGGGAGGTCAGGTTTGAACCGTTCCGGTTCCCGACTGGGTGAGAAAGGAACTAGACCACTGGTTTGCTGCCGCCTCTGCAACGCGGAAGCGGTCTTTACCACTTGCTCTTCAGTCAGGAAATATAACTAAAGATTCCAAGATTGAACCTCCACTCATCCTGGCAACCCGAATGGTCAGACAGAGAATCCCAAGCAATGCCTCCATCGTCCAGTGAGGCGATGATCTTTTCCCGCCGAGCTGCCCGCAAAAACTCAAAGTTAACGCCTTCGAAATTATCGAGGTCACGATCGAACGGACCGGGCGTTGCGCTAATTTTGCGAAATCCAGTTGAGAACTTAGGCTTCGACTCGCGTGCCCAGGACTTTTAGGAATTGGGAGAGGAAATTGTGAAGGGCCGGCCAGGCGGGGCCGGAGACTAACGTGCCGTCGGTTATGGCCTGGTCCATAGGAAGGTCGACGTAGGTGCCTTTGGCGAGGTTGACCTCGACGCTGGTGCCCGGATAGGCGCTGCACTTTTTGCCTTCGAGGGCGCCAGCAGCCGCGAGGAGTTGCGCGCCGTGGCAGATTGAGGCGATAGGCTTTTTCGCCTTGTCGAAGTGGCGAACCATGTCGAGCACTTTGGGATTGAGGCGGATGTATTCCACGGCGCGGCCACCGGGAATCAGCACGCCGTCGTAGTCTTCGGCTTTGACTTCGTCGAACGTGAAATTCAGTTGGAAATTGTGGCCGAGCTTTTCGGTGTAGCTCTGATCGCCTTCGAAATCGTGGATGCAGGTACGGACGAACTGGCCGGATCTTTTTCCGGGGCAGACCGTGTGAACGGTGTGGCCGACCATCATCAGAGCCTGGTAGGCGACCATCACTTCGTAGTCTTCGACGTAGTCGCCGATGAGCATCAGGATCTTTTTCTTAGACATGTGGCCCTCCGGAGTTTTGGGAGCTTAAGGATAGCAAATGAGCGCTCAGGACGTATCTCCAAGTGACCGGTCAAGTCGACGCAGATGGAAATTTACTCACCAGCAACCCAGAAACGTGTGGGCGGTATCACTCCAGCCGGCTATCAATGGTGTATACACGACTCTTCTTGGCGCGCCAGCTGTTAAGCGAAGACGGTCTTCGTGAGTATCGATGATCACGAGTTGCACCATTTGCGAATCATCATGAATGAGGTGTTCGGCGAAGAAAGTTTCGTCGAGTGCTTTATCTGGAAGAAGAGTTATGGCGGAGGTGCGAAGGAAAAGTACGCTGTCACGCAAACACGCGTATGTATTGATGTATGCAAAGGATGTACCGAGCTTGGATGACCTGTGGCTACCGCCCGACGCCGCAGCAGAAGCCCGATAACAAAGTGAGATGGCCGGGGACGAAACGGTTCCCGACCGCGTCCTTCTACCAAATGCTTGGTTTGGTCAGTCTCACAGAACAAACCGCCCAGCCTTCCGTGGGCGAAACCGTGAGCTTTTCCAAACGCTGGATGCGGGAAATCCGCCCGTCCAATGCGGTGAGCGGGAACAGGAAACAGAACCATGCCAAACCGGACTGAGGCGGCGCGGCGAAAGCCTAGCCAATCGCCACTGGGAGACTACGGTCACTGCGCCTTTTCTCGACTCCACAGACGAAGCCTTATTGTCCTCGCCAGCCGGTTTCGGGCAAGTCGGTTGACAAGGCGAGATGCTTCTGCGATCGCGCCTCAGGGTGGCGGCGATTGGCGAGCGCGCTCATCGCGGTGTGGCAGCTCTGGCGGGAATCACTGGAACCAGGAGTGCCGAGGGGTGCTCGGCGTCGTGCAAGATCGTGTTTGTGGCCGACACAAACTGGCGGCTCGTCGCTTGATCCGCGCCGGTGTTCAGGTTGCGATCAAAGCGCGGGAAATTGCTGCTGGAAACTTCCAGGCGTATGATGTGGCCCCTCCGAAAGACATTGCTTGTAGCCCACAAATCCACCGAAATTTTGTACACCTGGTCTGGATTCAACAGCTCAGGCTTCTCCTGCGAATCACGATAGCGCAAGCGCAGAATTCCGTCAGTGAGATTCATAGCGAACCCGTCGGGTGAGACGTCCACGAGCTTGGCCGTGAAATCCGTGTCCACGGCGGAAGATTTGGCCCAGAGCTCCAGTGTGACCGATCCAGTGACTTCCATATCCTCGGCAAGTGGCTTCGTGGAATAGACAAGCACGTCGTTACGATTCTCAATGGTGCGTTGGTCACGGGGTCCCGGTTCGTAGTGCGCAGCGTCGCAGCAGAGTGAACCGCCTACGGTGGGCACAGCATTTGCGGGGTCGTAGGTGAATTTGTCCGGCGTTTCTTTCCTTGGTGGCGTGAGGGAAAGGCCGCCATCGCCCCGCAGCGAATTGGCCGAACCACCCGAGTGAAGGAAGTAGCGAGTGGATTGCGCCTCCGGTGGAGGCCAATCGCTTTCCTGGTGATACGCGTTCGCGCCCATGACAAAAACGCGCGCGGGCCTATCGGTGGCAAACTCGTTCTGCACCCCCTTGAAGAGGTAGTCGTACCAGTCAATCAAGACATCCGTGGAAGGGAATCTGACCGCTTCATCACCGAATTCGACATCGCCGACGTGGCGCCCGAAGCCTGCGTGCCCGCCGATTTGCACCAGCAGGTGCTGGCCGTTGCGCGCCGCGTCGCTAGCGCCATGCGCCTTAATTCCCATGTAATTTCGCAAGGTGCCACTTAGAAAAATGTCGTACCAACCGCCAATGTGAAGTGCGGGGACGCGAATGTCCGAAAAGTGCTCTTCGATAGACCACTGCTTCCAATACGCGTCGTAGTTGGGATGCGCGAGCCAATCCAGATAGTACGGCGCAAGTTGGGCTGTGGCATCGGCTCCGGCGGGAAGCGAGGCGTAATTGAACGCCGGATACTGAGTAAGCGGAAGCGTTGACGCGCCGAGCAGCGCGTTGGTGTCTTTCGCAATCAAGCGCCAGATGGTGTTCGTCGCGAGCTGGGTAGTCCAGTTCTGGTCAAACCACTGTTCAAGGGCTCCACCCTGATACGTCCAGCCGTCGTGATAATTGCTGGCCGTGACCACGGGGCAGATTCCCGCAAGATGCGGAGGATGCGCGATCGCCGCGAGCATCTGTGTTGCGCCCACGTAGGAACCGCCCATCATCCCGACTCTGCCATCTGAGGACGGAAGCGCCGCAACCCATTCGACAGCGTCGTAGCCATCGTCCGACTCGCGGCGAAACGGATACCACTCGCCTTCCGATGTGTAGCGCCCGCGAACATCCTGGACGACGACCACGTAGCCATGCGTGGCGATCTGATATGCAGGAGTCACTGCCCAACTCGCGCCTTTATCGTAGGGCGTGCGCATCAGAATGACTGGGAATTTTCCGTCCGCCCTCGGCCGGTAAATGTCCGAATAGAGCGTCACGCCGTCACGCGTCTTCATCGCGACACCGTTCTGAGCGATTACGGCATAGCTTTGCTGCGCGTGAACACCATTTGTCATCGATAGAACGACTGCAGCGATCATAAGAATTGGGCGTACGATGCTCCTCTCAAACAAGACCGCCTCCTCGTGCGGAACTTCGGGTGAAGTACCGCCCCCAACCAGAATCGGGATTCTATCTCGCAAAGCTGCTCGCTGTTCAGGAAACTTGAGCCGCAAATTCTCCGTGTCTCCTCGCCTCGGTTGCTGGATGCGCCAGTGATGCTGGTGCATGACTTCGACGCAAGGGGTTGGATATTGGGATCCACGCGCCGTATCGGCCGAGTCGCCGCCAAAGAGCAGCAGCCGCGTGTCAGCGCCAGTTGACGCTGTCCTTGCTGATTCATAGAATTTTCCTGAATAGTTTGCGGAGGCTCTTGCCCTCATGCGTCCTGAACTGAGCGCCGGCGGGGAGCGGTCGCTGCGGAACTTTCTCGGTGAATTGGTCTGGCGTCACTTTTTCGAAGACGTGCGTTTGGAGGAGCCTCGGGTCACAACCTACGTGGCCTCTTTGCTTGCCGATTTCGCCCGTACCGAAAATCTCTATCGTATTCGAGACGCCCAGGGAAAGCGGCTAGAAGAAGTCGGAGAGATGCTCGTCGAATCTAACCCGTTGCTCGAAGCGGCTTCCTTTGACCGGGAGCGAGAGCTGCGTAAGCATGTGGGTGATTACACCTTGTTTATGACAGGCCTCTTCCCGGAAAGTGTGGCGAAGGCCCGCCGAACGCGGCATCCTTGTCGGGATGCCTTCATCGATTTCGTGCAAGCTGGCAAAGAGTCCTATGCGATCGTCTCCTCATTCAATCAGTTCGAATACAAAGCGGAAGCGCCCCTGTTTCGAAGATTGTCTGAGAATTTTGAGCTCTGCGTGGTAGGGCTCAATCTCGTCAAGCAAGACTTGGAAGAGTTTCAGCGAGAATCGTACCAGCGGCTCAAACGGGCGGTGGACGATCTGCCGGGGTGAGAATTGCCTACTTGAGGTGATCGCCGCTGCTCACAGCATGGCCTGCTATGACGCTCCGGCCATCCCAACGTCAAACGTATGCACACGTCGGCCCCGCCGTAGTAAGGTTAACGGTGTCGCCATCGGCCGCAAACGTAAAGGCCCAGGGAAATACTCGGTTTCAGCACAGGCACCCCTACCCGCGCATTTCAGCGTATGCAAAAGGTATTGGTTGGGTTGCGGGGCGCCGCGACCTGTCGGGATACCGCCATCCCGTTACGCCGGAGGTTGCGGGTTCGAGTTCCGTCGCTCCCGCGTCCGACCCGGACACATCGGCGTACCGGACACATAGGTTACACTTTTTCCTTTTTTCGAGGGAGTGATGCCGTGCAAGGAGTGTTCGGTGATGGACGAATGGCTGCCTGGCCTAGCTTGCCAGACGGCGTTGAGATAGCCCATAGAAATCGCTACCGGCTTGCCGGAATAAGCGCGCTGGGCGATGTCGACGAAAACGCCGTAGCGAAGCTGCTGTAGTGACAAATTGCGATACGGCGAAGTCGTTTATAAAAGAGGATTCTGCAGGCCCGAGGATTTGAGTACTCGCGGCCGCTCGCGAGAATGTTTCGCGGGCGAAAATGAGTATGCGGGCCGGCCTGAGCTGGTTTGCGCGATTCTGGGACCGGAATTTGGATAGGAGATGGTTGAAGTGAAACGGGCGAACAGTCCCCGCCAGCTATTCGCGCATGCGTTTGTCGCGGTCGCTGGACCGGCCGCAGAACGGAAAGCTGAATGAGCGCGCTCCCGATTGTTCGGTTAGGTACGGTGAAACAGGTCGAGCGTTTTCAGGAGCATGTTCGTTCTTTGGGATTAACGATTCCTTGCGATCGCGAGTTGCTGACGGGAATGAACTCGCCGCTGCGTGCGCCGCTGAACCGCGGAGGAGTCAGGATTGGCAACCGAATCACCGTCCAACCGATGGAGGGCTGGGACGGCACTCCGGATGGAAATCCTAGCGAGCACACGATTGAAAGATGGAAGAAGTTCGGTCGAAGCGGCGCGAAATTGATTTGGGGAGGCGAAGCCGTTGCGGTTTCGCATGAAGGGCGCGCGAATCCGAACCAACTGGTGATCGCAGCGCATACGCAAGGAGGACTGTCGGGGCTGCGAAGGATATTGATTGAAGAACACCGCCGCAGGGCCGGTTCAGAGGATGGACTGGTCATCGGGCTGCAACTGACGCATTCGGGGCGATACTGCCGGCCGAATCATCACACAAAACCCGAGCCGCGCATTTTGTATCACCATCCGGTTCTGGATAAGAGACTCGGCATCTCCAGCGGCTACCCGCTGCTGAAGGATGCCGAGATAGAAACGGTCATCGCGGATTTTCATCGAGCGGCGAAACTCGCGCAGGATTTGGGATTCGATTTTGTCGACATCAAGCATTGCCACGGTTATTTGGGGCATGAATTTCTCAGCGCGCACACGCGAGAGGGAAAATACGGCGGCAGCTTTGAAAATCGGACGCGCTTTTTGAGGGAAGTCGTCGCGGGCATTCGTGCGAATGCGCCGGGGCTGGAGATCGGAGTGCGGCTTTCGGCGTTTGACACTGTTGCCTACCGCCCTGATCCGTCGAAGTCGGTGAACGGCAAGCCGGGGCCGGGAATTCCGGAAGCGCTTGACCATTTAATTCCCTACCGGTGGGGATTCGGCGTCGACACAAATCGTCCGACAGAGATGGATCTCACCGAGACGGTTCGGTTTTTGTTTCTGCTCGAGGAACTGAAAATTCCTCTTGTGAATATCACGGCGGGGAGTCCTTATTACAATCCACACATTCAGCGGCCGGCGCTCTATCCGCCGTCGGATGGGTATCAGCCGGCAGAAGATCCGCTGGTTGGCGTCGCGCGACAGATGAGCGCCGCGCGCGAGTTGAAAGGGCGTTTTCCGAATCTCATTTTTGTCGGCACAGCGTACAGCTACTTGCAGGATTTCCTGCCGAACGTGGCCCAGGCGGCGGTGCGCCAAGGGTGGATCGATGCGGTGGGGATCGGGAGAGCGATTTTGACGTATCCGGAAATCCTTCTTGATGCGAGCGAGGGAAAACCGATCGAGCGCAAACGAGTTTGCAGAACGTTCAGCGATTGCACGACGGCGCCGCGGAAGGGATTGCCTTCAGGATGCTATCCGCTGGACAGCTATTACAAAAATTCGGAGTTCGCGGAAAAACTGAAATTGGCGAAGGCAAAAACATGAAAATCGAGTCTATTGTCAGGCGCAAACAGCCGGGCCGGAAGATGCAAGGAATTGCGGCGGCCCTTTTGCCGTTTGAAGCGAACGGGCGGGTTGCCGTGGAAGCGTTTCAAAACCATCTGGGCGCGACGCATCGCGCTGGCCTGATGAACGCGGTGAACATGGACACGGGGTACGTGAACTTCCTGAGTGAAGAAGAGAAACGGGACGTGCTGCGGTGGGCGCGGGAGGCGCTTGGCGCCGGTGTGCCGTTCGTGGCGGGCGCGTATATCGAGTGCCAGGATGGAGAGGTGGTCGCGCTCTATCGCAAGCAGATCGATGCGATCGTGGCCCATGGCGGAATTCCGATTCTGTTCCAGACGAGCCGGCTGCACGGCAAAACGCCGGCGGAAAAGGCGGCGGTTTATGCGGCGGCCAGCCACGGTTATTCGCACCTGCTGGCTTTCGAGCTGGGGAAAATGTTTGCGCCGAACGGAGAGATTTTTGAGGAAGAGACCATCCGGCGGCTGATCGATATTCCGGAGATCAAGGGGATGAAACACTCTTCCTTGGACCGGCTGACGGAGCTGCGAAGGCTTGAGCTTCGCGATGCGCAGCGGCCGGACTTTCGCATTTATACAGGAAACGATCTGGGCATCGACATGATCGAGTACGGATCCGATTATTTGCTCGGGCTGGCCACGTTTGCACCGGAGAAGTTTGCGGAGCGGGACCGCCTCTGGGCCGAAGGGGATCCCGCGTACTATGCGCTGTCGGATGCCCTGCAACATCTGGGAAACATTGCGTTTCGCGATCCCGTTCAGGCGTACAAACATTCGACGGCGGTGTTTCTTCATCTCACGGGAAGAATTCCGACGAGTCTGACGCATCCGAAAAACGCGAAGCGGCCAGAATGGGAGGCGGAGATTCTTCGAGATTGCGCGCGTCGCGTGGGAGCGAAGGCGAATCCACAAACGAGCGGAGCGGTCCATCTATGAAAGAGGATGAATCGCTGATGGCAATCGCCGAAACCGGCCGGATCTTTTACGGTTGGTGGGTGGTTGCGGCGGCGTTTCTGAATCTTTTTTTCGTAGTCGGAATTATCTTTTATGGCTTTCCGGTTTTTTATGCTTCGTTTGTGGAATCCTTGGGGTTTAGTCGCGCACAGGTCACGCAGGGATTTTTTCTGGGATTCTTGATTATCGGACTGCCCTTTGGGTTGCTCGCGGGGGCGGTAATTGACCGTGTCGGGGCTCGATGGGTGATTGTTACAGGCGCGGGAATCGTGGGGATTTCGCTGCTGCTGATGGCGAAGATGACAAAGTTGTGGCACTACGAGGCGCTTTGCGCGCTGGAAGTGCTGGGCTACGTATTTGCGGGGCCGATTGCGAATCAGGTACTGGTGTCGCGGTGGTTTTGTGCGCGACGCGGGCGAGCAATGGGTTTCGCATATCTGGGACTTGGTTCGGGCGGAGTGGTTGCACCGCTGCTAGTGAACTATTTGATTCGAACGTATGGCTGGCGCCATGCACTGGAAATCGTCGCGCTTACGCTGATGGCAGTGGTACTTCCCGTGGGAATCTGGATTACCCGGTCAACTCCGGAAAAGTCCGGCCTGCTGCCCGATGGAGCGTCCTCGAGTGACTCCACGAGCATAGCGACAGCGGCCATGACTTCGAGCAGCGTGGCGGAAGCCGTAGGGACGAGAAATTTCTGGCTGATTCTGCTAGGATCGACATCAGCGATCGGCGCCGTTGGAGCGGTGATTCAGCACTTCATCTTATTTTTGAAAGATCAAGGCTATTCGGCCACGGTGGCATCACGCTTTTCCGCCGGACTGCTGACGGCGAGCCTGGCGGGAAGAATTCTTGTCGGCTACGCGGTGGATCATGTACGGAAGAAGAATGCCATGGCATTTTTCTATTTCTTAATGGGAGCGTCGGTGCTTTTGCTCGGAATGTCAAGGCAGCCAGCAGTGGCCTGGACGTTCGCATTCATTTTCGGATTTTCGATGGGGGCAGACTATATGCTTGTTCCGTTGGTTACGGCGGAAAGCTTCGGGACGGCCGCGCTCGGCAAGCTGCTTGCGTTGATCATCATGGGATATTCGCTTGGGCAATGGGGACTGCCGTGGATTGTTGGGAGGCTGTTTGATGCGAGGCACACCTACAATTTGGCGTGGAAGATTACGGCTCTCGCCGGGATGCTTGGCGGGCTGGCGATTTACGCTGTCTCATCGAGAGAAGAAAAAATCCGGGCTTAAAGCCAATCCTGTCCGAGGGTTGTCCTGAAAGGGTTGTGTCTAACTCGGTTCCTGCTTGCAGCCCCCGCGCGTCCGCGGTCTGGCTCAGGGAGCTGAAGTTTGTCAACGCCCGCTTGGTTACAAGTCGGCCACGATTAGCTAGCTCATGAGTTAGGCAAGTATCCACCAAGCGAGCTGAGCCTTCGGGCGCCGGGAAGGGTTTGTCCCGCATTCCCCTATGGGGAAAATCCGGGGACTCTGCGCATGCGAGCCACACTCTGGTACTGCGTGCAACAGCCAAATTGTTTGCGAAGTCTTTCGTTTCCAAAAAGAACGTTGCAAAGGAAGGGCTTCCAGAAGATAAGCGTCTGGCTTGGGCGCGGGCAGTTGGCCGGCTCGGGTGCTAAAATTTTGGCTTTGCAATCATCCAGAAGAAGCCCCAGAGTGTGCGGCCACGTCCCCTTTCAGGACACGCAATTCGTGCTCAGTATGGCAAATAGGTGTGGCCACGATTCAAGCAAACTAGCAACATCGGGAACACGAAGACATGCGGTTTATCGAGACCTTTCTGCCCCGGAAATAGATAGCAATCTCTGCGGGAACCTTGCTATATGAGTTTGATCCACACGACTTGCAGGACATGGACGGTCCTCTTCGAGCCATTCATCGAGGCCGAGGAGCAGGGTTCAAGCGGATATGGGCGCTACTCTGCCACTGAGAAACTTTTCGCCACGAAGAACAGCGGCGAGAGCAGGCAGTAGCTCCCCGTTCATCGCTGACTTGAGAATATATCCGCAAGCCCCATTGCTAAAAGCTGCCTTCACCACCTCCGGGTCGTCGTTCAGAGATACAAAAACTACTTTCGACCCAGAAGCCACAACCGATATCCGCCGGACGGCCTCTATTCCATTCAGCTTCGGCAAGCCGATATCCAGGAGAATCAAGTCCGGTTGGCAGCGCCGGGCTTTCTGAACGGCGTCCAGTCCATCTGCAGCTTGCCCGACGACCCGAAACTGCGTTCCTCGCAACATCCCGCAAACGCATTCCCGAAAGCTCGCAAAGTCATCGACAACCAAGACTCTAAAGCTTTGCATCTCCGCTTGACGATAGCGAAGAATGCGGGGTCTTGCAAGGGCCTGTATCATGTGATATACGACCGAAATGAGTGATCGAGCAGCTCTGATCATAAGCTGTTCCCGTCAGCAGACAGCAACCATCCATCAACGCGCAGAGCTCGAGAGATGGACCGTAAGCGGTTATGTGTTGCGTATTCTCATGAGATGGTTGGACCTCGAGGAAAGACTGGCTGTCATCCAGCAAGAGGGTGACCGACCTCTGACTGCGCTCCAGCCCGTTCGGCCTTCCGGCAAGAGAACTACGATGCTTGTACGGTGCTCAAAGGAAGAGGCGCACCGCATCAGAGCAGGCGCAAAGCGAAGATGTACGACCATAAGTTGGTTTGTGATTCACGCCCTGGCTCTCTCTTGGGGCGCGGAAAACCGCATAGAATTCCGCAATAAGTAAGCGACCGGACCGCGCTGGATAACGGACTCAAGTTGCCGCCCTAAAGGAACGGCGCCGCGATCCTCGCCACTTGATCAAGCGATTCAAACCCTAGACCTTGCGAGGGCGGCTAGGCGGATTCGGCAGCGGCGAACGAGGAGATGTCGATGATGGTGATAATGGCGCCATCAATTTTGTTTTCGACGGTACGATAAGGCAGAATGCGCAACTGGTAACGCGCACCCTTGCGATCCGTAATCACGCGATCCACCTGGCGAAGACTGGCCATGACCTCGAGGACCAGAGACTGCAATTCGGGGATTTCGATAGTGGGGTTAATGTTGGTCAGCGGGCGGCCGACATCTGCCGGAATAAGGCCCAGGAGTTTTTGGGCCTGAGGCGTGAAGCGGCGTATGCTGAGGTCGCTGCTGATGATAACCACCGCGAAATCGATGCTGGCGAAGAGGTTGGTCAGGTCGTTATTGATTTGAGTGACTTCCTGATTCCGGCTGCGCAGCTCATCATTGACGGTGCTCAATTCTTCGTTGGCGGACTGAAGTTCCTCCTTGGCGGTTTCCACCTCTTCGTTGGTGCTCTGAAGTTCTTCGTTGCTGGAAAGGATTTCCTCATTGGCGGATTGTAGCTCTTCGTTGGTAGCTTCCTGCGTTTCGATCACGGAGTGGAGATATTCCTTGGTGGCAGCGAGCACTTCCTCGAGCGTGGCAATTCTTCCGGAGACGGCAGATTTCGACTCGCCCCGTTTTGACGTGCGCGCCGCGCGGAGGTGCGGGGCAGCAAGGGACTCTTCAAAAACGATCATAAAGTAAAGCTCTTTGAGATTGCCTGTGCGGATGGGAACTACTTCAAAGTTCGCGAAGCGAATGGAGTTGGGAGCGGCGTTCCCGTTCCCGTTCTTGATTTGAATGTTTTGTTTGCGGACGCTGACATGGTGCTTCTTGGCTTTGGTCAGTGCGTTGCGCAGGTCCAGGAGAAGGCGCTCGCGGGCCATCTTGAGGATGCTGAGACTCGCGCGTCCGGGGGCAAGCTTGAGATAGCGGTCGACATTGCCGCGAGTATGGATGATTTCGAGGTCTTCGTTGATGAAAACGGTCGCGGGGCTGTATTGGCTAAGCAGGCGCCGATCAAATTCTTTCTGGGCTTCGAGATAGCTCCAGCTGGTGTCGGGTTGCTTGGAGGGCACTCGGAAAGCGCCGTATCCATGGCGCTCCCCGGGCGTGCTGCAAGAAAAAGTGGCGGGCTGACGGACGCCCGTAGATTTTTTGAGAAAAATCTTGTACGTGCGGTCCTCGGCGGAGAAGAGATTAGTAGCGGTGCCAACACCTTCGGAAGTTCCTAGAAGGAGATAGCCGTCCGGGCGTGTGGCGTAGTGAAACATGGCGATGACTCTGTTTTGAAGGACGGGTTCGAGATAGATGAGGAGATTGCGGCAACAGACAAGATCCATCTGTGAAAACGGAGGATCATTGAGGACGTTGTGCTGGGCAAAGATGCACATGTCCCGGATGGTCTTGCTGATGCGATAGTCACCCTCCCCTTTGGTAAAAAAACGGCGAAGGCGCTCCGGGGAGACATCGCCCTGAATGTTTTCGGGGTAAAGGCCGCTGCGAGCCTTGGCGATACTGGATTCGCTGATATCGGTCCCAAAAAACTGAATGTGAGTCTCGGGGGCCTTGTCGCCGACAGCCTCGAGAAGGGCAATCGCGACGGAATAGGTTTCTTCGCCAGAGGCGCATCCGGGAGTCCAAACACGCAGGCTGCCTTCGGCAGCGCGGTTCTTCATGATGGCAGGGAAAACTTTGGCCTTGAGGACCTCGAACACCTTAGGATTACGGAAGAAGCTGGTGACGTTGATGAGCATGTCCTGGTAGAGGGCCTTGATCTCCGCGGGATTGCTCTGAAGGTATTTGAAGTACTCGTCGATTTTTTCGATTTTGTGAACCACCATGCGGCGGCGAATGCGGCGAACGATCGTGGTCTGGCGGTAGTGCGTGAAATCGACGCCGGTCGATTTGCGCAGCAGATTGAAGACCAGATTAAGACCAGTGTTTTCCGCCGGGGCTAGTTCGGGGCCTTGGTCGCGGACAAGATAAGGGTGACGGGCGATGCGAGTAAGTTCGCGGGCGATAGCTTTGGGCGGGAGGACGTAGTCTACGCAACCGGCGGCGACGGCGCTGCCGGGCATGCTGTCGTACTTGGCGGATTGTTCGTCTTGCGCGAAGGTTACGCCACCATGGGCTTGAATCTCGCCGAGGCCGGCGGTTCCGTCGGTGCCCGAGCCGGATAAGAGGACGCCAATGGCATGATTGCCTTGCCCCTCGGCGAGAGCGCGCATGAAATGGTCGATGGACATGTGAAGGCCGCGACCTTCGCCGCGTGGCGCGAGCTGCAGGGTGTGATTGGAAATGGACATGGTGGCGTTGGGCGGAATGACGTAAACGTGATTGGGTTCGACGGTCATCCCGTTGGTGACTTCCTTGACGTGCATGGCGGTTTTTTTGGAAAGAAGTTCGGTGAGCATGCTGTGATGCTCGGGGTCGAGATGCTGGACGAGAACGAAGGCCATGCCGGTATCGGTAGCCAGGTTGCTGATGAGTTCGGTGAAAGCTTCGATTCCGCCCGCGGAAGCGCCAACAGCGGCGATCAACAGGTCGCTCTTGCGATCAGGGAGCGGGGAAGAATCTCCGCTGGAAGAATCGAGTGGGTGGTTCCGCCCCGACGATTTTGATTTCATCTTCTCTCCGAGTCGTTAGAACGGCTGGGTATTCACCCGGCAGGGTGGAGAGCGTGTCGTGGAGTGCCGCCACGCGAGAAATAACGGTATCGCAACCGCTTACGCCTAGGCTTCGGCTGCCAGGAGACCACCCAGCGATTCTAGTCTTTCCACTAACCAGATAACAACCTGATCCTCCGGCGACGAAGGGCCTGGAGCCTCGGTTTCGAAACCACTCCCGTCCGTGGCCACAGTATCATCATGGCGATGGGCAGCGTGGTACTCGGCCTCGAGGATGTCAGCGGCCCAAGGAGCGAAATAATCGATGAGCCGCAGATCCTTCTTGCCGGGCTGGGTTACGGTCCGATTGCGAGTCGAGAGCATGCCCCAGATGCGTCCCGACGAAGCCCGCGAAGACGACAGCTAAGAATTGAATAGCACGTAACACGAAGAGAAGTTTGGGATGGGGGTCACCGTGGTCGGCGCTTAGGGGCCCTGGCACGCCGCCGGGAGAGGATCGTAGCGCTCTGTTGATATGCTGCTCCAAGAAAGGTACGCCGCCGCGCCAAGCTCGACCGGCGTGCGTGATACGAGCAGCTATGTATTACTTATAGTCTTGGAATACATCACCTTCTACGAGCGACTTCTTGCCCGGCTTCAGAGAATTCAACCGCTCGATCGGGTTCGTAATGCAAGCAGCGACGAATAAGGTTCCGCTAAGCGCAGAAAGAGGTTTGCTTGGAGCGCCCCCTTACGGGTAAATAATCACCGGACCGGCACATCCGCGAGACCTTACAGACGAGTGAAGCATCCAGCCATCCATACGCGGCTTCCTGACGAAGGATCTCGAGCGCCTCCTCGGAAGAAAGCGCCTCCCTGTAAGGCCGATCGTTCGTCAGTGCGTCATAAACGTCCGCCACTTGCAAAATGCGCGCTTTCAGAGGGATTTCCTCCCCATACAGGCCGTCGGGATATCCGCTGCCATCCATGCGCTCATGATGATGCCGGATCAGAGGAAGGATGGGACGCAGGCACTTGAGCGGCGCGCAGATCCTTTCTCCTGTGACCGGATGCTGGCGCACAATCTCAGTTTCTTCCGCGTTCAGGCGCGCTGGCTTCAGGAGGATGTGGTCTGGCACCGCCAGCTTTCCGATGTCGTGCAGCAGGCAGCCGAGGCGTAATTCCTGCAAATCATCTTCGGACAGACCGAGCTTCTCGCCGAGTTGCACGGCATGTTCCGCAAGGCGATCAGAATGTCCATCCGTGCGCGAATGCCTGGCTTCAATGTTATGCGCCAGAGAAAGAATCACCGACTTTGCCTGCTCATCCAGGTAGGATTTGAGCCGCAAGAGAGATTCGATGTGGCCTGGTCCATCCCCCAGAGAAGGCGGCGTGTCCCAGAAATCCGCAGCGCTTTCTTCGCGTCTTTCGATCAATTCCGCCGAAGTGAGCCTCGAGGAAATCAAAACAACAGGCGCCGGTTGATTGAGGGCATCCTGCTTTGGACGCCTGGACAATTCCGCACCACGGACCCGGGGTAGATGATCGTCGAGAGGAACCAAGTCGGGTTGCAAACGCAGGCATATCTGCCGCGCGGATTCGGCATTGTCGGCTATGACAACGTCGAAATTCTGATTCTCCAGGAGGGCTTTCCAATTTTCTCGTTCCGGCGAAGCCACGTCCACGAGCAAGATGATGGGGTTCATTGAGCGCCTCTGCTCAATCTACGGTCTTGTCCAAAGGTTGGACTGGTTACGACCTCCACTCCCTGCTTCCGAGGGCTCATACCTCCTCTTTTTGGGCACTGCGAGGACTGGAGTAGCTGCCAGGCTCGGTCTCAATGCTCACTAACGGCCAAAGACTCGCCCTTCTAAGTGCCCCAAATCTCGCGTGTTACTCGGTATGTGGGAAATGGCTGCGCCTGCAGGCGGCCCGAATTTCCACGAAGGCAGTAAACTTTACTTGGTGCAGCATATCACATGATAGAATTTGCATAGCCCCGCGTTTTTTCGTATCGTCTGCCGGAGATGCCAGGCCTTACCGTTTTGGTTGTCGATGAATTTGTGGGCTTTCGGTAATGCGTTTGCGGGATGTTGCCACCAACGCAGTTTCGCGTGGATCGGCCAACCGTCGGATGGATGGGACGCCGTCCAGATGGCCAAGGACCTGCGACCGGATTTAATTCTGCTTGGTCTTGGTTTGCCGAAGTTGCATGGATTAGAAACCGCTAAGCGGATACGAACGCTGGCACCCCACGAAACTTTTGTTTGTTAGCCAGACCTCTTCCCCCGATGTGGTACGAGAAGCCCTTAGCCTAGGTGCATTGGTCTACGTTGATAAGACGCATACGTCGACTGACTTGCTGCCCGCTATCGAAGCGGTCCTTAGGGCTGAGCAATTTGTTAGCGAGAGCCTAGAGTCTAGCGGAAGAACGGATGCCCCCCGCCGGCACGAGGTACAATTTTATTCATGTGATTCGGGTCTTCTAGAAAGCTTTGCTCGCGTCCTCGCGACGGCCCTGGAGTCCGGTGGTGCAGCTATCGTGCTGGCTACGAAGTCACACCGAGAAGGCCTTGTTCAGAGATTGCAGGCGGAGGGCTTCGCCGTAGATGTCGCGATGCGACAAGGGACCTATATATCACGGGATGCCGCCGACACGCTCTCGACGATGATGGTGAATGGTGTGCCTGACGGCGCTCGGTTTCTTGAGGGCCTCACTGGCGTCATCGCGTCAGCCGCCAAAGCAAAATGCGTAGGCCTCTTGCGCGCTAGGGAATATCAATGCCGCGATTCGACTCGCAAAGGTTGGCAACGATCTGGTCAAAACACACAATGTAGATATCCTGTGTGTCAGGTATTCCAGAGCATCTGTCGAGAGCACACAGCCGTTTACTCCCGCTGAGAACGGTGCCTGCTCGAATGCCGGTAGCTACTGACGCAAGAGAACCGAAAGTCGGCATTGGACCAAGCGCTAGGGAGAAACCGCTCCAGGAAGCCTGGTGTCACATTCGGCGCTTGCAAGATCCTCTTGACCGCGCCTGTCGAGAAGTGCGGTCCTGCGATCCGGCCATGCCGCGAGGATATCCAAGAAACAAGTCGTGATACATTGCATCGAGCAAATCGTTCTGCCGAAGGATTTCAGATGAACAGACGGACCTTTATGAACGCCGCTGCGGGCGCCACGACGACGTTGGCATGCAAGTCTTTATCGCTGGCGCGCCAGCAAGACAGGAAGACGGCCGTTGTCTATCCTGACCCGGCCGTTGAAATCGTCGATCCAGGCTTCGCCAAATACAAGGTTGGTAACGCCGCGGTCGAACGACTGTACACGGGTGCGCGTTGGGCCGAAGGACCGGTGTGGTATGGGGACGGGCGTTTTCTCCTCTTCAGCGACATTCCCAACAATCGCATGCTGCGATGGCTGGAGGACACCGGAGAGGTCAGCGTTTTCCGCAGCCCGTCGCACTACAGCAATGGCAATTATCGGGACCGGCAGGGCAGGCTTTTAACTTGCGAGCACGATTCGCGCCGCCTCACGCGAACCGAACATGACGGCACCATTACGGTGCTGATGGATCGCTTTCAAGGCAAGCAACTGAACGCCCCGAACGATCTTGCAGTCCATTCCGACGGTGCGATCTGGTTCACCGATCCGGGCTACGGCATCATGTCTAATTACGAAGGACACAAAGCGTCCTTTGAACTGCCGGCTAACGTATATCGCCTGGACCCGAAGACGCGCGAGGCAACGCCTGTTGCGAGCGACATGGACAAGCCTAACGGAATCTGTTTCTCTCCTGACGAGAAAAAACTCTATATCGTGGACACCGGCCAGCCGAAGCACGCGGGGGATCCTCATCCCATCCGCGTGTACGACGTCGAGGATGGCGTGCGGCTGAAGAACGGCCGCATGTTTGTAAACATGTCGCCTGGGTCATCGGACGGTGTTCGTTGTGATGTGGACGGCAACGTTTGGTCCGCTGCCGGGTGGGCTGGCGAGGGTTTTAACGGAGTGCACGTGTTCGCGCCCGATGGCAAGCTCATCGGCAGAATTCATATCCCGGAAACCTGCGCAAATCTTTGTTTCGGGGGCGCCAAGAAAAACCGCCTGTTCATGGCTGCCAGTCAGTCTCTCTACGCACTCTACGTCAACACCGAGGGCGCGCAAACGCCCTGACAAGCATGTTGTCGACGTCGGAACGTTTGCGCTGAACGTCGATGAATCAGTCGACAAGTGCATATCACATAGCAAGAAGCCGGACGAACCAACTGTCGCTGCACGCGAAGCGTTGACGGGAGCACAGGCAGGCAGGGCATGGAGGCCGCATTCTCTAATCCGGTGAGGCGACAGGTTCGTGAGTCAGCAGTTGCCGGGGGAGGTACGTTGCCAAAGCCACGGTGAAGATTTCCGCTCCTTCCGGGGTGAGGTGGATCTCATCCGGTTGATAATAATAGGTGGAGAGCACGGCCGGATCCACGGGAACCAGCGATTCCACACCCTCCCTTTGTGAAGCAAGTGTCATTCGCCGGACGGCATCTTCCGAAGAAGGAGTTGGCGGGACAAGGATGATG
>QHYH01000006.1 GCA_003223215.1 Acidobacteriota bacterium
ACCATCTCGCTTGACGGATACGGAGCTGGTCCGAATCAGGACATCAGGAATCCGCTCGGCGTGGGCGGGACAGATTACCATCTCGCTTGACGGATACGGAGCTGGTCCGAATCAGGACATCAGGAATCCGCTCGGCGTGGGCGGGACAGATTTGCACCAGTGGTTAGTCCCAACACGCACGTTCCAACGGACCCTATTTGGCGCCGACGGTGGCACAACGGGGATCGATGACGACTTCGCTGCGCGGGGCTTCAAGAATGTTGGCGCCTGGATTCTCGGAAGAAACATGTTCGGACCGATTCGCGGTTCCTGGCCCCGACATGAACTGGAAAGGCTGGTGGGGGGACAACCCACCGTATCACGTTCCAACTTTCATCTTGACTCATCACGCGCGCCCGCCCATCCAGATGGAAGGCGACACGACGTTCCACTTCATAACAGGAGGCATTCGCGAGGCGCTCGACCGTGCACGCGAGGCCGCTGCCGGAATGGACGTGCGGATCGGCGGTGGGCCGGACACAATCCAGCAGTATCTTCGTGAGGGCCTCATTGATGAACTGCACATTGCTATCGCGCCGGTCCTGCTCGGCCGGGGGGAACCGCTGTTCGAAGGGGTTGCCTTGCGGGCTCTGGGATACGAATGCGTTGAATTCGTAGCGTCGGAGAAGGCCACGCATATCGTGCTACGGCGCCAAGGCACGCGGACGCCTCACGAAACGTTGCAGCCGCCAAACCGCACGTGACGGTAGACCCCGAATTCGCAACAGTAAACTCGGGCGCTTTAGGTTGCGACATTCGAAGTTTGTCGGCTTGCGCGAGGACAAGAATCCTCGAGGGGTGGTCAAGGAGCAAGACGGCGAGCCTTGAATAACTTCCTGTTAGCCCGGCGTAACTCGCCCGCAATGCGCAAAGGGGTTAGCCACCGATGGCACTCTCAAGTGAGGTGATGTATAAATTGTTTTGTGACACGGTAATTTGTCGCCCGCACTCATCGTCTTCAGAGTGTACGCGATTCTTTCAGTCGTAGAGGTGGCCTCTTGCTTTGGCTGGACGATTTGGTTCGGGACCTCAGGTACGGATTCCGCATGGCCCGGAATGCGAAGCTGATCTCGATTGCCGTCATACTGACCTTGGCCATCGGCATCGGGATCAACACCGGCGTGTTTACCCTCATCAACGGGCTGGTGCTTCGTCCGCGCACCGATTCCGATCCGGCAACCTTCTCCCGGCTGTACGCCCAGTATTGGTTGCGAGGAAATCCGCTTGAACTGGGCGGCCAATTTTCCGTAGCTGCTTACCATGCGATTCAGCGCGAATCGAAAGTGCTGCAGGAACTTGCTGCATGGCGTACGGATGGAGTCTTGATCGAGGAAGAGGCGACAAGCAGCCTGGCCCTGGAAGTTTCCTGCAACTTCTTCGCCGTTTACGGCTTAACTCGGCCGAGTCTCGGACGCCTGTTCGGCCCTGACGAATGCGCGTCGGCCTCAGAAGTACGGGTAGTGGTGCTCTCGGAAGAGGCATGGCGCAGCCGCTTTGCTGCTGACCCGCACATCCTTGGGAAAGTGATTCTGCTGAACCGGCAGCCCTTCACGGTAATCGGTATTACCCCGGTGGATTTTGCCGGCAGACTCCGCGGTCCTGGAATCTGGGTGCCTTACACCATGCAGCATCGGCTCACCGGGAATGAGGACATCTTTCGCGCGGAACGAACGCCCACGTTGTGGCTGGAAGGGAGGCTGCGTCCAGGCCGCACTCGCGAGCAACTTGCGGCCGAGGCGAATGTAATCGCAGGGCGGGTTCCCGAGTTCGATCCCGACTTGAAACAGCGCGTGCTCGTCACCAGCGGAGCTCTCATCGAAGATCCAAACGTGCGCGCCAACTCCTTCTGGATCCTGTTGCTGATAGGCACCGGGGCGACGCTGCTGCTGCTAGTAAGCTGCGCCAGTGGGGCGGTGTTGCTGCTTTCCCGCGCCATAGCGCGTCGGCAGGAAATCGCCGTGCGCATCTCGCTGGGCGCGGCAGGACGGCGCGTGCTGCGGCAACTTCTTTCCGAAAACCTGCTGCTGGCGGCAGTAGCCGGGGCACTCGGCCTCTATCTTGCCTTGCAAATACCCAAGGCTTTTCAAAAGCTGGTTCCTGCAATGCCTCACTATTCGTTCACACTCGATTGGCATGTCTTCGACTATCTCGCCGCAATCACTTTGGCAGCTGCTATCTTCGCTGGGATAGCGCCCGCCGCCGAATGCCTCAGGCAGGACGTATGGATTTCGCTGAAGGGGAAGGAACTTTCTCTGTCCGCCGTACATGCGCGTTGGAAGCCGCAGGATCTGCTGGTGATCGCACAGGTTTCCTTCAGCGTGGTGCTGATGGTCACATCAGTAATGTTTTCCCGGGCCGTGGTCTCCATCTTCCGCGCGGAGCCGGGTTTTGAAACCCGACACGTGCTCGCCGTTCCGTTGGTGCTTGGCCCGGAACGCTATGATCCGGCTGAAACGGAAGCGTTCTACCGAAGTTTGCAGGAGCGTCTTGCGGGTACACCGTTGGTCGATGCCGTCGCCACCAGCAGCATATCTCCCCTGATGGGAGACGGCGAAGAAGGAGTTCGGCTCAACACCGAGTTTCGTCTTCCCACGCAGGCATCGGGGGGAACCCACAGCGCTACGGTCAGAGCTGTCTCGCAGAATTATTTCGCCACGGTCGGCATTCCGCTGGTACTTGGCCAGGTATTCCGCAATACTCTATCTGATGAAAATGCCGTGATGACCTCCCAATCGTTCGCGACCGCATTTTGGCCAGCACAAGATCCGATTGGCAGGGAGGTCATCGCACCGGACGGAAAACGTCTGCGCGTGCTCGGCGTTGTCCGTGACACCTACACCGGATACACCCGCCAGCCCGATGGCCCTTGCATTTATATGCTGCGCACCATTCCGGCTCGCGGTGATCTCGTTCTCGTACGCTTCCGCGGTGATGCCGATCCCATTGCGGCAGCGGTGAAACATATTGCGCGCGATCTCGATCCCCAGATGCTGGTGCTTTCCAGCACGCTGCGTGCGCAGATGGATTACAACGCCGAGCAAGGATGGGTAATCGGCAAGATGCTGTTGTTTGTAGCTGGCGTAGCGGGTTTCCTGGCCCTGCTCGGAATCTATGGAGCAGTGGGGTATTCGGTGACCAGGAGGACTCGCGAGTTCGGAATTCGCGCGGCTCTCGGCGCCAACCCGCGTGAGCTCATGAGGCTGGTGTTTAATTCCGGTCTGCGCCCAGTGATCGCAGGAACACTGGCCGGAACAATATTCGCGGTTCTCTTCTCGTTTATCCTTGTGAACGCTCTTCGTCGCGCGCCGTTGCCGCTGAACCCGAGCAGTCCGGTGTCGTACGGACTTGTATGCGCTTCGCTGGTCTTCGCGGCGCTTGTCGCGATGATCGGCCATGCGCGCCGCGCCGCTCGCATTCAACCCCTAGTTGCGCTGCGCGAAGAATAAAGAGGGAGCTGCCATCGGTCCGATTATGGGCCAATCAGCCGGCTAACGAACAGCTCCGAATGGATCGTCGGCAACCCTTACCTTACCCGGATTATGGAAGGGTTCCCCGTCATACTCCCGTAAATTGCCGCAGACTTTTGTCTTGACAAGCATACTTATGTAGCCGTATGGTTACGCATTATGCGACACCG
>QHYH01000122.1 GCA_003223215.1 Acidobacteriota bacterium
TCTCACGCTCGCTCTCGGCATCGGTGCCAACACCGCCATCTTCAGCCTCATTGACGCTGCTCTTCTTCGTTCCTTGCCGGTGCGCGATCCCCAACAACTAGTAGTCTTTCAATGGGCCGCTCTCCATTCGCCAAACACAAATGGACAATACAGCTACATGTCCTGTCCGTCGTCGAATCCCACCGGGGAACACGGATGCTCTTTTTCCTATCCCATGTTCCAGCAATTTCAGTCTCTTCAAGACGTTTTCTCCAGCCTCACTGCTTTAGGCGGCGACGTGGGGCTCAACCTGAGAGGCAACGGCCCCGCCAGCTTTGTGCATGGAGAACTGGTCTCAGGAGAGTTTTTTGACACACTCGGTGTCTCAGCAGTGGTCGGCCGGACCTTTGCTCCTTCGGATGACAAGCCAGGTACGTCAGGAGTCGCAGTGCTTGGATACGGCTATTGGCAGAGCGCTTTCGGCGGCGATCCCGCCGTAGTCGGAAGAACAATTTGGCTGAACAATGCCCCCGTGACGATTGTGGGTGTCGCGGCGAAAGATTTCCCTGGCTTGGATCCGGCCGCAGCCCGCCCGATCTGGCTTCCGTTATCGCTCCAGCCGAAACTTGGAAAAAACCTGAATGGAAGTATGGGCGGGGACAAGCCGTCGCTTCAGGCAGGCGACGACAACTGGTGGGTGTACGTTGTTGCACGCCTCAAGCCGGAGATTCCCTTAGGGAAGGCGCAAGCGGCCGCCAACGCTTTCTTCCACAGTGATGTCCTGGAGACGACAAAGAAATTATTCAAGGCCGAAGATGCGCCGCGGCTGGCCCTCCTGCCTGCGCCGCAGATCATCAGGGGACTGCACGATCGGTTTTCGACACCCCTGACAATTCTGATGACTGCGGTGGGCATGGTTTTGTTGGTGGCCTGTGCCAATGTTGCCGGGTTGATGCTCGCGCGGTCCGTCACACGACAGAGAGAACTTGCGGTGCGGCTGGCGCTAGGCGCTGGACGAAAAAGGATTGCGCGGCAATTGCTCACCGAAAGCCTGCTTCTCTCTCTGGCGGGGGGCGTATCCGGAATTCTGCTCGCCTACTGGAGCGTACAGTTTCTTGTTGCGTTTATGTCTCGCGGAGGATTGTGGCCCTCGCGTTTGTCGGCGCATCTGGATCTGCGCGTTCTCGCCTTTACCGTGGCAGTGTCCATTCTCACCGGAATTTTATTCGGCCTCGCTCCTGCGTTTCGCGGAATGCAACTGAATTTGACACCTGCGCTCAAAGAAAGCCCTACAACCCTTGCGGGCGGCGCATCGCACCGATGGGTGAGTTTCGGCGGCAGCTTGGCGGTAGCTCAGGTGGCACTATCCGTTGTCATGCTTTCGGGCGCTGGCCTGCTGGTGCGTACACTGGAAAATTTGAAAAGCATCGATCCCGGTTTTGATACGCAGAATATTCTGCTCTTTGCAATGGATCCGACCCTCAACGGCTATACGGATGCGCAAATTCATGGCCTCTTTCTTCAACTACAGCAACGCCTCGAAGCTCTGCCCGGCGTGCTTTCCGCCAGCTACTCTTTCGATCCTCTGTTGAGTGGCGACCTTTGGTCGTCAACGTTCAAGATCGAAGGGGAGGCGCAGAACACACAGCACATAACAGACGCGCTGCAAGTCGGACCGAAGTTTTTCGAAACTTTGCATATTCACGTGCTCGCTGGACGGACCTTGAGCTCAAAGGATTTCACTTCAGCACTCGGGTCAGCCTGGTGCCCCACGGTCGTCAACGAAGCATTTGCCCGTCAGTTCTTTAAAGAGCAGAATCCGCTTGGCCGGGGGATCAGGGGTCTCGGAGATAAATACCCGAGTTGCGAAATCGTCGGTATCGTTGGCGACGCGAAATATCAAACGCTGCGGAGCGAAATGTCACCCACGGTTTACGTGCCGCAAACAGAAGGCAGTGCGACGTTTGAGGTTCGAACAATCGCAAACCCCGAAACGATCATTCCCTCGGTTCGCAGCATTGTGACCCAACTGGACAACAACCTACCCCTCTTCGACGTTAAGACTCAGTCTGCGCAGATTGAGGGATCGCTTTTTCAGGAGCGGCTAATTGCGCGTTTATCGAGTTTCTTTGGCGGGCTTTCGCTGTTGCTCGCTTGCGTCGGCCTCTATGGACTGCTCTCCTACGAAGTGGCGCGGCGGACCCGCGAAATCGGCATCCGCACGGCCTTGGGCGCACAGCAGCGCGATGTGCTCCATCTCGTTGTTGGACAAGGAATAGCAGCTCTCGCCTTGACCCGATATTTGAAAAGCTTGCTCTACGGAGTTCGCCCGACAGATCCCATAACCTTTGTGGCCGTGGCTTTGCTTCTCACGCTGGTGTCCCTAGCGGCTTCATACATCCCGGCGCGGCGCGCAACCAAGGTCGACCCGATGGTGGCCCTGCGGTACGAATGACGCCTGTCTGAGGGGTGATGTTATGGTGTGGCCTCGGCAAATTTGGCTTCGATTACAAACTCTCTTCCACCGCGGTCGCAGCACGCAGCGATTGGACGACGAAATCCAATTCCATCTCGAACAGCAAATCGCCGAAAACGTAGCCTCCGGCATGAGTCCCCAAGAAGCCCGCTCCGCCGCCATGCGCGCCTTCGGCAATCCTACTTTCCTCAAAGAGCAAACGCGCGGCACCTGGGGCTGGATCTGGCTCGAACAAATCGGCCAAGACTTTCGATACGGAATTCGTATGCTGTCCAGAAATACGGGATTTAGTTTAGTTGCGGTTCTTTCGCTGGCATGGGCATCGGAGTGAACACCACCGTCTTCAGTGCAGTTAACACTGTGCTGTTGCGTCCCTTAGCGTATCCGGATGCTGATCGCTTGGTGCTCGTGCAGTATCGGTCCTTGCATGCGGGGAGCGGCCGCTTCGAACTTACCCCGGCGGCTTATCTGGAACTTCGGCGGACGAACAAATCTTTCGAGGGGATCGCCGCCTTTAGTGCGTCTGATTTCAACTTGATTGGAACAGGCGAGCCTGAACGGTTGAGCGGCCAAATGATCTCCCCGTCCCTCTTTTCGGTGCTCAAAGTGTCCTCGCAGATAGGACGCGGATTTACGGCCGAAGATGAAAAAGATGGGGCGCCTCGAGTCGCCATCCTCAGCTACGGCTTGTGGCAACGCCGCTACGGGGGACAGGAGAGTGTCATCGGCCAAACAATCACCCTCGATGATGAGTCGTTTGAGGTGGTTGGTGTGGCCCCACGCGGATTCGATTTCCCGGAAAAGGGGACGGATATATGGGTACCGAAGGTTTTCGCAGCCAGTGAGTTGCGCGACATGAATTCTTATTATCTGAGGGTCATCGCGCGGCTCAAAACGGGCGTGCCATTCGATCAAGCGCAGAGCGAGTTGAATACTTTCGCTCATAATTGGGCCCAGAGCTATCCGGAGAACGGGGATCTGGCGTTGACTCTGACGCCTCTTCGCGATGCAGTGGTGCAAGGTTTTCAACAAGCGCTAGTCGTCCTTCAGGTAGCGGTCGGTTTCGTTTTGCTGATCGCGTGCGTAAATGTGGCCAACCTGTTGCTGGCCCGATCGGCCGTACGTGAAAAGGAGATAGCCTCGCGCGCCGCTTTGGGCGCCAGCGCACGGCGCCTCATTCGCCAGCTTCTAACGGAGAGCCTCGTACTCGCACTTGGCGGTGGAACTTTTGGTTTGTTTCTTGCGGCGTTGGGGATTCGGATTTTGAAGCTCATGAATCCCGGCACGATCCCCCGCCTCGATGAAGTCAGCATAGACTCGTCGGTACTTGCGTTTACATTGGGCATTTCCTGTCTCGCCGGGTTTGCGTCCGGGTTGGCTCCTGCATTGAAGTTAGCAAGGTCTGACGTGCAACAGACACTCAAGGAGGCCGGACGTAGCTCCATCGGATCCGGCGGGCGGCGGTTGCTCGGGGTGTTTGTAGTCGCCGAAATAGCCTTGTCCCTGGCGCTCATGGTAGGAGCGGGTCTGCTCATTCGGAGTTTCCTGCGGTTGCAGGATGTAAGCCTGGGATTCACGCCCGACCGTCTGTTGACGTTGCAAGTAAACCTGCCCAAGGATGAGGCGCAGGATTCGCCGCGCGTCGCGAACCTCTTTCGAGAAGTAATTGAGCGGGTGCAAGCGTTGCCTGGCGTGCAAGTGGCTGGCGTAGGCACGGCACTGCCGGTGATGGAGCTGGGAATTCGGTCTAGCTTATCCATTGAGGGGCAGACCGACCCTCCACATGGACAGCCCCCAAAGTTGGCCAACAATCGTGTAGTGAGCCCCGGCTACTTCGGCTCTCTTCGAATTCCACTCGTCGAGGGTCGCCTTCTTTCGAGCCAAGATACGATTCAAGGCCTGCCTGTCGCAGTCATCAATCGCGCAATGGCCAAACGCTATTGGAGCAATGAGGACCCGGTTGGACAACGATTCCGATTACAGGCAAGCGGCACGCCCCTGCCTTGGCTTACGGTGGTGGGGATCGTCGGCGACATTCACCAAGGTGGATTGGACACCGCTCCCGTGCCCGAGTTTTACACGCCTTTCACTCAGGATTACGCTCCGTTCGCCGTGCCGCAGGTGCTCTTCGTCCGAACCGATGGGGACCCCGTGAGCCTCGTCGGCGGCGTAAGGGATGAAATTGGGGCTGTGGACAGGAGTCTACCCGTTTTTGCGATCCAGACCATGGACGACGTTCTAGCGCACTGGCTAGGGCCGCGCCGTTTCAACCTGCTTCTCTTGTCCGTATTCGCGGGAGTGGCGTTAGCGTTGGCCACAGTCGGGATTTATGGGGTGATGTCCTATTCTGTCAGCCAGCGCACCTGCGAATTTGGAGTCCGTGTGGCTCTTGGGGCGCAGCGCCGTGACGTCCTCGCGCTTGTCATCCGGCAAGGGCTGGTGCTAGCGATTATTGGAGTGGTTGTGGGCCTCGTTGTATCGTTCGCATTGACGCGCTGGCTCGCGACTCTACTCTTTGGTATCTCCGCTACCGACCCGTTCACCTTTTCAAGCGTGGCAAGCCTTTTCACGTTGGTTGCGTTTGTAGCCTGCTACTTTCCTGCGCGGCGCGCCATGAAGATGGACCCTATTGAGGCGCTGAGATACGAGTAGGTCATCTGGAGGGTGCTGCCATGGTGTGGGCTCGGCGATTGTGGCTTCGGCTACAAACTTTGTTCCGTCGTGAACGGGTCGCTCAGCGATTAGACGACGAGGTGCAGTTTCATCTGGAGCAGCAAATTGCGGAAAACATTGCCGCCGGCATGAGCCGCGAAGAAGCCCGCTGCGCCGCTATGCGCGGCTTCGGCAATCCTACATTCCTCAAAGAAGAGACCCGCGACACCTGGGGTTGGACCTGGCTCGAACACTTCGCCCAAGATTTGCGTTATGGCCTTCGGGCGCTGCGAAAAAATCTCGGATTCACGGCTGTGGCGGTGCTAACGCTCGCCCTGGGAATTGGCGCGAATACGGCCATTTTTCAACTGATCGATGCGCTCCGCCTGCGCTCCATTCCTGTGAAGGAGCCGCAGCAACTCGTTATCGTGCAACTGGCCGACAGCACCGGCGTCAGGGGAAGCCAAGCCAGTGGTTATCCTGTTCTGACCAATCCGGTCTGGGAAAAACTCCGCGACCAGCAGGACGTGTTCTCCGGCGTTCTCGCCTGGGGCAGTAACAGTTTCGGCCTCACTCCCGGCGGCGATGTTCGGCTTGCTCAAGGCCTTTTCGTCAGCGGTGATTTTTTCCACGTACTCGGTGTGCGGCCGTTGATGGGCCGCGTATTCACCACTTCCGACGACCGCCGCGGCTGCGGCTTGCCGGGAGCCGTGGTTAGCTATGCTTTCTGGCAACGCGAACTTGGCGGCGATCCGTCAGCCATCGGGCACAAGCTCACGCTTAACTACCATCCCGTCGAAATCATTGGCATCACGCCTCCCGGTTTCTTCGGGCTCGAAGTAGGCAGCTCCTACGACGTTGCCGTTCCCATTTGCTCGCAAGCGGTTCTATGGAGCGAAGGCACCTGGCTCGACGAAGGCACGGTCTGGTGGCTGAACGTCATGGGACGGCTGAAACCGGGCTTGACGCGCGAAAAAGCAAACGCGCAGTTGGCAGTGATTTCACCAGGAATCTTTCAAGCCACGCTTCCATCCAACTATCCCGGCGAAAACGTGAAGGACTATCTCAAATTCAGGCTCGAGGCCGTTCCCGGGGGCAGTGGAGTTTCCTGGCTGCGAATTCAATACTCAGAGTCGTTGTCACTTCTGCTGGGCACCGCAAGTTTGGTTTTGTTAATCGCTTGTGCAAACCTCGCCAATCTGATGCTGGCACGCGCCACCACGCGCGAGCACGAATTCACTGTGCGCTTTGCCATCGGCGCCTCGCGCAGCCGGCTCATCCGGCATTCGATGACGGAAAGCCTTCTTCTTGCGTTGCTTGGCGGTGCGCTGGGACTTTTCCTCGCTGGAGCACTTAGCAAATTCCTGGTGGCCTCCCTGGGCATGGAGGGTGATGCGCCTTTTCTCAACCTTAAGCCAGATTGGCGCCTGCTCGCCTTCACCTTCGGACTTGCCAGCCTTACTTGCATCTTGTTTGGCTTGGTGCCAGCGCTGCGAGCATCGCGCGTTTCTCCCGCAGAGGCGTTCAAGTCCGCCGGCCGCACAGCGACTGCAAGCCGCAAACGCTTTGGATTTCGCCAAGGGCTGGTCGTCTCGCAAGTTGCGCTGTCACTGGTGCTCGTGGTCGGCGCGCTGCTTTTTTCCGGCAGCCTGCGCAATCTTCTCGCCGTTGACGCCGGTTTCTCGCAAAAGGGAGTCGTCATTGCCGGTCTGGATCTCTTCCGTCGTCTAAATGTTCCATATGCAGGGCGGGTCGCATTCAAGCAAGATTTGCTGCAAAAGATCCGCGCTCTTCCTGGCGTCGTTTCGGCTGCGGAGGTGGAGATGCTTCCCCTTAGCGGGAGCAGCACGGATAATGAGGTCTGGATTCAAGGAACCAATCCTGCCAGCAGAGTGGTTTCTCTGTTCAATGCGACCAGCGATGGTTACTTCAAGGCGATGGGCATTGCGCTGCTTGCGGGCCGGGACTTTAGTTCGCAGGACACGGTCTCCTCTCCCAAAGTCGCGATTGTGAACCAAACCTTTGCCAGCAGACTTGGCCTAGGGATGAATCCCATCGGAAGGACATTTCGGCGGCAGGCTACTCCGTCGGAACCGGAACAATCCTTCGAGATAGTAGGCTTGGTTGCCAACACAAAGTACTCCAGCTTGCGTGAAGAATTTGCCCCCATCGTGTTTCTCTCCACGTCTCAAGACCCACAGCCTGCCCCCTTTGCTCAATTCGTGATCCGCTCGGCAGCGCCCATGGCCGAAACCGTTTCAAATGTCAGAAGCCTTGTCGCTCAGGCCAGCCCGCTGATCACGCTTGGTTTTCAGCCCTTTGAAACCACGATCCTTGAGGGCCTGACACGCGAGCGCCTGATGGCTAAAGTCTCGGGCTTTTTCGGCCTGCTCGCTACGCTAATCGCCGCCGTCGGTCTTTATGGTGTGATGTCTTACCTGGTCGCGCAACGCACGAATGAAATAGGCATCCGCGTGGCGCTCGGGGCGCAAAGAGCAGATGTCCTCTCGCTGGTACTTCGCAACGCCGCCTTGCTCCTCGCCCCGGGGTTAGTCCTCGGTGCGTTTCTGAGTGTGGCCGCTGCCCAGGCGGCCAGAGCAATGCTATTTGGCTTGAAACCAAGCGACCCTGGAGTTCTCGTCGCTGCCATGACCGGGTTGGGATTCATCGCCCTTTTAGCGAGTTTCCTTCCTGCGCGACGGGCGTCGCGAGTCGATCCCATGGTGGCCTTGCGATTCGAGTGAACCGCGACACGCCCCGCTAGCGTCCCCTAGTGGATTTTTCTTGTTGTTTAGATTCGCTCAGCAATTCACGGCCGAAAACACCCTTCAACCACTCAGGAGCACTATGCGTTGTTTTGACCAACTCCCCCGCGATGAAACGTGCCACCAGCCGGTGCCCCCTCCCATTTGGTGTGTTGTCATAAACCAGAAGATCGTCAGCATGTCGTCGCGCCTCAGCCAGACTCGTCATGGCCTCGTCATACGACGCTGGAATCGTGCCCAGCGGCACGGCTTGTCCGCCGCGACTCATCCGAACAAGGATTCGTCCGACATTCAGGTTAGGGTCTTCTGTGCAGATGAATAAAACCTTTGTTGTGTAGCCGGCCTGCCTCGCGCTTTCCAACAGTTCCGTGTCCACGGTCAAGTCTTCAACAGCGAACGAGCGTCGCTCGCGCAGCATCGCATCCCGTTGGTGCGGAATCGGTGGAACCAACGTGGGAAAAGCTTCTTTTAGGTGGGCATCGTAGAAGGTGGTCTTACCCGCCCCGATGGGGCCTGCTATCACAACAAGTGCTGGTTTTTGTTCGCTCAGCGTAAATTATCCTTATCGTGCAGTTTTTCGTGTGACAGCCGTTTCTGATTCCCGTTGGAACTTTCCCGCGACCAACATCACTGGGAATCGCTTCCCGGCAAGAGTGACCTCAACAGTCCTCCCTAACTTGCGGTCATACTCAAAGCGTGTGCCGTCTGAGAACTTTCCCGTGGGGCCGTCTTGGAGACCAGTGAGAGTCGCAAGAACTTCGAATAATTGCTGCCGCTCCGCAGAACTCATTTTGTCGTAGGTAGCCTTGGTTGGGCGCCGTGTTGGCCTAGATGAGCCTCCGAGCCTGCCATGCCCGTCTTTCGAGTAGTGAGCCGCCAACCCGCTGTTCACGAGTTGATTGATGGAGCAGTTGCGTGTCTTTGCTGTGCGATGAAGGCTCCTGATCAGGCGGCGCAGGAGGACCACCT
Source organism: Acidobacteriota bacterium (assembly GCA_003223215.1). GTDB lineage: Bacteria > Acidobacteriota > Terriglobia > Acidiferrales > UBA7541 > Acidiferrum. The sequence goes on from QHYH01000122.1 coordinate 8,842, forward strand.
GTGTCTCCCTCGCCGTTTGTTTCTTCTTGCCTTGGAGAGCAACCAACTTCACCGTGTTGAGGTTCACGGCGAGGAGCGCGTCATTGATCGAGGCGGACAAATCACCTTGATACCTGCGCTTGGCACGAAGCAGTTTGTCCAGCCCGATCAGCAGGCGGACGTTGAAGACATCGAAACCGACGTTTCTCCGGATTGCCACAGGCTGCACCAGCATCCTTTGAGGAGTTCCCGCAGTAGCGCTGCCGCAACGGTCTCTTCCATACGATATATACATGGCCCTGGTGTGTGCTTCAACCAGGGGATGTGGAAAAGATGTTTTCACCTTGCTTTCGTATGGTTGCCGAGGCCGCTGGGCGAGAGCATCCTTTCTCATTCTTGCGTCCCAGACGTGAGGACCTCCTCCAGCGTAGCTTTGTTCCGCGTCGCTACCTCCTGAGCGGCGAGGCGGAGAATCTTTGCGTATCTGAGCCTGGCCCGCGCCCGGGCCGCAGGCAGCACCTCCTCTGGAGGTTCAATTACGCAGGTCAGAACGTACTGCAACAGCGAATTTGTGAGGGCAACTTGGGTGTGTACCAAAGTGAATAGGGACTGTACCTCCTTTGCCATATTCGCGAGGGTGGCCGCAATGCGGGCCTCTAGCTGGGCTGTCGCTTCCGTGTTATCGCCCTGCCGAAGTTCGAGCTCACAGGCAGTGAGGATAAAGGCCTGTTCGGAGCGAAAGCCGCGCTCACTGGCAGCAGAGCGCACGCGGTCGCGAAATTCCTTGCTCGGGAACAACAAATTCCGCTCGATTCGATGTTTTTTCATCGGATTGCCTCCTCTCTTAGTTGGTGGCGCATTTGTGGCACAAATCGCTCGAAAGCAGCCACCGCCCATGAGCATGAAACGGTTTCAGTTAGCCCTAAAATCCTGCGCAGCATGGCCACATCCCTTTATGTTCCAATACCCAGCTTCGACGCATAAATTCACGCACATTCTTTCGTTCCTCCTGTTATTTGCGTTTCAGAGTGTTTTTCTCGGAGGACAAACGCTGATCGACTGAAGGTTTGCGCTGGCAACCGTATCCATTCGTTTCCCGATGATGAAGTAGTGATGACATTCGTAGAGTGTGCCGAGCTCCGCTCTTTTTTTCGCTTTACGCGTGCGAATCAGCATGCTATATACATACACCATACTGAGCAACGTGCCATATGTCAACGCTCAACGAGTACCGCGCCTGCTTAAATGACCTGGCGGCCGCCACGCCCAGGAAAAAGGCCGCACTCATACGGTCTCTCCTCCCAAGCATCGAAGCAGCTCTCAGCTCTGGACAAACCCTGAAGGACATTTGGGTAGCGCTCGAGAAGAAAGGCCTAGCTATGGCCTATCGGGTTTTTCAGATGACCGTCTGGCGCGCAAGAAGAAGCAAGAAAACAACCGCGCCACGCGATTGGGAAAAAAGCAACGTCTCTTCGCCGCAGGAACCGCTGCAACAAAGCGAGCCGTTGAACGTTGAAGGACGCGACCCGCTAGCAAATCTAAGACGGTTGGAGGAGAACCGACCTGGATTTCATTGGCGAGGAACGAACAGCCAGAGAAAGGTGATGAGCAGAAGGGAGGCAGTTAATGACAAAGGCAAGCGGTAACGGAAGCGGCAGAACGGCGATTCACATAGCGCTGCAGGGGAAGGGAGGCGTGGGAAAGAGTCTGATCTCGGCCATCTTGTCTCAGTATCTTTCGTCGAAGGGTCAGGATGTGTGTGGAATTGACGCAGATCCAGTGAATCAAACCTTCTCTGAATATGGAGGTTTGCGGGTGGAATGTCTGAATCTTCTGAGGGAAGGAAGCATTGACCAGCGGGAGTTCGATCTGCTTATGGAGCGATTCCTGAAAGAAGAGGGCACGTTTGTGGTGGACACCGGTGCCTCGACTTTCATTCCTCTGTGGCACTACATCCTCGAAAACCATGCCCTCGATCATTTGCGACAGAAAGGGAAGCGCGTTTTCATCCATTCGGTGATCACTGGGGGGCAGTCGCTGAACGATACGCTAAGCGGCTTCGAGGCGCTTGCAGAGACCACGCGGGAAAAGAACATCGTGGTGTGGCTAAACGAATATTTTGGCCCGGTGCTACAGGATGGGGCTGGGTTTGCGGATATGGCGGTTTGCAAGAGGCACGCGAACAAGCTGCACGGGTCAGTGGCGATCGCGCGGCGAACTGCGGATACCTTTGGTCGAGATATGGAAGAAATGATCTCGCGCAAACTGACCTTCGACGAAGCCGTGAAGGGATCGGATTTCACGATCATGACCAAGCAGCGTTTGTTAGTCGTGCAACATGATCTATTTGAACAGTTGGATAGGGTTGGGTTGGTCTAAAGGCGATAAAGCTGTGGGCCTCAAGAGATCAAAAGGTCACTCGACAGCATACGCTGGCGCAGCGGCAAGGCTTTGCAGAATCAGAGGTGTTCGAAGTCTACGACGCGATCGCGAATCGGAGACGGATGGAAGCGAAGCTTGAGGGTCTCACCACCAACCGAAGACTCTAGACGGAACGCGTCCATGGAAAGAGGGAATCTAGAGCATACACAAGAATGATCGACGGATCGAAGCCGAAGTGTGAGGTGACTGGGAACAGGCTCTTGTTTGCAACAGAGCGTGCGATTTTGGCTCGTGAGCAAGGAACCCCGATTGTTCGCGCTCCTCCTGGTGTGACCTCACGAGCTTCCAGTTGATACAACTGTGAGCGAAGCTGTTACAATTCTCCCGATTGTGGCACCGCGCCGAAGGGGCAAAACCTTGGCACGGCGCACGTACCAGAAAGGCTACATCTATCAAGAGGGGAGAAACCGGTCGGATGCGTGGCTTCCGAAAGACCCTGCCTACGTGCAATTCTGGCGGGATGTACCGGGGGATGCAAATCCCAGGAAGCAGAAAGTTTGCCTTGGGATCTGTCGCACACGCACGATCGCAGAACGGGCAGCCGCCGAGAAGCTTGAGCAACTCGGCATCAATTCTACTCAAACGTTCATCGAAGCAACTTCTACCATTACTTTCAAGGATCAGGGTCAGATCTGGCTCAAGTCCTTGGCCAACCGCAAACGTAATCCACTCGAACAAACAACTATCGACACAAGGCGCTATGCCCTCGACAAGTGGATTTTCCCATTTTTCGGGGACAGACTCTTGACAGATGTGAACAATCTGGCGATGAGAGACTTCGTGGACCACATTTCCCACTTGGCGCCATCAACGATTCGGGACTATTCGAACATCGTCAAGGCCGTGGTGGCTTCAGCCATCAACGAAAAAGCCGAAGAACTGTTTCCGCGAAAATGGAACGAGGAGTTCATCGATGCACCAATCATCGAAAAACAAAATCAACCTTCTACAACTTCCGAAGGAATGGCGGAAATTCTACGGTATGCGGACGGACAGTTCCGTGTTCTTTACGCACTCCTCGGGGGCTGTGGCCCTCTGCGGGCCGGAGAAGCGCTCGGCCTCGAAATTGGCAAGCACATCTCGGAAGACTGCCGCACGCTCTACGTTCGCCAAAAAGCGAAGCGCGGCAAAATCCAGCCAAATCTAAAGACGAAGCACGGGGAACGAGACATTGACCTCTGCACGCCCCTCGCGGCAATGCTGCGGGATTTCATCGGCAGCCGCACCTCGGGGCTTCTGTTTTGCACCTCTACGGGGAAGCAGCTCCTCCAGTCGAACACTCTCCAAGACAGCCTTCATCCCATCCTGAAAAAGATCGAGCACGAAAAGGGTGGGTTCAACATCTTTCGGCGGTTCCGCATCACGCAGCTCGAGACGGCGGAGTGCCCGAAGGCCCTGCAACACTTCTGGTCGGGACACGCACCAACGCATGTCTCCGAACGCTACAAGAAACTACTCAAACAGCGTGATTGGCGACTCGAGTGGGCTGAGAGGATAGGGATGGGGTTCGAGCTTCCGGCACGCCCAGTTGCCCCGTACGCCCCGGTAATCGTATTTCCTAAAGCAGGTTAAGTTCTTTAGAATCTGGTGGACGAGAGGGGATTCGAACCCCCGGCCTCCTCGTTGCGAACGAGGCGCTCTCCCAGCTGAGCTACTCGCCCACCGTTTCAGCCCGCAACCATTGTAGCATCAACACTCTTTGGGAGAATCTTGGGACAATCAAACGGCCAGCTTTTCAGCCGCAGCCTTGCGCTGTTCCGGAGTGAAGTGCGTGTAGCGTTCGCTCATGCGCAGACTGCTGTGCCCGATTTCCAGCTTGATGATTTTCCGTGGCATCCCTCCGCTCTCTATCGCCGATACTCTACCATGGCGGAATGCATGCATCGTGCCGACCGGGATTCCAACTTGTCTGCAAATCGGACTGAGCACGTCGCGATTCACGTCGCCGTTTTCAGTGGAGTGCTGTTGCGCGCTGCTACCGAAACCGGCTAATGACCGTTCCGGTTGTCAGCGATTGTGTGTGGAAAGGGATTGTGGGCTAATGCTGTGGAATCGTCAACGGATGAAACTAATTCGTGGCCTTTTACTCCTGGCCTTTCAAAATCCGCACGACCGCAAGGATTGTGTTCCAGTTGCGCGTGGTCACCGGCGCACCGAACAGCTTGTCGATCTGGCCGAGATAGCCGATTGTCTTCATGTGCCGACGGTACATTCCGAGCACGAACCGGTTCTTCGACGCGATCACTCGCACGAACCAGTCTCCACCTGGGGGAAGACTGATTGGGATGGAGGGCATGACGCGGACGGCCTTCGACAAAATGCTCACGAATCGAACAACATCAGCGCGTGACGGCTCAGTGCCAAATGGATTATCCTTCGCTAAGAGAAGAAGATCACGACCGTCGCAGAATACGACTTCGGCCTCGAAGGGCAACAGGTGCAGCAATTCAGCACGGAATTTTTCCGTGGAACCCGGTTTGCGAACGACAAACGTGCCAGCAGCGCCGACATTCACAACGTCATAGCCGCTCAGTCGCCTTGCCAGGACTCTAGGGCGAAACGTCCTATGTCCGCCGACGTTGATACCGCGAAGGAAAATGACAAGTGCCATAGTCAACGAAGAGAATCTCAACTCCGCGCCTGGCAATGGCTCCCATCACGCTCCGTGGGCCACTGCCAACAGGTGAGCACTGGCACCGTGGGCCGAGGGCTCTCGCTCAACTAGAGTCAAGAACTCCATCAGGCTCTTTCGTTGCGCGGGGTCATCCCAAGCCTCGCCGAGATGCGCTGTGCTCCACACTGGACCCTCAACAGCAAATATTTGGATATCAGCAAAACTGGCGTCATGAACTTCGGCTGCCAACTCTTCAGGGCGATGGAAGTAGGCAGTCGTGAAATAAGCAGCTTGATTCGTCGAGTTGCGGTGCTGACCTGTCGCCAGGTCACTTGCTACGATCTTGCGAAACTCAGCATCACGAAAGAATCCTCTCGCCAGTCCGTCGATGAGCGAAGCAAAACGCGAAATTGCGGCTGCGACTAGGACGCCCTGAGACTTGAGGATGCGGCGAGCTTCACGAAGGGCGATCAGTCGATCTGCACGTTCAACAAGATGATACAAGGGACCTAACAGAAGAACTGCATCGGCGCTGTTAGACGGAGCCGCTAGGCGGCGCGCGTCGCCTTTGGTGATTGAGCCGAGCTTAACACCTGACGATGTGGAACGGGCTTTTGCCTGCTCTAGATGAATTTCAACGGGATCGATGAGATGAACCACATATCCTTGCTCGCTAAGTGGAAAGGCGTAGGCTCCGGCCGCACCGCCGACGTCAAAAAGCACTGCGGGTGCGGGCGGAAGAACTCGAGCAAGAATCTCCAGTGTTCGAAGCCGTTCCGGCTCGCCATGAGCCTCGGATAGACGTTCGGACTCTCTGGTTTCTAGATAGTGGGCTTCAATTTCCCTCGGTAGCGACGATGATTGGTCGTTCACTGTATCTGTGCCTCAGCGCCAATTTCGTATTCACTCTGCACCAGGCCGCCTTTATAGGAGCGCGTCGCCACATGACGAAGACTGATGTCGCGCGGTATCGGGCCAAATAACGGAATACCTACACCGATCAGTACTGGCACGCGTGTGATCACCAGTCGGTCAATACATCCCGCCGCAAGAAATCTCTGAATGGTAACGCCGCCGTCTATATAAGCGTGTTTGAAGCCGCGGGACTTGAGCTGCCTTACGATTTCGGCCGGTTCTCCCGACATCTGCTCGACCACGCCGCCTTCGACTGATGAGAAGTCGAGCGGACGGCTGCTCAGTACAAATACCGGCTTTTTCCCGTAAAACCACGACCCAAATTTCAGTACAACTTCGAAGGTCTTCCGGCCGATGACGACCACATCGACGCTGCCGTAGAATTCCTCAAAGCCGTGAGGCTCCTGCCCGCCCGCATCTAAGAAATCGAGCGCATGGTCTGGCCGGGCCAGAAAGCCATCGACGCTCACTCCGCAGAAGACTGAGAGTTTTATGGCGGTCCTCCTGAGTTGGCCGCTAGTGTATTTGTCCAAGGTGGATTGAGCAAGGAATCCGAGTCAGAGAGGCTTTCGTCTCTCTGACTCGGTTAGGTGGATATGGCCGTCTGATGACTTTACGGTTGAAGTAACCGTCTATCAAGAGGATGCGCAATATTACGGCGCTCCTGTTCGTTGCGACCGTCCCTGACAGTGGCCCAGAAAGATTACTGCGTGAACAAAAACGGGTAGCAGAGTCCATCACGAACACAGCGCGGTCTCCGTCTGAAAAATCCGTCCGCGACGTAACCCATCAACTGCTACGCGACCTCTGCCCACGCCTCCGGGATGATCGAAAGCGCCAAGACGGGCGCGCGTTCGGATCCACGGGGGCGGCAGCCAAGCTCGGCATATCGCGGTCCACGCTGGAACCGAAGATTCGGTCGCTCAAAATCGACAAAATCGCTACAAGACTCATCCGGGAACTTGAGGGTTTAGCGCCACCTCATGGGATTCGCATTCACCGACTATATGATAACAAAGGAGTTTGCGGCGCAGCCCGGCCTTCTAAGTCATTGAAAGGAAAGCAATGGAGTCCTTAGTGCCCCTGAGATTCCTAGCATGAACCCTACGGACTTGTGGCTTGCTGCTTCGGGCTCGCGGTAAACTCATGCAAAAGCCGTGTTCTGCTAGTCGACCGGGTGGGGAATCCGCGGTAAATGACGCGCAGCGTGGCAACAAGGGGAATGGAAAGATAGATCCCGATGATTCCGCCGACCGCGCCACCCACCATTACCGTGAATATTGCTAGGAGCGGATGAATCTCCAACTCATGCCCCATGACGCGGGGGGAGATCCAGTAATCCATAAGGATGCGCCACACGCAGAGTAGAATGAGAAACCAGATCCAGTGCGAGTGACCGAGTAGGCCGGCGGTAACAATCGTGCCGGCTGCGATCACCCAGCCCGCCACCGGAATAAACTCAAGCATTCCGGCCAACGCACCTAACGTCAGGGCATTCGAATAGCCCAGCGCGAGCATCGCCGCGGTGCAGAAACTGAGCGACAGCAGGCCGAGCAATACCTTCGCGCGGATGTAGTGCTGGAGCATAACGTGCAGTTCGGCAGCCATGACACGCACGGCCTCGTAGCTCTCGCTTGTCGAAATAAGATGGACGATGTGGTTCGCCAGCTTCTCGCCGTCGCTGAGAAAGAAAATCGCCAGGATCGGGATGACCAGGGTTCCAGCGATCGCCGTGGACGCAAATCGTTCCATTTCCTTCATCGTATTGTCGATACTCGCTCGATGCTGCTGCAGAAATGTCTTGATACGAAACGTCTGGGTGTTGCTCCAACCAAAGTTGCTCCCGAGGTCGTCGGCGATTTCACCCGTGGAAAATCTGCCAGCTAGCGCAGACATTTGGTCCACGAATCGCCCGGGGTGTTTGTGGAATTCCGGCGCGAGCCCATGAAAAACCAGTGCCAGCAGAACGATGAAGGTTAGATACGCTTCCACCACATGCGGCCCTCTCAGGTTTTTGAAAAACAATGAATGGCGCTGCAGGAATCGGACGACAGGATCAATCAAATAAGCGGAAAGAATCGAAAAAGCAAAGATGACGATGACCGCGCGTGCGACGTAGAGAATGCCAAGGACGAGTGCGAAGACGAGGATTGTCAACAATATTCTTGCAGTGCGGCGATCAGGTAATGGCATACATCTCCACCAGCTCAAGAGCCTTCCCGAAACTCTAGTCGGTTCTGGCTTTCCAACTTTTGCTTGATAGATCCGAGGACTCGTTCCAGCGAGGAGCGTGTTTTGTCAACAGCTACTTTCCTCACGATGCCCCCTTTTAATCCGGTCAACCCCGCCTGCTGGGAACCCTTGAGGGTGATTAAGTAAATGCCGGGATGCTCCGGATGCTCTTGGTCTCGGACGCAGACGGTTAGATCGAGAGCGGTTTCGAAGTAGTGGCTTGCGTAAAGCTGCTTTACAGCTATCGCATAGAGGCACATAGCCGTACTGGTCGGTCTTCCGCTCATGGCACAGGTAGGGAGCGGGAAGATGGGCAGGCAAGGCCACCAGCGCGGCACGTTCTTGCTCGAAGGCTTGCGCAGGAATCAGCCCGGTTTTAGACACCGGGCGATGTTCCATGCGGACCGTGGACCACTCGAGGGCTTGCTGATTCAGATCTTCCAGGCTGGAAAAGTGGCGCCCCGGGAAGAAGTTCGTTTCTACGGTCCAGAAGCTGCGTTCCTCGCCGGCTTTGCGGTTGGCATGCCCCTTTTCATGGCAGACGAATCGGAAGCCGTGCGCGGTGGCGAAGGCGGCCATCTCCGGCACGATCACCGCATTCCGCCCGGTGCCCCTCAGACGGGCCAGGTTCGTGTTATCGATCACACAGATCCGCCCGGCATAGCCCCAGAACATCAGGGCTGTGTGCAGGAAGCATTTCATGCGGAAGCGGTTGAACTTTCGGAAAAATTGCAAGTACCGCCGCTTCGAGTAACGCAAATAGAGCAGGCTGGCAATCACCAGAGTTAGCCTGTCGCCCGGGCGGATCCGGTAGGTGCTGGTATCGTGCTGCATCTCGGCACCCGGCTCGTCGGGCACGCGATCGCAGCGGGTCGATGGCTCTTTGCTCAGGCCCAGCTCGCGCAGCAAGCGGGTCAAGGTCGAGTAGGGGATCTGGATGCCTTCTTCCTCGGTCAGCTTCTCGTGGACGCGCTGCGCCCGGCCCTCGCATTCCCTATACAGCCGTTCGAGCAGCTCGCGATCAAGGCGGACCTTGCGCTTGCGTGTCGGGACCGGCATCTCCCCCTTTTGCTTGAGGATCGTGCACACCGTGTTGCGGCTGAGATGCAGCCGGCGCGCGATCTCGTTTATGCTCATGCCCTCCTGGTGCAGCAGAAACACCGCTTTGCGCTTGTCCGCTTCGATCATGGAGTTTCCTTACGCTGTCGGAAAAAGCTTGTGTCTGACTCAAGATTCCAGCCGTCAGCAGATTCGCCTGGGCGTGAAAGGCGGGGGTCTTCAGGCGCCGGTCCTCGCTCTTGCCCATCACCCGGCGCATGTACTTGTCGGTGAGTTCCAGGTCCTTCAGCAGCATCCGTTCAAACTCGTTGCACCCGTCCGCATCTTCGGGCACCTGCCGCATCACCTCCAACACCTGCCCCGGATGCCCGTCGCGGATGGCTTGGCGGAGAGAAGCGGGCCCGCGAAAGTAACCGTGCGCTAGTTGTTCGATGTCCCGCACGCTGAGCTTCTTCCCGCTCAAGGCCACTACGAACTCCTCGACCTCCTGCTTGTGGACCCCGTTCATGCGCATGAACTGCCGCAGCGTGTACATGTAGGGATAAACCGGAAAAGCGCCGCTGAAGATCTTCTCTCGCACCCGCGGGCTCATCTCCGCGAGCAGCCCCAGCCGCATGCTCACCCAAGACTTGCTGCGCGATAACCGTTCGGCCAGATCGGCCACGCTGCCCGACCCGAGCTTGCGCAGCTGGTCGAGGAAGGCCGCCTGCTCCAGAATGCTCAGCGAGTGGTCATTCGACTCGCGCAGAAGATTCAGAATGGCCGCGGCTTCCTCTTCTCCCAGAGAAGCGTACGGCGCCATACTCATCCCCAGCTTCACTGCACAGCGATAGCGCTTGAACCCGTTCAGTAAAATGCTCTGCGACGTGTGATCCACGCCCTCCAGAGGCTCCTCGATTCCACGTTCGGCAATCGCAGCCAACAAGCGCGCCTCCGCCGCCGGATTCCTCATCCGGTAGCTCTCGTACCTCAAATCCAAGGCCGCCAGCTCGATTTCGCGTTCCATCCCGCTCCTAGGAACTGTTGTTCGTGAGGTAGTGCAGAACATAATCGATTCGGCGACGGCGGGCCATGCGGTGTTGTCTCACCGCCCTTGCCAACATCTTGCGGATCTCCCACTCGCTTACCCGCCGCCTCTCGATCCGACTGACCACCATGGCCAGATAGCGGACGATGTCCGCGTCGAAGTGCATCCCCTGGCCTTCCCCGGGCTGCCGGCCTGGGCCAGCCCCTCGGCCGCGCTTGCCGTTTTGCAGTTTCTTTTTCTCTTTGCCTTCCGCAGTGCGGTAGTAGGCCACGCTGCGCTGAGTGGAATTTCGCTTCCGGTGCACCTTGCGGCACCCAAAGGGACAGCGCAGATCCCTGCGCCCGGCGTTCCGGGGATGGGTCAGGAAGAAAATCCGGCACTCGCGGCAACGGCACAGACAGGGTCGCAGATAGGGGTGGGTGCGGAGGACCGACCGCAACAGGATGTAATACGCCCCGACCAGAGCGCGGATGCCGCTGCGGCGATACCAATCCGGGCCGCTCCGAAACTGCTCCTGGATTTTGACGACTAAAAACCCAGGTTCTGGCTTATGATGGAAATCTCATTACACACACATCCCTGCTACCCGATCGACACTTCGGTGTCGAGAGGGTACGCAGGGATTTTTTTGCGCACACCTGTTCTGCGCCAGCGCGCCGCCGGTGCAGGAACATCGCAACCCCTACTTGGAAAGGAAGAGTTTCCCCGCAACCCAACTGCACTTACAACAATGTGCAGTCGAACGTCTGGCCGGCCCCTTCAATTTACCTGACCGCAGGATTCGTCAATTTTAGTGAGCGCTATAGCGTATCATAGCTCCATCATCACCGCAGGCAATGGCGGCACCCAGCCAACCCAAGCAGCCTTAACCATCTTCTATAATCAAGGGACCCAGAAATACGAACTGGTGCAGACCCTCCAGCCGGACGAACAAATGTGGATTGATATCGGCAAGCTCATTCGCGAACACGTGGCCGACAAAAATGGCAACACGCTACCTCCCACCGCCACGTCAGGGTCCTTTGAGATTCGTGACCTAACGCACACCGGCCTCGGCACGCTGTTCGAAGGGAAAATCACTTACGACAAAACCTACGGCCATGCGGCCTACGGTTGTGGCGTCTGCTGCGGGTACAATGCGGCTATACTTTGGTACGACCCCATCAACCTCGGGTTTCAAGGTTCCCCGGTCGCCGATGGCGTATGGGGTTACAATGTCTGCAGCCAAGGATACGACGACGTCACCAGCAGCTTTTACGGTGACTGGAGCAGTCAGGCCACTTCTATCGTCACCGTCGACTACTATGGTACCCACACTCCTCAGCATGAGGGATCGACCACGACGAACACATGCGGAGACATCGAAAGCACCGCCCACTACCCGCTTTGCCCGGCCCTGCGACGCTGCCCCCAAGGCGGCGCCAACGTCAAGCCCAGCGTTGCAATAACAGGCGCCTCCAGTTTTGCCTTCGTGGGCAGTGACCCTACTATCCCAAAAGTGCTCCAGCAGGCGGTCGGGAAGCCCGATGGGGGAAACTACAGTTGGACCGCCAGCCCCACGGGTCGGATCTCCTTTGACAACCCGTCCTCCGACGTCGTAAACATGTCCGGCATAAACCCGAGCACTTCCGTGGGAGACACGACTCTCACGGTGAACTATTCGGTCGGTACCCAATCGGCAACAGCGACTTCGACCGCGACCTCCAGGATTTTCGTCTATCTTGCACTAAACACTCAAATTTCGGTTCCCCCTCCCAGTGGCAAGTACGGATATGACTACCGGTTGACCTACGATACGTACACATGCCCTGGTGGACAGATCCTTCAGCCGGGTTTCAGCGGCATTTCGGTGCCAGAGAGTATTTCTGTAAGCAGCACCAACATGCCTGGGGCTACGACTCATACGGGTACAGGGGCTACAGATCCAAACAGCGAGTTTACAGACAGACTGGCTCATTAGCAACCAACCTATCCCGTCTAATGCCAGTGAGGTCGACACTCAGGAGATCTTCGTGGGGGGCATCTTCGTCCGCAACAACACTCTCAACTACTCAGCCACAACGATAACAGTCACCAATAACGGAACCTTTAGCTGCACACATTAATCGAGCAAGGGAGGCTCCCACCCGTGATCAAACCAACCGCGGTTCTGGCAATTTTATCAACACTAGCGATACCGGGCGGGTTTGCTATACGATCGCAGGACACACTTGATCCCTTGGACAAAAGATTGGGCGGCTTTGAACTGCTAAACGAGACCTTTGTTGACGGCCTAGCCAAAATTGATGGCCAAACTGAACTTGGCATCGCGGTTGAGCTCCCTCTGAAAGAACGCCTATCAGATGCAAATATCTCATACGTGCGGTTTACTTCACATGTACCAGGTGGAACGATCCAAGATGTTCTCAATTACCTATGTTCGCTAGACCCGCGCTTTAGCTGGTCAAGATACAAGCAGATCATTAACGTCTACCCGCGCAACACCTCCGTTCTGGGTGACAAATACTTCATGAATCGGCGCCTATCTGACACAATTGTAGAGATCTCCGATCCCGCGGAAGGCATATTCAGCACGACAGCGGCGCTGGCCGGGTCGCTCGAACAGATCGCATTTTCGCAGTCCGGTGCGTTGCCTGGCTTCTCACGTCCCTGGAGTTTTTCATCGGACGGACGAACTCTGCGAGAAGCGTTTGATGAAATAGCGCTACATATGGGAACAGGCTATGGATGGACGCTGGGAGGGGCGAATGAGTTTCGAGTTATCCGCTTTCACGCAAGACTGCTCCCCGGTGGCACACCCGAAGCCAAGGGCGAAGCAGGGTCACAGGAGGGCTCGTACATTCAAGTTGTTTCAGTCGCGGTTGAACCACATACTATCCACGCGAAGGACAAACCAAGCCAGGCAGTTGTAAAGGCCAGCCTAGTTGTACGCGGCAACATACCCTCTGGCTCAACGGCAACAGTAGAGCTGAGCACCTACTCATCGGAGGTGCCAGGAGTGAAACTTTGCTATGAAAAACGAATCCAGATGGTTGCCTTGGATAGCGACTTTATCGGTGTGGAATTTCCGGTCACGGCCTGTCCCGATACAGCACAGGGGAAGGTACTGTTGGGCGTAACCGTCCAGGGCGCCACGGGACACGTGATGATCAAACGGACCCCGTCCGACAAAGGTCAGATGTCGCAATTAACAATTGCCGTTCCCTGATCGGACTCTCTCAAACGACTTGTCCAGACTCACGACGTCGCTCTTGCTTCTTGCCGGAGCTCCCTTGTCAGTTGGTAACGCCTTCTGCCGCTGAGACTTATTGTATCAGGTGAGTCGTACCGCTCGCAAGACGCCTAAGCCCAAAAGTCACAGAGAACTTACGGCTGGTCGACCGATCCTGACGCGGCGATGCGCTGCGCCACAACCCTGCGCGCGTTCTGGTAAAGCGCGCGCGCTTGCGGAATGGCTTCGACGGCCTTCTGCACCTGCGGGTCGCCTTCCAGCAGAACCTTGAAACCTTCCTGCATGTTAAACACGGACATGAACACTTCCTGCTTGATCTTGCGCTTGATCCAGTCCTGGTTCTCCGCTATTTCGGGTTCCGTGTAACGGACATTGTGTTTGCTCAGATATTCGCGGAACATATGCATCACGTTGTCGTCGACTTCAAAATCTTTTGCAACAGTTGGCTTGGTTCCCAGGAAATAACGCGTGAACCCGCCCGCGCCGGTTTCTGCCGGGAACAGCACATCACCACGAAAGAGCAGTTGTTGGAACTTCGTGAGCTTCGGTGCATCCACGACGATATCCGGCGTAATCCCGCCGCCGCCGGTAACCTGGCGCCCGCTGTCGGTCAGCCGTACCTCAGTTGGGTGCTCCGGCACCTTGCGCTCGTAATGATATTCGTAGAGCGAAACGGATTTGTAATCGCGTTGAATCAGCCGGCCGCTGGGCGTGTAATAACGCGCAGTGGTCAAGGCCAGCCCAGTATTCTCACTAAGCGGGGTGACCGTCTGCACCAGGCCCTTACCGAAGGTCGTCTCGCCCACAATCAAGCCGCGATCGTGGTCCTGCACCGCGCCCGAAACAATCTCCGTTGCCGATGCGGAATTGTTGTTCACCAGGATCACCAAGGGAGCAGTCATTCCCTGATTACCGCGAACGGCATAGTACCGCCGCTCGGGGGAGTTTCTTCCGTGATGGGAGACGATCAATTGATTCTTGTCCAGGAACATGTCTCCAACCGCGACGGCTTCGTTCAACAACCCTCCGGGATTTCCCCGCATGTCCAAGATCAGCCCGTCCAGCGAAGCAGCGTCCAGTTTCTTCAGCGCGTCGGCAATTTCATGGTCGGTCGTTTCGTTAAATCCCGATAGCCGGATGTAGCCAACGCCCGGCTTCAGCAAAAACGCGATATCCACCGAATGCCGCGGAATCTCATCGCGCGTCACGGTAAACACTAGCGGCTCCTGATAGCCTTCGCGCGAAACGGTAATCTTTACCACCGTGCCTTTGGGCCCCTTCAGCAGGTCGGCCACCTCGGTGGTGGACAGTTGGTCGGTCGATTTGTCATCGACTTTAAGAATTACGTCCCCCGGCCGGATTCCTGCGTTGTAAGCCGGAGCTCCCGCGTACGGTGCCATCACCACGGTGTGATTCTGCTGGGGGGCGACGATCATTCCCACGCCGTAATACTTTCCGCGCTGATCTTCCCGCAGAAGGGCAAATTGTTTGGCGTCGAAGAAACTCGAATGCGGATCGAGCATCCGCAACATTCCGGGGATGGCGCCCTGGTAGACCGCTTTGTCCACGTCTACCTGGTCGGCATAGTTACTCTGAACGACGTCCAGAACGCGCGTGAAGTTGCGCACGGCGGTCTGGTAGTCGTCCGCCGAGGCCGCCGTTGCCCGCACATTGGGACCGTAAATGCCTCCCAATACAGCAGATAACAGCAGTACTCCGATGGCAATCAAAACCCCACGACGCTCTGATTTCATGCTGACCTCACGAAAATGCCTCAACAAAATTATAGCACACCGCAAAGTCCGGTTTGACAGCGGCTAAATACCCTTTCTATGATGCCAATGGGGTCTTAGACGGCTGTCAGGCGCCATGTTGAGCATTCCTCACATGATTGTGATCTTTGTCGTGGTCCTGGTGGTTTTTGGGCCACAAAAGCTCCCCGAGCTGGCACGCGGGCTCGGGAAGCTCATGGCAGAGTTCCGCAAAGCCTCCTTGGATTTCAAAACGGCGTTTGAAGAAGAGATGCGTGACCTGGAGCGCCAGGCCTTACTCGCCGAGCGCAGGAAGGCTGCGGAAGCATCCGCGGCCAGTGCCGCTACGCAACCGGCGCAGCCTGAGAACCTCCCTGCTCCGGCGAGCGCGGCGGATATCTCCGCGCAGCCCCAGGCCAGCGAGGCCCCCGTCATCGCGCCGGACGGCGAGTCCGTGGCCCGCGGCTCAGAAGACGCGGCAGAAAACAAGGCCGCTCCTGCGGCAGCGAATCTGCCAGAATCCTCCGAGGACTCCCCGCATCCGGCGTAAACCCGTGGCTGACTCCGTTCCCAACACGCAAAATTCCAGCCGCTCGGAGGAACCCGGCGGCACCATGACGTTTTTCGAGCACCTCAGCGAGTTGCGCAAGCGCATCATTTACTCGCTGTATGCCATCGGTGGCGGGACGCTCATTGGCGTGTACCTCTCAAAGTACTTCGTGAAATGGATCAACAAGCCGATGCTGAAGGCGCTCGCCGAGGCCGGACTGGATGCAAAGCTGATTTACACTCACCCGGCTGGCGCCCTAAATCTTGTCATCACCGTGGGTGTGTACCTGGGAATCGTTCTGGCTTCCCCCGTAGTGCTTTATCAAATCTGGCTGTTTGTCGCGCCGGCACTTTACAAACATGAACGGGGTGCCGTCACCGGCTTCATGTCTTCCACCATTTTTCTTTTCCTGGCGGGAATCGCCTTCGGCTACTTCGTCATGCTGCCCCACATCCTGCACTTTCTTGTGAGTCCCGGGCCGCTGTTCGCGCTCGGGCATGACGTCACACCTATGACGGACGTGAACGAGTATTTCGGACTGATTCTGCTGATCCTTCTCGGCATGGGGCTGATGTTCGAGCTCCCGGTTTTGATTTTCTTTTTGTCGCTGTTTGGAATCGTCACGCCGAGGTTTCTCTGGAAGAATTTTCGCTATGCCATTCTGGTCATCACGGTCATTGCCGCGATCATCACACCTACTCCAGACGCCACGACGATGTTGGTCTTTATGGCCCCCATGGTCGGGCTTTATATCCTAGGCATCGGCGTCTCCGCGGTCGTCACGCGGCGGAGAGAACGCCGCATCGCTGCTCCGGCGGAGGCACGCTAATGGGTTCTCTTTCGGTGCATTGTTTGCGAGCCTCTTGGATCGTTCTACTCTTGAGTTTCCTTGCCGCTTGCGTTGCGGGCTGCCAGGCTGGCGGCACGGATTCCCGCACGGAGGGTCAACCGCCCTTCATGAGCAAGGCGGCTACGACTCCTCCGCAGGCGTCCGATGACGCGCCTTCGCCCGACAAAACCGATGGCTTCGATGGCAAGCGCGCCTATGCGCTGGTCGCCAAGCAGGTCGAGTTTGGCCCACGGCCTTCGGGGACGCCGGCACTCGCGCGACTGCAGGATTTTCTGCAATCGGAACTGAAAAGCTACGGGTGCACGGTTGAAACCGACAGTTTCACAGCCGACACGCCCATCGGCCGATTGCCGATGAAAAACATCCTCGTCAAGATTCCCGGAGAAAAGCCCGGCGTAATTCTCCTCGGCACCCACTACGACACTCTGTTGAAGCAGGATTTTGTCGGCGCCGATGACGGAGGTTCCTCGACGGCGTTGATGCTGGAGCTGGCGAGGCACTTGTGCCCGCAGCGCGGAAGATACGCCGTGTGGATTGCGTTCTTCGACGGCGAAGAGGCCATGCGGCAGTGGAGTGATACCGACAGCCGTTATGGCAGCCGCGAGATGGCCGCCAAGCTTGCCCTGTCTGGCGACATCAAGAAGATCAAAGCATTTTTGCTGGCGGACATCGTGGGCGGACACACCGCCCGGTTTCCGCGTGAATCCAGTTCCACGCCCGCTTTGGTCAATCTGTTTTGGAATACCGCTCACAGGCTCGGCTACGCGTCGCTTTTTCTGGATGAAGCCTTTTCCGCCGAAGACGATCATGATTCGTTCCTGAAGCGCGGGGTCGCCGCGGTGGATGTGATCGGAGACTTTACGAAGAATGGTTACTGGCATACCGCCGAGGACGATCTCGACAAAATCAGCCCCAGGACGCTCGCCCTTGTCGGACATGTTTTTCTGGAAAGCTTGAAACAGTTGCAAGCGCAGTAGCAATCACCTGACGAAGGCGTCGTTCGTCGGCTCGCGTCTAGGGCTCGAAGCGCACGTCCTTGCCTTTTTGCAGGGCTGAGTGTTTTGCGAAATCCTCGTCGTTGCGGAACGGAAAATCCGAGCGGTAGTGGCTGCCGCGGCTTTCTTCGCGAGCCAACGCCGTGCGCGTCATCACCAGGGCCAGGGTATGGAGATTTCGCAATTCGTGCCCTCCGCGGCCCGACTTGTCCGATTTGGGAGGTTCGATCGCTTCCAATTGCTTGATGGCTCCTGCCAACTCTTTGCCGCCGCGCATGATGCTCGCGTCCTGCCACATCACCTCACGGATCTTCGTCAGCAGCGCACACACCACTGCGGGAGCTCGGCCCGGGCCGTTTTTCGCCGTTGCACCATTCTTTGCGGCTACCCCGTCCTTCACTGCGTCTTTCTGTGCGCCGGTAGAACCGTCTGGCAGCGGCGCAGGCCCTCCTAGCAACGCCTGTCCCGTGCGCTTTCCCGCCGGCGCATCTTTCATCATCGCTTGTCCCGCGATCGCGCCAAACACCAGCCCTTCCAGCAGCGAATTACTGGCCAACCGGTTGGCACCGTGCACTCCGGTTGCCGCTGTTTCTCCTGCGGCATATAGGCCCGCAAGCGAGGTGTGCCCTTTCAAATCGGTCTTCACTCCGCCCATCAGGTAATGCGCCGCAGGACAAACCGGCGCCAGGTCGCTCGCCAGGTCCAAGCCGTGGCTCAGGCAGGTTTCGTAAATTCGGGGGAAGCGCTTCTTCAGAAATTCCTCGCTCTTCTTCGTCATGTCCAGATAGACGTGCGTGCTTTGCGTGCGCTGCATCTCGCTGACAATGGCGCGCGCCACGATGTCGCGAGGAGCCAATTCCTGCGCTTCGTGGTATTTCTTCATAAATCGCTCGAGGCCGATGTTGCGCAGCACGCCGCCTTCTCCGCGCAGTGCCTCGGAGAGCAGAAACCGCGGCGCGCCCTGAATCGCCAGCGCCGTGGGATGGAATTGCATAAACTCCATGTCAGACAGAACCGCACCCGCGTCATAGGCGATGGCCATGCCGTCGCCGGTGGCGACTTCGGGATTCGTCGTCTCGCGATAGATTTGGCCTACGCCGCCCGTTGCCAGCAACACCGCGTTTGCATGCAGTTCGTGCAGCGTACCGTCGGTTTCGTCGATAAAGCGCAGCCCGCTCACTCGGCCGCGCTCCGTGATCAATTCCGTCGTGAACGCGTGCGCGCGCAGGTGCAGGTGCGGGATCGCATGCGCGCGCGCGAGCAGCGCCCGGCTGATTTCGCGGCCCGTCGAGTCTCCTTGAGCGTGCAGAATCCGCGAGCGGCTGTGCGCGGCTTCACGCGTGAACGCTAGCTTGGTTCCGGCGCGATCGAATTCTGTGCCCCACTCAATGAGCTGCGAAATGTACTTTGGCCCTTCTTCGACCAGCAGCGTCACAGCCTCGGGCCGGCACAAGCCGTCGCCGGCGTTGATGGTGTCCTGTTCGTGCAACCCGATCTCGTCTTCGTCGGAAAGCGCCACGGCGATTCCGCCCTGCGCCCAGGCGGTCGCCGAATCGCTCAAATGCGATTTCGCCAGAACCAGGACGTTTCCCGCCGCGCTCAATTCAATGGCGGCGCGCAGACCGGCGATTCCGCTGCCCACGACTGCGTAATCGACGTGATGGATCTTGGGGGAGTTCGTCATGGGGGTGAAAATCGCCACTCAAATCGCTCAATATGGTAGCACGAAGAAAAATAAGCGGATAAGCAGGCGGGCCGGTTTAGGGGGGCTCCCAGCGCGTGTGTTACATTGGAAAACGTCTCGCGAAATGAAAATCACACGCGTTCGAGTGCGATCTTCCGCCGGCCCCTACTCCGTTGTTGCCGGAGTGGGTGTAATCGGCCATGCGGCTCGCGAAATTGCGCACCTCGGGCATTTTTCCAGCCTGCACATCGTTTCCTCGCCCAAAGTCTGGCGCGCTGCCGGGAAGACGGTTGAGCGCGGCCTGCGGCTCTCGCATCGAAAAACTTTGCATCTTTTCAATGACGCGGAGTCCGCAAAGCATCTTGGCGCAGTCGAGCACATTGCGCGCTCCCTTTGCCAAGCGGGAGCGGATCGCAAGTCGCTGATCATCGCGGTCGGCGGCGGAGTCGTTGGCGACGTGGCCGGATTTGCAGCAGCTTCTTATTTGCGTGGCGTGGCCTTGGTTCACATTCCCACGACTCTGGTCGCGCAAGTGGACAGCTCCATCGGCGGAAAAACCGGGGTGAATCTCCCCGAAGGGAAGAATCTTGTTGGGGCATTCTACCCACCGCGATTGGTGATCACCGACCCTGACCTTCTCGGCACCCTTGCCGACCGCGAATTCCGTGGCGGGCTTGCAGAAGTCGTCAAGCACGCGGTCATTTCTGACGCGCCGCTGTTCGCTCGCCTCGAAAAGGACCTGGACAGGATCTTGCGGCGCGACCGCGAAGCGCTCGGTTCCTTGATCGCTCGCAACGTGCAGATCAAAGCCCGCGTGGTCAGCCGCGACGAGCGCGAATCCGGCTTGCGCGAAATCCTTAATTTTGGCCACACGTTTGCCCATGCCCTGGAAAGCGCTACGCTTTATCGTCGCTACCAGCATGGCGAAGCGGTTGCCTGGGGTATGATGGCTGCCGCTTTCCTTGGCTACGAACTGAAGGTGACTCCTGCACCGGATGTCTCACGCATCATCTCGTTGGTTTGCCGTCTCGAACCTCTACCGCCCTGGCCAAGCCTTTCTCCCGCTGTTTTGCTCGATGCCATGCGGTCTGACAAAAAATCCCGCAGCGGGGTGCTGCGTTTCGTTCTCTCCGTACGGATTGGCCGGGCGCGCACGTTCGATTCCGTCCCGCAGCAAGCGGTTGAACGCGTTCTGCGTTTCACGCCTCGCTTGATCGCCGCCGCAGGCGGCCGTTTCGGTGTCTCGAAATGAGTGGAGCCAGCGCGCCGGTAAAGGGCGCTCGTCCTGAGGGCGCCTCGAGCGAGGCGGACGCTTCGAGAAAAGTACGCGACATGTTCACGCAAATCGCGCCGCGTTACGATTTGCTGAACCATCTGTTGTCGTTCGAGTTGGATCGGCTGTGGCGCGCTCGGGCTGCGAAGTGCCTTCGACCGATCCTTAAACGCCCCGATGCTGTGGTTCTGGATCTGTGTTGCGGAACCGGCGATCTCGCTCTGGCTCTCGGAAACGCCGGCGAAGCCCGCATCCTCGGCGCGGATTTTGCGCACACCATGCTTGTCCGCGCCAGGCTGAAAATCCAACTCGCCCCAAGGCACTCCGGTTGGCCGCCTCGCGTCCCGGTTCCATTTTTCGAAGCCGACGCTCTCTGCCTGCCTTTCGCGGATGCTTCCTTTGATTTGGTGACTAGCGCTTTCGGCTTCCGCAACCTTGCTAATTACGAAGCGGGTCTTGGCGAGATTTACCGCGTGCTCAAGCCGGGCGGGACAATTGCGATTCTCGAATTCGCCGAACCACCGCAAGGTTTTCTAGGGGATTTGTACCGGTGGTATTTCACTCGAGTCCTGCCGCGAATCGGCTGGCTGATCTCCGGCCACCGGTCGGCCTACACTTATCTACCAAAGTCCGTGTCGCGCTTCTTCCGCCCTCTAGAACTTGCCGCGGTGCTCGGCCGTGTCGGCTATCAGTCCGTCGAGGTTCGTGAGTGGACGATGGGTACCGTGGCACTGCACACGGCAACCCGAAAAACCGAAAGCTGAAAACCGCATTATTCTTCCAGTCCGGCGGTGCGCAATTTGGCCAGCAGCGTCTTGGGCGTGATGCCCAGCTTCTCGGCGGCCCGTGTTTTATTCCACTTGCATTCGCGCATAGTGTTTTCGAGCAATGCCTTCTCCACGTGCGCCGCCGCGCGGCTGGTGACCTGTTCGAGTGTTCCGTCCCAGTCGAATTTTTCGGGGAGCATACCGGCCGGCAACCTCGCGTCGTCGGGCTTCGTTGTTGGCATCTGCAGCGCGTCCGCGCGAATGCTCACCCCGTCAGCAAGAATCACGGCTCGCTCCATGGTGTTTTGCAACTCGCGCACGTTTCCTGGCCAGCGATAGTGCAGCAACCGCTCACGTGCATCTTCGGAAAGTTCCAGGCCGGGCTTGGTAAACTCGCGGCTGAATTTCTCGAGGAAATGATTCGCCAACAACAGCACGTCGTTGCCGCGTTCGCGCAGCGGCGGAATGGTGATGGGCACGGTGGAAATCCGGAAGTATAAGTCGTCGCGAAACAGTCTCTCCTGCACTTGTTTCTGCAAATCGCGGTTCGTGGCCACGATGATACGGAGGTCCACGTCGATCGACTGCGTGCCGCCCACGCGTTCGAAGCGTTTTTCTTCCAGCACACGCAGCAGTTTCGCCTGAATCGCCAGCGGCAGCTCGCCAATTTCGTCCAGAAACAGCGATCCCCGATGCGCCAGATCCATCTTTCCCACTTTGCGCGTGGCCGCTCCCGTATATGCGCCCTTTTCATGACCGAACAACTCGTTTTCCACCAGCCCTTCCGGAATCGCCGCACAATTCAACGCCACGAACGGTTGTTGCCGTCGCGGCGAGAGATGATGAATCGCCAGCGCAAACAATTCCTTTCCCGTGCCGCTTTCGCCCAACAGCAGGCAGGTGGTGTCCGTCGCCGCGATTTTCTGGATCTGCTGGCTGACCTCGCGGATCGATTGATGTTCTCCCACGATCCGCGGGAAGCCGTAGCGCACCGCGTACTCCGCACGCAGCAGCAAATTCTCGCGTTGTAGCTCCTGCTGTTCCGCCGCTCGCTTCACCAAGAGCTTCAAATGATCCAGGTCCACGGGCTTCTGCAGAAAATCAAACGCGCCGTCTTTCATCGCGGCAACGGCTTCTTCCACCGACCCGTAGGCGGTCAGCAGCAAGACGGGAATCGTAGCGTCGGCTTGCTTGGTTTCCCGTAAAACATCCAGCCCCGATGCTCCCGGCATCTTCAAATCCGTAATCACCAGCAAATATCTGCGCGCACGCACTTTTTGAATCGCGGCCGCGCCGTCTGCCGCTTCGTCCACGGCGTATCCGGCGCGCTCCAGCGCTTTTCGCATCATGGCGCGCAGTTCGCTCTTGTCTTCAACGAGCAGGAGAGGTTCCATCTCTCTCGTTTCTATCACGAATCCCGGGGTCTCCAGGAAACAACCGAATACGCATGTGCGGAGAACGAAAGCACGGCAGCCCTGCAGGTGGTTGCTTTGAGGTTCCCGATCGAGGGAGCGCCTTCCAAGCCAACCATAGCCCCACCCTGGCCCCGGGAAGACGTCTCCGATACGAAAAGAGCCTGATTGGGCGGCGCCGGCGCAATCAGGCTCTTCTGAAAACCAAGCACGCAAACTTACCCAGGTGGGCCGTAAAGCCTCGGCGTTTTTAGGCCGAGGACTGTCCGACTGGGCGGGCAGCCCAAAAGTAAAGCCTCTTCGTGGTCCTCCGCTGAAGTAGGGCGGTTGTGGGCGGAACCCAGCAAAGCCATCTCGGGAAAACAAACCGAGAGGCCGTAGGAATCCTCGCCGCTTGCGGCGGGGAGGATGCGTCAAAAAGAACTCCTCTTACTGCGCCCACCCGGGGTCGCCGCCGGACTTCCTGAGTTCCGTCTCCATGTCGTCTAACTGCTGCTTAAGCTGCTCCAATTCTTTTTTCTTGGCCGTGATCTTGGCGGTCTTGTCGTTGATTTCCCCGCGGTTGTTCTGTTGCATCATAGCCTTCTGCGGATCGTTGTAGTACTGCAACTGGGACTTTTGCAATTCGCGCTGAAGAACATCAATTTCCTTCTCGACATTAGCGATCTTTTGGTGCTGCTCAGTGAAGCGTTTGCGCCACGCTTTCTCGCTGTTTGGATCTTCTTTCTCTTCGGCATTTTCCTTTTTCGTCGCGTCTTCCGCCTTCACAGCGTCCGGCGCCGTTGCCGCTGTCGCGCCTTTCGTCTCGGCTATCGCGGGGGTCGCAGCGGTTGCGTTTTGTACGGAAGGTTTCTCTGGCTCGGCCGGCCTCACATCATCGTCGGTATAGACCTTCTTCGGCTTCGGCGCGTTCTTCTTCTCTTTCTGGTCACGCGCCTTCCTCGCGGCGTCGGCCACGGGATCGCCCGTTTGCTGCGAGGAGTCCTGCTGCGACGAACTCTGTTGCCGCGCGTAGCTTCCTAACGGAGCCAGCCACAGCGAGGCGAGCACCGCCGCCATCCTCAACCAGTCGTTCTTAAGCATACTGTCCCGCCCTTCCGGAGCTGTTCCGAAGGCCCCTTTTTCTCTTGCAGGCTAGATAGGACCCTGCTTTGATTCTACTGCTTCGGCAACCCTTCGCGACAGAGGTAACGTAACCATAAACTCGGCCCCGCCCTTCGGACAGTTCCTAACTTCTACCTGTCCTCCGTGCTGCACAATGATTTTCTGCACCACGGCCAATCCCAATCCTGTTCCATTGGTCTTGGTGGTGAAAAACGGCCGAAACAATTTCGCCATCGCCGCTTGCGCAATGCCGGGGCCATTGTCAGCAACGACGACGCGCTGCCATCCGGCTTCCTCGACGTCAATCACTTCTCCGCGAACGGTCACGCGCCCGCCACCATCCGCCTCAGCGCACGCCTCCGCCGCGTTCCTCGCAAGATTCAGCAGCGCCTGCCGCAGCAGCCCTTCGTCTCCCGCCACGTCGCCAAAATTTCCCGTACACTCGATCGTCACCTGCGGCATAGTCTGCGCTACTTCCGTTATCGCGCGCTCCACCACGTCCTCCAGTCCGACGCACTCCTCGGGAATTTCCAACGGCCGCGCATATTTCAAAAACTCTGCTACCATGTGGGTAATGTTCCGGGTTTGCTCTACGATTTTCTTCGCGTAATCCGCGGCCTCGCACGGTGAGGATTCCGGAATCAACTGCGCGTATCCAGAGATGGTGGCCAGCGCGTTTTTGAATTCGTGGGCGATTCCCGCCGACAACTCACCGAGGACCGCCAAGTTTTCCTTGAGCTGCATGCGCTGCTGCAGCGCCGCCAACTCCGTCAAATCCGTAAGCAGGCAGATGACTCCGCTAATTTTCCCTTCACTGCGCCGGATGGGGGAGATGGTCACGCCGAGGTGCCGCGTGTCCCCGGCAGGAGGTACATACTCGACTTCTTCTCTCCGGAAGATTCTTCCCGTCTCGAGGCACTCCGCGACCAGCTGAGTCAGTGCTGAATTCTGTCCGAGCGCCTCGCTGTAGCGCCGGAATCCCAGCCCGCGAATTCCCAGCGCCTGCTCCGCCGCTGGATTCGAACTCGAAATAATCCCCGTTGCGTTCACCACCACCAGCCCCGCAGGCATATTGCGCGTGACTTCTTCGCTCAGCCGCTCGGTCTGCTCGGCGCGCTCCCTTTCGATTTTGTGCAACCGCTCCAGCTCTTTTTCCTGCTCGCGGAGTTGCTGGATGACTCCTTGCATGGATGCCGCCATGAACGCCGACGGATTCTCCGTGCGCGGCGCGCTCGCGCGAATCTTCCCCTTGTGCTCCTCTTTGGTGCTCTGAAAAAACCTGCGCAGCAGGTACACGACCAGCCAGCCGACTGCCAGCACTCCAATGCCAAGCCCCGCTGTCATTTCCCACAGGTGCTGCGTGCCGTTTCCGCCTTGGAGCGTTCCCCACATTCGTTTTGCCGTTAACTGGATTGCAAGCCCTCGTCGCAGAAACTGCTTACGCGCGCAAACCTCATCCTAAGATGCCTCCCGTCGCCGGCCATTGCGAGGTGACCAGGGGACCAAGGTAGACAATTGCCAGCGCGCCAATTCCCAAAAACGTCCCGAGCGGCAGCTGGTATTGGCTGGCAATGGTCCACCGCAGCGTATTCACCGCTCCCAGCCCTCTTCGGCTTCCGCGTTCCGCCAATTCCCGGTGCCAGCCCGCCAAGTACAGCGTTACCACAACGCTCAATCCGATTGCGCTGCCCAGCAGGCTTCCGAGCAAGATCGTCCAGAACGTTCCGCGCAAACCCACAAAAGCCCCAACCATGGCCATCATCTTCACATCGCCCATGCCCATGCCTTCACGCTTGCGCACCAATTTGTAACCGGCCGCCAGTCCCCACAGGAGAAAACTTCCAAAAGCCGCTCCCAGGATTCCATCGAGGAGCCCGGCCAAATGCCCTTGCAAATGCCGGTGAAAAAACCGCCAACCGAGCGCGCCGGCAAACCCCTCGCGCGGCGGCACAACCCACGAGAACATCAGTCCCACCGCGAATCCAGGCCAGGTGACCAGATCCGGTAACAGCCGCACGCGCAAATCCGTGATGGTCAGGACCACTATCAGGCACGTGAAAAACAGCCACTTCACCCCGGCTTGCGTGATGCCGTACTCCAGAAAGGCAGCCACAAACAGCAATCCCGTCGCCAGTTCGACCAACGGGTACATCACCGAAATCGGGGCGCCGCACGCCCGGCATTTTCCTCCCAGCCAGATCCAAGCAAACACCGGCACGTTGTCGTAAAGCCTGATGGCCGTTCCGCACTTCGGACAGCGCGATCCCGGCAAGATAATTGAAACGTTCTCCGGAATCCGCGTGATGCAGACATTCAGGAAGCTCCCAATCACCATCCCAAACAGGAAAAAGAATATGCCGGCGATGACCACAGTTTAGTCGGCCACCCTGAGGCCGCGTGTGAAGTCGGCCGCTTGCAGCCGCTTTTATTACTGTCCCACAGCCGTGCCCTCCCTCTCAACAAACGCGCTTTCCCGCGTGCCCCATCCCTAACGCCTTCTTCTCTCGACCTTCTCTACCTCGTCGTTTCGTTTGGCTTTTCCTCTGCCTTTTCATCTCCAAGCGTCGACTGTAAACTGTGAGTGGTTGGCTTCTTTCATGAACTTCCTCGAGCGCAAAATCCGCCGCTACGAGCATTGCCGCTGGACCACGGACGACAACCGCCGTGTGCAACCCTTCCATTGGGGCCTTGAGCACATCGGCGGCTCGCCCGACGAACCCGCCCCCGGCGCTTTTCTCCGGAAATATGCGAAAAACGCCATCGAAAACAGTCTCGACTGGTACGCCACCACCCCCGCCACCGACTATCGTCTCGACGCGCAAAACATTCTCACCTTCACGAGCGCCATCGAATCTCCCTGGCCCGAAAACAACACGGTTTACGCCCGCCTCTGGACCGCCTCCCGCGGTTGGAAGCCTCCGATCAAAGCCGCACGCGGCACTGCCGTCGTGGTTCTCCCGAACTGGAACGCGAAATGGCACGGCCAGGACGGCCTCTGCGAATGGGCCGCTCGCTTCGGGATTACCGCGTTGAAGATGAGCCTGCCTTATCACAATCGCCGCATGCCCCGCGGCTTCGAGCGCGCCGACCAGATTTGCGGCCCGAATATCGGCCTCACGCTCCAGGCTAATCGCCAGGCGGTCCTAGACGCCCGCCGCTGCCTCCGCTGGCTCGAGCAGCAGGGCCACACCAAACTCGGCATCCTAGGTACCAGCATCGGCTCCTCGGTCGGCTACATCACCTTGGTCCACGACCCGGCCGTCCGCGCGGGAGGCTTCTTCCATGTATCCACCTACTACGCTGACGTCGTGAGCCAGGGAATGACCACCAACCACGTCTGGGAAGGCCTCCGCCACCACGTTTCCGTGGACGAGCTCCGTGAGTACTGGGCGCCCATCAGCCCTATGCCTTACGTCGAGCGCGGCATGGGTGCCGGACGCAACTGCTTCATGGTCTACGGCAAGTACGATCCAACTATGCTGCCCGAACTTACCCGCCAGATGCTCGATTCGCTCCGCCGGCACGGCGCTCGGCCCCGCACGCTCGCGCTTCGCTGCGGCCACTACTCCCTCGAACTGTTCCCTTTCTCCTATGTTGCGGGCTACCGCATGCTCGCCTTCCTCCGAGGGGCCCTTTCTAGCTCCGGCTAAGTCTTGCCCTTACCGGTTGGAGCCAAAGGAAACGCGTTAGACTCGCGGCAGATTTGTACTGTGCTGTCGGCGCTTTTAGAGGACGCGCCCCATGAATTGCCGTTCGCAAACCGGAAGCTCCGATAGCTGCTTCGCTTTGATTCGGGACCGCGTGCAGGCAGTCAGGAGAGTTTTTCGAGGCCGTCAGTGCCGCCGGCAACTTCGGAAGCCCCCGCCTCAATCGCGCCTTGACGAGCTCCTGTGGGAAAGCTAAAGCAACACTTGAACTGACGTCGAGAACAGCCGAATTAAGTAGCCGAAGACCGAACCCGGTAGCTAGGCGACGGGATTCTGCACGCGATCGACGAGGGACCGAAACTCCGCGTCGGTGAGCAGCCCGCGCTTCTCGACACCTAACCGTTTCACTGCCGCGAGCACGGCTTGCTGTTGCTCAGCCGTCAGAGGGATGCCCAGCTCCTTTGCTTTGATCGCGATACTGTCGATTCCGCTCTTTTTCCCGAGCACGATCTCGCGGTTCGCTCCCACCAAGTCGGCGGAGAAAGGTTCGATCGCTTCCGGGATATGGAACTGGCTCGCCACCGCGCCGCTTTCACGCATAAAAAGGTTTTCGCCGACGACCGGTTTCCATGGTTCCAGCGGATGCCCCGCCGCCTTCCGCACCAGCGCGGAAACCGTGCGAATCTTCTTCAGATTCAGCTCGACCGGGACGCCATACAACCCTTCGAGGGCCATGCCAATTTCACCGATGTCGCCATTCCCTGCGCGTTCGCCCATCCCGTTGATGGTTCCCTGGATCCACTCCGCTCCCGCGCGCACCGCCGCCACCGCGCATGCGGTAGCCATGCCGAAATCGTTGTGTCCGTGGAAATGCAGCGGCACTTGCGGCCCGACCCATTCGCGGACTTGCCGGACCAGGAATTCCACGGCTTCCGGCCCGCACGCGCCAATCGTGTCCACGACAACGAGTTCCTCGGCGCCGGCATCCAGCGCGTTCCGGTAAAAGTCTCGCAAGGTCTCTAATTCCGTACGCGTTCCATCCACAGTGAAGAACGCCACTTTCACGCCGTGTTCTCGTGCGTACGTAATCGTTTCCGCGGCGCGCCGTTTTGCTTCGTCAACGGTGAGCCGGTAGGCTTTCAGTTTGATTGCGCTCGTCGGTGTCTCAATCACCGCCCTGCGAGATCCGAGCCGCAGCAATTCGTCGATGTCTGCTTTCACCGCGCGGCCAAAGCCCCAGACCTCGGCTTGCAATCCGGCCCTGGCAATCAGCTCGATGGCCTCCGCATCATCCGCCGACACGCGCGGAAAACCGGCCTCGATGCGTCCCACGCCGAGTTCATCAAGTGCTTGCGCAATCTCCAGTTTTTGCCCGGGCGTCAGAACCACGCCGACGCTCTGCTCGCCGTCGCGCAGCGTAGTGTCGTAAAACTTCACTGCTCGGCGCGAGGCAAAACCCTTTCGCACCTCGGGACGCCGGTTCAGCTCGCTGATCCAGAATCCGTTTTGCATTTGCGAAGAAGTTTCCGCCATCTTCTCACTCAGGCTCTCGCCGCTTTTCCGCCGTGCAATTCCTGGTAGGAAACCACCGGGTTCCGCAGCACGCCGATCTTCTCAATTTCGCACTCGACGATGTCGCCTGGTTGCAAATACAGAGACTTCGGATCGTCGCTGAACGCCGCCACACCGGAAACCGTTCCGGTTGAAAGCACGTCCCCAGCGGAATAGCTCATCGGGGAATAATGTGCGACGATCTCCTGCACCGTGACGGCCATTTTGCTCGAATGCGATTGCTGCCGCGTCTTGCCGTTCACGCGCAGCTGCATCGAGAGATGGTTCGGCTGGGGAATCTCATCGGCGGTGACGATGTGCGGCCCGAGCGGGCAGAACGTATCAATCCCCTTGCAAAAGCTGAACACGCCGGACTTCATCTCGGTGCGCTGGATGTCCCGCGCGGTAATGTCGTTGAAAATCACATACCCACCGATAAAATCGGCCGCTCGCGCCGCGTCAAAATGTTTTCCCGATTTTTTCATGACTAGCGCGAGTTCCAGTTCGTAATCAAGCTCCTGCGTCAAATGCTCGGGATAAACGATCGCTTCGTCAGGGCCGATGATCGCATCCACGTTCTGAAAAAAAACAATCCACGGCAAAACCGGATGCGAAAAACCGGACTTCTGCGCTTCCACGTGGTGCTCCCGGAAATTTCCCGCGGTGTGAAAAAATTTCTTCGGAATAATGGGGGCTTTGACTCGCACTTCCCTTTTCTGAAACCGCAGAGACTCTCCCGACGGCCCCGCTTCCGCGCCTTCCTTCACCACGTAGTCAAGCGCCGTCCGCGCCGCATCCAAACCGCGGTCGCCATTCTCAAACAGCCCCCGCATGCTTGGTGGAACGCGCGCATCCGCCAGCGCATAAAACGCGCCTTCGTGCTGCACATTCCGCAGATACAGGGCATACGCTACATTCAAATCCACGATCGTTTCATCGACCTCCAGTGCGCCGATGCGGTCTTCGCGGCTTTGCCGGTTGAAGGTGACCAGCTTCATGGGAGAGAGTGCCTCGCCTCGCAACGGGAGAGTCGCCCGCGCTATCGCGAACAGTATAGTGGAAACCGAAGTTCTCCTGGCGAAAGAAACTCCTTCGGGGGCGGAGGTAAAGTGGCAGGCCCTGGTTCAAACGGAACGAGAAATTCCAGGAAGTTTTCGGAATCCGCCTGAATCTAATTGTCGCTCGGCGGCTTGATATAGGCTGCCCCGTGCCGGTGAAGGCCCGCGGTGGGAATTGCTTGAGAGAAAACGATGCGGATCGGAACGAAAATGGCGCCCGTGCCCGGAGTAAAAGGAACGGCAACTTCCACGCGCGTGCCCACCGGGTACTGATTGCGGCTGCGGAAGCTGATGCCCCCTTTGGACAGGTCCTCGCAGACCACCACTTCCTCGGCAAAGCCGCGGCGCCGGATGCAAGCCAGCACGCGTGCCTTTACCCGTGCGCGGTTGCGTCGCGGAACGACCCGTTCTTCGGCCGGGTGCGTGCCATCACCTTCCAGGCCGGCCGCCTCCGACAGCGATTCAATCCAGATGGAGGGTGACTCGCAGTGCCGGCAGTGCCGCGCGACGCATCGCCGCACCTCGAAGGATTTCAGCTGCATTTCGTTCAGGTACACGACTTCGCGTCGCTGGCAGAAGCTGCATTCCATGAGCAGCCGAGCGAGCGCTTCTTCCGCCTTGTGCAACGAGGGAAATTCGATGTCCCAGAAGTCGCAACGCGGCTCCAGGATATGGATGGCATAGAGAAAACCGTTCGCATCTTGATCGATTTCCGCGACGACGCGCGCGCGGGTGTGTTTCCACTGCTCCCCTTCGATATGCCGCCGCAAATGGAGTTCCTGGCCGTCCTCCAGTTTTTCGGTGAAGCGCAACACGCCCCCGTTGCGGCTGACAAGCAGCGTCTCCACGGTCTGCGAGAACGTGGCTCCTTGCGCCGTGGCCCAGGCAACTTCGACGGGCATGCGGAGGCTGATACGGTCGCTCTGGCGGAGCCTATCAGATGGTGTGCTCATAAACGTGGTTAGGCACGATTCCGACTTTCAGGCTAACATGCGCAAAAACCTTGCATAGCGCGGTTGTGGGACGGATTGTCGTTCCATGTAATAACCCAATCCCGGCGCGTAGAAACGGTCGTGGTATTGCTTCTTTCGCATGTTCATCCAACCGAAGGCGCCTCGGCGGTCCGGATTTCGTCCATACTGGGTAGCTGTGTACGATGCCGGCAGCGCTCATCTTTGAACGCGTGAATCCTTGTGGGCAACGTCATTTTCATGAGTGACCGAACATCGAACGACGAATCCCGGAGTCTCTCCGTCCGGGACCGCCGCTTCTGTATCCGCTATCCTTTTGCGGCGGATGTCGTCGTTTTGAACCTGGAAACCGGTTCGCGAACCGATGGTGTGACCTGCGACCTGTCTCTGGGTGGAATTTTCGTCTGCACCAGCAAACCGCTGGCATCCAACACCCGTGTACGCGTCACGCTAACGAAGAAAGACCAGAAACTAGAGGCTCTCGGGATGGTGCGCATCGTCAAGCCGCGCATCGGCATGGGCATTGAGTTTCTCGATCTTGAGCCACCGCACCATGGCCTGTTGTGCCGCTGGATCGAACAGCTCAGCAAGGTGCGCTGAGAATTCCCACAGGTTTTGCCGGCGGGTCTAAGGCCCGGACACTTTTCCCCTGGCCAGAACCAGTGCTTCTTTCAAGTGCGACGGATCCGCGACCTGCCCGCGCGCGAAGTCTCTGGTTCCACCGCCTTTGCCGCCAGTTTTCTCTAACACTTGCCGGAGCAGTGCGTTCATGTCTTTTCCCGACGAAGGATGCTGCGCAAAGAGAATTTGGCCGCCTTCCATGCGGCCGAGCAGTGCGATGGTGTTTTCCCTCTTTGCGAGCGCGGTCGCAAACAAACCGAGGAATTCCGGTTGCATGTCGGAGAAGACGCGGTCGATCACGCGAATGCCCTCGGAATCAGCGGGAGTCGATTGCAAGACCAGCGCCGCCTCCGCTGCCGCCAGGCGTTCGAGCAGCTCTCGATAATTCTTGAAATGGGTGTCGCGCTCCGCAAGCACCCGCCCCAGTGCAGAAACGACTTCCTCTTGAGCACAACTGAGTTCTTCGGCCGATTCGCGAAGCAATGCGAAATCGCGGCGCGCCGCTTTTTCGGCACGCCCGCCGCAAACAAACTCCACGCGCCAATCCTGCCGAATCCTCATCGAGCGCCGCACAAGGATCATGCCGATTTGTCCGGTGCCTTTTACGTGGGTCCCGCCGCACGGTTGCAACTCCACGCCTTCAATCTCGATCGCCCGCAACACGCCCTCGCGGTCAACTTCTTTTCGCACTCCCAAGCGCGTCAATTCCTCCGCCGTCCCATAGCGAACGCTCACGCGGCGGTCTTCAAAAATAATCTGATTCGCTCGGCGCTCCGCGTCTTCCAGAACCTGCTCCGATGGCTCCTGTCCACGCAAATCGATGGTGCAAACCTCCGTACCAAGATGAAACGAGACGGTCGGTAGAGCAAAATGTTTCTGAAACATCGCCGACAACAAGTGCTGGCCGGTGTGCTGCTGCATGTGGTCGAAGCGGCGCGGCCAGTCGATCGAACCTTTTACTTCAACGCATTCGAGCCTGCGGTCAACAAGGTGAACGATTTCGTCCTTGCGGTCGCTTACCTCCAAAACTCGCGCATCGCCGATCTTCCCGAAGTCATGCGGTTGACCGCCCGAAGTAGGATAAAAAGCCGTTTCATCCAGGATTGCTTGCCATGAGGAAGCCTTGGCTTGCGGGGAAGGACAAGCCGTCGCGGGCTCACAACTCAAGACTCTGGCCGTAAATTCTCTTTGGAAGGAATCGTCGTAATAAAGCCGGCGTGTCGCCATGATTGCGGTGGGCTTACCAGGTGGGCCGTAAAGCCTCGGCGTTTTTAGGCCGAGGATATAAGGCCCCTCTTTCTTTTCCTTCCGAACTGCTCTGTATTTCTGTCCGAACGACCTATGGGCGGGCAGCCCAAAAGTAAAGCCTCTTCGTGGTCCTCCGCTGAAGTAGGGCGGTTGTGGGAGGAACCCACCGAAGCCATCTCGGGACAAACCGAGAGGCCGTAGGAATCCTCGCCGCTTGCGGCGGGGAGGATGTCAAATCCTAGCGATACAGGCACTCACTCTGGCCTGGGCGGCTGGTTGAACTGCCGCTGGAGTTCAAGCCTGTAAAGCTTTCTGCCATGCCTCCGAGTACTTGTATCCGGTGCCGGTGTTGAACAGCACCACCGTCTCATGCGGCTTGATCCAGCCGGACCCCGCGAGAATGCGCGCCGCTACCACCGTCGCAGCGCCTTCGGGCGCCGCCAAGATGCCCTCGAGCGACGCCAATTCCCTGCCCCCGTGCAGCATTTCGTTATCGGTCACCGACACGGCAGTTCCCCTGGTCTGGCGCAGCATGCTGAGAATCAATTGATCTCCGAGCGGCCACGGCACACGCAGTCCGGAAGCAATCGTGGCCGCGTTTGGAAAGAATTGCGCCGAACTCTGGTGCGCTTCCCACGCCTTCACGATGGGCGCACAGCCTTCCGCCTGCACCGCCACCATGCGCGGCCGCTCCCCGCCGATCCGCCCCATCTGCTGCAGTTCGTCGAACGCCTTGCACATCCCGATCAGCCCCACGCCGCCTCCCGTCGGGTAAAAAATGACATGCGGAAGTTTTCCGCCAAACTGCTCCCACAACTCGTAGCCCATCGTTTTCTTGCCTTCCACGCGATACGGCTCTTTCAGCGTCGAGACGTCGTACCATCCTTCGCGGTCTTTGTTCTCCGCTACGTATTTTCCGCAATCCGAAATCAGGCCATTCAGCTTGACCACCTTCGCGCCAAACGCTTGGCACTCCATCACGTTCGCCGAAGGAGTATCCGCCGGCATCACGATCACCGCAGCCATCCCAGCCGCTGCCGCATACGCCGCCAGTGCCCCTCCTGCATTGCCCGCGGTGGGCGCCGCCAGCGCTTTCACGCCGAGCTGCCTCGCTCGCGTGACCGCAGCACTCATCCCCCGCGCTTTGAAGGAGCCCGTGGGATTCAGCCCTTCGTCCTTCACGTAGAGATTCGCGAGGCCCAGGGACGCCCCCAGGCGCTTGGCATGGACCAGCGGAGTCATGCCTTCGCCGAGTGACACCGGCGGATCATCGGGAAGCACTTCTGCGTAGCGCCAGAGGTTTCGCGGGCGATCCTTTAGCGTCTCGAGCGTAAACGTCCCCGCGGCGCGCTTCAAATCGTAGCGTGCCAGCAGAGGCTTGCCACATGTGCACAAGTGCTGCTCTCGCGACGCGTCGTACTTCTTCGCGCACGCCGAACACTCGAGCTCGATCAAATTTGAACTCATTGTCGCAATTCCTGCCGGTTGACTCATAACTCCGTCAGTCTATCATCCTCATCGCATCGCACCGTACTCGCTAGATGCCTTCACCTTCTGGCACGAGGTGCTGGCCGCTTGTTTCCACGGCCCGGTCATCCCGGGCGCAGCGAGGAATCGTGGCGTTATCGACACGCCGGCCGGCCAGCTGCGAACGCCGCGCTTCCCTGTCATTTTCATCGGGCCAGTACCGCTCGCCATGCCACCGGCAAACTTTTCAACCTGCAAACCCTCCCTCCCGTTACAATAGGGGGATGCCCGTACGCCTCATTGCGCTGGATATTGACGGTACGCTTTTGGACAGCCGCTGGCAGGTTTCCGAAGCCAACCGCAACGCAATCGCCGAAGCGGCGCGGCGGGGTATCGAAGTCGCTCTCGTCACCGGGCGCCGCTATGACTTCGCCATGCCCGTTGCGCGTCAGCTAGAGGCCCCGCTCACCATGATCGTCAGCAACGGTGCCCTGGTCCGCTCCAATGATGGCCGCACGCATTTGTGCCACCTGCTTCCCCGCCGCGTCGCCGAGCAGGTTCTCCGCCTGACCAAGTCCTGGCGCGAAGGCGCGGCCGTGATTTTCGACCGTCCTGCCGAGAACCAAGTAATGCTCGAGCGGCTCGATCCTGACGATTCTCTTAGGTATGCCTATTACTCACGAAACAAAGAGTTTATCGGCTTAGCAAATCCACTTGAGACCTGCTTGAGCGAAGACCCAATTCAGGTGATGCTGTCCGGGAAAGTCGCAGTAATGCGCGACGCCGAGCGCGCTTTGCGCGGCGCGTCCTTCGCGGAAGCGTATGCACTGGCCGTCACCATGTACGAGCACCGGGACTTCGCAATGATTGATGTCCTTAATCCGATCTGCTGCAAAGGCGCATCGCTCGCCGAATGGGCCACGTTGCGCGGCTACGCTCGCGAAGAGGTTATGGCCATCGGCGACAATCACAACGACCTCGAAATGCTAAGCTTCGCCGGCATACCGGTTGTCATGGGCAACAGCGTCCCGGAACTTAAGACCTTTGGCTGGCACGAGACCCGCACCAACGACGAGAACGGCGTCGCCCATGCTATCGAGCAATTTGCCCTGCGCGAGGCTGCCCCATGCGCCTGACCTCGACTTCGAACCCCGTCGTTCCGAACGAAGTGCGCGGCCTGTCTCGGCTTTTGGTTTTTCCACCGCGTTGGGGTGTCCGCGCCCTTCCTCTCCTGCTCGCGCTCCTGGCTGCCCCCTCCGCTCGCGCCGAATACATCGTTCTCCGGAGCGGCGAGCGCATCCACGTCAACGGGTACCAGCTGGTTGGCGACAAGTACCGGCTGCAGCTGCAAGGCGGTTGGGTGGATGTGCAAACCGCCGACGTGGAGAAAATCGAACCGGAAGAAGTCTTTACGCCCGTGGTCCCCGATCCACCGGTCCCCCTTCAACCCATCGCGCCGCCCTATCGCGAACTGGTCAGTGCCGCCGCTTCGCGCTATGGCGTGGACGCCGAGCTGATTTCCAGCGTGATGGAAGTCGAGTCCCACTTCGACGCGAAAGCCGTGTCCCCCAAGAATGCGCGCGGATTGATGCAGTTATCACCGCAAACTGCGGCGCGTCTGGGCGTGAAAGATATTTTCGATCCGCAGGAAAATATTGACGCCGGGACGCGCTATCTGAAAGAGCTTCTGCAGCTCTACAACAACAATCTGACGCTCGCGCTCGCCGCGTACAACGCCGGCCCTGACAAAGTGCAGAAATACGGCGACGTTCCGCCCTACCGCGAGACGGTTTCCTACGTGAACCAGGTCAAGCGCAAGTACCAAAAGTCCAAGTCCGCGGCCGCCGCCAAAACCGCCCCTTCGGCGGCTCCCAAAGCGCCCGCGAGTGCCCCTGCTTCTGGCACATCGGCAACGCCGCCTTCCGCTCCGCCTTCGCCCACGCCCAAAACGCAAGACCCCTAGTCTAGGGGAGCTCTGGAAGAGCCGGCTTTGTGCCCTAGTCTCCTTCGAGAAGTTTTGGATCTTTCATGGTTCGCGCGCTCTAACCCGAGAACCCGCTCCGCGTAGCGGCCGGGCTACCCCGTCCGGTTCTTTCTTGTAGCGGTTCTGGCCTCACTTTGCGGCCTGATGGTGATCGAAACTAATCACCCGCTTGATCCTCCACATTCCATCCTTGTACTGCCACAAATGGATGAACTTCGCCTCGCCCACTGGCTCGGTATCCTCATGCCCCGGATGGTGAAACCGGTGAACCCCGATCTCCACTGCGCCAAAGCCCTTCATGTAATAGACCTGCAAACTTCCCGGCACGAGCTCCCGGGTCACTTTGCCGCAAATATTGTTCTTCACGCTCTCCGTCAACGCCGCTCTCCCAAGCGTCACGCCGCCTTGATCGTGGTAGAATTCCACATCCTCCGCGAGGAACGAGGCAAACTTCGCCAAATCGCACCGGTTGTAGGAATCAAACAGCGCCGCATCGAGCACCGCCACCGCCTTCGCCAACTCCTCCTGCGACTTGATATCGGCTAAGGCCGGCACCGGCTCGAGGCTAGTCTGGGCGCTCGCCGGGGCGACGCCAAGCGCAAGCAACGGCAAAAGCAACATCGTTCTTAGCGAAGCCAACAACTTCTTCATCGCGACTCCCTCTCATTCGGATTTGAACGACACGAGAGCAGATACGGGGCTTCACCGAGGAATGTTCCATCGAGAAAGTTGCGGCGACCTTCTTTAGGCTCGTTCCAATCCTGGGAAGCACTTGATAGGGTCTCAACTCAATACTGTGCTTCGGGCGCGCCCCAGATTTTGGGCGGCCCGCCAGGGAGCGGCGGTTCCTCCTCTTCGCGTTCTTTGGGCGTTCGCGGCGACGGCAAGAACACCGTTTCCCGAATTCTCCTCCCTTTCCCCTGGAGTTTTTCCGCGAGAGCGTTCCAGCACGCGCTGCAGATGTCGTACTCCCTGCCCGCAATTTCCTTTGGCAGGCAATCCTTGGCTCCTCCGCAGAGGTCGCAAGTGATCATAGACTCCTCCCGTCACGGTTGTGGCTGCTTCCCTCGCCGCTCGCAATCTAAACAAGACGCTCGTTGGCTTCATTGTACGCCTCGGAAGCGGGCCAAGGGCGGTTCGCGCCAGGACGACGGAATCTAAGCGTCCAGCAAGAAGTTGTAGCGGCCGGTCCTCAGGCCGACGAGGTCATGAAAAGGATTCCGAAAGGAAGTGCGCGGTCCTTTAAGACCCGCCGCTACCTGGCCGACCGACGGCCGATCACGCCGGGTGCTGGTAGAGAGGAGGGATTAGGCGGCAGAGACTTGAGGGCGGCGGTAAAGGGAGAACGACCAGAGGAACGATTCGCGATGCGCGGCACGGACAAACCCGGCAGCTTCCAGGACCGCAGCCATCTGCTGCGGCGGATGAACGAAGATGCGAAAGGCGCTTCGTCCGAGCCAAAGGAAAAAGTTCACGACCGAAAATCCCCCACGAAGATACCAGCGGTCGGGCGGGTGGGTGAAGGCCAGCAAGCGGCGCGATCGCGCGGCCGCCGCGCCAAGCAACGCGCTCGCGTCGGGATAACAGCAGACGACGCGGTCGAGGGTAACAACGTCCGCCTCGGACAGCGAGGCGGCGATCGCCGCAAAATTTCCAAGAATAAATTGCGTGGGACGCGAGCCATAACGCGACCCAACGTTGCGGCGCGCAAGTTCGAGGTAGGCGGGCGAGGCATCGGCAAGCGTCACGCTGGCCAAGCCGGCGGCGGCGAGTTCCCGAGCGATTACGCCAATGCCGGAGCCGACATCGAGAAGCTCGAGATCGTGGAGCGTCCAGCGGCGGAGTTCGGTGAGGAGCATGCGCGTACTGGCGTCAGGGCCGCGTCGCTGGTAGCGGCGCAAATCACGATCCGCAATGCGGGAGTCGAAGAAGCCCGCAGCTGCGCAATGACCGGCGCAGCAGGTCATGCAGCACACCTCTCATGGCGGAAGGCCGTCGAATTGAGAGTCTAGCGTAAGGCCGCGCCGGAGAGAATGCTAGTGAGGTATGGCGGGCTGAGGCGAGAGGAATCCGGGAGCAGACTCCAGAAGGCCGAGACCGAGATGGATGAAGTTGCGCCCTGATTGAGCACGGCGCGTCTTGCGCGCAGGAAGGAAAGGAATGCTCCTTCCTGCGCACGGCAGAGATTTGGAGAACTCTCAACTACGCCTCGCACCGCGAACTTGTTGTGGCTCCCGCAAGGATGTTGCTTCGCGGAGGCATTAGAGATGCAGGACAATCCCGAGCGACACCCGCGTGCAATTGAGGGTTTGGCTCGAGTTGCGCAGACCGACGTAGTCCACTTGCGGACGCAAAGCGATGTGCGGAGCCATACCGATATCGACACCACCGCCAAAACCAAACGCAAACTGATTGGAAGCGGCCGAACTGCCTCCATACCCAGCGCTGAGCCGGGAGCCACCCACCAGGCCCTGCAAGAAAGGATTGATCTTGGTGGGGTTGCGGAACGTCAGGCGCGGACCGAGCAGGAAGGTGTAGGTGTTCAGGGCAACGCCGGAGGGTGCGGCATGATAAACGCCAAAATCACCGACGATCCCGAACCACAGGTGATTAAAGGCCAGAGAGCCGCTAATCCCGTTCTGGTTCACTCCGTTCGAGCCACCCAGACGGAAATAAGAATAGCTAACCGAAGCATCCACGGACTGCGCGCGCGACGGAATGGCAAACAGGGCTATCCCTACAGCAAGCAACATCAGCTTCTTCATCGTTTTCCATCCTTTCGGGGGGGACATCAAGGGCTGGAAACACAAGCCTCGGCGACCGGTCGGAGGGCTCGGAACCGTGCCGAGGGGCTCATCTTATTGTTGAACACCAAGAAGAAAAAATGACGCAAAACACAGGAAGGAGTTCTACGCCTGCAATACCGCCTAGGACTTCAACCGTTTTCCAACGGCTGAGGTGGGCCGGAAGACGTCCGGATAAGCTTAGCCGAGGAAGCGGCCTTGGGCGAAAACGTTTTGCGGGTCGAACGCGGCTTTGAGGCCGCGCATGAGGGCAAGGTTCGGAAGAGGGACTGGCGGAGTCGCGCCTAAAAGAGCGGAACCAGAAGCGGGCCGCCCAGAGGCCGGCGCTACAAAATCAAGACCCCAAACGTTTACTTCACGCTTGAGTTGTGTGGGGCACCAAGGGAGAGTGGCATAAGCGTTTTCGGAAGCGCACAGGGAGAAAACGGACAAGGTGGGTTTAGCGAGGCGATGGACATGGTCCGGTCGAGTATATTCCCCGGCCTGTGGCAGGAGAGCAAAGTACACGACGCCGCAGGCGCGCGTGAGAAGCGGGGCAAGGCGGCTCGGAAGAATGGCGATTTTGAAGACAGCGGCTTCGGAACAAGCTTCGAGAAGAAGCGGAACGGATTGGCCGAGGTAGTGCCAAAGGTCGGCGCCTTCGGTTTCGTTGAGAGTAATAAGCTGCGAGTGTTTGGCTTCCGGGAGGGCCGCGATGCGAGTGAATTCGCTAGAAGCGCGATCGCACACTTCTGAGGTGCCTTCGATGCTGCCGCAAAGATGCCAGGAGTCTCCGGGGAATTTTCCCTGAAGAGGCGCCGCCGGAGGCTCCGGAGAATTTTTCTCGGCCTCGAGGAAGAGTTGCAGAAGCTGGGGGCTGACTACGTCGATAGAAGCGGGAGCGAGAGGAGACTTCTCGACGAGATGGCCGAACGCAAGAGCATTTTCGGGCGCGGGAAAAGAGACGACGAAACCGCGGCGCGAGGGCGCCGCGGGAAAGGTCCGGAAGTTGAGGCGGGTGATGACGGCAAGAGTGCCGAGCGAGCCGATCAGGAGCTTGTGGAGGTCGTAGCCGGTGACGTTTTTGACGACGCGGCCACCGCTCTTACAGAGGCGACCGGTGCCGTCGACAAATTCCGCGCCAATCAAGAAGTCCCGGGCAGTGCCGTAGGAATGGCGAAGCGAGGAGTCCACGCCGGAGGCGATGATGCCTCCGATGGTGGATTCGAAGTAAAACGGGACAGAGAGTGGCAGGAATTGTTTTTGTTGGTAGAGAGGAGCGGCGAGGTCGTTGAAGTTGGCTCCGGCATCGACGCTGACGGTGAGGTCGCCGGGATCGTAATGAGCGATTTGGTCGAGGGCGGTCATGTCGAGGGCGACGTCGTACCGCGAAGGGGGCATGCCGATTTGGAGTTTCGTGCGATGGCCGCAAGGGATCAGGGAGAGCTTTTCGAGGGCGGCGAAGCGGACGATTTCGGCAACTTCTCCCGCGGAAGCTGGCTTGGCGACGGCCGAGGGCGTCAGTTCGTCGACGACGTATTCGGAGCACACGGAAGGATCGGCGGAGACGTGGGAAACGCCGATGGCGGATTCGAGACGGGAGGCGAAGTTGGACATAGCGCTAGTCATGGGACAACCGCAGCCAGAAGAGGTCGACAGTTGAAACCGGGACAAGCGCGGAGGCTTTTTGAGGAGTAAGGAAATAGGGATGAAAGAGAAGAGGCAGGAAGAGCCAGGGGTCAAGGAGGCGAACTGGGGCAACAGGCATCATGTGGCGCTCGGGCGAGAATGAGATGGCGCGCTCGAACGGGTGCGAATTTCGCCGCAGCCTTTGCTGAGCGGGAAGATCTTGCCGGGATTGAGCAAACAAGCGGGATTGAAGGCGTCGTGGACGCGGCGCATGAGGTCGAAATCGGCGTCGGAGAAAAGAAGCGGCATCAGCTCGGACTTTTCCATGCCGATGCCGTGTTCGCCGGTGAGTGCGCCACCAACTTCCACGCAATAGCGGATGATTTCCGCGGAGGCTTGCATGGCATGTTCGAATTGCCCCCTATCGCGAGGATCGTAGAGAACGATGGGATGAAGGTTGCCGTCGCCGGCGTGGAAAATATTGCAAATGTCGAAACCATATCGCGCGCCGATTTGGCGGATGCGGCGAAGCGTTTGCGGAAGTTTGGTGCGAGGAATGACGCCGTCGAGAACATAGTTGCTGGGAGCGAGGCGGCCAAGAGCGCCAAAGGCGTTCTTGCGGCCTTTCCAGAGAAGTTCGCGTTCGGCGTTGTCGCGGGCAAGGCGGACTTCGCGGGCGTGGTGGGCGTTCGAAACTTCCCTGATGGCTCTAGCCTGAGCCGCGACGGCCTCCGCGAGGCCCTCGACTTCGAGGAGAAGAACCGCGGCGCTGTCCCGCGGGAAACCGGCGTGGACGAAGTCTTCGACGACACGGAGTGTCCAGCCATCGAGCATTTCGCAAGCCGCGGGAATGATGGCGCGCGCGGTAACGTCCACGACGGTTTCGGCGGCGTCGTCGACGGAATCGAAGATCGCGAGGAGCGTTTCGACGGCTTCGGGCTTGCGGGAGAGCTTCACGGTGATTTCGGTGACGAGCGCCAGCGTGCCTTCCGAACCGACCAAGATGCCGGTCAGGTCGTAGCCCGGAGCGTCACCTTGGGCGCTGCCGACCCGCACAACTTCGCCGTCGGGAAGGACCAGTTCGAGCGCGGTGACGTGATTGGTGGTGACGCCATAGGCGAGCGTGTGGGGACCACCGGCGTTTTCGGCGACGTTGCCGCCGATGGTGCAGGACTTTTGGCTGGAGGGATCTGGCGCGAAGTAAAGGCCGTGAGGTGCGGCGGCGAGGCTAAGATCGAAATTGACCACGCCGGGCTGGACGACGGCGCGCTGGTTCTGAGGGTCGAGGGAGAGAATGCGGTTCATGCGCGCAAAAACGATCATCACGCCGCCGGTGCGGGCGAGCGCTCCGCCGGAAAGACCGGTCCCGGCGCCACGGCCCACGATGGGGGCATTGTGCTTTCCGGTAAGTTTCACGATTTGCGAGACCTCTTGCGTCGTGGTGGGAAACACGACGATGTCGGGGCGGCCTTTCTCAACCGATCCGTCGTATTCGTAGAGAACGACATCTTCCGCTTGAAAAAGAACGGAGGAAGAGCCGAGAAAGTCTGAAGGCCAGAATCCATAGCGTTCGCCTTTTAACCGGATGCCGAAGGAACATTCTTCATGAGCTTCAAAGGCGATAGCCTCCTTTTTGACAAGGCACCTAGCTGAGGGCTGCAGCCCCGACCTCCTCAAATACGCGTATTTTAGGAGTAGCCTGCAAAATGCGCATCTCGCACTATAGTGAGATTTCCGGCAGCCGCGCAACGTGAAGTTGCAAGCGAGGTAAGCGAGTGTGTTAGTGTGAAGGCCCCCAGACCTCGGCTGAGGATAAACGGTGAAACCGAAGATTTTTGCGACACACCGATTGTTTGACCCCGCGAGAACAATCCTGCAGGAAAACTGCGACGCGGAGTATTGGGAGAAGCAGGAGCGTCCGCCGCGCGAGGAGGTGTTACGACGCGTAAAGGATAAAGAAGGGCTGATCTGCCTGCTGACGGAGAAAGTGAACGACGAATTGTTGCTGGCGGCCACGAAATTGAAGATCGCGGCGAACGTGGCGGTTGGTTTTGACAATATTGACGTGGCGGCGTGCACCAGGCGCGGAGTTATTGCAACCAACACGCCGGGAGTGCTTGACGAGACGACCGCGGACTTTGCGTGGACCTTGCTCATGGCGGTGGCGCGGCGGCTCGGCGAAGGTGACGCGCTGGCTCGGTCAGGCGACTGGAAAGGCTGGGATCTGGATCAACTGGTGGGAACGGATGTGTGGGGGAAAACGTTAGGGATCGTGGGATTCGGGCGCATCGGGAAGGCCATGGCCCGGCGGGCGAGCGGGTTTCGGATGAAAGTGATTTACACG
The DNA here is from genome assembly GCA_003223215.1 of Acidobacteriota bacterium. Lineage (GTDB taxonomy): Bacteria > Acidobacteriota > Terriglobia > Acidiferrales > UBA7541 > Acidiferrum. Next base: position 52,031 of record QHYH01000122.1, read on the forward strand.
GATGCGGTGCGTGCAACCGCCGAAGCGGAGCAAGAGTTACGTGCGGAGTATCGGGACATAAATGCCCTGCTGGCGGAGTCAGACTTCATCAGCATCCACACGCCGCTGCTGCCCGAAACGCGGGGGCTGTTCAACGCGGCGAAATTCGAGCGCATGAAGCGGACCGCGTTCCTAGTCAACACGTCGCGAGGGCCGGTGGTGGACGAGGCGGCGCTGGTGGCGGCGCTCGAGAGCGGAAAAATCGCGGGAGCGGCACTCGACGTATTTGAAAAAGAGCCGGCCATTCACTCCGGCTTGCATCGCCGGAACGTGGTGCTTGCGCCGCATATCGCGTCGGCTTCGCTCGAGACGCGTACAAGGATGGCGTGCATGGCGGCGGAAAACGTGATCGCGACTTTCGAGGGGCGACGTCCTGCAAACATTCTGAACCCCGAAGTACTGAAAGGATAAGCGAAAGCTGGGGTCATCCTTCCCATGGCGGACCTTAAACAAATTGCCCGCCAAATTCTTCACGAGACCCTGGCCGCGATCGATATCCCTGCAACGATGCAGAGGAAGCTGCGGCGGCAAGGCACGCGGATCGTGTGCGGCGAGAAGACACTTGACCTGAAGGATTTCGAAAAAATACGAGTGGTGGCGGTAGGGAAGGCAGCTCACGCCATGGTCGAAGGGCTGGTGTTTGCGCTTGCCCCCTTTGTGGGCTTTGCAGGGGCCGTGGCAGCTCCCTCGCTTCCAAAGAAGCCCGTGCCTGGCCTGAAGTATTTTGCGGCGGGACATCCCACGCCGAACGAGCAGAGCTGGAAAGCGGCGGAGGCCATTCTCGCTTTACTGCGAAAATGTGACGCAAAGACACTGGTGATTTTCCTGCTTTCGGGCGGCGGATCAGCGCTGATGGAACTGCCGCTCGATGCGAAGCAAACCTTGGAGGACGTGCAGCATTGGCACAAGGCGCTGGTGACTTGCGGGGCAAGCATCGATGAGATCAACACGGTGAGGAAGCATTTGTCGGCGGTGAAGGGCGGGCGGCTGGCGGCGACGGCTCCGGAGGCCACGAAAATCACGCTGGCGGTCAGCGATGTGCCCGTAGGAAAGGAATCCGCGCTGGCGTCGGGGCCAACGTTGCCGGACCCGACGACCGCTGCGGATGCGAAACGCGTCATGAAGGAATATGCGCTTGGCAACAAATTCCCGCTGGCCCTACAAAAATGGCTCAAAGACGAGAAAATGCCGGAAACGCCAAAACCCGGCGACGGGGCCTTCCGGAAATCGTCCTTTTCGCTGACACTGGGAATGGACGATTTGCTTCATCCGGCGCACCACGCGGCGGAAGCATTGGGTTTTGTGACGTGTTGCGATAACTCGACCGATGAATGGCCGGTCGAGAAAGCGGCGGAAGCGTTGCTGAGGCAGCTCGCGGAGTTGCGCGTGATGCATCGCGGGCGGCGCGTCGCTTTGATTGCCGATGGAGAAGTAAGCTCGCCGGTGACGGGAAACGGAATTGGGGGAAGGAATTCGGCGTTCGTGCTGGCTTGCGTGGAAAAAATCGCGGGAGAGAAGGTGGCGGTGCTGAGTGCGGGGACTGACGGGATTGACGGCAATAGCTCCGGGGCGGGCGCGGTGGCAAACGGCAGGACGCTCGAGCGTGCGAAGGAGGCGGGACTCGATCCGAGAGATTTCTTTGAGCGAAGCGATGCATTTACGTTTTTTTCGAGGCTGGGTGACGCGATCTTGACCGGGCGCACGGGAAATAATTTGCGGGATTTGCGGATACTGCTGGCTGACCGGTAGGAGAAAACATCCATGCAGAGGGCGCACCGCCTGGACAGCGGGAACACCGGGAAGAGAAGGAACACTGCCTGCAGAAAAGAAACGAAGGGCCTCGGTTTCGAATGGCCTAATCTTCATTTCTCATCTGGATAAATCATTTGCTCGAGGGCCTCGCTGGAGGAAGGCGCGTTTCGATGGCTTTGAGGCGCTCGTTCATTTCTTCAACCAGATGCTCCAGTTTATCCAGCCGCTCGAGCACCACATCGGAGTCGCCGGACTTCTCTGACGCCGAACCGGGTGCGCCGGCCGATTCGGCCGCTTCTGCGTTCGGAGGAGTGGGCTTGGTCGCGGGAGGCTTTCTCAGGCGGGCAAGCTGGCCCTTGATCATGGGAACCATCTCGATGCTGAGGTCGTCACTCTTGAGCAATGCCTCGAGGGCAGGCACGGCAATGGCATCACCGCGGCCCCCGAGAGAGAAGACCGCCGCCATGCGAACCGGGAAATTGGGTTCGCTGAGGTAGCCAGCAATTTGCTTGGTGATGTCCTGATTGTTTTTCTCCAGGCTGGCCAAACTGCGAATTGCGGCGGTGCGGGACGGAATGGGCTTGCCGGGTGCCGACCATTGTTCGAGAAGCGGCACAGCCTTGTCGTCGCCGAGCGGGCCAAGCGAGCGAAGCGCGGCATTCCGGAGATAGCCGTCCGGAGAATCGCCGGAGACCGCGGCTCCCAGAGTCGCGAGGGCATCGGGGGTTTTGAGCCGGCCGAGTGCCTGTAAGGCAGCCGCGCGAGCGCGATAGGAACTGTCGGCCTTGGCGATTTCGGTGAGTTTGGCCGGGATGGCGGAATCGTCCTTAAAGTTGCCGAGAGCAGCGACGATGCGATAGCGCACCCAGGGCTCGTTTGCAGAATCGAGCGCGTCGAGGAGCTGTTTGGATGCGGCAGGCGAGCCGATCTGACCGAGGGCGTCGGCAGCCGTGGCGCGGAGGCCCCAGAATTTGTCGTTGCGGAGGGCATTTCCAAGGGCGCTAACCACTTCGTCGTCGTTCTTGATTTTTTCAAGGGCGGAGACCGCGTCGGCACGATCGGCAAACTCACCGGCATTTTTCAACTGATAGAGCCATTCCTTCTTTTCTTTATGGAATTCGGTGGACTTGAGGACACGGTTGGCCTTGTCGAAGAGCACCATGAGGGGGGCGGAGTCGGAGGGCAGCGTGAAGACCTGCTCGGCTTTCGAAACGGTGATGGGATAGAGCCTCGGGCCGGAGGCAGTCGTGATTTCCACGTTCACAGGAACGTGGAAGATGCCGACGCGGCCCTCGACTTTTTGCGTTTGCTTCACGGTCAATTCGACTTGATGCTTGTCGTGGTCGTAGGAATAGCCCAAGTCAAATTTCGGGGCGCCGGCACCGTACAGCCATTGGCTGAAGAATTGATCCACATTGACGTGTGACGATTCTTCGATGGCTTTGGCGAGGTCGGCAGTAACGACGTTTTTGCCGCGATTGACCTCGAGGTAGCGCTTGAGCCCGCGATAAAAACCGTCGTCGCCAAGCTGATACCGCAGCATGTCGAGCACCCAGCCGCCTTTCGTGTAGGCGTTGCCGTCGAATTCGCTCGAATCATCAAAGTCGTAACGCACGATGGGCTTGTCGAACAGATTGGGCTGCGAGAACCATCCGCGTGAGCCCTCCCAACGCTCGTAGTCGGCCTGGTCCTTGCCGTAATGCGCTTCGGTCCAAACACCTTCCAGCAAAGTGGCGAAGCCTTCGTTGAGCCAAATGTCGCCCCAGTCCTTGCAGGTGACGAGATCGCCGAACCACTGGTGGCCAAGCTCGTGGGAGATAAGGTCGTCTTCGTCGGTGAGCATTTCGGCGGCGATTTTCGGGTGATTGAGAGAGCTGCTGGTGTTTGTGGTGGCGCTGGAATTCTCCATTCCGCCGGCGACAAAGTCATCGACCATGACCTGCGCGTATTTTTCCCAGGGGTATTGGACGCCGAGCTTCTTGCTGAACAGATCGATCATTGCCGGGGTACGGCTGTAGTTGACCGAAAGACGATCACCGCGGCCCTTCGGCGCGTAATAGGTCACCGGCAGACCGCGCCAGGAATCTTTGACTTCGTCAAATTCGCCGGCGACAACGGTGATGAGGTAGGTGGAGCTGGGGACGGTTTCGCGCCAGTCCCAGGTTTTCAGTCCCTTGCCGGCATCGGAAACGCTGATGAGCTTGCCATTCGAAACGGTCAGCCAGGACGCGGGAACGGTGAGGATGATTTCGGTGGTCAAACGGTCGTTGGGATAATCGTAGGTAGGCAGGTAGTAACGCGTATCTTCGGATTCGCCCTGCGTCCAGATTTGAATGGGACGGTCGGGATAGTCCTTGTCGGGAAGAATGAAGTACATGCCTTTGCTAGGTTTGCCTTCGTAGCGAATGGAGACGTCGAATTTCTCGCCCGCCTTGGCGGCAGCCGGAAGAGGAACGATCAGTTTCTCGGCAGTGGTTTCGAATTTCGCCGGGGATTGGTTCAAAGTGACCTTCTCGATGGTTAGGCCGACGGAGTCGAAAGCGATTTTGGTGGTGCCGTCGCGGAGAATGGAAAGGGTGTGGGTCACCTCGCCAAGAACTTTTTTGTGTTCAAGGTCGAAGCGCAGGGCGATCCGGGAATGCTCGAGATCGTAGCTGCGGGAACGAGCGTACGGCTCATCGCCGCGAACCGGCGACAGGGCGACGAAGACCGCCAGCAGCGAAGCCAGCAAAACAGCGGCGACGCGCGGGCAATTTGCAGCGCGAAGGGATTGCATGGTCATTCTTCTTGGCTCCTGTGAATCATATGTCCTCCCTGTTCGAGATGGCGGCCGAGATGGTTTCGGAAGCGACGAGCAGGTAATCCGTATCGAACGTTGAGATGGCCAACAAACTGAGCCTGGCCTCGGCGAGCGGCGAAGCCAACGCGGAAAGCACGCCGTTCTCGGTTAGCACAAAAGGGCCATGAACCTTGCGAACCCGCCAACTCGATTGCAGTTGTACTTCAGCGGGAACCAGGGACTGTTCGCAGACAATAGAAAGTTCGTCTCCCGTCCTTGGGATGGAAGAAAAAGGGCCTTGCGTTGCCCATGCGGGAGCAGGCGCAGTGGGTGCCAACCGGAATAGCGCGAACGGTCTGGGCAAGAGGGAGAGTTCGAAATGACGGGGCATCGTGGGCATCAAGTTTAGAGCAGGCTCCTGACAAGACCGCCGTCCACCGCGATCGAGGTGCCGGTGACATAGCTGGCGCGCTCGGAAGCTAGAAAGGCAACCACGGCGGCAAATTCCGCGGGCGTACCGAGACGTCGCGCGGGTATTTCACGTTCCCAGCCGGCGAAGACTTCTTCGGGCCTGGAGCCGCTACGCGCGGAAATGGTGGCTGCGAGGCCGTCCAGGCGCGCGGTGCGCGTGTAGCCGGGACAAACGTTGTTCACGGTAATGCCGTCGGCGGCATATTCATTGGCGAGCGTGCGGGCCAGGCCGGTGACGGCGGCACGCACGGAATTGGAGAGCAAAAGGCCGTCGACCGGCTGCTTCACCGCCGACGAGGTGATGGTGATCAAACGCCCCCATTTGTTTTTCCGCATGTGCGGCAGAGTTTCCCTGGCAAAAAAGACCGTACTCATCAGCAGTTGGTCCACCGCGGAGCCCCAGTCTTCTGGCTTGGTGCTCTCAAAAGAGTTGGACGGAGGACCACCGGAATTGGTGACACAAATATCGAGCCGGCCAAAGCGGGCTTCAACCGCGGAAACGAACGAAGCAACTCGAGCGGAATCCGTGACATCGAGCGCCTGATGGAAAACTTCGCGGCCCGTGGATTTGCGTATGTGCGCAGCGGTCTCGGCAAGGGTCGCCGGAGTACGAGCGCAAATGGCCACGTGAGCGCCTTCGCGGGCGAGTTCTTCCGCGACGGCGCGGCCCAGTCCTTTGCTGGCAGCCGCGACGATCGCGACGCGCCCCGTGATCCCCAGATCCATTCCGGCACCTCGTCGAAACTTGTCATCGTCTCGCAAAACGGCAGAGACCGTCAATGGCGAGTCCGGTAAAGAATTTTGTTTGCGCGACGCGCGGCACGGCACTAAGATGCAGGCAATTCCACCCTTGCTGAAGCGGACCCCTGCCTTGCGGGGTCGCGGGAGGTCTCTTATGCGAAAGATCAAATGGCTGGCGGGCGCCGCAATCCTGTTGAGTGGCTGGAATATCTCCGTCGCGCAACAAATTGGAAAGTATGTCCCGATCCAGGCGGGCTCGGACGTGGATCACGCCTTAAACGAAATCAATTCGACGACGGACCCAACACAAAAGCTGGCATTGATTCAAAAGTTTGCCGACGGACCTGGGAAGGAGGGCAACTATCCCCTCGTTGCGGACGGCCTTTTTGTTGATTATTACCTGAACCAAAAGAACTACGACAAAGCGTTCGAATACGGCGACAAGGTTTTTGCTCTGGATCCGGACAGTTTTCAGAACGCGATCAACATGGTGAGAGCTTCCGCCGAGAAAAGCGACGTGGACCGGCTGATCTCGTATGGAGAAAAAGCCGGTGCGATCATCCAACGATACAAAGCATCGGCCGCGCCGGAAGGCACATCGGCAGCGATGTGGGATGAGCAGAAGGCGCGCGTCTTGGAAGCAAACAAAGATAGTTACACCTATGTCCAGCAACTGGTGTTCCGCGGCGTGTATCAGGCGAAAGATCCGGCGAAGCGGGCAGCGCTGCTGGTGAGATTCGCGCAAGCATTTCCGGATTCGGCGTTTGCCAACCAGGCTCTGGGCGTCGCGGCTACGGCCTATCAACAGGCACAGAACACCGCGAAAATGCTGGAGGTGGCGAACGGTTTGCTCGCGAAGGACCCAAACGATGTGGGGATGCTGCTTCTGCTTTCGGATTACTACGGCGAGAAGGGCGAGCAACTCGACAAAGCCGAGACTTACGCGAAGAAGGCTATTTCCACGGTGGAGAGCTCAGTGAAGCCCGAAGGCGTGACGGACCAGCAGTGGACGCAACAAAAGGGGCTGCAGAAAGGCTTGGCCTTGAGTTCGCTGGGGCAGATTAACATCGAAAAGAAGGAAAATGCGCAGGCGGTGGACAATCTGAAAGCGGCGGCGCCATTGGTGAAGGCCGATGACGGAAGTTACGCGCGCAATCAATACCGTTTGGGATTTGCGCTGCTGAATTTGAAAAAGAATGCGGAAGCGAAAGAGGCGTTCACTCAAGCAGCCTCGGTCAATAGCCCGTACAAGGCGTTGGCGCAGGAAAAGCTAAAAGGTCTGGCGGCGCCGGCACGGCGGAAAGCGTCATAGATTCGATGGTTGCTCCTGCTGAATCGGAGGGAGCGGGTCGCGCATCTAAGAGTTTCGTGGGAGTCGCGGGAAGCAAAGGGAGAGGTCGATGACAGAGATCGCAACATTTGGCGCAGGATGTTTCTGGGGAGTGGAGGCCGCGTTCCAGCGCGTGCCCGGAGTGATGGGTACGGCTGTGGGCTACAGCGGCGGGCACACGGAAAACCCGACTTACCGGGATGTTTGTACGGATGAAACCGGCCATGCCGAGGTAGTGCAGGTGACGTTTGACCCGGCACAGGTAAGTTACCAACAACTCTTGAATGTGTTTTGGCAGATCCACGATCCCACGCAAGTGAACCGGCAGGGTCCGGATTTCGGCACTCAGTACCGCACCGCGATTTTCTTTCACACGCCGGAGCAGGAAGCGATTGCGAAGAAGGCTCGCGACGCTCTGGAAGCCAGCGGCAAATTCCGGCGGCCCCTTGCGACGGAAATCACCCCCGCAGGAAAGTTCTACCGCGCGGAAGAGTATCACCAGAAATATTTGCAAAAGCGCGGCGTCGCTTCCTGCCATTTCTGATAAATATTCCCGGTGCGCGGCACGAAGCAAACCTTGCCGCCCTCTCATCGCAGTTAAAGAACCACCTGCATTCGCTCTCGCTAACTCATTGAATGCGACAGGCTTATTCTCACAAGCCGGCGTGTAACCAGGTGCTCGCTAAGGGCGATTCCTAGACTAGGGCGGCCGTTCTCCAGGGGAGTCGCAACCAAGAATTGCCCGCCGCTCACTTTTGCGCGTCTGCGGCCTTGGCCGTGACGATCTGCGGATCGGCGAACTGCAGCCAGAAGCCCATCATTTCTTCATCGCTCGGCTCGCCCCAACGAACAGCCTTGGACGGATCGGGATTCAAAGGATTGTTTCTGGAGTTGTCGAAATAGGCGACGGTCATCAGCTTGGTGCCTTTGGGCAGCAAAAACTGTTTCTTCAGAAAATAAGTCTCCTGCCAGCGGAAATCATAGTGCGGCACGTCCAGCAGCACCTCTTCATGGCCATCGGGATAGATCGCTTTGCTGGTCATGCTCTTCCCACGGAAGTGCATGTGCGCGGTATAGGCCACGGCGATGACCTCTTTGGGCAGCGTGAAACAGGAGGTGACACGATGACTGCCGTCATTCGGAGGAATCCGAAACATGTTATTCCAGATTTCGTACTGCGCGACTTCGTGCTCTACCGGTTCTTTGGCAAACACCAGGCCGACGCTCGTGCGATCCTTCACATCGAGGCCGTGATGATTGCTGTAGTGAATCTGAAATTGCAGATACCCACCGGCAGGAATCCGCAGCGCGTATCCCGGAGGCCGGACTTCCGGCATGTGGCCCGGCAAGTAAATCGCCGGAACGATATTCAAATAACCGGAACTGTGACCGGGAATTCCGCCGCCATCGGGAGCCGAGCAACCGTCGTCAATAACCGGTGCATCCGGCCGGAGATGCAATACTTTCCCGGTGCGATAGTGATACTCGTCCACGCCGGTATTTTCTTTGGCATGTTCCGCAAGGTGCTTAGCATATTCGGCTTGATCGATCACGGAAACCGTGGCGTGATGCACCACACGGCGATCGCCGGGAAGCACTTCGCCTGCCTGGATCCACTTGTCCTCCGTGAAATTCGTGGGAACGTAAATGTATTCGTAATCGTCCAGGGCAGTTTTGGGCACGAGAAATTCGGGGATGGTGAAAATGACGTCCGGCTTCATGTGCCAGCCAGGTTCGAAGACGGGGGCCGGAGGCATGTCCTTCTGGTCGCCCTTTTTCATTCCTCCTTTGACCCATTCATCGATGGCGGCGATATCCGCGTCGCTCAAGCGCGCATCGTTCATGAATTCACCGACACTGGGATCCGCATGCCATGGCGGCATCTTGCGCTGATCCACGCTCTGCCGAATCAAGCCGGCGAACGGCAGAACCTCTTCATGGGTCAGGAGCGACATGGGAGCAATGTCGTTTGGACGATGGCACATGACGCAATTCTTGTACAGGATGGGCGCAACATCTTTGCTATAGGTGATTTCTTTTTGGGGCGGCGAGCCTTGCTTTCCGGCTTCAAGCAACAAACTGCACGAACCGGCCACGCAAACAATGGCGATCACGATCCGCAAACGCATTTGGCCCCCCTCATTAAAGCGCGCTACTTGTTTTAACGAGCTGGTCCTTCGCTCCAAATAGCGGCAGCGAAATCATTCTACACCCTGAAGTTCTGGAAATGGCGCGATGGAAATTTCGCAACTCGGAAGGACACGGCGGAGAGGGTGGGATGCAAACCCTGCTAGCCTAAGAAATTTCCATCGAGGACGGTTCCGTGCAACGCCGGAAGCAAAGGACCCTTTGACAGAAAGAGGGCCTTATATCCTCGGCCTAAAAAGAGGTCGACCCGATGACTGGAACTTTGAACGCAACGACGGTACGCGCCAATGCCACAGCATTATTGAGCACCACTTGCCGCGGGACGGACTCGACACCGAATCCAAGCCCCGCCTGAAAATCAACCAGCAACATCGGGCATCCTTCTGGTTTCGAAAGCGTGTCGGGTTGCAGCCATTCAGATTGTCCCTGGAATTTCTCACCAGCACAGAGCGCCCCGACAGACTTGCTATCGAGCTTTGGGCGCGATGGCAAAGCAAGTTTTTGCTACTCTACCTATGGACAACGTCATTTTGCCGCGTAACCGTGGAACAAACGGCGCTAGGCTGAGACTAGGAATCAATGAACAACCCTGATAGAGAGCAGCAAAAGCGGGTCAACGATTATTTCCAGTCAACGTTAGCCTACTGGGATGAGATTTACCGCGAAGGCGGAGTGTACCAGACCATTTACCAGCGGCGCCGCACCGTCGCCCTTTCTCTGGTAGATAAGCTCGCGCTGCCGGCGGGATCACGCGTGCTGGAGGTAGGATGCGCGCATGGCCTGACCACGGTTGCACTGGCCGAGCGTGGTTTCTCCGTGGAAGCGGTTGATGCCGTGCCAGAGATGATTTCGGCGGCGCGGATTCGGGCCCAAGAGTCGGGGTTGGCACAACGAATGTCGTTCCAGGTTGCCGACATACAGAATCTTCCTTTTGAAGCTGGCAGGTTCAATCTTGTTCTTGTCATCGGTGTGACCGAGTGGTTGCGGTCTTTGGAGCAACCATTGCGGGAAATAGAACGTGTGCTCAGGCCTGGGGGACATTTAGTCATCGCTGCGGACAATCGATATGCACTGGCCAACATGCTCGATCCCCTGCGCAATCCAGTAGGCGTCTACCTGAAAGGAATTCTTCAAGCTCTCCTAAAACGTTTTGGATATCGGCGGCGGTCCCCACCCGAAAGAAGTTACTCTATACGGCAGTTCGATTCATTCTTGTGCGCTGCAGGTCTGACGAAAGCGGAAGGAAAGACCGTGGGGTTCGGCCCTTTCTCTTTTTGCCGCAGACCCCTGCTGGCCGAAAATACTGGGTTGAAATTGGATCAATCCTTGCAAAGGCTGGCCGATAGCAGCCTGCCGCTTCTTAGGTCTAGCGGATACGTGTACATCGTCCTCGCAGTGAAGTAATCATGATTGGTCGTCAGGCAACTTTAAGACGACTCACTTCTCGGCCCATGTCTCACACTATGTGGGCTGAGAGACCCGATAGATGTCGCTAAGTATCTGCCAGTCAGAAGGATGGTTGGTAGCGGCGGTAGGAATCGCGGCTAATCCGGCGATTTTGGCGAGTGTCGGGTTAGGTCGGTGCCAATCCGTCCGCCATGGGAGTTCCGAATTCCGACGCTCGAAGGAACATTACGGAACAATAAAAATCCCCGTCTGCGCTTTCCCATGGCTCTCCGTTCCTGTGCGCTCCGCGTAAGTGCCTGAATTCCCGCGTCAAGGTGCTCTGTCACAGCCGTGTGAGGCACTGTAACAATAAGGAACGGAAGATCACGCCAAAAAAGCTGTGGGCGTAGTTCAGCTGATGGAGCGCGATCTCAGGCGCCCCGGCGACGGAGCTGTTTGAGGGCCTCGCCGCAAAGCGCCATGGCCCGAGTGACACAAGGGTATAGATCGTCGGAGGCGTAGAACGCCGCTTCCTCGACGCCGCGAAAGGAAGCGATCCACTGCCTGAAAGTC
>QHYH01000007.1 GCA_003223215.1 Acidobacteriota bacterium
GTCCTGTTCGGAATTCTGGTGGCTACCAAGTTCACCTTTCCAGAATTTCTAGGAGGCCACGGATGGCTTACCTGGGGCAGGCTTCGCTACAACCACACGCAAGGCATATTTTTCGGATGGCTGGGCAACGCGTTTCTGGCGTTCTTTTATTATGTCGTGCCACGCCTTGCAAATCGGCCGGTTTTGAGCCGCAGGCTTGGATGGTTTCTCTTCTGGATCTGGAATTTTGCGGTTGTCCTCCCGGGATGGGTGTTGGTAGCTGCCGGTTTCAGCCAGCCGCTGGAGTGGGCGGAGTTTCCACTCGTCGTGGACGCTTTCGTCGTCCTTGCCTTCGTTCTGATGGTCTTCGAGTTTGTCCTGCCATTTCTTAAAGCTCGGCTCTCCGATCTGTATGTCAGTGCTTGGTACATTATCGGCGGCATTATCTTCACGATGCTTGCCTATCCGGTCGGGAATCTTGTACCCGAGCTGGTTCCCGGTGCGCGGGGCGCAGCGTTCAGCGGTCTCTGGATTCACGACGCTGTTGGTCTATTCGTGACGCCCTTTGCTGCCGCCATCGCTTACTACCTTATCCCCGCAACCACCCGTCGCGCGATCTTCAGTCATTTCCTTTCCCTGGTGGGCTTCTGGCTGCTCTTCTTTACTTACCCTTTAAATGGGACGCACCACTACGTCTATTCAGCAATCCCTATGGCCGCACAGAAGGGCGCGATCGTCGCTTCGGCCTATCTTGGAATGGCCGTGATTTTGGTCGTCACTAATTGGCTACTTTCTCTGCGTGGAAGCAGCGGCACTGTTTCGAAGGACGTGCCGCTGCGTTTCGTTTGGTTTGGCGTCGTCTCTTATCTAGTGGTGAGTTTGCAGGGTTCAATACAGGCATTGATGCCCGTCAATCGCTTCATTCATTTTACTGACTGGGTCATCGGCCACTCGCACCTTGCAATGATCGGTTTTGCAAGTTTCATCGCGCTCGGCGGCATCGCCCATTTGTGGCAACGCATCCCCGGAACGCGCTACAACGAGCGCATGATGAATTGGTCGTTCTGGCTTCTTGCAGTGGGCCTGACGCTGATGGTCACCGATCTTACGATTGCGGGCCTGGTAGAGGCTCAGGTCTGGCAGTCGAGCGCGCCATGGATCGATTCTGTCCGTGCGGTCGGAAGTTACTGGCTAGTGCGTACGCTCTCGGGTCTCCCTATTCTCGCGGGCTTTGTTCTTTTCTGGATTTCTCTGGTTACGGGGCCAAAGTTGTCAGAGGCCATCACGTCTGGGACTAGCCGCGTGGCTTCAGAAAGCATCGTCGCATTCGAGAATGTCTCGCCGGCTTCAGCCACACTCTTCTCGACCGATTGGCTCAGCTATGCACATGTCGTCGCCTTCGGTGCAGGTGTAGGTTTCTTCGCGCTTTCGTTTCTTGTTCTCGCCATCCTTCCCGGAAAAGAACTGGAAGCTGAAATCAAACAGGTGGCTCCAGTCACCATGCCAACGCTCACCGCCTCCGAACAAAGGGGCAGAGTTATCTATGGACGCGAAGGCTGCGCCTACTGTCACACGCAGCAGATCCGGTCTCTCGCGGCGGATGTACGCCGTTTCGGCGCGCCGACTGAACCATGGGAGACGAAATACGATTACCCGCAGCTTTGGGGCACCCGCCGCATCGGACCGGATTTGTCGCGCGAATTCAACCTTCATTCCCGCGACTGGCAACTCACTCATCTCTATAATCCTCGCCTTGTAGTGCGGGATTCCGTCATGCCCCCGTATCCGTGGCTATTTGATGGCAGTCCCAGTCAGCCCACACAGGAAGGCTTGGAGGTGCTGGCCTATATTCAATCTCTTGGACGCGCTCGACAACTTTCGGGCTTTGACCACCAGACTCTAGCGTCAAGCGTCCAGCCCGAGACACCGGACATGGCGATGGCGAGCGAGCCCTCAGCCAGAGCCACTCCTCCCACCGTTCCGATTGCGATGATGGGAGGATACAGCCTCACCGCACCCGTTCTGCATCCTGCGTCGGATCGGGACGACTTACAGGAAGAAGTAAGCCGCGGCCGAACCCTTTTTGCGGCGAATTGTGCTTCGTGTCATGGATCCGCCGGACGAGGCGATGGCAAAGCTTCCGCGAGTCTATTGCCGAAACCAGCAAACCTGACTGCTGCCCTCTTCTCCGATGAACGATTGAGCAGCGTGCTGTGGAATGGAGTCGCTGGATCTGCCATGCTGCCCTGGCGCCAGCTTCCCACAGAAGACTTGCGCGCTCTGGTTGCCTACATCCATAGCTTGCACGTTCCAGGTGCTACCCCATCCACGCAAGAAGCTACGAGTCTGAACGAGGGCAAACCCCTTTTTGCAGCCAACTGCGCCAGTTGTCACGGCGACACAGGAGCGGGCAACGGGCCGGCGGCAGGCGCCCTCGCTCCGCCACCGACAAATTTCCGTCTCAAGAAGCCTACGCAAGAAAGGGCCTGGGATGTTCTGGAAAATGGCGTGCCAGGAACGGCAATGCCGCCGTGGCGGAGCCAACTCAGCGCAGATCAGCGGCGCGTCCTGGTCGAATTCGTGCGCTCACTATATGGTCCACCGCAGGAGAACTCCGGACAATGATCAATCTAATTGTGATCGCAATTTCAGCCATTATGCTCGCTCTGCTTCTGGTCTGGTGGCGATGGCCGGCTTTCCGCGTTTGGATTGAGGCGCCGAAATACTCCATGCTCCGCCAGGAACGCCGCTTTGACCATCAACTCAAGTGAACGAGGAGCGCAGGGCGAACAGGCACCCGGCGGTGGGCCAGGTGACCGTGGTTCGGAAACCAGGAAGGACACGGGATTGAGTGCCATCTGCTGGCGATCGCACTGGCCTTGGTCGTGGTAGTCAAGGGCGCGGGAGCGTTCTCGTTGGATCGTCTTGTCCACGAACATGTTTCGGGATTGGAACAGTCCGTAGCAGGCAAAAGACAATGACGGTGGTGGGCCAGGTAACCGTGAACACCCGAAAGTATGCCTGCACAGGCCTGAAGGACAAGTGCTCGATCATCGACGGCGTATGCGGTTGGAGTTCCAGAGAGGTATGCACGGAGGGTGATCGTCAGAACAGCAATTGCAACATGTTCTACACCGACATCATCTGTTCGGTTGCCGGCCACTCGGCAACTGTCAACTGCTGGACGGCTGTCGATGGAAGGATTCCAAGTCAGACGATTTCGGCGCTGGCGGACTCGGTATTTGAGTGGCAGGCAGATGGTCGCAAACCAAAGACGGATATTTCGGAGGACAACGCGCATGAAAAACGTAACTCGCAGATCGTTTGTAGCTAGCGCTGCTGCAGGCGTGACAGCGCTGGGCTTATTCGGTAACGCAAGTCATGCAGCAGAAACCCAGCTCGTTTGGAAGGCGTCAGAGTGGAAGCTCGCTGAATTTCACAAACTCATCAGAGATCCCGCCAAGGTCAAGCAGGTATATGACGTCATTCCGATTAGCGAAGGGAAATTTCTGAACAACATGAAGAACTCGCTCAACGGTCTGCGATTTGGATTTGGCATTCCCAAGGAACAGATCAAGGTCGTTGGAGCACTGCATGGCCCCGCCAACATGCTCAACTACGACGACTATGTTTGGAATAAGTATCGAATTGGCGAATGGCTAAACGTAATCGATCCAGCTACGGGGAAGCCCGCGGTAAGAAACATCTTCTACCGCAGCAAGAATTCACCGGAAAAATTGGCGGCTTCCGTCGATCCAGATGACGAGAACTCGTTGTATCAAGATTCGAGCATGCAGACATTGCAATCGAGAGGCGTCCAGTTTCTGAGCTGTCACACGGCAGCCGAAGAGCAGGCGCGAGTCCTTTTCCGTCGCAATAAATTGTCAGAATCACCAGAGGACATCGTGGAGGACATGCTCGCACATACACAGCCGGGGGTTCTTGTGGTTGCCGCGATGACCGCTGCCCTTGCACTACTCCAGGCTCAAGGCCACTACACCTATATTTCTGTATAGCACAGGACCGTATTCGAAAGCCTCTCCTGCCATACGGTAATGTCAGTTGCCGCTGTTGCGTGCACTACACTGTCAGCGAAAACCGGATGGGACGGAAGAGAACTTCTTCTGTCTTACGAAGCGATGGTGTTTTTGTCAGAGCGATCCTCGTGCTCTTTCATCGCCGACCTGAAACCACGGATACCTTCTCCGATTCCTTTGCCGAGTTCGGGAAGTTTCTTAGGTCCGAACACGAGCAAAGCAATTCCAAAGATTACCAACAGATGTGTAGGTTGCAAGAGTCCTTCGAACATAAATTTCCCCTAATATTGAAATTCACAAAACATCGCAGTCTGAGAATTGCAGACGCCGCTCCCGTGCTCGGAGAGCAGCACTTCCCATCGCCGGGTTTGTTAGCGAAAAGCTATCGCGGCAGGATCTCCAGCTTCTCTGCCGGAATGGTTTGGATCGAATTCCTGTCAAGCTTCAAATGCGAATAAACCATTTCGGGAGGAAGCCGCCGGATCCACTGGTTTAGGGAGAAGTCCAAAACTTCGCTCGCCTTGAACATCTCCAGAAACACCAGGTCAGTATCGCCAGTGTTTTCCACGTAATGACCAGCGTTGAATGGAACGAAGCCGACGTCGTTGGCGTTGAAGTCCATGGTACGTGCCGACCCGACGGGCATAAACACGGTCATTCTCCCCTTCCCCGCCATCCAGAACTGCCACTCAGAGGCGTTGGGATGCCAATGGAGCTCGCGCATACCTCCGGGCTTGATCGTGTTCAGTGCAGCCGCAACATTCTTTGAGACAGGAAAGTTATGCGAGTCGACGATGCGTATTTCGCCCCCAGTAGTTCGCCTGGTCGGCGCCATCGCTTCCATTTTGAAGGTGTATTGGATGGGAGACTGCACTTTCTGCCCGCCAACTGCTGCCTTATCTTCTGCTAATGATTTCGGTAAGTCTGCAGGAAAAATGTAAAGAAAACTAGTCGGCAAAGTGGTGAGAGCGCTCTCTGGTAGTCCAAAGTTCTTCGACAACACATCAGGAGGCGTATGCGCCACCCATTCCGAGACAAGGAATGTATTATCTTCCGAAAACATACCCTGATCGAAGACCAGGAGGAACTCGCATCCGTCTGGCCCCAAGCCCTGGATAGAATGAGGATAGCCGGCCGGGAAATACCACAGATCGCCTTTGCTCACGTCGTCTATAAAGATCGTCCCATCAGGATTCAGTACCGTGACACGGGCATTTCCATAGAGCATGATGGACCACTCATCCGCTGTGTGCCAATGCAGTTCGCGAAAGCTGCCAGCCGTCAAGCGCATGTTGACGCCGGCTAGGTCTGTGGAGGACGGCAGTTCGCGCTGCGTCACCTGATGGGTCCAGCCGCCCTCTTGAATTCGCTTTTTCGTCAGATCGAAGGAGTACCAAATGGGACCGACATCCCCGTTATCCGTCGGCGGAGGTGTATTTGAGTTGGGATTCTCCGCTAGAAGTGCCCTGTTCTCCTGTCCGGGATTACTCGAGGAATGGTCGCCTTCAGCTTGGCGCGTACCTTCCCGCGTTTGCGCGTGAGCAGTGAACCCGGCCAATGTAGCCGCAGCCAATGCTGCCGAGCCCATTCCCAGGACACTCCTTCTCGAAAACCCGTCCTGCATCCTGTTGCCCTTCTTCTCATCACTCATCACATTCTTTCCTTATGGACAGTGAATTCCACAACACTCGTGCTTTGTCACTCAAGCACAAGCAAGAAGCACGCACGGTGCCAGTCATCGATGGATTGGTGATGTCGTCAAATCAATTTGTTCGGGCAGCTTGGGTTGATCTTTTGGTGAAATTGCCACTTGGTGGAGCTCGGACGATGTCCTTCCGTGGACACACTGTCCAAACTGTCGACGCACGGTCGCTGGTTGGACACGTGGTCGGCTTCTGGTCGCAGCAGCGAGCACTGAACCCTGTGAGGGCTTTGCGCTGTTACGGCTCAGCGCCTTAATCGGCAATTCAAGCCGGTTTGGAATCCGGCTTGCTACTACCCAGTGCGTATCGAGTTTCACGGACATGCGTGGGCTGAGGGTGCAGTTATGAAGGAGCTGATTGATTTTTCGAGCGTGCAGTACGCAGTAATAGAAGCGCTTCGTACCGAAACTGGTCCTGAACGCTTCGTGATTGCGTACCCGAACGAGCAATCGCTTCGCGATGTCATAGCCGCACCCTCCATTATCGCGTTCGGTTTCCCCTCTCGCGAGGAGGCTATAGCAAATACTGAGGCTTGCTTCTCGGCTGCCGCCGCTTAGAAGCAAATACCGACAGCGCAGGTAATTGACTGAGAAATACCAACATGGATTTCATTTGGCAAAGCGGCGATTCGGAGGCAGGTTCAGCCACGCGGAGACTC
>QHYH01000123.1 GCA_003223215.1 Acidobacteriota bacterium
GAGCCGAGTCGGGCAGGTAGTCAAAGAGCTGCCCTTCCGAAATGAAACGCGAGCCAAACGCCAGCCCGTATGAACATTTCAGCGTCGAATTGGAAACCTGTATCACCAGTGACGGTGAACTCTCGACGAGTGTGGCCGGCACGTAAAGAATTGCCGGTTCTGGAATCGTCAATCCGAGAGCGCGACCAATCGAGCAGCCAAGCCACTCGTTGACCAGCACGCG
>QHYH01000124.1 GCA_003223215.1 Acidobacteriota bacterium
CGTGCAGATTCGTTCCACGAGATTCGCCAGAATCCGCAGACATGTGCTTGAGCGCAGGTCAGCGAATTGCTATTTCTGGATTGGGAAGTTGGGAGATAGCGTTAGGGGTGGTTTTGCCGAGGAAGAATCTGAGTCAGAGAGGCTTTCGTCTCTCTGACTCGGCTATGTGGATTGTTCGCTTGTGGATTCCTTGGCATGGCCGGTTGCTGGCTCCGTCTGATTCGGCAGGTCGTCGAAGAGCAGGAATCCCTGCGGATCAGATTTTGCAGCGGCCTCGATGAGCGCGTCCGGTATTCCCAATTCGCGCAACTTCTCCGGCCGGAAAACCAGTTGCGGATTGGGACTGCGGTCGTTTGGATCGAACATCCGCAGGTCAACCAAAGTGGCTCCCGGTTTTCGATACGCTGGCCAATGCGTGTTGTTGATGGTCACTACGCGGTCGTACATGGTTTCACCTCCCGATGCCGTAGCCGCATTGCCGTCCGCCGAAGCTGTTGTAGGAACCATCGGGCAGATCGAGGTACACGGCATAGCCTCGCGGGTCATTGTTGAAGTGGTTGAGGACCAAGCCCGCGCCTTCCAGCGCGGCCTTGATCCGGGTTTGTAGATTTTGCTTGCGCCGCTCTTGCCGCTCCGTGAGGCCGCAGTTGCAGGCGATCTCGTTCAGGTGACTGAGCGAGTTCGTAAGTCTGCAAAGGTCAGCGGCGTCTTGAGCAGCTTCGCGGGGCGAGCGTTTTCCGATGGACGCGATGTAGGCAGACAAAACTGCCTCCTGCGTGTTCGTTCGCATGGGTATTGCTCCTTCTTGTGGGTTGAACCGAGACGATGGAAAGAGGAAGTCTGGAAGCGAATCGGCTACCGAAAAGCAGCAGAGATCGTTCCAGTTGTCAGCGGTTGTGGGTGGAAAGGGATTGTGGGTTGCTGCGTGGAAAAAGGCAGCGGATTTCTGCCGTTACTCGTATCTCAGAGCTACCATCGGATCGACGCGCATCGCACGGCGCGCGGGAATATATGTCGCGAGAAAAGCCACAACAACTAATCCCAGTGATGCGATGCCTAATGTTGCCGCGTCCGTCGGACGGGCACCGTACAACAATCTCGAAATCAGGCGTGTCGAGAGGAGCGCCAATCCTATGCCCAAGGCGAGACCAATGGCGACCACTTTCATTCCCTGTCCGACAATCAGACGCAGAACATCAGCATGCGCTGCGCCCAGGGCCATGCGAATACCGACTTCGTGAGTACGCCGGGCAACCGCATAGGAAATCACTCCGTACAGGCCGAGCGCAGACAACGTGAGGGCCATTCCCGCAAACGTGCCAAGCAAAAGCATGTTGAATCTTTGGTGCACGATGGAGCCAGCAAGCACGCTTTCCATAGGGCGGAAGTCGAATGCGGCCACGTCGCCGCCTGCGGCCGATACTTCCCTTTGGACCTCAGCGGCAACACTCGTGGGGGCTGGCTTTGTCCGAACCACGAAGCTCGTAGCGACAACCTTGTTCATGAGTTGTGTGAATTCGTTATCGAGTTGCGCTGTGGGAACGAAGAGTGTGGGCGGCGGCGGATTATCCAAGCCATCCTCGCGGATGTCTCCGACCACACCGAGATGGTCGTGGCCGCCCGGCCGGAATCGCCCATCGACCACAACGGCTTGATCGATTTGAACACCGCGTGCCCGCCCCTTGAATGTATCGACATAGAGAACGGCGGACCGCGTATCTACGTCCCGCATGCGCAGCCGTAGCGCCTCTCCGAAACGGATTCCGGTGCAGTAGAGAATCAGAATCAGAGTTCTGTAGAGCGCAGCTCGAAAGGGTGGGCGCTTCAGATCAGCGGAGAGCCTCAGGAGAGTCAGAATGTCCTTCTCAGAAAGAAAGTAGGGAACGAAGTCCGATTCCGTCGGGAGATGTGGCCAGATGGGTTCTGAAACAGTTCCCGAATTGGAAGATCGACGCAAGTAACGGAAGAACTGTCTCAGAACCGCCGCATCATCAGAAACGCTGACAGCCTTACGACCCGGCTTGCTCGATAGCCAGGCGATCGCTGCTTGATCCAGTCGCCAGCGGTGATTCCTGGCAACGTATTCGATAAGAAATCGATCGAATTCCCGCAGCGTAAACTCAGCGCGCATGTATCCGTAACCGAGGCTGCGCTTGAATCGGAGGAAATCAAGCAATTCATCTGCGACTGGACCATTGAAAATGTTGTTCATCGTGGCACTGAAAGGGCAACAGTTCGCAGACGCCTTAAGGCTACGCGAACGTATATCGAAGTCGAAGAGGAACTGCGGTGACCAAGGATATCGCTTACGACCTTGATGTTGGCCCCGGCATCGACCTGCCAGGCCGCATGACTGTGTCGAAAAGCGTGGGCGCCGATTATTTTGGCCGAAATGCCTGCCAGATGTGCATAGTGCTGGATACGGTGGCGAATGGCGCCGCTGGTTATCGGCTTGTACGGCATTTTCTTCCGAAGAAAGAGGTGCTTGACTGATTTGGCAGGGGGCCGTTCTTTTCGTAGGTACGCGGCCAACGCTTTTGCGACTGCGGGTAGCAGAGGAAGCTCGATTGGCACATTAGTCTTTGGACGACGAGCCCTCAATATGCCGGCCTGCCAATCCAGATCATCCAATCGCAGTGCAAGGACTTCGGCTGCACCCAGACCGTACGTTGCCAGCAGCAACATGATCGCAAAGTCCCGTTTACCCCACGCTTTTGATCGAGAGATCGAGTGCAAAATCTTCTGTACGTCCCTCCAAGGGAGCGTGCGTGGAGGATGTTCATCTATGCGATATCGGGGTGCCATCACCGCACCAGCGAGATCGGCGGATAGCTTTCCTGTGATATGCAAAAATCGGAGAAATGCACGGAGCGAACTGCAAGTGTCAGCAACGGTTCGTGTCGCTAGCCGGGTGCTGAGGTTTCGCACGAACGCGTCCACATCGTTCAATGTCATCCGTTCAACGGGCTTCATTCTTGATCGCAGTCGCAATAGGAAGCCCCGCGCGGTTTCGATGTCGCGTATCAGCGTTCCATCCGAGACGCCATTATGAAGACGCCGGTACTTACAATACTCGCTGACTAGAGGAGGCAACTGTGGAGTAGGTTTCTCGCGCCACTGAGGCAATGGAGTGCCCAGATCACGCAGCGCGCAGGCCCAGGCGTGAAGCGCGTTGCTGGCAACTCCGCAGCTATTCTGAGCACTTCTTCGTCCATTGAGCCTAGGGCCGACGTACGCTCGGAGGAACCGCTCCACTCCAGCCATCGTCAGCTGTTCAGACTCGATAAGGTTTCGTTTCTCGCAGCGCTTTCTGAATCGCCGCACCCAGTAGAGATAATTCGTGATTGTTCCGCGAGAAAGGTGGCCTTTTCGCCATACAGCAACGATCTCCCGCTCGCACGGGTCGATTACCTGCACTCGTTCATTCACGAAGTATGGACGAGTCTCACCCAGAAAAAGTTTGATGCGTTATCACGACAACCGCGCGCAATTTTAGCTCTCTGGAGGGCTTTAGGAGGGCCGAGTCTGGATAACGCCGGAGTCGGGATAATGAGCGTTATCTGGTGATCAAGATAAGCGACATGCCAGACGAAAGTTTGTCGACGCCGACAAAACGACACCGGAAATCGCTCGTGAAGTAGTGGCTTTGCTGCGTACCCTCTTTGCCATCGAGAACCAGGCCAGGGAAGCGTCTGCAACCGAGCGCCTGGCAATTCGTCAGAAGCAATCGGTGCCCGTGTTGGCCGAACTGCGCCAGAGATTGCTGGTTTGGAAAGAGCAACTGCTGCCGCAGCATCCCATGGCCGATGCGGTGAACTACACCTTGAATCACTGGGCGGAGCTGAACGTTTTCTGCTCGGATGGCGCGGTCCCCATCGATAACAATGCAAGTGAACGCGAAATGAAACGTATGGTGTTGAACAGAAAGAATTCTTTGTTCGTCGGCAACCCGCGTGGCGGTCGCACCGCGGCAATCCTCGCCAGCCTGACCAGTACCTGCCGCCGGCACCAGCTTGATCCGCAACTGTATCTCACCCAGCTGTTGATGAACCTGCCGCAGACGAAGTTGAGCGAACTGGATGCTTGGCTGCCTGACCAGTGGAAGCTCCACCAGGCGGCGCGAACCGAGGCTTTGAACCGCGCAGCCTCCCCGGCTCCGTAAAGCTCGCACTCCGTATGCTGCCCGCGTTTTCCTGCTTCGCCCTCTCATGGCGCAACATTGCTACACTCGCGCGCGCCACACAAGATGTGGTTCGTTCACCGCTCACTCCAGATCAGCGTTGACAGTATCCGCCTGCTTTCGTGCTCGGAAGCGATCCTTCAGCCTACATGGACCGGATAGGGACTGAGAAACGGTGTTCTCGGCAACTGGCTAAGGACGCCCCAGCGGCTTCACCGCCTCGGACTTCGGAGCCCGATTCCTGGCGCCTCACGTCACGGGTCCGAAGCCCCTGGCAGAAAAGCTGGAACCCGGTCCCCGATCCGTCGCCGCCTCGCGTGTCTTCTGCCCTTGTTCAAGGAGGGCCAGTTTCTGAGAACCGTATCAGGAGTTGGCCGACGGTCGTTATTCTCTAGTGAACCCGCTGAAATTTGTGTTCCAGCAGATAGTGAGCGACGTCAGCGCCTAGCTTTACACCGTCTTCGGTAGCTGTTCGGAAATGAATGCCAGCAAAGACACGGGCGTTCTTCACCTCTTCGAGCGCAGACGAAAAACTAGAGAAAGAGCGGGTTACGCCAAGCATCAGGTCAGACGTGAGATTAAAGCGAGTCTTGTCGCCAAATTCATTTGCGAGGATGACTACGGCGGCCCCGCTGACGCACGAGTGACCCGACGGGTAGTCCGGATGTGACGGCGTTGCGAACATCGGGCTCCACGTCAGATCAGCGCTATTGCCGTCGTTGCGGATAGCGGTAATGGGACGCCAGAAGTGATAGAAGAATTTGGCATCCCAGCACCCGATAGCGGCGTCCGCCATCGCAACATCGAGTGCGGCCAGGAGCCGGGCATTTTCCAAAAGCGTGTCATCATGGTCTCGCCCCGAGACCTCCTCGCGGTCACGATCTTCGATAAGCGATACGGCCGCGCCGTTAAAGGCATACGTAGACGACACAACCCAAAACAGCGAGTAGATAGTTTGATCAGCCGTTCGGGCCGTGCTCGAGTAGCTGCCCATGATTTTTGTTTCATTTAAATCTCGAGCGTACTGCGCGCTGCTGAGAGCGGGAGGACCGCCAGGCCGAAACTGAGAGTCTGTCTGGATCACCCACGGGGTCATGAAGACAAACTGGGGATAGCCGGCCATAGGACCGGATGTTATTGTTTCGCTCACGGGAGCGTTCGGGGTGGGACGCCAATCCCCAGCAGCGGTATCGCCCGTGAAGCTTAAGTTGGAGGGGTTGGCAAGATCGTCCTTCCGCCAGGTCCAGATCTGCTCGGCCACGGTTTGGCCCCAGGCGATTCCGCTGTCCATCGAGGCTTTGCTTTCCTGAGCAGCGATAATCGTCAATGACACTCTGAGTCGCGCATCGAGTGCCGCCTGCTGTGTAACCTGCAAAGGTGTGGGCGTTGAGACCCCTAACGTTCCATACAAGTGGCTCAGACTGGTCCAGGCGGCCTGAACAACCGCCGCTCGTCGCGACGCTCCAGCGGGCGCGGCCGGACTGACGCGAATGGGGGTGTAGCGGGCGTTGATGCCGTTGGCCGCATCAAACATGGCCGCCTGGACGATGGCCGCGACGCGCGTTATCTGGAGTGGTGTCGTTTGCGCCATGGTCCCAGCTCGCAGCATCGTCTGGTTCCACTCGGTAACCTCGTCAGCACGGGCTGTAGCTGTGAAAATGGCAAATGCGGCCACGATGAGCCAAGCCTTAGTCATTTTGCTCATAAGCGTTTCTTCCCTTTCACCGAGGACTCCTGCGTAGAAGGGTCCTCGATTGGCGCTTCTTGTACTCCTTAGAACGCGCGGCGGTCAAGTAGGATTATCTGGCTCAAAAGGATTTCACAGATACATCCCGAGAAACGGGTGCCAGCTCAACCGGTCGATGCAACACCAGCTAATCGGCTGATCGGACAACACTTCTCGCAGGGAACTGACCTTTCCGAGCTGTACTCAATTAAACCTAAACAGGACAGTGTTTTTCCGTCTGTAGTAAAGCCCGAGGTCGAATGTAGCTCTTGGGGCTCCTGTTACTAGATTTTGAGCCTGTGTTGCGATGACCCATTGAATCCACCGGGCATTATCGGAAGGTGAGCAATTATCGTTAGCCCGACTGGGCGCGTCGGCTTTCCTCGTATTCCTCTATGAGTCGTGACTCTTTGTAGGCTTCCTCAAGGCTGGGGTACCAGCAATAATCGGCGTCAAAATTTGAGTGCGATGAAAACACAAGGCCCCAAGGATGCTCGGGGCCAGATCCATAGTCAGAAAATGCGATGCCGTAATCGAACCGAGAACTCTCTGCACTCAAAGCGCCACAGGAAAGACCGATGTATCATTCGACATCTAGCCCGCGTACGTCACGTTCACCATGCGAGGAATTATCGGGACCGACGCGCGGACCTTCCGAGATTGGGTCACTCCACAAGTACACGAAATCCCATGGCAGATTGGCAAATGCGAACAAAGCGGCCGCTCCGAGAACCGGTGCGCGAGGAAGCGGGGCCGACGCTCAAAAACTACATCACGCCCGCCGGGTTGCAGCGGCTGAAAGACGAGCATCGGTTCCTGCTGAGTCGCGAGCGGCCCGCGGTGGTGCTGGGAGCGGCGTTGGGGCAGGCCATCTGCGTCCTAATGCATAGGGTGGACATGTATGCACACTTGTGCATATACTAAGAACTGTGAGCTGCGAATGGGACCCGGCCAAAGCCAAAGCGAACTTCGCCAAGCATAGAGTTCGTTTTGCTGATGCCATGACCGTGCTCGAGGACGGCCTTGCTTTGACGATACGCGATCCATTTTCGGAAGAAGAGGAGCGGTGGATCACGCTAGGCAGGGATGCACTTGGCCGCCTCCTCGTCGTGGTTTACACCTGGCGGGGAGAGAGTGTGCGCCTGATCTCGGCACGCCTGGCCACAGCCCGGGAGACTACTCAGTACGAGGAACATCATGAAGCGTGAATACGATTTCCGTAAGGCAAAGCGTGGAGCTGTCGTTTCCGTTCCCAAAGGGAAAACGCGAATCACAATCCGCCTCGATGACGAAATCCTTGCCTGGTTCCGCGACCAAGTCGAACTTGCCGGTGGCGGCAACTATCAAACCGTCATCAACGAAGTCCTGCGCCAACACATCCAACGCGCCCAAGAACCATTAGAAAGAACGCTCCGCCGCGTTATCCGGGAAGAGATCCGAAGGGCGTCCTAGCCTGCACGATCGGCGATCACCCGGCGCAGCAGCGTCGCTCTCCGATGTTCCGGAGCCGCACTATTGGATTGGGTGATGGGTTCGATCCCCACCGCCCCTGCCAGAATTCCTTTGGATTCAAGGGGATAAAATTTCTTGGGGGCGATAAGGGGGCACTAAGCCACTTGTGAGGCCAGCACGAGCCGAACGACTCTTCCGTGCGCTTCGCGCTTGCTCCTCTCCATCTTGGCATTCGATATGCTGCCAGAGGGCTGGGAACCCGTGAAGTGATCGGAGACGGAGGGACTCGAACCCCGGCACAGCTGTTAACCCGCACAACGGTCTAGCAAATTCAGCTTGTCCTCTGCCGACATCAGATCACTTCTGGTTAGCCGAGCATACGCCCGGGATCATAGCCGCCGCGAACGGCACTTTTGTCAGGCTACGGGATCACGACCAGCCTGTGGGCGTGTGCGTCGCGTTCCCAGGCATCCTCGATCTCGGCGAGCGGAACACTCTCGGTCTCGATGCGCAATGTGCCGCGGGCTACGCTGTTCATCACTTGTTGGAACGCGTCGGTGAGTATGTCCCAAGACGGCATGCCTCCGGTTCCTAGAATCGTCAGCGCCGTGCTTCGCAGGACTGCTGCGGGCAGAGTGATTGTAGATCCAGCGCTCTCGCCCACCTCCACCAGTCTAGTTTCCGACTTCCCAATCGCAAATTCTTTTCCAGTGATGGCTTTCAGCAGAGCTTCGGTCGGGCGGCCCCATAGATAGTCGATGATCACGTCGAAACGCTTTCGCCGGCCTCCCGGCGGAAGGCTGCGATCAATTCTTCATCGGGTTTGTCGAGGCGAATCGTCGAGTCGGCGCCAAGCGCGTGGAGTATGCTCAACACCTGTTCGTTGCGTCCTGCCGCGACGACGCGTCCCGCGCCCAAGATTTTGGCGATCTGTACCGCCAGCTTCCCCGTGACTCCGGTGGCGCCGAGAATCAGGACAGTTTCGCCAGCGGCCAGCTTCGCACTGTGCTTGAGAGACAGCCAGGCCGACACACCGGGATTGGGAATGGCCGCGGCAGTGACATCGTCTAGTTCTTCAGGGATCGAAAAACATTGAACTCGCCGAAGCACAGTGCGCTCGGCCATCGCGCCGTACGGCCGCCGCGCTCCGCCGAAGAACACTCGCGTGCCGTCTTCGAGCCGCCCCACGCCATCCATGCCGCAAACGACAGGAAATTCGCGCGGGCTGGCGTAGTGGGTTCCGGCCGCCATCTGTTTGTCCACAGGCTTCAGCGCAGCCGCGGAGACATTTATGAGCACCTCACCTTCGCCCGGAGTTGGATCGGGAAATTCCCCAAAGCGCGGCGGTTTGCCGAGAGCATGCAGCACGGCGGCATGCATCAGTTGCCTCCTTTCTGATGTTCACCTCGATTCGCTAGGCAATTGATGAAACTGAGTTGATGGTGACAAATGCCCTTCGCAGAGGCAAGACCGATTGCGTCCAATGAGTGAGCCTCGGTCCGACTTGAGAATCGCCTAAACCGGAGATGCGCTCCGCTTTGTTACCTCGGCGATTGTGTCCGGATCGCGGCAAAGCGGAAGTAATCCGAATATGCCTGCTTTGTTCGCGAAATCGGAATAGTTCGGTCCAGTACACATGGATGGTTTAGGCCTTAATTAGGGCTTGCGTTCAATTTCAATTCTTATCGCCTTGACGGGTTCGCCGTCCGCCTGCAAGATTTCCTACGGACTTCGTTCATAGATTCGCGCGCAACGTCAGTCTTGCTTATCTAGCAGTTCGACAGTTAGCAGAATCGTACGGCCTACGACCTCAAGACTGTGTTGTGACACCTTGTCCATAGTGTCGCCGTTAGTGTGGTGGAATTCACCCATTGAGTCAAAACTTGGGCCCATTCGACCGTATTCGGCGTCGACAACATCCACAGCCGGGACACCGACCTTTATGAACGAAACGTGGTCGTCAATGATGTTGGCGTCGTACTTGAAGAAGTACCCAGCGTAGCCCAGTTGATCGGCAGCTTGAGCGATGAAGACTTGTAGCGAGCTGCTGGAGCCCGTCTCGCGCGCCACGTTCAGTTCTTTATCGCCTATCATATCCAGGAGAAACAATCCGCGAATGCGAGAAACACTTCTCTTTGCCGCCAGCTTTTGTGCTAGATGTCTACTTCCGTAGAGACCGTCGTTGCCTTTGAAGTCGTTGATCGCCTCTTCCAAGTCGGTCCAGACTAACCAAATTTGCATTCCGGTCTTCTGATGGGCCAGTGCGTCGGCAAACGCGAGAAGAATCGCAGTGCTCGACGCACCGTCATTAGCGCCAATAAATCCAGGCTTAAAGAGAGTGTCATAATGACCAGCGAGCACAAAAATGCGCTGCTTAGGGTTAGCGGAAACGTTGAACTTGCCGATGATGTTGTGCACGGGTATTGGCCCGCGTGGGGTGGTGGCCATGAAATCGTCGGATTCAATCTGCGCACCGTCCTTTTGCAGAACCTGACGTATAATATTCTCCGTTTTCCTGTGGCCCGGTGACCCGGGCCAACGCTCTCCAAAACCTGCAATCTCGGCGGTATAGGCGTAAGCCTGCCGAGAGTTGAAAGCGTCGTGCAACAAGATTGACGGGAAAGCCGTCGCCACCAAAACAGAGCCAACCATCAGAGCAAGTGGAACGTATCTATCGACTCTTCGCATCACCGTGACCCAGGGGGCGATTCTCCACTTGTAACGCGCGCCAGAGTAGTTCTTATCATACTGTGCGGCGCAAGTCCCATCTGGTAAGTCGTAATCGGAAACTTGAAATCCACATGGACGAGTACGCTGTTTGCACGGCTTTACCGGACGCGCGCAGAACTCTCCGCCCCCGCTCACTTCTCAGCGACAACGGGCCTCCGGTAAGGCACTAGCGCTAATCGGGTACTGACCAATTTTCACTTGCGAAGTGTAACGACTGTCAAAGCTTGCCAAGGGGCTTCCTGGCACTGAAGGTATCATTGTGATATCATCGTGATAGCTCATCGGGAGTTGCCCAGGAGGATGACGATGAATACGAAGCAAGCTACAGTCAATCTCGAACGAGTGGTCCGCGTTCAAAACGGCTGGGTCATGCTGGTTGTGGTAATCGGACTTTTGTTGGGTGATGCTGTTTTGCTGATTTTCTCTGTTCAGGACGGGACTCGGGCATCCGGTCAGCCGCACGCAAGCCTTGTTGTGGCCTGTGTCCTCTTTCTTGTCGTCTGCGTCATCATGTTAAGAGGCTTTTTTACGTTACAACCAAATGAGGCCCGAGTCCTTGTGCTCTTCGGTGATTACAAGGGCACCGTGCGAACGAGCGGATTCCATTGGGGCAATCCGTTCTACACAAACGGATACCAGCAAGTCGGTGGACTCACAGTCGGTGGCGAGATTCAGAGCAAACTAACAGGCACCAAGACGGGTGCGGGAGCATCGTCACGGCAGACTATGGGCCGGAACAAAATGTCCCTTCGGGCTCGGACTCTCAACGGCGACAAATTGAAAGTTAACGATAAGCGCGGCAATCCCATCGAAATCGCAGCGGTTGTTGTGTGGCGCGTGGAGGACACCGCGCAAGCGATGTTTGACGTCGACAACTATGAAAACTACGTTCCGACCCAAAGTGAATCAGCGCTGCGCCACCTGGCGAGCCTGTACTCCTACGATTATGGGGAAGACAAGGAAATTACTCTCCGTAGCGGTGTCACGGAAGTATCGCAGGCGCTGCGGACCGAACTACAAGAGCGACTGGCCAAGGCAGGCGTTCTGGTGGATGAGGCGCGATTGACCCACCTGGCATACGCGCCTGAAATCGCACAGGCAATGCTTCGCCGCCAACAAGCCGAAGCCGTTATAGCTGCGCGGCAGAAGATTGTCCAAGGTGCTGTCAGCATGGTCGATAT
The DNA here is from genome assembly GCA_003223215.1 of Acidobacteriota bacterium. Lineage (GTDB taxonomy): Bacteria > Acidobacteriota > Terriglobia > Acidiferrales > UBA7541 > Acidiferrum. The sequence continues at coordinate 11,270 of QHYH01000124.1, forward strand.
GGCGCTAAAGGAGTTAGCGGAGAAACAAGTGTTAGTCCTTGACGATGAGCGGAAGGCCGCCATGGTCAGTAATCTCATGGTTGTGCTCTGCGGTGAGTCCGAAGTTCACCCGGTGCTGAATACCGGCACACTTTACAACTAGACGGCAAGACAGATGGACCGAAAGCCCTTCCTACTTCGTATTGATCCCAAGCTCTGGGCTGAGCTGGAAGCATGGGCACAGGTCGAGCTGCGCAGCGTGAATGGCCAGGTCGAATATCTCCTCCGACAAGCCGTACAGAAACGTAAAGGGAGTCAGAGACAAAACAATCCGCAGGTTAAGCTGCCCACGACTAAGTGATAGCCGCTTTGCCGGGGCACGGAAAGAGCCGCAACGCTCGGATTCCGGGGTCAGCGCCCGATTAGTGGGGTAACCGGACAAATGCCCGCGCCACTTTGCGTGTTGAATACCGGGGGTGAGGGCCCATTCGCTTTTGACTTTGCGTGAACTGGCGAGACTTAGCTCCAATTCGCTTGGCTGGCTGTGGGTAGCATCGTGAAAGCCTGGGACTTAATTCGTTTGTTCAACAATTCGATTCCCCACCGCCCCTATCATCCATCTTCCTGATGGATTGATACTTAACAAAAGCACGCGCGGGCAAACAGGGGCAGATTAGACCGATGATCCGGTTCTGTGTTTTGTTTCTTTCCAGCGGCACGGGTGACAACCGGACCGCGCGTCGATTTCAACCGTCAACAGATCTTTGTTAGAACGCTTTTCTGAACAGTTTCCGGGACGGCACTCTAATCGTTCATCGAGCAAAAAGTGAAGTGCGACTTGCGCTTACTTGTGTTTTTTGCCAGTCAGTCCACCATTGGGCTAGGGAAAGACGAGGAACGGCATCTGGGGGCCGGTTGGCAAAGCTTTCGAGGTCATGCAAAATCGCCTGTTTTTCGCCGGATAGCGAGGCGGTTAATTGTGAGGTTACGGAATCCAGTGCGGTGCGCGGAAGGCCGGGGAAGCGGAGCTGAATCTGCTCAAGGATGGCGGGTTCCGGGTTTTCGTAGAGTTTTGACAATTCGGAGCGAGTGCGGGCGAGCTTTGCGGCATCGTCCCGAGAAGGGTCAGCGAGGATGTCGTCCATCAGTGCGTAGAGGTGCCTGCGCTGAATCTCGCTTGCGATTTGAGGAACGGCCAGGGTCGCGGCGGCAGCCGCGTCACCTTCAAAGGAGCCATCGGCGAACAAGGCGGCTTTGAGGATGAAGGCGCATGGAGATTGATTAACCGCGAAGGCTGAAGCGTCGCAGAAAAGACGGAATTCATGAATTTCGTTGGGGGCAATCAGGGAGCCACGATAATTGAATTCCGAGGAAGCACTGTTGTGGTCGAGCGTAGTTTCGACGACAAAGGCGTGCACAGCGCGCGATGAAAGGTTATGGAGCGCGATTGTGTAGCCCTGGCGATCCTGGCCAAGGATTTTGGGTTGGATGGAGGGAACCTCGTTGATGGTTGGCAGCCCGGCTGCGGTTGGAAGTTGCGCGTTGACAATCTTGATGGTCCACGGCTGCAAACCGAATTGTTCCATCTCTTGCAAGACGACGGAGTCGTTCTGATGTAGCGAGTAGGTACCAATTTCCTGCTTTGGATGGCCCGCTGCCATTGGACAGGAACCGGAATTGTTGTCAACGGCTCCGAAAACCACAGAGGCGGAGATGGCCACTGCGTCGCCATCCACGTGGTAGGCAAGCATGATGGCAGAGGTCAAGTTTTTCTTCGCGTCCGCGGTAGTGCGCCCAGACCGGAGATGAAGATACGGGCCGGGGGCGAACGATAGCGACTCACTCCTGACGAGTTGGCCTTGCGGGACGAGCTCATAATGAAGCGGAGGTCCATCCTCGCTTATTTCTAGGGCAAATTTGGGCTGCTGCGTTGGAGTTTGCGGATACAGCATTGTGACGGGGCAAACGAGGAGAATCAATCGGATGAAAGTTCGCATCGGCCGATCCCTCCGAGGCGGCTCGGTCTCCCGCAGGCACTGCGGCAGAGGAGCGACGTCGCTGCGAGTGGAAAGTATATTGCTGGTTACCGTGGCCGACAAGTGCAAATGGTCGGGGCCGGGCTCTTGCGGAAGGGTGAGAGGGGCAAGCCGGCATGCCCGCACGCGAAACCGGTCAAGTTCCTCCGGGTACTTGGCATGGACGATTATCGCGATCGGCATAGGGGCGGCGGTCACCCGCCGACCCCTGCCACACCACCGTGCGTACGGGTCCGTACACGGCGGTTCGAGACGGTTACGCTGCACTCATCGACCAAAGTCGGAAGTCCGAGGGATTTGAAGTACGCATTAGAAAGCCTCACAGTAAGGGCCTTGGTTCGGGCGAGAGGCCAAGGGCCACGCCCGCTGCTTGCCGTGTTGCGGGCCAGACGCGGGGAAACCCCGAGCTTTAAAAGAGCCGCCCGGCGACGGCGCGGTGTTTTCCACTGCCGCCACAGGGCCGCTCGTAGTCGCAATCGGACCCAGCGGGTGAGGTAAAGCAGTACCGTAGGTGTTTCGCAGAAACCAAAATAGCTGCGCCAACCCCGCATGTACGGAGCTAGTTCCTCTATCGTCGTTTCTATGCTGACACCCTTGGCCCGTCGCGTGATTTCACGGACTCGCCGCTTAAAGCGGGCCAAGGATTTTGGCGCGATAGCTCGCTTGATCTCTGGTCCGTCAGTGAAGCTGAATCCGAGGAACTTCCGCTCCTGCGGTCTGGCCACCGCACTTTTGGACTCGTTCACTTTGAGTTTGAGCTTCTGCGTGATGAATTGCGTGATGCTCTTCATCACTCGTTGACCTGCTCGCTCGCTTCGCACGTAGATATTGCAATCATCTGCGTAACGGACAAAGCGATGTCCACGGCGCTCCAACTCTCGATCGAGTTCATCGAGTACGAGGTTACTCAACAGCGGCGAAAGTGGGCCCCCTTGGGGAGTCCCTTCCACGCTTGGACTGGCTAACCCGTTCTCCATCACCCCGGCGTTCAGGAACGCCCGAATGAGTTTTAACAGCCGTTTGTCCTCGACACGTTTCGCGACCTGCCCCATCAATTTGTCGTGATTGACTCGATCGAAGGAATGTACGACACACTACCCATCATGAGGACCTTCCCGAGAGAGTCACGATTGTCCGTGCTCGTCATCCGTTCGAAGGTAAATCACTCGCTGTTCTTAGGGCCGTCCATCGGCACGGTCGATTGTATCTCCGTACGCCCAAATTCATAACTAAGACTGACTTCGCGGAAGGAAGTGCTGAATTGTCGAAAGATGGATTTTCCGATTGCCCGATGGGAACGTAAATTTCGGCCGCGCTCCAAAATTGAAAGGTCGATGGGATCACGCCGATGATTGTGTAATGCCCCCCGTCCAGCGTCAGAGTCTTACCTATGGCACTCGGAGACGCACCAAGTCGATCCCTCCAGAATCCGTCGTTCACTAGCACGACAGCCGCCGCCCCGAGGCGGTCATCTTCTGGGTTGAAATTCCGTCTGAGGATGGGGCGCACGCCAAATAGCGAAAAGAAATTGGCCGAAACGCGTCTCCCGCCAAGTCGTGTCGCCATTCCGGTGCCCGTGAGATTGAATGTGTCATGAGTCCACGCACCCATCGCCGACAGCGTATGGGATTCTCGCTGCCAATACAGAAAAGTAGGGTAGGGCACAAAAGCCTGATCCGACTGTTCCGCTTTCAAATTCAGGTCCACGAGCTGATTAGGCTGCATGTACGGAAGAGGACGAAGCAAAACGGCGTTCACAATGCTGAAGATCGCTGTGTTGGCGCCAATTCCAAGGGCAAGCGTCAGGACGGCAACGACAGTGTAGCCTGGGAATCTGCGCAGCATGCGTAGACCGTAGCGCATGTCCTGCCAAAGGGTCTCCACCAGCCCTCCTCCCCGCACGTCCCAGCTCACATCCTTGATATGGCGGCTATTTCCAAAATGCTGCTCTGCGCTTTGCCGCGCTTCTTCCGGCGTCATTCCACGGCGGATGTTCTCTTCCGTCCGCAAATCGATGTGAAACTGCCATTCTTCCGCGAGCTCGCGATGCACTTCGTCGCCTACACCGACGGGGGAGATTAATCTGATTAAACAGCGGCTCGCAGAAGCCGAACGGGACCACAGAGAAAGGCAGAACTGAGATGAAATCCAAAGCGAGAAAAACAAACAAGCGCGTGGCTCACGTAACCGAAGGCAGCGGAAACGTCTTTGCAGACCTGGGCCTCCCTAATCCCGAACAGGAGTTGCTCAAGGCCCAGCTTACCCTGCAAATCTACACGATCCTGAAGGACAGCGGCATGACACAAGTTGAGATCGCCAAAATTCTCGGCGCGCGGCAACCTCAAGTCTCGTTGCTGATGCGAAATCGCGCGGGCAACTTTTCCGTTGGACGCCTCATGGAATTTCTCACGGCTTTGCGTCAAGACGTGGAAATCACCGTGCGGCCGACCAACAAGGAACATGGCGCACTTTCAGTGGTCTCCACGTAACGCATTGAGAGAAAGCTGGAAGGACTTGAAGTTACTGAAGAACGTTTTGGAGCAATACGAGGGCGCTAAGCTGATGAACCGCCTTGTGAAATCGCAGCATAACGGACAACAGAACTATCAAGTCGTTGGGCTCGCGCCCCAGAGGCTCTTTTGGCTAACCCCTTCACCCTGAGAGCTAACCTACGACGCTTCGGGGCAATAAGAGGGCAATCAATAAGCTGACCGACCAGCTTGTGGAATCGCAGCACCAGGGACAACAGACGGCTGAGCCGCTGGACGGCAGTCCCATGAGGTGTCTCGGATCACCGGTAACTTTAGGCCCGGGCGCGTTCGATAAAGCCGTTTGAACGTGGCCGCCTGGTTTGCGGCAGACGCGGACAGCTATGGGAATTCAATTGTGGGAAGGAACGGTGCGAAGGTGTGCCGATGCTGTGCCGCGGAGCGCTATGGATGACGGCATGCGCGTAAGTGAGGATTGCTGGAAAAAATTGCAGCGGAGAGTGTGGTTGGAGAAGGCGGAAAAAAGGATCGGTCCGGCGTCCGGGCAAAGAGATGCAGGGCGCGCCGAAGCACGCGGAGTTTTCGGTTTGGAGAGATGGGTTTCATGCCGCGCTGGTCCGTGGTGGAGAGCGAAGTTGGATTTCGGCAGCGGTGAGCCGCTCGATGACCTTCATCGGTCCACCGCAGTTAGGGCAGTGGTAGAGGTCGGGGGAGTCCTCTGTGGAGGAAGTATGTTCTTCGCAAGGCGGTTGTTGTGCCGCTCCCAAGAGCTGAAAGCAAAGCGGGAGGAGCTTAGCGCGTCGTCGGCTGGCCAAGAAGCCAAAGTGGCGGATACGCACGAAGCCTTGCGGAAGCAGGTGCAAGAGAAAGCGGCTCAAGAACTCATCGACCGGTAGAGGCAGCAACTTCTGTTTGTTGTTGTCAGCGGAATCGCGCCAACGAAAGGTGACCTGGCCATGGGTGAAAGAGACCAGCCGATGGTTAGAGATGGCCACGCGATGGTGTAGCGGCCAAGATATTGCAGCACGTATTCGGGACCACCGAAGGGGCGTTTTAAGTAAACCACCCAGTTTTGTCGGTAGAGTGGCCGTAACCAGGCAGCGAAGATTTTGGGCTTGGCGAGAAGCTTGAGGTTTCCCTCGAAGCGGAGCAGGCCGTCTTGGAAAGCCTACTCCGAGGAGACGGTAGTCAGCCAAAGGTACGGCGCAGAGATCCCTCGGTGACTTGCCCAAAATCGTATGAGTTCTTTGATTGCTCGCGGATACTTGCTTCTGCTTGAGGCACTTAGGAGAGACCGGCCCGGATTGTCGCCAGCAGGCTACCGATGGTAATCCCGTCATTGGGACCTAGCTATTAGCTTAGCTAGGCCGCAAGTCCGCTCTCCGCACTTTCTGTCAGTTTTGCCAGTTCCGAAGGGACCGAGGCTGATGCTTATATTCCTCGAAAGGGTGGTTGCCTGTGACAAACACAGGTTTCGTGTGCAGGTCATGCGCGTCGAGCATCGTGGAGGAGGTGACGCGAGACTGACACCGCATTTTCCCCAATCGAATGTCTTGAACAAGACTGGTGAGTCGTAAATCGTGCCCTCCGTAAGCACCAGGGAGTGCGTTCCACATGGGTCTGTTGGCTAATCTGAAGTTGCGCAAGAAGCTCCTCGTCGCGCTCACGCCTTTGATCGTGATGGTCGTGGCGGCCGGGTTGTATTCCTCCATCGAGGCCAAGAGGATCGACACGTGGTACAGCCGGCTGATCGACAATGACATTAAATCCGTCTACAAGATGGATGCGGCCCGCTCTCTCGTTATGCGATACGGCTTATTCCTGGATCGCTTGATCGTCGAAACCGATCCCGCTCGCAGGCAATCGCTGAACGCCCAGCTAGAGGACAGCTACACCGAGTACCAAGCTCGCATCGCGGAGGCCAAGCGGCTTTACCCTGCATACTCGCAGCAGATTGCTGCGGCCGCTGCTAGGTTTGAAAAGGCCGTAGCGGATTCTCGACCGGCTCGTACTGCGGCCCTCGCCAACCAGAATCAAAAGGTCGCAGGAATCATGCATTCGACAGTTGCCGAAGAAATGGAGCAAGCTCGCAATCAGGCCATGACTATAGCCGCAGATATGGAAAAGGCGGCTGATAAACGATCCGACGATCTCACCAATTTGACACATCGCTCGATTCTGATCACCTGGCTGGTTTTAGGATTGGGGATTGTTGGCTCTTTTGCGGTTGTCTCCTACTTCTTGCAGACGGACGTGGTCCGGGAACTCTGGACGATTCGCGACTCAATCCAGGCGTTGGCGGTCGGCGAACTCGATCGCCCCATACCGTTCGTGAATCGCCCTAACGAAATTGGAGAGATTGGGCGTTCTCTTCACACGCTCCAAGGCGGCGCGAGAGATAGAGAAACGCAATCCTGGGTGAAAGCCGAAGTGGCGGCTACCGGCGTCCGACTGCAGTCGGCTGAGGATTTTGGGACTTTCTCATCAACCTTGCTGTCGCGCCTATCTGAGGCCATCCCACTGCTCTATGCGGCCTTTTATCTCGCGGACGATTCGCGGTTGCGCGTCGACCGCATTGGCACATTCGCTTTGCATGGCGCGCCCGACTCCGCTTCTTTTGCTCTTGGGGAGGCTCTTGTCGGTCAGGCAGCTCTGGAAAAACGAACCTTGGAAATCTCTCCTGCCAAACGGGAAGCTCTTCAGGTTTCCACGGGCGTCGGCAGCATCGCTGCCGGGCAGGTGCTGTTTGTTCCGGTCTTGAATCATGACCTGCTCATCGGAGTGATCGAGTTCGCGACGGTTTCCGCGCTCACCGAGCGGCAGCAGACGCTTCTCGACGCGCTTGTGCCTTCGGTCGCGATGAACGCGCAGCTCCTCTCTCGGAACTTGGAAACGCAGCGACTTCTGGAACAAACGCGTGCGCAAGCGGAATCGCTCGCAGCGTCGGAAGGCCTGATCAAAGCACGCAAGGAAGAACTGGAGGCCAGTAATCGCGCGCTAGAAACTTCGCAGGAAGAATTGCGGCGCGCGAAGGAAATGGCTGAAAGCGCTACAAAGATCAAGTCCGAGTTTGTGGCCAACATGAGCCATGAGATCCGGACGCCGATGAACGCCATCATCGGCATGTCGCATTTGGCATTAAAAACCGATTTGAATCCTCGTCAGAGGGGCTATGTCCGTAAGATTCAGCAGTCCGGGCAGCATTTGCTGGGCATCATCAACGACATTCTGGACTTCTCGAAGATTGAAGCCGGGAAGCTCACAGTGGAGACCATCGATTTCGATCTCGAGAAAGTCCTTGAAAATGTGAGCAATCTGATTTCCGAGAAAGCCGCCGGCAAAGGTCTAGAACTTGTTTTCGATATCGACCCTGCAGTTTATCCCCATCCCAAGGGTGATCCCCTGCGTCTCGGCCAAATCCTGATCAATTTCTGCAACAACGCCGCGAAATTTACCGAGCATGGCGAAATTGTGGTGAAAGCTCGCATGCAAGAGGAGGACGAGAAGGGCCAGCTTGTTTGTTTCTCAGTTTCCGACACCGGGATCGGACTGACCAACGAGCAGATGGGCCGTCTTTTTCGGGCGTTCGAACAAGCGGACGCTTCGACCACGCGGCAGCATGGAGGCACGGGCCTTGGGCTCGCGATATCCAAAAAGTTGGCGCAATTAATGGGTGGCGACGTCGGCGTGACCAGCGAAGTCGGAAAAGGCAGTACCTTCTGGTTTACCGCGTATCTTGGCAAGAGTGACCGTGTGGCCGCGCGCCTCACGCGTCCCGAGCTTCAAGGGCGCCGTGTGCTCATCATCGACGACAATGCGCAGGCGCGCGAAGTCCTTTCCAGCATGTTGCTCAACATGACGTTTGACGTTCATGAGGCGCCGTCCGGCGAGGAAGGTATTGAACTCATAAAACAGGCTCTTGATAGGAATGAGCCCTACGACATGGCCTTCATCGATTGGCAGATGCCGGGAATCGACGGCATTGAGACCGGAAAGCGCATCCGCGCTCTGCCTCATGCGGAACATCATCCGCATCTCGTGATGGTCACCGCGTATGGGCGAGAAGAGGTGTTGCGCCAGGCCGACCAGACTTCCTTTGAAAACGTCCTGATCAAACCGGTTACGCCATCGATGCTCTTTGATTCCGTCATACAAGCGCTCGGCACGAGTCAGACGCCGCGGGAGCCACAAGAAACTTCCACTTCCCAAATGGATTTCTCCGCCATCCGTGGGGCGCGCGTCCTGCTCGTGGAAGACAATGAACTTAATCGCGAGGTGGCAATGGGCCTGCTCGAAGACACTCACCTGAATATCGAGCAGGCGGAGAACGGCGCTGTTGCCGTGCAAATGATCACAAAACAGCCCTACGACCTCGTACTAATGGATATGCAGATGCCCGTCATGGACGGCATCAGCGCCACCAAGGCCATCCGCTCCAACCCGCGCTTCGCTGCCCTTCCTATTATCGCGATGACCGCAAACGCCATGGATCGTGAGCGCGACGCTTGCCTGGCCGCTGGGATGAACGATCATCTGGCGAAGCCGATTGATCCGGACAAATTATTCAACGCGCTTTCGCGTTGGATTGCTCCGCGTGCCAAATCGGGAGTGGCTGCCACTGCAGCGGCTCCGGATTCCAGGGCAAGTTTCGCTTTTACGACCGCTTCCGGCGATCTTGTCATCTCGGGAATCGACACTGTGGCCGCTATGAAGCGTACCGGTGGCAACCGCAAGCGCTACGAAGCTTTTTTGCAACGATTCGCGGAGACGCAATCACATGCCGTCGACGACATTCGCTCGGCTCTTGCGGCAAATGATTCTCCAACGGCACAGCGCTTCGCTCATTCGTTGAAAGGCGTTTCCGCTAATCTTGGCGCGAATGGGCTTGCCGAAGTTGCTGCTGCAGCGGAAGCAGCCATCGAGTCGAATCAATCCATCGCGCCCAGCCTAGAAGCCCTCGCACGTTCACTCGACCTGACGGTTGCGGCTATTCGAGCAACTCTCTCCAACCGTTCCACTGAGGCCAATGTTCCTTCTCCTTACCCCGACACGTCGACCGTTGTACAACCGCTAACTCGGCTAAAGAAACTGCTTGAGACCGACGACGGCGATGCCTCCGATTTTCTTCTCGAGGCGCGGCCACTGCTGGCGCCGATTTTACTGCCATCTGAACTTGATTCCTTGTCCGCTCATGTTGGGAATTTCGCTTATTCCGACGCGTTGCATTCACTTTCTGGAATCGCCGCTCGACTTTCTTTGACTCTGGATTGAAACCATGTCCGCCACACCTCAGCAGGCGCCCGCAACACAGAAACTCATACTGATCGTCGACGACACGCCGCTAAATATCGGCGTGATCTCCGGCGCTCTCAAGGATTTTTACAAGACCAAAGTTGCCACCAACGGCGAAAAAGCACTCGCTCTTGCCGGTGCCGAGGAAAAACCAGACCTCATCCTCCTCGACGTCATGATGCCCGGGATGGACGGCTACGAGGTGTGTAGTCGCCTGAAAGCGGACCCCAGCACGCGCGAGATTCCTGTGATCTTTCTGACTGGCCAGACCGGTGCGGAAGATGAAACCCGCGGATTTGATGTCGGGGCCGTGGATTACGTCCACAAACCGTTTTCGCCGGCCGTGGTGAAGGCGCGCGTCCGCAGCCACATCATGCTTCGCGAGGCTCGCGCGCAACTCGCGGCGCAGCTCCTTGCACTGAACAACGAACTCGAAATGGCGCGGGAGATTCAACTCTCCATCCTTCCTCATTCCGTTCCCGGGGTTCCAGGCCTTGACATTGCTGCGCGCTTTTTCCCTATGACGTCTGTAGCCGGGGACTTTTACGACTTCATTCAGGTCGACGACACGCATCTTGGTATCCTCATCGCCGACGTTTCTGGCCACGGTCTCCCCTCCGCGCTCATTGCGTCCATGTTGCAGGTCGCTCTCACTGGGCAGGCCCATCATGCGGCGGAGCCCGCGGAGGTTCTGGCGGGTCTCAATCGAGCACTGTGCGGGAAGTTCACGCACAATTTTGTCACCGCAGCGTACGTTTATCTCGATCTCGAGAAACAACTCATGCGTTACGCTGGCGCCGGGCACCCACCAGTTCTTCAGTGGCGCAATTCCACGGGAACAACATCCAAAGTTCTACAAAATGGCTTGGTTCTTGGAATGTTTAACGAAGCAACCTATGAAGCACTGGAACTGATTCTGGAACCGGGCGACCGCCACGTGCTCTACACGGACGGAGTGGTGGAAGCAGCGAATCCAGCGCAGGAAGAGTTTGGTGCAGATCGCGTCATGCGCTTTATGGAAAGCAACAAGCAATTGGTAGCAGATGAATTTGCTGACAGCTTCCTGGCGGAATTGTCGCATTGGTCAGGGCAAACCATCGAACAAGGGCAGCAGGACGACATCACACTTCTGGTTGTCGATTTCAAAGGGTAAAACCAGTCCGTGATGCCTGACACTGATCCTTTGGGATGGTAAACAGACCGTATGGCTGTTCGCTGACTTCTCAGACTTTCCCTGACCCAGGGGTTTTGCGCCGCGACGATTCTGACAGAAAACGCCGCGCCACGATTTCCACCGGGGTGTTGAAGCAGCGCTGGCAGACACTGTGGCGCCACTGACTGTAATAATGGCGCAAACAAACTCTTTAACGCACAACCTCCATGTTGCGGACGCCAGCAGTGAACGAAAGGCTCGCTCCGGCCACTTGTGGAACCCACCACAACTTTCTGATCCACGGATTCTGGCTCACCATCATGAGCTTGCCTAGAAAATCCATCAACGCCGGGCTTGCCTGCGTTGCGGCGTAAATCGCATTCGAATTGGCGAACGGCCGCAGGGAAGGATTTGCTTCCTGCCCGTAGCCATTAGCCACCGCCTGGCGCGTGGTCCACGCGTCAAACGTCGCGCCGCTGTGGCTAACCACCATCAACCCGTACCAAATCTTTCCTTGTTTCGGAGTTGCGCGTGGCCGGGTTGCCGGCCCGGCCGGCAGAAATGGCTGCGCGGCAGAGCGCAGAGTTACCGGCTCCACTTCAGGCCTGACCTTGGGTTCCGGCGCTGAAGGCAGGGAAGACGCGGCCACCGTATGAACGTCGAAATCGGTTGCCACAGGTAAATTGGCGAGCGACACGGCTTGGGCGTCCGGGGTTGGCGAACTGGTCGAACGGGAACTTTGCGCCGCTGCCTTGGCACGTCGACTTAAATGAGTGCGTCGAAGCCAAGAAAAGCTGCGGGTCGCCGTGAATGAGTCTTGCGCAAAGCCTTCAGCCCCACTCACGAGAATAGTGATCGTTGCAGCCAGAAGGAAGAAGCGGGCATCTTTATACGTTTGCGGCCTCGCTCTCATTCCACACTCATCTCCCCGGCCTGCCCTGGGGTAGGGACCAGCCGCAGCCGCTCAAAGTGGGCTGGAGAATTGCGAGTGCACAAACCGCATAGACGCATTTTTAGTTCTCCCGGCGGACCGTGATACACACGAGTCGCTCTGTGGGCTAGGCAGATCAAACTCTGCAACTGGTGGGAGGGAAATACTTCGCGCTAGCCACGAACTTCACCGCCAATTGTCAAAGAGGTCTGAGACGAACGCTAATTCACCGCGAAGAATAAAGCTCCATGAGCAGGCTGGTCAATCAGGTGAACACACCAAAAGCATACTAAGATTGAAACCTGATCGCAGCAGTAACCTTGGAATACATGACCAGCCGGATTAGGCAGGCGGCGGATCAATCCCGAGTTCGCTTTCCACTTGCCAAAAGAACTCAATGCACGATACCTGCCTTCGTTGCGATACGAAGAATTTTGCTGCGCTCACTTTGCGGAATTCCTGGCAAGGTTCAAGACTCTGGGAACTTCGCAGGGACTGCTGAGTGCTTTCCGCTTGATGTCTACATGCATCTGTTCAACCCATTCTTGTGCTTATTCCACACAACTTAACAATGACGTTCACACCCCTGCGAAAAGTCCTGCGCGTAGTCTCTGCCGTCCTCGGGCAATCGCTAAGTTGCGGCGGCTGCGTCGGGTCGTCGGGGAAGAAAACGTAGGATTGGCACTGTGCCATGATTCCTACTTCTCGTCGTGCGGGAACACGTAAGTGGTCCACCCACGCGGCAAAATCCAGAGCACACCTAATTTGGCGCGGACACTATCAGAAAATCTCTCCGAGCCGCCGATAACTTGTACCTGCTCGGAATACCAAGCAGCGGCCCGGCAGGCATTGACGGCCGCTTCTCCGGCACAGTTCCGGTTGACTTCTTAAGCTTCCAGCGTCGATTCCCTCCCATGGTTCCAAGAGTCCGCATTCTCAGTTCCTTCACTCACCCCGGCGTGGAAATATCCCGTCCGTCCGACGGTGCGGCAACAATCCAGCGCACGCATGAACCGCGACCGTGATACACATCCGGTCAAACACATCCTCCTCGGTCCAGAAGCTTGAATCCATTCGGTACAGTCCACGGATCGCAGCTTCAAACAGCGATTCAGCCTCAACTTTGGTTAGTGTGTTCGATTCCAAGGCTATCCACAAACTTAACGACGCATTTCCGCTTGAACATTGCAAACGTCCGGGAATGGATTTGGCGGAGGCGGGACTTACTCTTCGGAGTTTACTTCATCGGAGAGCGATGCGCCATCGGAACCGCTAGAGCAAGACGTGATTGCGAAATCAACTCGCTGCTGCGGCCGCTAGGGATTTTTGCTCAAACGCCGGTAGTAATCGGCGACGGATTCCTGGTATTCCGTCGGGACGGCGGAGGCCTTTCCAGCGCGGGCTCCGCTCGACGCGCCTGCGCGACGTAGCACAAGTTCCAACTTGTCCACCGAGCTGAGCAGTCCGCGTTGCATGCGCTCCACCATTGACGGGTTGCCCGGGAAACGGCTCGGATCGAGCTGCTGCATTCGCCGCACCAAGTCGGCCACTTCTTTCGCGGCCTGCGGATCGTCTAGCACCATGTGGCGTAACTCGTTCAGGTCTCGCATCCCCTGCTGAAAAGTACGCTCCGAATCGTCCAGATTGCTCGGTTCCACGGGCGCAGGCCGCTCCCCCGGGTGTCCGTACCGGTTATTGCCAGTGTTGATGTTGCCCCATACGGTGCCGTCTCCAGTGCCGCCGTAGCGAATATCGCCGCTTAGGTTGCCGGAATTATCGTTGCGGCCGAGACTATCTCCGGCAAGCTGGCCTGTGCGTCCCTGCTTTCCGTCCTGCTGACTGCGCCCCCCATTCTGTTGTCGGGAGTCCTGCCCGCTCGTGGAACTGCCGCGCGAACCCGCCATAGCTTCGAGTTGGCTGCGAAGCCGCTCCAACTGGTCGAGTGCCGCCGTCGCGTTGGGCTGGTTTGCGCCGGGTTGTCCCGGCTTGCCTTGCCCGACTTCCTTCTGCGCGTCCTGCAGCTGCTGGTTCAGTTTCTCGAGACCCTGCGCGATCTCGGTTTCGGTGCCATTCGAATTTGGATCGATTCCACGCCGCAACCAGTCCGCCGTTCTTTGCACATGATTATCGAGATCGGACTCATCCATCTCCGTAAGCGCATCGCGCAATTTCCGGGCGACCCCCGGTTGGGTGTGAGCCATTTCGCGTGCGGTATCGCGAACTCCTCTCTGCAATCTCGAGAGGTCGTCCGAGAGCTTCTGCCGCTCCTGCGCCAAGCGGTCGCGCTCCTGAACTCGCATCTTCATACGGTCCAGATCCGTCGGGCTTGCATCACGCTGCTGGGTGGCGAATTTGCCGATCTGCTGGGCTTGTGCGCGCTCCTCTTGCGTCAATCGACTGGCCTCGCGGGCGAGAGAGTCCATCTTGTTCGAGGCAAGCTGCTGCTGCGTGCCCGCGAGCAAATTCGACGCTTGACGAAGCTGATCGGCGGCCTCTTGCCCTGCAGCGCCTGCGTCCTGTTGCGACCGGTCCGCGCGTTTCATCGCGTCGGTCGCCCGTCTCAAACGTTCGAGTGCTTGCTCTGTTCGCGGATCTCCGGATTTCCCTGCCTGCGAGCCGCTCCCCGCTGATGTACCCTGCTGCTGCGAACTCTGCTCTGACCCGTTCGCACTCTGCTCGCCCCGCGTCATTTGTTCGATCTGCCGCTGCAATTGTTCCGCTTCGCGTCGCAGCATTTCCTGTTCCCAACGTTGCTGGAAACTCTGTTGGGTATTACGTTGCTGGTTCGCCAAGTCCTCCTGGCGTTTGGCCAGCGCGTCCAGTTTCTTCAGGGCGTCCTCTACATCCTTTTCGCGCTGCTCCGCCGGAGCTGCTTTGTGCGCAGTTTCATACTGATTCTTTTCCGTGTCCAATTCCAGATCGAACAAACTGGCCAGATCGCGCCCGGCGTTGCCAGTACCGGACCCGCCACTGCCGCGCTGTCCGAAGGCAACTTCGATTTTTCGGAACGTGGCCTCGGCGCGCAGCAATGCTTGCAGCGCTTTCTGCTCCCATTGCATCGCATCCTTCCACTGCGTCTGTCCGAGCTTTTCCGCCGAAGGCAGCATCGCCTTAGCCGCATCCCGCATGTCTTTGTCGAAATCGGAGAACTCTTCGTTGGCCTGGGAAAGATCACGGCTCTGCATGCGAACCGAAAGCGCCATGACCTGATCGCGAAGTTTGCGCTGCGCATCAGATAGGAACTGGCCTGCCGCCGATGCCTCCTTGGGACTCGACATCTTGTCGTTCTGCTGCTTCCAGGTGGCCGCGATCAACTCTTTCTGCCGTCTGGAAATTTCCATCTGGTTGTTGCCACCGCTCCCAGCGCCGTTGCCTTCGATCTGTTGCGATTGCGAAAACTCGCGCTCAAAAGGTTCGACCTGGACGAAGCTGATGTCCGTGCGAGCCTCGCTATGACCGTCCCGTGCAGTCGCGTATAAGCTCACCAAATCGCCCGGCACCAGCTTGAATTCTTCCAGCGGGAGCATGTAGGAACCATTGGCGCTCTTCGCGCCAGCGGATTTAAGCAAGTTCACGTCCTGAGTCGGCCCGCCATTCACGGAGTAGTGCAGGCGCACGTCATGGAGACCGAACTGGTCCCGCGCCGTCACGCCGACGGTCACTTCCTCGATTGCGCTGGCGCGGTAATCGCCGCCGGGTCGATCGATCGAGATTTCCGGCGGCATGGCCTTATCCGTCGCGATGAAGTAGTCCTCCGATAAGCGCACCTCCTGGCCGCCATCGAGGTCCGCCAGATGATACGCGCCATCCTTTTCCAAACGAATCGAGCCTCGGTACCTGTTTCCCTCGCTGCCCGCAAGTTGCATCATCTGGCCGTTGTCGAGCGTCAACCGGCCATCCTTTAAAGGACGATCCATCTCCACTTCAATGACGGCTTCCGTTCCTTCGATTGCTCGCAGGTCGCCCGCGTGTTCCTCGGTCACCGGCTTCATTCCCGTCCATGCCGGATAATGGTAAGTAACTTTGATTTGTTTCAAAGAAGGCAGGTCCAGCACGCGCAATTTGTAGTGCCTCGAGACAAGCGGCCCTGCAGCCACATAATATTCAACAGTTTCCGGCAGCCCGGCGAAAACGAACTGATAGGTCGTGCCGCCGCCCGTGTCGTGCTCGTCCTGCATGGCCACAGGTTCCCATCCGGAGGCGCTCGCGTAATGTGCGAACAGCCGCGCTTGGTCGGGATGCATCCCGGTCACGTGCGCGGTGATCAGTTGATCGCTGTTTCGTCGCACCGTGACATTCCCCGGAGTGACTCGAATGGCATAGAGCGGAGCGGCGCTGCTGTTGGTCCAGAGCATGGCAGCTCCATAGCCGAGGTACCCAGGTCCGTCAGCGATCATCCATACCAGCACGGCGAGGCAAGCCACTCCCGCGCCGCCGAGAGCGAACAAACGGTTGTCTGGAACCAACGAATGCGGCTCGGTTTGCTTGGTGTGCGCCAGCGTGTCCGCAGCCAGCAGCTCCAGAAACGGGTCGTTGCTCTTGCGCACTTGCTCCTCAAAGGTCGTAAGGCGCTGTTCCAGGCCGGGATTTGCAGCTTCCGCTTTGCCTACAGCCCACTCGCGAGTCACGCCAATCACCGGCAGCACGATACCGACTACCGCCGCCGCAGCGAGCGCAACCAAGATAGTCAATCGCCCAGCAGTGACGCCATGCGCCGGGAACGCGAAGCGGTTGAGCAGGAGCACGAGCGCGACGGTAATCGCAAGCGCCGTGGCTGTAAATATGGCTGCGCCGCGCAACCAAACACCGGCCCGCAGCCTCTGCTGCAGGCGCGTAATATAACTGTCGAGCTCGCTGCGGTTGTTCATGCTTCCTCCCGTTGCGTGCCCAAGTAGCCGCTGGCCAGAGCGGTCTCTGCCAATGCTACCACCAATGCAAGCAGCATAACGTACCACCAAAGGCTTACGGGACGCGCTTTCACTTGAACCGCTGCGGAGCCCGCTGGCTGCGTCCCGCTGCTTGCAGAGCCTCCGCTCCACAGGTCTTGCACATCTTTGCTCAGCGGCTCCAGATTCGATTCGTGCCGGTCAGGGTTGACGCCGATGACCGCATCTCGTCCGTTGGCAAAACGAATCTGATAGAATCCCGAGCGTTCTAACCGAACAGATTGCATCGTTCGCGCTTCGTTTAGCGACAAGGGCCGATGCCCGTCCGGGTCAATCACCTCGACGCTCGCCGCCACCCCTGCCGGTTCAGCCGCGCCGCGCAACTGCGCAAAGGAATCAACCACCTTCGAGCCGCTCAGACGCTCGTCACCCGAGAGATACCGAGCCATGCGATCGACGAAAACCACAAAGATGGGATGGAGGGGCAGGTCATTGGTCAGGTTTTCGAGTCCCGAAGCCAGCAGCACGATGTGTCCTTCGCCCACTTGCTTGTCGAGCAGCAGTGGTGTCGCGTCCGAGAGGCGTGCTGCCACGCGCGCTTGCCCCGGTTCCGGTACTGCGGCGTAGAAAACCTTCACCTCACCCCAACCGCCGTTATCGGCCCCGGGCCGCGCCTGATCCAGCGCCGGATAGCTGAAGTCCACCTGCCCTACGGCAACCGTGCCTCCTTCGCGCGCGTAATCATGTGTGTCCTTCACATCACCGCCCCACAGCGGAATCTGCGCATGGTGGCCGGCGGAGGTGCCTAGTGCGATCAGGGCGCGGCCGCCCTTCGCAAGGTACTGCCCGAGCGTGTGCTCAAAAATCCCAGGCAGCGTTACTGCGTCCGATAGGACCACGAAGGCGTATTTCGTTGGGTCGAGATCGGTTGTCTGCTCCGCGGCTACCGACTGCAGCACAAACGAACCTAGGGTTGCCGCGGACAACGCCGATCCAAAATAAAGCGCTGACCGCGCATCATCGGCAGCGTGTACGAATAACACGCGTTCGGGATCGGACCGTCGTACGGCAAATACGCTTGTATCATCTGCCGGGAATGCATCTTCGCTTTCGACTCGCACTTCGCAGCGGTTGAAACCATATCCCACGTCCAGAGGGGCAAATTCCACTGTCGCGCGACCGCCGGCCGGCACGTCGATCTTCCGCGTCGCAATCGTCTTACCGTTCACCACGAGCGATACGGCTTTCGTGGCAGCCGGAGTGCCGAAACCCGCGATTACCGCCCGTACGCGAGAGTGCTTTGGATCTTTCGGATCGGAGAGCGTGGCCGGGGCCTCTACGCTCTCGACTGTCCAGTTCGCTGGTGCGGGGCCGTCGGCGACCGGATGCAACACTAGCTCCACGTTGTTCGGCAGAACCGCTTCAGAAAGGTTCGATGGCATTGCAGTGCGCTGCATATCGCTGAAGAGGTGAAGCTCAATTGGTCCAGGCTCCGTTTCGGCCAGCGAGCGCATTGCCTGGCCCAGTTCGCCGAAGCTCGCGTGTCCGTCGCCCGGCTGAATGTTTTCCAGTGCTGCCCGCAACGGCGCGTCATCCGTGATCGCCGCGGTTCGCACCTCGAGCTGTCCGCCGAGGCTCATGATTTGCGCCTTCTGCCCATGTGGTTTTCCGGCGAGTAGCGCGAGCGCCTTTTGCTTCGCGTCGCCGAAGCGTGTTCTGGCGCGCATGCTAAAGGAATGGTCCAGCACAATCAAAAGCAGTCGGAAGTTTGCGTCGGCCGTAGCCTTCCAGATATACGGATTTGCGAACGCAAGTACCACCAGCAGCACCAGTGCACATCGCAGCGCGAACAGCACGAGATACCTCAGCCTCCGGTGGCGCGTGGAGCTTTGTGTGCCTCGTTCGAAGAACATCAGAGAACTTACCGGCCGCGGCGTGGCTTTGTGCCGCCGCAGCAGATGTACAAACACCGGCACGCCCAGCGCCGCCAGCCCACCCAGAAACCATGGTGCGAGAAAACCCATCAGTTACCCGCCTGCCGCAACGAGAGATATCCGCGCAAGGCTCGATCGAGCGACTCACTCGTAATCAGTAATTGATAATCCATCCCCGCACCCTGTGCGCGCGAACGAAGCTCCTCGATATGGGTATCGATCTTCGCGCGATAAGTAGTTTTCGCATATTCGGGGATTACCTCAATTCGCCGGTCCGTTTCGAGGTCGACAAGGAGCGCCGATCCCCGCAGCTCCGGGCGAATCTCCTGCGGATCGAGAATGTGAAGCAGCACCATCTCGTTGCCATGAAACCGCAACGGTGCACTAGAGCGTACGATCTTTTCCGGCTCTTCGTAAAAATCCGAGATCAGGATGACGATTCCGCGCCGGTGTAGAAAATTCTGAAAATGCCGGAGCGGCTTGGCGAAATCGGTTGTTGCCCGCGGCTCGGCCCGTTCCAGCGCGGCGAAAAGGCGCGCCAGTTGGCCGGGTCGCGTCGACGGCCTGATGTATTCCCGCACGTCTTCGTCGAAAACGATCAGCCCTGCCGCATCGCGTTGATTGTGGATCGCCAGATAGAAAAGCGACGCGGCGATGAAGCGAGCGTAGTCCATCTTGGTTGGCGGACCCGAGGTGTACTGCATCGAGTTACTCGCGTCCAGAAGCACGGTCACCTGCGTGTTTGTCTCGCCTCGGTAGCGCTTCAAGTAGCATCGTTCCGTGCGCGCAAACAGGTTCCAGTCCACGTGGCGCAAGTCATCCCCCGGGACATACGCCCGGTATTCGGCAAACTCCTGACTAAAGCCGAAATCCGGCGAACGATGCAAGCCGGCCACGAAGCCGTCCACCACGGTCTTCGCCAACAGGTCCAACGAAGAAATGCCGGCAAGCACCTGGGGATCGAGGAAACGTTGCATCAATTCTCCTTGGGCCGCTCCACCTGCGAGACCAGTTGCTTCAGGATCTCGTCCGCGCCAACTTGGTCGGATTCCGCGTGAAAGTTCAGCAGGATTCGGTGCCTCAGCACCGGCACAACCACAGAAGTTATGTCCTCGTAGCTGACGTGATACCGCTGGTTCGAAAGCGCCCGGGCCTTTGCCGCCAACACAATGAATTGCGCCGCGCGCACGCTGGCGCCGTAGTTCACATATCTCTTCACCAGCTCGTGGGGTTTTTCACTTTTGGGCCGCGTGGCTCGCACCAGGGCCACGACATAGCGCGAAAGTGTTTCCGCAATGGGCACCATGCGCACGAGCTGCTGAAAGTCGAGCAGCTCTTCGGCCGAAGTTACCGCTTCCACCTTCGGTACCCGCGTCGCCGTGGTCAGGTCGATCACCTTCAGTTCGTCTTCGGCGCTCAGATCGTCGAGGATCGCGTTGAACAGGAAGCGGTCCAATTGCGCCTCCGGCAGCGGATAGGTTCCTTCCAGCTCGATCGGGTTCTGCGTCGCCAACACGAAAAATGGCGACGGAAGCTGGTGCAGATTTCCGCGCACGGTGCAGGAGTGCTCTTGCATCGCTTCGAGGAGCGCGGATTGCGTCTTGGGAGGCGTGCGGTTGATCTCGTCGGCCAGCAACACGTTCCCAAATATCGGTCCTTCGACGAAGGTCCACTTGCGATGGCCGGTCGTCAGGTCCTCTTCGATGATGTCCGTGCCCGTGATATCCGAAGGCATTAAGTCCGGTGTGAACTGGATACGCCGGAACTTCAATCCGAGCGTCTCCGCGATCGTATGCACCATTAATGTTTTCGCCGTGCCTGGCAAGCCAGTCATGAGACAGTGACCACCAACAAAAATCGCGATCAATATCTGGTCCAGCACCTCTTGCTGGCCAACAATGACTTCGCGCACTTGCATAAGGATTTGCTCGCGCACCATCTGAAAGCGCTCGATTCGTTTCTGGAGAGCTGCGGCTTCTTGATTCATTCCGACGCTAGCGACCATCGATTTTCATTCCCTTCAGTCCGGTTTTGCGGGCGACCGCTGCAATTCAAGCAATAATTTCTGTGCCGGGCGGTAGCCGGGAGCAATTTCGAGCGCCGCCAGCACGGTTTCCTCCGCTTTGTCCTTCTGTCCCGCGGCGAAATACGCTTGTGCCAGGTTGAACTCCGCTCCCGCCTTGTCCACCGGATTTGACGCGACGCAAGCGGCGTATTCGCGGATGGCAGGGTCGTACCGTTTCTGCGCATACAGCAGGTCGCCGAGGCGCCGATGCAGATCCTCGTCTTTGACTGGATAAATGTAGTTCACGCGCTCGAGTGTCGCGGCTGCCTCGGCAGGTTTTCTCGCGTTCTCCTCTAACGTGGCCAGGCGTTTTAGCGCGTCAGGCAGCTGACCTCCCTTGTGTTCATATTCCGTGAGGATCGCAGCTTCAGCGTTGTCATCGTTTCGCGCCTTAGCCGCGGCAGCCATCAACAGGTAGACGTTGGCATCGGCGACGTATTCGGGATACAACCCGAGCACCCCTGGTCCCTGCCGCAGCACGGTGTCGTACTGTTTCTGTTGCGCAGCAACGACGAGCGCCTTCAGTTCTTCCAGCCACGCGTCGAAATGCGCGGCCTCCGCCCCATATTTCTTCCCGATCCACCCGAAAAACTCTTTGTCGAACGCTTCGGGCGCAACCCCGAGATCCTGCTGGATTACCTGTGACGTCGTCTGCAACTTGGCGAACGAGCGCACCATGTCGAGCAGTTTGTCCTCACCCCACTTCTCCGTTACGAAGTCACAGATGCTGCCAGCCTGGAAATAGGACACGATCACCTGGGATGGATATTGGGGATAGACAAAGCCACGATCGAGAGTCGCCACCGGCAAGAACTTCTTGTCGCGAATGGCGACGAGTATTTCCGGAGTCAAACGATCTCTCCACTCCGGCGAACGCTCGCCTTCCTCATGCACCGCGAGACCTTCGGTGAACCACCTAGGCACGCGATGATTCGTCGCGGTCAAGATAAATACATGGCTCATCTCGTGCCATAACGTGGAACCCCAATTGAGCCCGCCCGGCTTGTACGCCGATGGGCTATCCATCGCCACGACCTGCCCAAAGGTAACGCCAAACGCCCCCAGGCCTGGCATCCCCGTCGTGCGTACGGCAAAGTCCTCATGATCCGGATAGACTTCCACCTGCACCGGACCGGGCAGCTTCATGCGGTATTTCTTCTCATACGTGGCCAGAATCGTAAGCAGCTCTGCCTGCAGGTAAGGGCGCAGCAGCGCCGCTTCGGTTTTGTGCAGCTTCAGAATCGTTGTGCTGTCGCGAAACGTTTCAAAGTTCTTGTAGCTGTCGAGCAGCCGCAAGCTGTTCACGGTGGCCTTATCGCGATATCCGTTGTCGTAGCACAACTCGAGTTCCCGGAAGGGCTCGTCTTCCTGGCCCAATCGCATCAGAGCGATTCCAAGCGCGGAATGTGCCGCCCACAACCGTGGCTCAAGCTCGACCGCTTTGCGGTAGTACGTGACGGCGTCCTCATACCGGTAGTGCAATCCGAGTTGACGCCCGACCCGAGCTGACGCCTCGCCGTAGTGCGGATTAATTGCATGAATCTTCGCGAACCATGCTTCGGGAGAACGGTTCGCGATCAGTTCGATCGCCCCATGAATCGCCATCGCGTCCAGCGCATCGTTTTCTAGCGCGATGGCCTTGTCTGCTTCGGCCGCGGCAACATCCGTATCGTCATTGCTGAGCGCGATGTCAGCCATTAGTTCGTGCGCTTCAGCCAGTTTCGGATCGAGCGCGATCGCCTTGGCCAGATACTCGGCGGCCTGGCCTTCGAAACCATCCGCGGAAACCGTTGCAAGCCCGAGATAAGCTTCGGCGCTCGAAGGGTTGTTCTCGAGCGCTTCGCGGAACAACCCGTTGGCATCGTTGTCGTTGAAGCGCTCGTGCAACAACATCCCCCATCGCACCTTATACCGATCTTGGCTGCCCGCCGGCTGCGTCACCGCGCGGAACTGTTCGTTCGCGCGCTCCCATTGCTCGAGCCCCCAGAAGCCTTCGGCGCGGAGGTAGGCGTCGCCGCTGTGCGTCAGCGTCTCGAAGCAGCCCTTGGCCTCCGCCGAATGTCCATGCTTGCGCAGCGCCCAGCAGTCTGCTGGTGCCGCGGCACGGACGGATACAGCCCATGCCAGCGCGAAAATCGGAAGGACGACGGCGAACCTCATTTGTCCAGTTGCTCCTGCACTTTCGCGAGTTCCACCAACGCCTCGGTCAATTGTTTCTTGTAATCCTGCGGATCCATTGCGGCTTTCTGGTACTTCAGCGTGTCAATCTTTTGCTCCAGTTGATCTTTTTTCTCAAGCAGCGCGCGTTTGGCTGGATCGTTGCCGGCTTGCTGGCTCGTGCCAAGGCGCAGCAAAGTGAAACTCGACATCAGCAGACCTTGTCCGTTTCCCGCTTCGCGCACCGCTGCTCCTCGGCCGGTATCGTTAAACACGGCATGTTCGGTTGCGAGTCGTTTCTGTGAATCGTAAAAAGCAGCGGTCTTCTTCGTGGCGTAGCGGAAGGCTTCCATGGCGCTGATGGAGTCGCTCTTGTCTGTGTCGGCGGCAGGGTCTTCGAGCGCCTCCACCCAATACCGCGCGAACACCGTCGCGTTTTTCTCCGTTCCGGATTTTGTCGCTGCGATTACCGCGCGCCTGGGCCGCTCGAGAATTTGCACCGCGCCCCCGCTGGCACTGGTGGTGTCAACGATCAGCTGCCGCCGTGCTGCGACATGGTCGCACATCGCGGCGATCTCTTCTGCGGTCACATCCGGCCCGACGAGATTGAACTTGTACCCCACGCCGTCGAAGGAACCGTGGCCGATCAGGATGAGTGCGAAGTCGTCGTCCGCCTTGGCACTGCGCGCCACCTCGCCGATCGTTTCGAGCAGATGCGCGCCCGTAGCCTGCTCGCCAGTGAGCATGTAGACGTGCGCCCCCGGTTCCGCCGCTGTGAAGATCCGATGCAGATCTTTGGCCGCAGCCGTAAAACGCTGCTCGTAATCCGGCTCGCCGCCTAGCCCTGCTACCACCACGTAATACGTTGCCGCATGCACCTGAAGCGCGGTCGCACAGGTGAGCAGCAGCACTAGCAGCGCGCGCTTCATATCACGCCCCAGTTCCGACGTAACAACCACTCCGTGATTGGCAGGCCGAGCAGGAGCAGGAAAACCACCGGCATATCCCACAGCTGTTTCGTATTGCGAACGGAAATCCCGGCCTCCGAGTACGACACGTCTCCGGGCAGGTTCTTCAGCTCGGACGGCGTCCAGTATCGTCCGCCCGTGTCGGATGCAAGTTGCTCCAACAGGCGCCGATTCTGCTCCGTGTGAAAGTTCTCCGCCACCCCGTCTTCGCGCTGGAACATCACCACGTCGCGACCGAGTTCCTGTGGTTGACCGCCCGCAGATTCCGCTGTGAGTTCGGCGAGATAGGTACCCGCCTTCTCCGCCGTCCATTCGGTTTCATACAGCCCAGGTGTACTTCCCGAGGGCGTCAGATCAATGAAGGCGTCCGTCCCTTGCGGTCCAACAATGTGCGCCGTGACATGCGCATTGGTGGTCTGCTGAAACTGCTTGTCGCGCACTTGTGCCTTCAACGATACCCGCCCTTCATCCATCAGCAGCCGCTCTGGCATCGAGGCGACAACCGGACCCGGCGATTCGGCCACCAGCCAGCGCAACAACTGCTGCCAGAAAAGATCGTGCGATAGGTCACCGAGAGCCTCGCTCATCTGCCAGCGCCATGTGCCGCCCGTTGCCAGAATCGCCGTGCGGCCGTGCCCGTAGCTCTCGGTAATCAGCAGCGGCAGTTTCCTCCGGCCCGCGCGCAGGTCGGCAAGCACGGTGGCTCCAGGTTTCGGCGCACCGGCATCCTCATAGTCGGCAAGATAGGTCAGCTTCTTCCAACGCTGCGCATTCTTCGCCGGATCATCCAGTAATTGAGTAATGGGCGAGTTCAGACCCTGCGCCGTCAACTCGACCGTCGCCGCGTTGCGGTGAAAGTTGTTTTTTCCTTGCGGAAGAATGGTCGGTAGCAGGTCGTTTAGGCTCGAGGCCCCCCATCCGCCGTCGCTCAACGAGAACCGGCCTCCCAGAAACAGGATCCCCCCGCCGCGGCGGTCGACATACTCACGAAGCAGCTCCTGCTGAAGCGGTGTGAAATAATCGGCGTCAACCGATCCGATGATGATGCCCGTATAGCTAAACAGGTTCTCGGGCCGGGCCGGAAACCCGTTGGCTAGCTCGCTCGGATCGCTGATCCCCTGCCGATAGATCTTGTTTTCGCTGGTGCGTAGCATGGACACGAGCTGCACGGTGGGATCTTCCGCTTCGGCTCGCCTTATGAATTTGTATTCCCAACGCGGCTCACCCTCGAGATACAAAATCCTTCGCTTCGCGTCGCTCACAACGATGGGGCGCGTCATGGTATTGTTCGCGAGGTTTTCTTCGCCAGACAGCGTCTCCATGCTGAAGGTCAAGCTTTTTGCGCCCGCGGCACCGGCGGGGAAGAAAACAGGCTCGGCTTGCATGCGCCCATCGGCCGCCAAGGTGATCTCGCGCCCCGCGATCTCTTTAGCCCCATCGCGAACCGTGAGCTTCGCCTTCTTACCTGCGTAGCCTCGCTGTGTCAGGCTGACCGTCGCGGAAATCCGGCTCTCCGCGATCACGCTCGCGGCGATGCTGACGTCTTCGATCTCCACGTCATGCGCGCTCTGCTCTTTTCCGAATCCCACGGTGTGCACCGGGAGCCGCCGATTGCGTAGCGCTTGAAGAACATCGCGGCTGATCCCCGAGCCGCCTCCTGCGCTATTCTGGCCGCCATCGCTGAGCAGCACGATCGCTCCGACGGGCAAGTCCGAGGTTTCTGTGGCGAGCCGCTTCAGATTGTCGCCAATGCGCGTGGCCGGCGCTACCGGCATAATCTCTCGCGGCCCGTCCGCCGGCGTCAATTCACGGCCGAGCCGGTAGAGCCGCGTTTGAAAACGTTGCCGCAAGCCCGCGAGAACACCGCCCTCGAGCGCCTCGACTGCTGCCGCCTCTCGCGTTTTTCCCTCGCTATCCGCGATGCTCATGCTCCGCGAATCGTCCACGACAACGGCAATAATGTTCTGCTGTGAGCTGAGCTCGGCCACGAGGATTGCGGGTTGCCACAGCAAAAACAGGACCAGAGCTACAAACGCAGACTGTATTCCCCAAACCACCCAGGCTCGCCAGTTTCGCACCTCAGGCGCAGCGTTCCGGAGTTTCCAACGAATCAGCAGGGCAAGTCCAACAGCGGCTGCGACCATGGCCACGACCAGCAGCCACCCAGGCCACTTCCCGAGCAGCACGAATTGCCCTTTCCGGAATACCGCGCCCGGGTATTTGAACAGAAGCTGAAACATGCACCCTTCGCGTCCTTAGTGCTACAGCAAGAATCCAGCGCGTGGCCGTCGATCTTTCACTCCATCCGCTCCCGGCAAAACGAATCGCGCCGTACCACCCCTAATGAGTCATCCCATACAGGATGTAGTCTAGCCCCACGCGAAACGCCATGGACGCAAATGTTTCCGGGTAATTGGGATCATCGGCCCACTCCCACGCATCGCCGAGGTGCATATTGTGGCAGATCGCGACGATAATTCGCCCCTTGCTATCGCGGATGGCCCGCCATTTGGGCTGATAACCGTCCTTCTCATACGTCCGGCCGGTCCAAACATATTGCTCGCCGGGTATCTGCATCTTGTCGTCGATGTCGTAGAGCGTGTGGAAGATCTCATCGCCGCTCCGCAGGTCCTCGACCTCAGCGTCAGGCAGCACCAGGCGCATTCCGTTCATGAAGTTCTCCCAGTCCTCCGTACCATGGAAGTCATCCACCATCAGGAACCCACCCTTGAGCAGGTACTCGCGCAATCGTTTGGCTTCCTTCTCGCTGAATGTCCAGCTCTCCACCTGAACCGCGTAAATCCAGGGATAGTTGAAGATCTCGTCGGAATCGAGGGTAACCACCTGCTCCGTTGGCCTCCCGTCGATGCGCGTCAACCGGTGCATGGAGATCAGAAACTGCCGGTCCGCTTTGGGATAGTCGCGCGACCACGAACTCCGCCACCGGTGGCCGTAACCACCGAAATTACTCGCTATGTTTGTGGAATAGGCCAGGCGCGACCAGTAGAACTCCGCCTTGACGTTGGTCGGGGAGTCGTCATTTCCGAAGCCGAAATCCCCGGTCCGCTGAGCCCACAGCGCCGCGCACCCGGCCGAGGCTGCCAGAATCGCCAATGCGATGTGCGTACACTTCATAGTGAAGCTCGGCGGAGGCGAGTGCGCGAGTATTTAGACGGCGAAAGTGCTCACTTGGTTGCAGTTAGACCGGCCTCCTGCCCGCCTTGTCCGGCCCGCGTCCGCGTGAGACGATCGAGGCAGGTCCCGATTTTCAGGGAGCGGCATTACTTTGGATAGGCGCGGTCTCCTCAAACTCGGCAGCATGGCTCTGGCTCACGCCGCGGCGCCGCGGCTGCCGATCGGCCAATCGGCCGGCACTCCACGGTTGCCCACGGGCCATCCCCCCGAAGACAACCCCGATTACTTGCTTCGCATTGCCCCCGTCACCGTGGAACTCGACCGCTCCCATATTCTCTCCACCGTCGGGTACAACGGTGCCGCACCCGGCCCCCTCCTTCGCCTGCGGGCCGGGAGACGGGTCGGGATTGACGTCGTCAACGACACGGATACACCGGAGCTTGTTCATTGGCATGGCCTGCTCATCCCACCCGAGGTCGACGGCACCCAGGAAGAGGGCTCGCCGGTCGTACCGCCGCATGGACGCCGACACTTCGAACTCACACCCGGTCCAGCCGGAAGCCGGTGGTATCACTCGCACGCCATGGCAATGGATGACTTGCACAAGGGCGGGTACACGGGCCAGTTCGGCTTCGTCTACGTCGAGGACGGCAACAACCCGGGCCGGTACGACCAGGAACTCTTCCTCGCCCTGCGCGATTGGGAACCCTTCTTTACAGCAACCATGGACGATGAGGACGACGACACCCATCATGGCCCGTTGCTCGAAAAGCCAGCCACGCTGAACACCGACCCGGATGGCCTCGAGGTCGGCTCGAACACCTACTCGATCAACGACAAGGCGCTTGGGGCCGGCGACCCGATCCGTGTTCGTGAGGGTCAACGGCTGCTCATTCACTTCCTGAACGCCAGCGCCATCGAGAACCGCCGGGTCGCGCTGGCGGGTCACAAGATGAAGGTCATCGCACTCGATGGCAACCCGGTGCCGACTCCGCAGACACTCGACTCGATCTTTGTCGGCGGAGGTGAGCGCATCGATGTGGTCGTCGAGATGAACAATCCGGGAGTTTGGATCCTCGGCTCAACAGAGAAGGCCATCCGCGAATCGGGCCTCGGCGTGGTTGTGGAATACGCTGGCCAGCACCATCAGCCGCAATGGATCGATCCGCCTCAAGCGCCTTGGGACTATACCATCTTCGGAACCGCCAACTCCTCCTCACCGGCTCCGCAGAAGACCATTGAACTGATTTTCGAGAAGCTGCCCGGCGCGGCTGGCAAGTTCAATCTTTGGCTCATCAATGGCAAGCCTTACCCCCATGAACGCGAATTCGTCCTCGAACAGGGCACGCGCTACCGCCTCCTGATGCGCAACCGCACCGACGATGCTCATCCCATGCACCTCCATCGCCACCTTTGGGAGTTGGCGGAGATCAACGGCAAGAAGACTGCAGGCATTGTCAAAGATACCGTGGTAGTCCCATATTTTGGCCGAGTTATGGTTGATTTCACTGCCGATCAGCCGGGACTGGCGCTTTTTCACTGCCACATCCAACAGCACATGGACTACGGTTTTAAGGCTCTTTTTCGCTATGGCTGAGGCGCTTGATTCGGTTCATCAGATTCGCTATGGACGACTGTCACCTGGCGGATAGACCATCGCAAAGCCCGTTCCCCGGCATCTCATTACAATAGAGATTTGCCCGGTGGCGAACGCGCGAGTGGCAAGACAGAAGGGAAGCTCGCATGAAGGAGTCCTGTCGAGAGTTGCTGAAAATTCTTTTCCCCTTCTGTTGCGCTTTCGCCTTTGTTCGCGTGATGTTTGCCCAACTTCCTTTCCGCGAATATCCTTCTGTCGAATACGGCGAATCGGCTCCCCTGCCGCCAGATTGGCAGCGTTCGGGTGAATGGGCTTTTGCTCGCCTCATGTACCCGCCCGGCCCCAATGACGGTTACCGTGGGCGTTTCGATGGCGATTGGCGTCAAGGCATATCGCTGTGGACCCAGGACGGACCGCCCGCCGACCGCAATTTTTCCGCGGCTGTCCGGCGACTCACTCGCATCGACGCGCGCTCCGTGGAACAGGACGTGAATCTCGACGATGGCGACGAGGTCTATAACTGGCCCTGGCTTTATGCCGTCCAGGTCGGTGAGTGGGGGATCACTCAACATCAGGCCGACGTCCTGCGCGACTACCTCTTACGCGGCGGCTTCCTCATGGCCGACGATTTTCACGGCGCGTACGAGTGGCAAATGTTCGAAAAGCGCATCCGTATGGTTTTTCCCGATCGCCCCATCGTCGATATCCCGAATGACGATCCAATCTTCCACACCCTCTACGATCTCGACGAGCGATATCAAATCCCCGGGGCCGCGCATTTGCGGCTCGGCTACAAAGTTCCGGATTATCCGCAAGGGCCGGGCGATGGCAAGGGCGCTCACTGGCGTGCGATCTATGATGACAAGGGTCGCATCATGATCGCCATCTGTTTCAACTCCGATGTCGGAGATTCCTGGGAATGGGCGAATCACCCCGCCTATCCCCAGCGTTACTCCGATCTCGGCTTGCGCGTTGGGATCAATTACCTTCTCTACGCCATGACCCACTGACCTGATCGCAGTTCAACCCGTTGCGAGTGCCAGCAACAGGTGCGTGTTATCTGTCGTTCCGGCGATGATCGTGATCAAAATGGCGCTCGTCATGTCGATCGTGATCGCGGAAGTCGCGGTCGCGACCGCGATCCCAGTGGTGATCGTGTTCAACGCGGCCGCGGTCTCCCTCCCAGTAGCCCCCGTAATATCGCTCGCCATCGTGGCGCGGCGGAATCCAACGCGCTCCCTCGTACGGTGGCCGAGTCCAATACCCTTCGTGCCATTTGTAATGCCTGCCCACCGGATACCAATAACCCGCCACCCACACGTGCTCACGAGCGGGGCTTGGGGGAAGAACGGCGACCGCCCGTGGCGGCGGTGGTGCCCCAATCACGATTCCGACAGAAACCTGGGCTTCACTTGCGCGAGCTAGAACTAACAGCGTCGCGACCAGCAGTGTCGCTCTGATGACGTTTTTCATGTGGCTGTAGCCTCCCTCGACATCCTACGCGCAAGCGGGGAGGCGTTCGGAAGCAGTGCTATTCGTGAATGCGAAAGAAATACTTGGTCACGCGTACAGGTAAATGTCCTGCCCCAGGTTAATTCCACCACCTCGCCACAGACATTTCCACGTGGGGATCCTCGTCGTTAGGAAGTTCCGCCGCTCTTTCTGGAGGTGGTTGTCTTCTGACCTGAGCCGCCGTTCGGTAACCGCATACTTCTCCGCGGTTGCGCCGTTCCCCTTGCGGGCAGGTTGTTGCATCGAGGCTCGGACGCAGACGGACCGGACGCTGACCCAAGATGTCGACGGCGTACGGGCCCCGCGAAGCGCTGCCCACGGCGCTGCCGGGGAGGTCCGGGTATCGCTTGCGAAGGCCTTTGACCATTTGACCATCTGCCTACACGTGGATAGCACGCGACGTAGGCGTATAATCCGTGCCGTTTGAGGGGGAAAACGATGCGCGCGGGGATATTCTCGACCTTAGCTCTCTGCCTGCTTGGATGCTTCGCGGTTCGTGACTTGGCGCAGGAAAAATCAGACGCGACGAGTATTCGTGCCTTGGAATCAAAATGG
This sequence comes from Acidobacteriota bacterium, assembly GCA_003223215.1. Classification (GTDB taxonomy): domain Bacteria; phylum Acidobacteriota; class Terriglobia; order Acidiferrales; family UBA7541; genus Acidiferrum. The sequence continues at coordinate 41,959 of QHYH01000124.1, forward strand.
GTGGATGCATATAAGCAGCGGCAAATCGCTACCGTTGCGGGGCTGCTGGCAGATGACTACGTCATTACCGTTGAAGATGGCACCACCTACGGTAAGGTCGGCTTCATTAGCTATAATGCGGGACCCTTGCGCGTGGATATTGCGGAATTGGCGGACGTCAAGATTCGCATGCACGAGAACATCGCGGTGGTGACAGGGGCCTACCACGAACGAGGCGAACTGGGCGGGAAAGCCTACGACTATCACGACCGGCTAACCGATGTGTGGATGAAGGTTGGCGGAAAATGGCTGCTCATTGCATCGCACTATAGCGTGCCCGCGCGCCCTTAGTCGAACCCCAGAATCACTCGCACAAGGTTGGCCCGCCTGCACCGTCCCTCGAGGAAATTGCTCTCCCTGGGAAATGCAAGCCATTCCTTTGCGAAGATAGATAGGGCCGGACAGCAGCTGACCACTTTCTTGACTTCCACCACAACACCCTACACTGCCTAGTACAACCTGGCTCCGCAAGAAGCGGGGAGACACTCCGCCGCATAAAAAAAAACGAGCAGCGAGATTTGTTCCCTGGCGCCCTGAAAATGAAGGTTTTGCGCGCGCTGAAGCGCGAACCTCTCCACGGCTATGCCCTCGCTCGGCACATCAAGCGCACCTCGAACGATCTGCTTCGGATCGAACAACGCGCGCTCTATCCGGCGAAGCCACCGGAACACGATGGACGTTGCAAGAGCAGTTTGAGAAAGCGTCTGCGATCTGTAATCTCCTGTTTATGGTCCTTTAACAATGGCCTCTTAGAGATCGGTTATCGCGGCTCAGAACAGAAAAAAACAAAAACTCGAGATCGTCTGCTTTAGGCCGATCACTGATCACCGTTTCGCACTCTTTGTTGGCTTGCAGATCTAGGCCTATTCGTCCTCCAGAATACCTGGAGAGTTGCATGTAATGCTCGATATAAAAATACGGCATCTCCCCAATTGCACCATCGCTACGCCGTAGGTATTGTCGCTGCGGGACCCTGAAGATCCGAGAAGAGGAGTTTGCAGTTTCATTACAAATGTAAAGAACTGATGTTGTGTCTCTTCCTTCGTGTTTCGCGCAAGTGGACAACCAAAGGTCAGAAGCACGTAGCGGGGAGAAGGACACCAGGCAAGAAACCATCCGCTAGAGAAGACTCCATGTCAAAGCGTACCTTGCGGTTGCTGCTGGTTGACTGGCTCTTTAGGGCGCGTTGTGGGCGGCGGATGACCCCTTCGTCGGCGAATGGAAGCTCAACCCGTCCAAAAGCAAGCTCAGCGACGAAATGAAGGTTGAGAGCGCCGGCGGAAACAAGTGCGCATTTGACTTCGGCGAAACCATCGTGGCCGATCGGACCGACCAGCCCGGTAACTTCGGCCCTGCCTTGATTGCATAACAATGTCGGTGAGCGTCCTGGGCCCGGGCCGCACCCATCATCGCCGCGACCTGCAAGCTCACCCAAGACGGCAACACCCACCTAGATTCGCCAGTGTTTCTAATTCTTAGATGGAGACGATATTTGAGCAACATCGGCACTGCGGCAGACCACCAGAACTGTATTGATGTCCACTTCGACCGATCGTCGGCTTATTGGACCGACATTTATGAGTACGAAGACGTGGATGGAACCATCTACCGGGAGCGGCGTGCGGTGGTGCTGGCACTTGCGCAAAAACTGGGATTGCCGGCCGAATCGCGAATTCTGGAAGTCGGGTGTGGATCGGGATTGACCAGCGTCGAGCTGGCTCACGAGGGTTATCGGATTCAAGCTGTCGATTCGGTGGACGCCATGATCCAGCGTACGCGGCAACACGCCGACAAGGCGGGAGTCGGTGACCGGATTAGCGCGAGCGTTCGCAGTGTGTACGAGCTGGGCTATCCGGACAGTTCATTCGATCTGGTGCTGAAAATTGGGGTTGCCCCGTGGCTGCATTCCTTGGAGGAGGCGCTCCGCGAAGTGGTGCGGGTAGTGCGACCCGGCGGGTACTTGATTACGACGGCAGATAATTGGTGGCGGCTCAATCACTGGCTTGATCCTCGTTATTGGCCTCCGCTCCAACCGGTGAGGCGGCAAGTGCGCGACGTGCTTGAGCGGTGCGGGCTCGTTGGGCCGCGGGGAGCTTCAGCTCGGTTTCATTCCACCGGAGAATTTGACTCCTGCCTCTTGGCCGCCGGGCTCGAGAAGATTGCCGGCAGGACCGTGGGATTTGGCCCCTTTTCTTTCCTCGGATGGAAATTCCTCTCCGATTCCTCGGGAGTGAGGGTGCACCGCCGGCTGCAGCAACTCGCGGATAGAGGGGTGCCGATCTTACGGTCGATGGGAACACAATACATCGTTCTAGCCAGGAAAGGAGTCGCAACATCGGCTCCGCCGGGGAGGTGAAAACCATGCGTGAAATGACAAAAAAGGCGTTAGGGGGGCGACACCTTCATACCAGCGATTATCTGAGCATGATCGGTGTTCCCGAAATACGGCCGGCAACGAGCCCGTTCGATCCGGGTTACGACCCGGCGACGCTCGAGAGCCATCTGGAGCAAAGCGCTCATCTGATGTCCATTCTCAAGATCTCCATGGCTTGCTGGATGGTTGCGAAGGAGGCCGCCACGCGCCGCAAGGTGGCGGCAGCGAAAAAGCACCACGTACCGACGGTCACCGGAGGAGGGCCGTTCGAGGTGGCGGTGGCACAGGGGCAGCTTAGCGCTTATCTCGACCTGTGCGCGGACATAGGGGTAACGCGGATC
>QHYH01000008.1:0-551 GCA_003223215.1 Acidobacteriota bacterium
CTACGGCAGCGTCGATGTAGTCGTCATCGGCAGGAAGACCTTCGAAGTTGTACTGACATTTGGTACGTGGTTTTATGGAAAGAAGCCCGTAATTGTACTGAGCAGCCGTCCGCTCGACTTCTCAGCAGTCAAAGGCGGCGTAGTCGAGCAGATGTCGGGAGAACCGGCCGAAATCGTAATGCAGCTCAAGTCCCGCGGCTTCAAACACGCTTATATAGACGGCGGCATCGCCATTCAGAGATTTCTCGCGGCGGGATGTATTGACCGACTAGCGATCACACGCGTGCCAGTACTGATCGGTGCAGGTATTCCGTTATTTGGCCCGGTACCACACGACATCAGTCTTCGTCATGTGGCGACGCGCTCCTACAAAGGTGGCCTCGTGCAGAGTGAGTACGAGATCGGTACTGAGGAATCCTCGCGGTGAAACCCTGCTCTTGTCCGTGCCTCAGCGTTCGACGTCCGAGGTTGCGCATCGCGCTCTGCGCCGTCATCAGCGTCGGAGTGCTTGCTACTACATCCCGCGCTCAGCCCAAGCCTGCGGCGGATCA
>QHYH01000008.1:583-4590 GCA_003223215.1 Acidobacteriota bacterium
TGAACCTTCATCACTTTCTTTACTGGAACGCGCTTGCCACTCCCACAAAAAATCGGGCAGGAACCGTTGTTCTGAACCGGGCCGATGCCGACGAAGTGAAACAACTCACTTCCGATGAGAGGCAAATCTGGGATGCCGCTGTGGCCTACTATCAGCATTCGCTGGTCCAGCGGGACCTCCTTTTCGACGAAAGCATGATCGGGATCAAGAACCGGCTGGAAGACGCGGAAGCGTCACCAGACTTGGCAGGCGTGGCGATCCCTTCCAATCTCAGAGACGTGCTCTTGAAAGCTGCGCCGGTCTATCGCACGCACTTTTGGCCGAGGCACGATTCTCAAAACCGTGAGTGGATCGCACGCTTGCAATCGCTGATTGAAAAGTACGGCGCTGGGATGCGAACGGCGCTTTTGAGAATTTATGAGGTGCCCTGGCCCGGCGAGCCAGTGCGAGTCGATGCCGTTGCCTATGGCAACTGGGCAGGGGCGTATACGACCATTGACCCAACACGGCCTACGATTTCCACAAGCGCTCAGGCGAATCAAGGTCCGGCAGCGTTGGAGATTGTCTTCCACGAGACTTCGCACGGCATGATGGACAAGGTGACAGATGCTATCGCCACTGCGGAGAAAGCCGCGAATGCAGGGCGTTCGGGCAGGCAAATCCACTTCCGACGCGACCTTTGGCACGAGGTACTCTTTTACACATCGGGAGAACTCGTGGCGGAGCGTGTTCCTTCCTACGTCGCGTTTGCTGATAAGAACGGACTGTGGACTCGGGCGTGGCCTGGTCCTGATAGGGCGTTAATTGTGCAGGATTGGACTCCTCACATGAACGGAACCGTGGGACTTCAGCAGTCGCTCGCGAAGCTGGTAGGCGACCTCGCCCAAGCGACGGCAAACCAATGATGCAGGCGGACGACAATCGCATTGGCGCTGATTTGTTGATGCTCCCAACGGAATAACCCCACAATCCTTTTCGACCCACAACCGCTGACAACTGGAACTGTCATTAGCCGGTTCCGGTAGCTGACACACACCCGCACTCTCTCCTCTCACGATCTCAGCCTTAATCCACAACTCAGGAGCAACACCCATGCGAACGAATACGCAAACTGCCAGTTTGGCGCCTTGAAAAACCAAAAAGAAGAGCATCTCCCCTTGCTTACCGAGGGCAGAGGTGCTAGTCTCGGTTACCGAGGACATAGAGATGAGCAAACCTTCCGATCTCGTGCAGGGCACGCTGGACATGTTGCTGCTGAAAATTCTGGCGCTTGAGCCGATGAACGGCTTCGCCGTGAGTCAGCGGTTAAAACAGGTGTCTGGCGATGTGTTGCAGGTGAGCGACGGATCGCTGTACCCGTCGCTGCACAAGCTGGAGCAAGAGGGCTGGATTACGTCTGAATGGAAGACGTCCGAGTATGGCCGGCGGGCGAAATATTATTCGCTGACACGGCTCGGGCGTAGGCAACTCGAAAAAGAAGCAGACAACTGGGGCAGGCTTTCGAGCGCCATTTCGCGAGTTATTAAACTTAAAGAGGCGTGAGCGTCGCTTGGCCCCGAACGGAGGTTGAAGTATGCGACCGGAGCATTGGCTGTTCACAATTCCGCTGCGGCTGCGATCGTTGTTTCGCTGGGCGCAGGCGGACCAGGAAGTGGATGACGAACTGCGCGATCACCTCGAACGAAAAACCGAGGAATACGTCGCGCAAGGGATGACGCAAGAAGAGGCACACCGCCGTGCGCGACTCGACATGGATGGTGTCGAGCAGACCAAGGAGAAATGCCGGGACGCGCGACGGGTAAATTGGATTCAGGACCTGATTCAGGACACTCGCTACGGCCTCCGCATGCTCCGCAAGTCGCCCGGCTTCACCGCAGTTGCTGTTCTGACCCTGGCTCTCGGAATTGGAGCGAATACAGCTATCTTCAGCCTTGTCGATGCCGTGCTAATCAGGATGTTGCCCGTGCAAAGACCGGAGCAGCTCTTCCGACTCATAGACGTGAGTAAGGAGGGCAAGACCATCGATGCCTTCTCGTATCCGACCTTCGAACTTATTCAGGAGAACAATCAAACTCTCTCCGGCGTCATCGCCTTTCACCCCCTTGGTATTGTTGATTTTGTGGTGAACGGAAAAGGGGAGCTTGCCCACGCGCAAGCCGTGTCTGGCAGTTATTTCACAACGTTGGGCGTCAAGCCCATATTTGGACGCACCATTACGACTGCAGATGAGGCTCGCGGCGCAAGCCAGGTCGCCGTGATCAGCTACGGCTATTGGACAAGGCGATTCAATCGTGATCCCTCAGTGGTCGCCGCGGAGATTGTGCTAAACGGAGCGCCCTTCGCCATTATCGGGGTCACGCCGCCCGAATTTTTTGGTCTTGAGCCCGGCCAGTCCGTGGATGTTTCCATACCGCTTACTTCTGTAGCTACGGTACAACCCCAATTTGCAGCGGCAGGTTCTCCCTTCGACGTCTTGACTGCCCCATTCCGGCATTGGCTTCATTTGATGGTCCGACTCAGGGATGGGCAGACCGAAGTGCAAGCGCTAGCTAATCTCGGACCGATCTACGAGCAGGCTATGCGCCAGGCGGCGGAGGGAATGAGGGGGCTGCCCTTTGACTCTCCTAGCGCAAGAAGTGATTTACGCCAAAGCAGGCTCAAATTGGAATCCGGCAGCCGGGGCCTCGCCGCTCTTCGCGAGCAATTTTCAAAGCCCCTGGCGTTTCTGATGGCAGTTGTTGGAATGCTCCTTCTCATCGCCTGCACGAATGTGGCGAACCTGTTGCTCGCGCGCTGCAACTCTCGCCAGAGCGAAATAGCATTGCGACTTGCACTCGGTGCTGGGCGGGCGCGGGTCCTTCGCCAGCTACTTACGGAAAGTGTGTTGCTGGCGGCAGGGGGCGGTGGTTTCGCCGTAGTGGTGGCTTTTTGGGGGAGCAACGCGGTGGCGAACATAATGTCCCGTTCAACCTCTGCCATACATTTGGACGTCCACCCGGACATGCGCATTCTTGCTTTCACGGCATTAGTTTCGCTTGTTGCAGTCATTGTTTTTGGACTCATTCCCGCGTGGCGTGCTTCCAGGCTCGACCTCTCTCAAGCCGTCAAAGAAGGCAACCGAGCCGCGACCGCCGCTCTAGGACGCTCACGAATAGGAGAAGGTCTGGTCATCCCTCAGATTGCCCTCTCGCTCGTTCTGACGGTGGGCGCGGGTCTTCTCGTGCGCACTCTCGAGAACCTCAAAAACTCCTATCCAGGTTTTCGTGAGCAGAACGTCCTCCTCTTCTCAATCAGGCCCGGCATGATCGGTTATACAGACGCCCAGGTTGCTGAGCTCTACGAGCGGCTCTTGGAGCAGATTAAGCAGACTCCGACGGTGAGCGCAGGGACATTCTCGGCTTTCAGCCCACTCGCAGGGTGGTCCGGTTTCACCGATGCTCGGGTCGAAGGGTACACGCCGCGACAGGGGGAATACCCGGCAATCAGCGTGAATTTTGTGGGGCCGCGCTATTTCAGGACCATGGGTACGGCAGTTCTGTTGGGGCGTGATATTGCAGAAGAGGACAGGGCTGGTACTCCAAAGGTTGCCGTAATCAATGAAGCGATGGCACAACATTTCTTTGGTGATAGGAATCCGATCGGCAGACGGTTCAGCATACCGGGATGGAAGGCCGATACCAGCCCGATGGAGATCGTTGGCGTCGTTGAAAACGCTAAATTCCTCAATCTGCGCGATCAGGTTCCACCGGCTGCGTACATCCCGTTTTTCCAGTCGCCGGATTCATTTCTTGCGGCGAATTATGAAGTGCGTTCCAGCACAAATCCAACTGCTCTGGCTGCTTCCATTCGTGAAATGATTCAGCAGGCCGACAGTCGGCTGCCGCTCTTCGGAGTCAAGACTCTTAGCGAGCAGATAGACGAAACCCTTGTCCAGGAGCGCATCGTTGCGTTGCTTTCGAGCCTGTTTGGGATGGTTGCCCTCTTCCTCGCGTGCGTTGGTCTTTACG
>QHYH01000204.1 GCA_003223215.1 Acidobacteriota bacterium
CTCTCGAGACGAGCTTTGGGCTGGCTTGGCTCATCACGGCCGACCTATCCAGTACTCGCATGTTCCGGTTCCTCTTGCCCTCTCTCGAGACGAGCTTTGGGCTGGCTTGGCTCATCACGGCCGACCTATCCAGTACTCGCATGTTCCGGTTCCTCTTGCCCTTTGGGATGTGTGGACACCCATCGCGGGGCCGCCCGTTGCCTTCGAGCCGCCGTCCGCCGGCTTCGCGCTGAGCTGGCAACTTGTCACAGAGATGCGCGTCGCAGGCGCGCAATTTAAAACGATCACGCATGCTGCAGGATTGTCTTCAACCGGTGATCCCGAACTCGACAAGCGCTTGCCCTTTGATGAACCCTACCGCGTTCCCCGAGCGACCGCAGATGCCATCAATCAGGCGAAATCTAGCGGTAAACGAATTATCGCTGTTGGCACTACCGTCGTGAGAGCCCTTGAGCACGCGGTACATGAAGGCAAGATCGCGGCGGGAGAAAATCTGGCCACCGAGCGCATTGGCGTGAGAACGCGACTGCAGGTTGTAGATGCACTGTTGTCAGGCACGCATGAACCCGGCACCAGCCACTACGAATTGCTGCGTGCGTTCTTAACAGATGCCGAACTGGAACGACTCACGACCGAACTCAACATGCGCGAATACCACACGCACGAATTTGGCGATTCTGTGCTGGTTTCGCGCACGTTTAACAAGCTGGCAGAGGATAAACCAAGATGTCGGATACCGATGTCAGACTCTTGAACAATCCTTCATTAGTGGATTTGAACCACCCGACCTCCTGGTCCCGAACCGTAGTTTCGAAACCCTAAGTCGTTTCGGTGGTGTCGAGTACGGGACCAAGACCGCTTTTCTCCAGACCGCTCAGTCGAACCTAACTTGAGCCTAACCCACCACGCCTTTCAGCGGAACGCCGGACCGACGAAACGTGTTTGGATCGAGCCGAATTTACAACCCCAGGAGCGAGTCGATACTACCGAATGGGCCGGCAGTCGTTCACCGGCGTTCATCAGCCGGAAGCAGCCCGTGTCGTAGGTGTTTTTGAATTCGCCGGGCTGGGAGCATGCCTGGCCTACCAAGGCAGGCCTGTTGGTCGCCGAGAATTCCGGCGATGGAAACGCCCGCGGTCGCCGAGAGCGAGGCTCCGCCGTACACCTCGCTGCTCGAGCGCACTTGCGGAAGCACGGGTCGAAGAACCTCAAAGGCCGCAAGCAACTTTTCGTCTCAATCCAGTGTTTTTAGGCTTAGGAGCTGGGTACGGCTGGCATTCGTTACGTCCGTGACGTGCACGCCGCCCTTCGCTCCGCCGTTAAGGTTCGAGAGGAGGAAGGTATCGACATTTCCGAAAAGTAAATCGCCGGAAGCCGTTTTTTCCCTCGCGCCGGAAATGTTCTGCAACAGCCAGCGTAGTTTTAGGCCGCTGAAGTAAGTGCTGAGTGGCAAGCCAGTTTGCAGGCGGAAGCGGTCCTGACCGCCAGTCGTGGAGAATCGACGCACGTCGTCCGAGACTCGCGTGTCTTGCCAGACGATGGCATTGGCAATTGGCTTCCCGGGTTTGCGCTCCCAAACGATCGTGGTCTCGCATTTGATTAGTAATTCCAATGGCAGCGAGATCGGAAGCGCGTAAACCGCCATGGGCAAGGGCCTCGGCAATAACTTCTTCGGTCCGGCGCAGGATTTCCAGCAGGTCGTGCTCGACCCAGCCTGTTGCGGATAGATTTGTCGGTGTTCTTTCTGAGCGACGGCAACCACGCGCGCGTCATGGTCAAACACATGAAGCGCGTGCAGGTTGTGCCTTGATCGATGGCTCCGACGTAATTTTTCAAGGAATTCAATTGCCGCGTCGCAGGATACTACGCAATGGGCGCAACTGGAGAATGGAAATCGTCGATTAAAACGAGGCTCGCGGTAAAGAGAAAGAAACCATTGCTTGCCGTAGCCTTGAAGTCTTACCACGCATCTAACTGTTGGAGGAAGAAAAGGAGAAGCGAGTATGAGCAGGAGAATAAGAATTGGATCGTTGATATTTCTAAGCGGAGCACTGGCGTTCGCTCTGGCGCTGTCGCCAGCGATTGCCGCCGCGGAGACCGAGAGTGTCACACTCACAGTGACGGCGGTCGCCAAGAAGGATGTCAACCCACCCGCAGTAAGTCGAAATGATGTGCAGTTCTTCCAGAACAAGGAGCGTACACAGATTGCCGATTGGCGGCACGGAGAGAGGCTTTATCTGGCCGTTCTGATTGACGACTCGCTGAATTCTACGGTGGCAAACCAGTGGCGCGACCTGAAGGACTTTTTCAACGCCCAGCCGCCGACAACCTATATTTCCGTTTTCTACGCGCGCAACGGCTCGGCCATGCTGGCGCAGGATTTCACTAACGATCACGCACTCGCGGCGAAAGCGCTTCGCTTGCCTATCGGTCCGGGCGCACTCACCAGCCCGTATTTCGCGGTTCAAGACTTGACGAAGCGGCTTCCTGGCACTCCCCGCGACCGACGCTCTGTCCTTCTGATTTCTTCGGGCATTGACTACTTCCACGGGAATTTCCCGACGAGCCCCGATCTGGATACAACCATTGAGCAGGCACAAAAACGGAACATCAATGTCTGGTCTATCTATTATCCGGACACAAGCGGCCGCTCACGCAGGTTCTTTCTTGCTACTCGGGCGCAGTCAGACCTGACTCGGCTGGCCGAGGGAACCGGCGCGGAATCCTACTATCTGGGGACCACGGCGCCTGTCACGTTCAAGCCTTACCTGGACAAACTTGCCACGCACCTCCGCAACCAGTATTTGCTGACGTTCAAAAGCAGCGGCGGTGCGAAGGGCCGCTTCGCGCGCGTTAAGGTCGCGGCGGAATTACCTAATAGCAAGTTTATGTCCGCTTCGGAGGCTTACCTGCCCGCAGCGAATTGAGCGGGAACAGCAACCAATTCAGCACCACGAAGGCGCGGTCGAGCAGGCCGCGTCTTTTGTCTGTTGATGGGGGGAAATCAGTCTCCGTGTCGTGCTGTGCTCTGCGATGGAGAGACTTTTTGCGCGACAAAGAGTCATTAATCCGTCCAGATTCGATGCCAAGCGCGAAAATCACTTACTACAAGCCGACTGTTCCCGGCAACGGATGTTCGGGCCTTACGCAAATCGGTCACGAGGTGCGCAGGCACTCAGTAGATCCCGCATTGGTCAAGAAACTCGTCCCGGTCGCCCCCGAGCAAGAACTCATTGCTCAGTTGAAGATAAAGCAGGCCCGGAAGGTCTTTTGTCAGGGGAGATTCCCGGCATCCTAATATATGCGATATATGTGCTGCGAGCCCATCGCTCGCTGTCCCGTCGACTTTTATGCTGCTTCCCTCTCGTAGTACTTCAGCAGGCCCCCCAGTCGTTCTCGACACCGCACTGCTCCCATGTTCCTTCTTGCCTCCGACCCCGAAGGAAACAAGATCCGATTGTCTTTGCCCTGGTGGTTGCGCTCCTCGTGGTACGAGTCGACAACGCAACACCCATAACATAATATTGAATCGCGAGAAGTCCATTACCCTTGGCACCCTTGGCACTCTCGCACTGTGGCGGTCCACGAAGCTTTCACCAGGAATGGGCGAGCTGTGTGCCGATGCGGCGCCGATGAGAACCCAGGAATTCGGCTCCTGGAGATCCCGCAATGGATGTTTGATTCGGTGGCCTGCTGCCGTATGCGCTTGGCGGCGGTGCCCACGGTCAGCTGCGGTGCATTGCTGGATTTGAAGGCGCTGCTTCGCTGCGCGTTGTTTCCTGACAGTGCTGTTGTGCTACAAGGTCAGCATCGTTCCTTGCTATCTCCAGGAGGTGCTGATGCGAGAATCACTAAGCCGACAGAGAGTCGCTCAATTCAAACTATTCCATCCGCCCCAGAGGCGCCCGTCTTGGCAGGCGCTGCCTCCGGAAACCAGACGGAAAACAGTACGGTTGCTGGCGCGACTGCTGCGCCAGCACATCGGAAGAGGCCGCGCCTCCGGCAACAGAAAGGAGGCAAGCGATGAGTGACAAGATAAGGCCACACCACCTGGAGCGAAAGGCGATCCGAATTTGTCATGACGGTGGTTTCGAGAAGCTGGCGCAGGGACGCTTCATGGATCATCCTGCGCAAGCGATTCCGATATCTTCTGAGTGGCTTGGGATCATGTTTCTCATGTGGTTCGTTGGGACCGGCGTGCTTGTGGCGTTTCTACCCTTCGCACCCGTATTGCGGGAGAACTCTCTCGGATCGAAAGCACCAAGGTGATTTGGTGATTCACTTCGTGCAGCCAATGGGACAGCAATCCGACTCCAACGGCAACACGACCTCAAAGCCTGACAGCACGGGCGCCGTGCAATACGCTTGGGATTTCGAGAACCGGCTGATCGATGTTACATTGCCAGGCAATGGCGGGACCGTGAGCTTCGCCTACGATCCGTTTGGCCGTCGCATCAAGAAGAGCTAGGGGACGATTTCAGAACCTTTGCAACCGTAGGATCGGCCGCTCTTTGTTTTCAACAAGTTCGCATATAGGAAAATTCCGGCGCACCCGAGCCCCTTGTGATCTATAGCTTCGTGAAAGCGAGATTGTAGGTGATGTTTCTGGGTCGGAAAAGCCCATTCGAAAAGGGAGCTGTGCAAAATCCTAAGTCACGCTATTTCAAGCCGTTCGAGTTTTTTGACCACACGGTTAATCGTGTATTTAGCTTGCCCCCGCAATGATTAGGGACAGGATACTCTTTTACCCCAGCGAAGGCCCTTTTTGACAGGGGTTTCGATGACGTTCTGGCGTCTGATGGTTTATGCCTTTTATGTCTTTGTTGGTCTGGTGGTCGTTTTCCTTGTGCTGCCAAAGGTTCTTGGGCTGATCTATCGAGTTCTTCGCAAGCTGGGCTACGCGATTGGCGGATTCGCGGCGCCCATCCTCCTCCTGGCAGCCATCGGCGCAACCTATGAAGCAATCGAAAGTTCCCGAGAGGAGCGCGAGCCTCCACCCGGGCGACTCGTGGATGTTGGCGGTCACAAAATGCATCTCGATTGCGAGGGCCAAGGCACACCAACTGTGGTCCTTGAATCCGGATTGTGGGACGATTCGATTGTCTGGCACAACGTACAACCCGAAATTGCTAAGTTGACGCGGGTCTGCTCTTACGACCGGGCGGGCTTGGGCTACAGTGACCCGCGACCAGATCAGGTACCGGACAGCCGCAACATCGCGCGGAATCTGCATATGCTTCTAGCCAAAGCGGGAGTGAGCCCACCCTACGTTCTGGTAGGACACTCGCTCGGCGGAATTCACATTCGCGTCTACGAGAATCTCTATCCGTCCGATGTCGTAGGGATGGTTCTAGTGGATTCTGGGCATCCCGATCAGGAGGATCGGCTGCCGCCTGAAATGAATAAGATTCAATCTCGTCTCTACTTGAAGTCGAAGCTCTGGGGACTGGCCGTTCCGCTCGGTATTCCGCGCCTACTGGGTGCCTGTGGAGTCACAGTCGAATGCCACTGGCAAACAGTCAAAGCCAGGGAAGCGGAGGTGCACGCGATCGGTGCCTCCGCGGATGAGGCGCGGCACACCGGGTCTCTTGATTCGATGCCGCTTCTTGTTGTCTCGCGTGATCCGGAGAAGGGAGCGGCGCCGGGGTTAATTCCCCTAGAAGTGAGCCATCGATTCGAAGAGCAATGGGTGCAGATGCAGGAAGAACTCGCTCGCCTCTCGACGAATGGCAGCCGGGTGGTTGCAATCGGAAGCACGCACTACGTGCAGATCGACCGTGGAGATGTGGTGATCGCCGCAATTCGGAGAGTTTTAGACGCGGCCCGATCGACTTCAAAGTGAAAGATTAGATTCAACCCTCAGCACGTTTGGCTGGCGAATTATTATTTTGCCCATGATTCCTCGGGGTTCCCCGTCCTGCTACGATTCTCCGGTGCCAATCTTGTGGTTAATTGAACGGAATCAGCAAGTTGGCGCAAATTCCGCAGCCTACTTTCTCCTTCCTTTGCTGCCGTTTGCCGCATTTTTGCCGCCGCCTCCAAGGTAAGAACCGTGTGCGTTAAACGCGCCAGCACGGGTCTGTGCGGGGGGTGCCGAGCAATCGGCATCCCTACCGCGACCGAAACTGGAACACGGGATACGGCCAAAGAAAGCCTACAGTTCACCAGGTCTCCTCTACTCGGAGAGACCCCCGCGCGTTCGCTCCTTTCCAGGGATTCACCCGACTAGAATCTAAGGGACAATCTGATCCTTAAAGACGGTTCTCGCCGGATTGACCTCCTTCTACTTACTTACCATGCTGGCTTATCTCGGCTCGCACCAAGTTGAAGGAATAAGGCTCTGCTCTACCGTAGTTGACTCGCTAAGGGAGGAAGATTGGGAGTGAAATATGATGCTGAAGGACTTTGTTCCGAGAAAGAACGACAGACCTTCACGGACACTGCAATGGTGATTTACCTTGGGGAAGTATCGAGGACCAGATAATGCCCACCAGGGAACCCAACTGGCGTTCCGTGGCACACGGGCAGACAACAACCTGTCCGGTGGCAAAGAATCTGCGCCGGAGTGAGCGAATCCTTCTCAATCTAGCGATTTGCGTGTCCGGAAAGGCTGAAAAAAACCAAGACTTTTCCAAAGAAGGACTCACACTAGGTGTCGGTCGCTACGGCGCAAGGATCGCGGTGGATTTGGAGCTTCGCACCGGCCAAAACATCGTGATTCAACGCGTTGGAATTGATGAACGGGCAGAGGCCCAAGTAGTGGGGAAAATCGAGGATCGACCCCAAGGCCGTGTTTACGGCATCAAGCTCCTGGAACCCGCTGTCACTTTGTGGGACATCACGTTTCCGCCGTTTGTTGAATCACAGCAGGCGGTCGTACGCGTCGTGCTCCGGTGCGTTGCATGTCGGCGACTCGAAGTGGCGTACTTGAACGACTTCGAAACAAAGGGCTTTCTGGCCCATCATTGTCTTGCACGTCTGTGCTTCAAATGCGGCGTGTGGACCACCTGGAATCGGCCCTATGGCGAGATGCTTACCGCGCCGAGTTTTCCACTCAGATCGGACAGTCAAGGGCAGAATTCGGAGCCCGTGTCGGCGCTCGGAGATCACGACAAACATTCCCACGGGCGGATTCGGCTGGAAGCGGTTGGGTGCATTCGCCATCCACCTCTTGGCGACGAAATTGTGCTCGTCGTGGACCTTGCGCCCGGAGGCCTCAGATTCTGCAGCGCCAACAACTACTCGGAAGGTTCACATGTTGAAGTAGCTGCACCCTACTCCTCTAAGGCGCCGAATATCTTTGCACCTGCACGCATCGTCAGCTACAGAAAGTGCCCCGAGAACGCTCATACAGAATACGGGATGACATACATTGTATGAAGACCTGACATGCAATCAACATCAGACTACCGCTCCTTGAGGACTTTCGAAGATTTCAGCGCGGGTGCAGTGCTATCTGTTCCTCATAGTCGTCTGTGGTGCTTGCAAGTTGCCTGAGTCACAGGCTGATGGCCTGCTCTGCTGCGCTAATTTTACTTTTCAGCAGTTCGGGACGCGTTTTAACCATTGCCTCTAGCGGTTGTGGCTGGCGAATTGCTGTTTTGCTTCGGTGGACAATGTGACATTGCGTTGAACCTTGACACCGTACCAATTCGCCAGGGACAGGTCGCTAATTCCTGAATCTCTCTAGTTGCTATTGAAAATTTTACTGGTGACCCCGAGGACATCCTCATTGACGCGGAAATACGAATGAGCGGTGAGATCTCTAAAGGCGCGGGTGACACGCTACAAAACCTAAAGAAACACTACCTGGATGAGCCCTTAGCCTAAACCGTTGGGCTGGCCCGGGGATACGGAACAGGGAGTCCTACCTGCGGGGGGCTTTACTGGACAAAGCAATGACCGATCCTGTAGATCCGCCAAGCTACGGCGACCGTCAGGGGGAGCGACGCGCGCGGGAAGACCGCCGCAAGGAAGTTGATCGGCGTCATAATTATCCGGGCCGCGGACGGATGTCACGCCGCATTGAGCGCGCCACCTGGACGATTTTGCTCGTGGGCATACTCGTGGGCTTGGCGATCGGGGCGCTGTTCTTTTTCGGCGCGGCTTGGCTGCCTTTCTTTCATCGCTAAGGATGGAGTAAAACCCATTGCTCCAGGCCGCGCGCCCATGTATGGCCCCCTTCGTATAATCGCGGCTTAATCTTGCCCTGACCTAATCCTGCGTCCGCCGTGAAAAGCGCGCCCACGGAAATCCCGGGTGAGTAGGCCGGCGGAATTGCACCGCCGGCCTCTCGCAGAACCGGACGTGAACCTCTCGGCTCATCCGGCTCCCATCAAGCAAACAGGCCAGTCGAACGGCTTGTCTGTCTGTCGCACGCATCGAAGTCCTCCTGTTTCCAGTTGCCTCGGTCATGCGACCGCTTGACCCGACCCCTTCGCTCCAGCCCCATTACGAGCCTTCCTCGCTCCTACGAGTCGGTCCGCCCCAGTGCTCCGCATCGGTACGCTCGCCTCGCGGTTTTGGCCGTTTGGGCTTCTCCCTTCGCGTCAGAACGACTGGTTCCTGCAGTTCCACGTGACAGCCTGCATCCGCTTCTCGCCCCCTCTACGCCGATCGCCGTCCGCGCAGTCATCAGGCACCCCGCGGACTTGTCCCAGGAGAACCAGACGCTCCTGGTTTCGACGACTCTTGAGTTTTTTAACGACGCGTCTTCGAAGGGTTCACTCTCGTTCGTCTCTCGGATGCTCACCTGCACGAGTTAACTCGCGCTTTTCCTCCAACGCACACCACCACGGCTCTTTACCGCAGCGGCTTGGAGCCGGTTTGAGGCCTGCTCCTGAAAGCCGATCCCGAGGGACCTTCCCTCATCTATCGCGCAGCTTAACCTATTCACACGGTTGGTTAGTTCATAATGAACTCCTTCTCCGTGCGCTTCTGCAGCACACTCTGGTCAAAAAACTCGTCCCGGTCGCCCCCGAGCAGGAACTCTTTGCTCATTGCTCAGCGCCCTTTGAAGATAAAGCAGGCCCTGGAGGTCCTTTGCCAGGGGAGATTCCCGGCATCCTTAATATATGCGATGGATATGCGATGGATATGCGATATATGTGCTGCGAGCCCATCGTCCGCTGTCCCGTCGACTTTTGATAACCAGCAGGAGGGTCTTACTGCCGACGAACTCGCGTAAGAGCCGCGCACGCGAAGAGCACTTCAGACATCCGACTCTCCGCGTGCGCAGATTTGCCGCACGGCACGAGCAACCCAGTTCTTACTGATCGTTGCGGAAGAAGAAGTAGTCCGCGCTATAAGGCACGAGTACTTGGTGACCCACGTCGGTAGCGGCTAAGCAACCGGTAGCAGGATTAGCCGGAGCAGATCCACCCTTTGTGTTCAGGCGCTGAATAAACGTGGTCTTCGTTAGCGACTTGCCGCCCGTAGGTCCCTCGTCCGAGCCGATCACCTGCAGCAAAAGGCAGTCAATCGCTCCGCCATTCGGGCAACTTGCGTCGGTGCCGGCGGTAATGAAATCCTTCTTTTGCGCCCATACCCGGCTGCTATCGAAGGAGCTCTGCCACGTTACGTCGCCGAAACGCGGCGGTTTTGGCCCGATGTCATTTGGATTTACGACCGGGCTGAGGAAATGAGTGATGATCTGCACTGCTTCCCCGAAAAGATGCGTGAAAAGAGTAGCCTCAGGACGCGCATTGTTGACGGTCCAGGAAACGCCGCCAGTGGGGCTAGGCAGGCAAACATAGCCCTGCGTGCCGACTCCATTGCCTAACAGGAATGCAGAAGTTCCCGTGGGAGGCGTAATTCTTTCCGGTGTCGTCGGGCTCGGGATCGAGCTGCTGAAGTTGCTTTCTTCCCTTTTGACTTGGCCCCTCTCTCGAGCGTAGAGAATGCCGGAAACGGTCAGCACTGCAAACGCGACTGCTATTGTTCCACGAGCGATGCGAGCGGCTGCGCCGCCCTGGAATTTCTTGCTGTAATTGTTGTTCACTTCTTTCTCCTTCTTCCTTTGACTTAGATTGTGCAAGCGCACGGTACTTCGAAGGCCCCCGCCCCGTAATTCAGCGCAGCGCTCGACGCAGGGAATCGTGGCGTCGGCGTGAGACTGGATCTACTGGTCCCTACTTGAGATATCGGAAATGGAAGGCAAAAGACGACAAAGACTTGAGGGGGGTTGAAAGAGTGTTGCGAATGAGTTCTTAATTCGGCCAACTACTGGGCAGCGCGGGCGTGGAATAACCCCGGCCTAAGGCCGCTGCCGACTCAGAAGTTGTCGATCGTCCACACATTTGCCTCTGAACTCGTGCCCAAGATCGCGAGATGACGTCCGTCAGGCGACGGAAACCCCCAGGTGTCTGTCGCCTGAGACTGCTGCCAGACGGGCTGGGTATCGCCATTGAGGTCAACATGCAGCAAGTTAGCCCCTCCTGGTTCCAAAGTTGATACAAACATACTTTGGGAATCATTTGCCCAGCTCAGATCTATGAGGTCGGAATGGCCCTTCGGCGTTATCGTTCTCGTTGGACCTCCACCCAGTGGCACTAAGAGAATCTGATTCCCGTGCCCCTTCACGATGCCAATCTGCGAACCATCGGGAGAGAGTTGCCACGAGTAATCGAATCCAATGTCGGCGCTACTGCCCGGTTCGCAAGGAATCCGCACCAGTTCCCTCCCCGGACCGCCGCGCGGGTTAAACGCCGCAACCACAAGTTCGTTATTGCCTGCAGACGGCCGCCCGAACACGCAAAGGTTGGCGGCTCTGTTTGTGCACCAAAACTGGACAAACCCCTCGGTGTTAAATAATAGCTGAGGAACGCCACCCCTTAGACCAACGCGATAAAGTCCAATTTTGTGCGAGCCGATCGCCCGCCCCTCCAGAAGTATCCAGGCGCCATCCGGACTCAACCGAGCCACCAAGAAATTCGTGTCGCCGGAGGGCGTAATGAGTTGAGGGGCACTGCCCGGATTTAGCGGTTGCCGATAAATCAGCCAGTTTGACGCTCGCTGTGATGAATAAATCACCTCGCGAGAGTCTGGCGTCCATGCCAGGAGGAGATTGTAGTTGTCGTCGAGCGTCAGCCGGCGGGAATTGACGAGACGGCTTCCTTTGTCGGCGAGGTCCCCGACAAAAACCGAAGCGTGGTCATTGCCTCTCAGAAAAGCCAGTTGCTTTCCATCGGCGGTCGCGCTGAAGCTATCGACCGAAAATCCCGACCAATCTGTCAGCTGGCGTGCTTTGCCTTGCGGCGCTCCGTTCTTGCTGTCAACTCTCAATTCCCACAAATTGTCGGACTCAGCCGAGCCGACTTCCGTATTTCGCGAATAGACGAATCGTCCCGACGAGAGCCACGTGAACGCGCTCAAATGATTGTCTTGAAGGATAGTCGTTTTATCCGCACCACCGAGGTCACAACTTTGAATCATAATCTCTGTGTGGTTACCACCTTTATTACGTCTATATGTTGTGAAAGCAAGCCGGCTTCCTGTCGGCGACCAGGCGATACCCTTAAATATGGCCTGGTTTTCGGATGTCAGTATCTTGTGAGGGGACTGCCCGTGCGAACCCATCACCCAAATTTCGCGCGCTCCAATGGCCCTACGCAGCCTTTGGTAGGCAATGTGGGAACCGTCAGGTGAAACGCTCCCTCCTCCGAACATATCCTCAACTTCAGCAAGTTTCTGCGCCTCGCCCCCCAGTATCGGAATCGACCACACAGTGGATGGCTTTCCGGGGACGCTGGCAGACGCTAGGAATCGTGTGGAGTCAGGGAACCAACTCCCAAATGCCCAGGAAGCTTTCCCTGGTTGGATGCCGGCAGGCAGCCTCAAACTTTGGACCACGCTAGTCGCGACAAGCTGCAGATGAATGCCTTGCTGGTCGGCGTAACCTAAATACTTGCCATCCGGAGAAATCGCAGCGTTGAGCACGGGCGAATCCTGAGCGTTTGCCGTGAGCTTTCGCTGGTTGAACTGCCGCAGAAGTTCGCTGCGACCGGGAAAGAACCAAGTAAAGATGGTCGTGCCGATCAGCGCCAGCGTTACCACCAGCGCCGCGACTACCGGGCTCTGATGTCGGCGAATGAACTTGCCGGCGCGATAGGCGATCGCGTCCGGTCGAGCACTAATAGGCTCGTACTTCAAGGACCGCTGCAGATCGTCAACAAACGCCTTTATCGAGGCGTAGCGCTCCTGCGGATTCTTCTTCAGCGCCTTCGCCACAATCGTGTCGAGATCGCCGCGCAACAACCGGCTCAGCTTGTCGGGCGTCGTGGCGCGTTTCCCGGCATTCGCGACTGCGGTCTGTTCATTTGTTTGTGTTAGAGCCACAATATCCGAAGGTCGAGGAGGCTCGGTGTCCAAGATCGCCTTCACCAGACCGGCGGGCGTACGCGGTCCGGCACCGGTTGGATGCTGCCCCGTCAGCAGTACATACAGCAGCACCCCTGAGGCATAGACATCCGTGGCCGCTGTCACGGCTTCGCCTTTCAGTTGCTCGGGAGCAGCATATTCGGGTGTCAGCGCCCTCCCACCTTCGAGAGTGAGCGGTGCCTCCGCGCTCTGCCCATCGCATTCAAGTAGTTTGGCAATTCCAAAGTCAAGAAGCTTTGCCTGACCATCCGTTCGCACCAGGATATTCGAAGGCTTCAGATCACGATGAACAATAAGGTTGGCGTGTGCTTGTGCCACGGCCCGCAATGCGTCGAGGAACAACCGGACGCGCGCTCTGACATCGAGCTTGTTCTGGTCGCAGTAGCGATCAATGTGGTCGCCCTCAACGTATTCGAGAACAAGAAACGGCTGGCCGGTTAGTGACACTCCCGCGTCAATCAGTTCCGCGATGTGAGGATGTGTCAGACGACCCAGAATGCGGCCTTCGCGCTTGAACCGCTCTTCGCCGCCCTTCCCCATCAGCGCAATATTGAGAACCTTCACCGCTACGCGCCGTTCAAACCTTCCGTCGCTTCGTTCCGCCAGCCAGACCGTGCCCATTCCCCCATAGCCAATTTGCGAAACCAGCGTGTAGACACCCAGAGTTTGACCTGCCAGACCAGGCCCTCCCGGTAATTCCATTGCACTTGCTTCGAGAAAGCCTTCCTCCGACAGCTCGCGGTGCTCACGAAGCAGTATTTCCAGTTGATATGCCAGAGTTGGGTTCTCGCTCTGGAGGGAGGACAGCCAGGACGAGCGCTCATCATCTGTCATTTCCAGCGCTTCGTCGAGGCGTGGACTAAGGGCCTGCCATTGATCGGGGCTGAGCTTGGACATCAATACTTAGACCGGCAAATCCGCGCGAATATTCCGATGGAGGTAGATGCGCGCCTTTTCCCACCTTCGCTGTACGGTACGTTCCGACAAGTTCTCCAGGGCAGCGATCTCGGCGAACGAAAACCCGCAGAAAAATTTCATGTCGACCAGTTCAGCAAGCTTAGGCTCAACCTTCGCCAGTTGATCCAGCGCATCGCTGATTGCCGAGAGTTCTTTGCCGTCAACTGGATTTTCGCCTACGTCGGTCTTCAGCGAAGTAATTTCGAATTCACCGCCGCGCTTGATCGCGTTGCGACTGCGGGCGTGATCGATAATCAGTCCGCGCATCACACGCGCGGCATACCCCATGAAGCGCGGGCGGTCTGGAAAGCGGTTGCCTTCACGCGCCGCGATATCGAGATAGGCCTCGTGCAGCAGCGTTGTGACGCTGAGGCTTGCTGGAGAACCCCGTCGTGCCAGCTCTCGTTTTGCGAGCCGGTGCAGCTCGGAGTACAGAGTGCTGAAAAGTGTATCCGCAGCCGCGCTATCGCCGCTTTCAACCGCGTCGATAAGCGAGGAAATTGTCGACTCCACGCGGCACTCTCCTGCCGGCGAATCGCCTTGACTTACCTTAAGTGTCGCACATTTACTAGTGATATAGCATCAAACTAGTGCCCTTCGATCGACTCCGTCCCGAATTTCCGGGCTTCAAATTTCCAACCACAACCCAACCCACAAACTGCAATGTCTTGCACGACTTGCGTGGAGTTTGGCAGTCCCTGCGGTCTTGCAAGTTGTTGTAAAACCTAATCACGCAGCGCTGTCACGGCAGCGGCCTAACAGGTTGTGTGAATCAGTAACGCGCCAGCCGTGACCAACAAATCGCTGGAGGGAAGCCGCCTTCCCGTTACCAATGTGGCCAACTTCTTCGAACCCGTGTGGTCAAAAATCTCGTAACAGTTCAGGGGTCAGATCCGCCGTCGGAGCAGAGAGGGTGAAGCAGTCCGGCGACGATGGCATTGTACCGCTTCCCTGAGATAGCCCAGCGCGTGACGCTGCTGCCGCTTGCAGGTTTGGGTGACCGTGAGTAAGCGGGCCGTGGCGATTT
>QHYH01000125.1 GCA_003223215.1 Acidobacteriota bacterium
AAGGAACTGGCCAACGGCTGTCCCAAGGACATCGATGAACTCATGGAAAGCATCATCCGCGTGATCGATGGTATTCGCAGATCACCAGCGAAACTACGGTGGTCCATCTTGCAATCAGAGCTTCCTCTTTTTTTGCGCTAACCATTGCATTATTTAATGTGAGATCAATAGGACACTGTAAGCTGAAGTGGGGAGGTCCCTTCGCAAAATCAGTTTCTTCCTTCTCACTTGGGCGTTTTTCGCTTTCGCAGAAGGAGGAAGGTACGTGGAGTCAGTGGGCGTCTGGATTCCGATTCCCCCGGCCGGCACCAGATCTTCTCCTTTCCTTTGTTCGCATTTGTGTTCTTATTAGCGCTAAGGTCGGTCACCACCTTGTGAATGATGAACGCGCACACCGAACCGCACTTGGTTTCCAGCGACACCTCTGTTCTGGTGTTCGTGAATCGCGTGGCTGGCCGTGGCCGGGTGCAGGCTTATTTGCAGCGCATCCGCGATTTGTTTGAATTTCTCCATATCGCAGCTGAATTTCTCGAAACAGGCAGCGCCAGCGAACTCGAATCCGCCGCTCGCCAGGCTCTTGTGCGGGGGCCCCGGCTGCTTTTAGCGATGGGCGGAGACGGGACGTTCCAGGCCTTGGCGAACGGCGCGTTTAAGAGCGACGCCATTGTGGGGATCCTCCCGACAGGCGGCGGAAATGATTTTGCAGCTGCCCTTGGGCTGCCGGGAGATTGTGTCCGCGCAGCGGAGACACTCCTGAAGGGTAAACCACGCCCGGTGGACTTGCTGAGAGTGCACACGGCAGATGGCCGGACGCGTTTGTTTGCCGCTGGCGGAGGTGTGGGACTCGACGCCGAAGCGGCGCTTCTCGCAGGCGGGGCGTACCGCCATCTTCCCGGCCGATTTCGCTACGTTGCCTCGGCCCTTCGCGCGTTGTCCGAGCATCAGCCGCTACAGGTTCGGCTCGAATTCCCTAGCACGCAAATCCATCCGGTCGAAGCCACTTGTCTTCTCACTGGTGTATTGAATACGCCAGCATATGGCGGAGGTATCCGCCTTGCGCCTGATGCCCTTATCGATGATGCTTTGCTTCATGTCGCATTAGTCGAAGATTTGAAGATCCTACAGGTTCTCAAACTGCTGCCACGGCTGATGCGAAGTGGAGAACTACGAACCTCTCGAATAAGGCGATGGAAAGCGCAAAGCGTGAAAATATCTACACACAGGCCTTGTCTGTTTCACGGCGACGGCGAGATCCTTGGACCCACGCCAGTGGAGATCGAAGTTGTGCCCAAGGCTGTGCGAGTCCTGGCGCCGCTCGCGGAATCTTGATGTACGTACGCCGTTCTGCGAATCAGGGCGTATTCTTGTGAAACACTTTGCGTCGGATATCGGGCCAAAACTCTTTCAATCCGTTGGATAGCCCATCGTAAATAATCAGAAACGCAAACGTCGTCGCGTTCCGCGAAGCCGTTCGGTCGCTCGGCACGTGGTATATGTTGGAAATCGCCGCTGCCACCGCATTGCCTATCGATTCCGAGTAATTGAATCGCTCATGACCTGAATCGGTGCGCGTCACGAACAGACGATTCACCGCATGATATGCTCGCCGCCGGAATCCTCCCCTTCCCAGCTGGTAGTACCGGGGGTCTTCCCGAAATAAAGTCGGGAAAACAGCCACGGTCATGTACGTCCCGATGCTGTTGTCCGCAAAACTGGCCCCGAATCGTTTCCCGTACGCGTCCCAACCCTGTCCCCACTCTTTTGGATCGTTTCTTGCCTGCGCTATCGCGGAAAGCGCGCCGTTGAACGGATATGCCCCCCAGTCGAATACACTCGCGGTCGCAATCCGAAACTTCTGGCCGGTCGTGAGGGGCGGAAGCGCATTCGCGTTTTCAACCGTGCCGTAATTGGGAAGGACCTCAAAGATGCGGTCGTTGACCGTTCCCGTTTCCTTCTCCAGCTTGCTTTTTCCTACGGTTGCACCGGGTTGATCTCCTTCTTTCTTGTCCTTCTCGCCCTTGCTGCTGCCTGGTTGCGGGTCCGACTTGGGTGGAGGAGGCTGCTGCGAATTCGGCTGTTGACCCGGCGCCGGAGAGACAGCCCCCCATAGTCCGAACAAAACCGCTATAGCCAAGCGTTGTTGGAACCTGCGCGGTCTTTTCATGGCGTCCAGTAATTATCTCCCGGGCTCGTGTTCCGGCCGGCGATGATTTGCTTAGTTTCCACAAAATGAGACTCCCCATGAGATTCCTCGAGCAAGAGAATGGTTTCTTCCTCGAATGCCTGTTGCAACTGCACGGAAATGGAAAATTCTCGTGAGAATTCGGCCGCCGCCTACCTCGATATGGCGAGTTCAGTTCTTTTTCTTGACGATTTTCAGATTCAGGACGATGTCCTTGCGCGAGTCGAAACTGGACACCGTGCGGGTTGCCGACTTTGCATTGTCCTTTTCCGCGTGCAGTTCGTAATCCGCGTTGGGGTCGAGTCCGCTGAACCGGTAACTTCCGGTGTCATCGGTATAGCTGCTTCTCACGGAGTTGGTCCGCATGTTCTTCAAGAAAACAACGCTACCGGAGAGAGGGTTGTCGGATTTGTCGCTTACCACGCCGCGAACGGTGCGCAGCTGCGCTTCACCCTTCTTGTCTTGAGCGTTCGCAGCGGCCGCGAGCGCGGCGATGACCACCAGCACGCAAAAGAAGCGTCGTCCAACCTTCATTTCTGGTCCCCCTTCAGTGGCTGCATCCGAAAGACCACGGTTTGTTCGTTACCGCCGCCCTTTGCTTCGATCGTCCGCGTTTGATCAGCAAATCCCTTCACGTGCACCAGAATCTCATAGTTCGAGCCTTGCGGAACGCGCAAGGCGAAGTCTCCGCGCGAGTTCGTGTAAGTTTCCCATTTGTATTTCTTTTGCCCCTCTTTGCGGACCCGCAGCTCCACTGCCGGAACGGAAAGCGCCTTTTCGTTGAAGACCGTTCCGCGAATCAGGAAATCATCCGCGTGGCTGTATTTTTTCTTGCCCGGGCTACCGGTTTTGGAAGTGGAATCCTGAGCCGGAGTGCTGGAACTGGCTGCGGCCGCTTTCTGTGCCGCCGCAAGCGTCACGGTGGGCGAAAGCAGCAGCAAGCCCACACACACAAAATGCAGCTTTCTCGGGCGGTTCATTTTGCGGGATATCCCTCTTGAATTCGATGGCGGAGGGGCGCAGCGGAGATGCCAGGCGGCAGGAAAGGTCCAGTCACTCCTCATCTTCCTCTTCGTATTCTTCTTCCTCTTCCTCGTCCGAATAGTCGCCGTCCTCTCCCATCTCGCTCTCCTCTTCCTCCTCCTCCTCTTCTTCGTCTAAATCGTCGGAGATGACGTTCAAATGAACGGGGTGCGTTTGCGACACCTCGAGCTCGGATTCACACTCGGGGCAGCTCAGAATCTCGCCTTCCTCGACTTCTTCTTCATCGACATCGATTTCTGCGGAACATTCAGGGCAACGGATCACAGCGCCAGCCTCCGGACACTTGTCTGCAAAGTGGCGGTACGAGGACCGTCCCCGCCACCTGCAGCGTATTATATACCGAGGCATGGAAATTCAACCTCTTGCCCGTGAACGTGAGGCTCGCCCAAGTGGCCTCTTCCAGAGAATACCCTGACCGCCCGGTGATCGGCGTGGGCGGCGTGATCATCGACCAAGGCCGGACCGTGCTCATTCGTCGTGGTACCGAGCCCTTGCTTGGCGAATGGTCCATCCCTGGCGGCAGCGTCGAAATTGGGGAAACCCTGGAGGAAGCGGTCCGCCGCGAATTGCGGGAAGAAACCGGGCTGGAGGTTTGCGTTCTCGAGTTGATTGAGCTTTTCGACCGCATTTACCCGGATGAAGGTTCTGCCTCGGCGAACGGCAAAAAGAAGCCGCGTTTCCATTACGTCATCGCCGACTATCTCTGCGGGCTGGTGGGCGGCGAACCGCGCGCCGGCAGCGACGTGACCGACCTAGCTTTTGCCCGGGAAGGGGAACTTGGCAGATTTGAGTTAACGGAAAAAGCGACGTCAGTTCTAAAGAAGGCCTTCGCCATGTCCCGGGCGCGCGCCGCCGGCCAATAAATCCTCCCTAGTCTAGTCTAGCCGCTAGTTACGGCGCCTTGGTAATCTCGATGCTTCCGTTTGTATCGTTGAGCTGCAGCGCGCAGCCTCCCCCATTGATCGTTCCGTTGAGCGTGTCTCCGCCGATGCTCCCGGTTGACGTAACCGGCAGATCCGAAGAAACCCTGCCGAACGAGGTGTGCGCGGTGAGGTTGTACCCCAGTCCCTGTGGAATCTGCACGCGGATGGACGAAAACGAAGTTTTCAACAGGATGTCCCGGCAGCCGCTGGTCGGGCGGCTGGCCGTCACGGCGATCCCGCCGTTCTGGTTGTCCACGCTGATCTTCCCGCCGATCCCGTCGAGTGTAACGCCCGCGAAAGATGTCCTCACGTTTGCGTCGCCTTTCACGTTTCGCGCCGTTACCGAGCTGTTGTTGTTCTCTACGGTTAAATTCCCGTTCACGCGCTCGATCAAAACGCTGCCAAAGCTCGTTTTCGCATAAGTGTCTCCGCCAATATCCGCGAGTGTGATCGCACCATTCCCGTCTGTTGCCCTGATCCCCTTCGGGATGTTGGAGGCATCGATGGCCCCGAAAGAGGTCCTGAGCGTAACGGTCCCGCGCGCGTCGCGAACCGTGATCCTTCCATTGGAGGTCTCGGCGTCCAGCGTGCCGCTCACGGTGTCCAGCTCGATGTTGCCGAAAGAATCGTGAATCGTCACGGAACTGCCGGTCAGCGCGCTCCCTTTTACTCGGCCATTGCTTGTCGTGCAGCTCACGCGCCCATGAACATCCGAGAAGTTGACGTTGCCAAAGCTGTTGGTGATATCCGCGGCCCCGCCAATCGTGCCGACCTCCACGTTACCGTTGTTGTCGTGGACGGTCAGATCACCCTTCACGTTGCGCGCATCCACGCTCCCGAAGGAGGTCGTAACGTTGCCGGCTGCGGCGTCCGACAAGGTAATCGCGCCGTTGCCTCCGTTGATGGTTGCCGCTCCCTGGATATTTTTCGCCGTGATGCTGCCGAAGCGGTTGCGCACCTCGAGCGTGCCCTTTACGTCGTACACTTGCACGGAACCGTTCGTGTCCGTCACCGATACGTTCCCGCCCGCGCCGGTTAACTCAATGCTCCCGAAGGAATTGTTTACCCGCGCCGCCCCCACGTCGCGCATCGCAATGCTGCCGTGGCTGTTGTCAATATCGGTACTGGCGTGGATACCGGAAGCTTCGGTGCTCCCGAAACTGTTGCGCACATTGAGGGGCGCGTCCGACGGCATCGCAATGTCGTAGTTCACAGAATAGGAGGTATTCCTGCCGAGATGAAACCATCTGCTTTCTTGTTCGGGATAAACGGTCTTGATGCGCAACCCCTCGGCTGTTTGCTGCACTTCGATTTGTATTTTGTCGGCAAAAGACTGCGCCTCGTCGTGCGAACCGGCCTGCGCGCGAATTGTGGCGGAAATCTTCACCTCGCGCCCGGGTTCCCCGTGGACGCGCACTTCTCCAAATTTGTGCTCGATGTGGACGGACTGCCCCGCGCGGAGCGTCACGCTCTTCTGAAAATCCCTTGATACTTCTTCCTGGCCGCGATTGGTGGCCGCTGCGCATTGCCCTGCGGCAAAAAACATCGCGCCGACCAGCGCCTTCGCAGAGGCGCGACGCCATGGTCCTTTGCAAAAACCCCGTCTGAGCCGATTCATTACTTTCCAGCCCCCAAAACCTCTTCGAGCGTGCGCTGCTTCTCCTGATACATGGCCAGCAACTGATACCGCAATTGCGCGTTCGAAGGATTCAATCCCCCCTGCGCGCGCAAGTCGGCGATCGCGCTGTCCAGCACCAGCAGCTTTTCGTGATAGCTCGCGAGCAGCGGCGTCGCTGGTGTATCGAGCTGGGGCTTGGCCTCCGCAGCCAGCTTGTCGATGGCTTTTTTGTATGCGCTTTCCGCGCTCTCTACTTCCTTGAGTGCCGCGTTCTTTAGCAGGGGATCTTGCTTGCCTGGGTCACGAACTGGTCTAGAAATGATCCAAGTCACAGAAGCCGTTAGGATCAAAGCAAACGCCCCGGCCACCGCCGTTTGCCAGCCCAAAGAAACATTTGGCAAAAACGAGAACCACCACTTGCCCTCCGGCCGCCGCGCCTTTCGTCCATCCTGTTCGATTAACGCGCGTTCAATGCGGCTCCACAACCCGGGGATTGGCGAATAATCCCGCAGCTCTTTCGCCGCCACGCTTAGCGACTGCCACGTGCGAATTTCCTCCGTGCACGTCGCACAGGCTGCCGCGTGCGCTGCGAGCGCGGCCCATTCCGCCGCCGTACCGTCTTCAAAAATCCGCTCGCGATCTTTACAGGTCACATTCATCGTCGTTCACCCTACTTGGTTCACCGCAACTACCCCGCGCTGCTTCGCGGCGGTTCCAGCATTTCGCGCAAGTTTTTCTTCGCCTGAAACAGCGTGTTTTTGGACGCCGCCTCGGAAATCTCCAGCATCCCGGCAATCTCCGCGTGCCGGAATCCTTCCACTTCGTACAGCAGAAAAACGTCGCGCTGATGACGGGTAAGCTTCTCGAGCGCGCGCACGAGCGCTATCCGCAATGACGGATGAGCTCCCGGCGCACGAGGTTCCCGGCGCGGTGTTTCCTCCGAGTCGTCGTCGGTCGTCACTTCTTTTTTCCGCAGCCGGCTGCGCCGCGCGTCGTAGCACGTGTTGATCAGGATCCGGTACGTCCAAGTCACAAAGCTCGATTGCCCGCGAAAACTCGCAATGCTCCGCTGCACTTTGAGGAACGTCTCCTGCACCGCGTCTTCCGCGTCCGCGGCGCTGCCCAGCACGTTACGCGCAAGGTTTTTCATCCGCGCGCCGTGCAGCACGTACAACCGCTCGTATGCGCGCAGGTCTCCTGCCCGGCAGGCTGCAGCCAGCGCGGCGTCTTCGTTTGCGGGTTTCGCCCCCGCCTGGGCCGGGCCGCCGGTCAGGTGCTCGGAAGGTCCCACTCGCGTCTCCCACCTGCCTATCGCGGCAGGTTCGTGCAGCGCGGAAGTGATTCTAGTCTTCCAGGGCAGCGCAAGTCCCATCGTTCCCATTCCTGGCTCCTGTGGAATAGACGACACAACGCAGGGAAACGTCAGGGGGCTCGATGCCCGGCCGCCGTCCTGGCCGCATGCGTTGGCCGGCGCCAAACAGCCCATTTAACTCATTTGTTTTGTTCGGAGTAGCTGGTCTTTTAAGAGCACGTTTGGAATCCGCCGCATCCCTTGCGGGAGGGTCTAGTTCAATCCGGAGTTGTTTCGGAGAGTGGCGATCCGGATTGAAAAAACTCTACAAGCAGCTCAGAAACCTTTGCCGGCTCCTCGTGCAGGAGCCAGTGTGTGGCATCGGGGAAGGGGAAGAGTTCGCCATGAGTGCAATAGCGCAGGCTTTCGCGAGCCATTTCTGGGATCAAGAATTTGTCACGCTCGCCCCACAGGATGCGCGTGGGCACGCGCACGGTGGGGTCGGCGAAACGCGCGCGATAGCGCAGGGCCGCGCGATACCAGTTGATCATCGAGGCGAGGGCGCCAGGTTGCGACCAAGCGGCACGGTATTGCGCAAGATCGTCGGCAGAAAACGTGCCGGGGCGGCTCGAGCGAACGAGCGCGCGCGTGCCAACGTAGAAACCAGATGCGGAAAAGATGGTTTCCGCCAACCAAGGAATCTGAAAGAAAAAGATGTACCAGCTTCGCAATATCTGCCGGGGCTGCGTCGTCAGAAAGCGGCGCATAACCGAGGGATGCGGCACATTGACCACGGCGAGTTTTGCGATGCGCTTAGGATGCAAGAGTGCTGCGCCCCAGGCTACCGCAGCGCCCCAATCGTGACCCGCAAGAAGGATTTGCTTCTGCCCGAGCTCGTCGGCCATCGCGATCACGTCGGAAACGAGCTCGGTCAGCGCGTAGGAGGCCACACCGCGGGGTTTGCTGCTCACATTGTATCCGCGCTGGTCGGGCACGATGACGCGAAATCCGGCCTTCGCCAACGGTTCGATTTGTTTACGCCATCCATACCAGAACTCCGGGAAGCCATGTAGAAGGACCGCGACGGGCCCATCCTTGGGGCCCGCGGCCATGGCGTCGAGCCCTACGCCGCGGTTTGCAAAAGGGATTTTCTCAAAGGAAGTTTCCACGGCACTAGAGTCTATTATGGGAAAGAAGGCTCTCCAAGGTTTGATCGTGTGCATCTCCGCCCGCTGGTCTAACTCCATCAGAATCCAGGCGCGCCCGAAGCGGCGGGCCGCATCTCGGGGGCATTCACGCCGAAACGCAGATGCGCGAAGTACGTTTGCCCGAGCGACATGAGGCCGGTGTAGAGATACCCCCACACGAACAGCAGTAGGAAGGGCACTGTCCCGTAGTTCTCGTTGGTGATGGCATAGATCACGGTCAGCGCAAAGTAAATCCCCAGCGCAACTTCCGCGTAAGGGATCCAGCCGGCTTTGTTCTTATAGGATTTTTTCGCGAACGTGCCTTTCTTGCCCTCAATCCTGAATTTCGGCGTGCGAGCAAATTCGCTTTCCTTGCCGACGAGCGCTTCAATCACCGCCTGGGCGTTGCGCACGGAAATGCCGATGCCGGTGGCCATCACGAACGGCAAATAGAGAAACGTGCGCCACCAGGTTTTGGGCCGCAGTTCTTTTTGCGCCACCAGGTAAAAGCTCGAAATCGAGCACGTCGATGCCAGAAAGAGCGGCAAGTCGATGAGCAGCATCTGGAACCAACCCTGCTGGAAGCGCACGATCATTACCGGCAAGAGCATCGCGGAAAGCAAAATCATGAGCGGGTAACTGATGCTCGAGGTCAGATGGAAGAACGCCTCGGCTTTGACATACGCCGGCACCTTCGCGTGGAACACTTTTGGAAGGATTTTCTTGGCCGTCTGCATCAACCCTTTGGCCCAGCGTGCTTGCTGCGCTTTGAAGCCGTTCATGTCCACCGGCAGTTCCGAGGCGCATTCGACCTGCGGGAGGTACAGGAACTTCCAGCCCTTAAGCTGCGCGCGATAAGAAAGGTCCGTGTCCTCTGTCAGGGTGTCGTGTTGCCAGCCGCCCGCTTCGTCAATCACTTTCCGGCGCCACACTCCCGCCGTTCCGTTGAAATTGAAAAACGCTCCGCGCCGGGACCGTGCGCCGTGTTCGACAACGAAGTGCCCGTCGAGCAGGATCGTTTCCACGTTGGTCAGCAAGGAATAGTCGCTGTTCAGGTAAGTCCAGCGCGCCTGCACCATACCGATATGTTCCCCGCCGTCGGGATTCAAGAAATAGGGAATCGTTAGGCGAAGAAAGTCCGGTTCGGGAATGAAATCCGCGTCGAAAATTGCCACGAATTCGCCCTTCGCTGTTTTTAGTCCGTTCTTCAGCGCCCCCGCCTTGTAGCCTTCGCGATTCGTGCGATGAATATAGGTGATGGGCATGCCCGGGGCCGCGTGGCGTTCCACGCACACACGCGCGACCTCCTGTGTTTCGTCCGTCGAATCGTCAAGTACCTGAACGTCGAGGAGCTCCCGCGGATAGTCAAAGCGCGCCACAGCTTCTGTGAGTCTTTCAATTACGTATCGTTCATTGAAGATCGGCAACTGCACCGTGACGCGCGGCCAGCTCGTCACCGGCGGAGGAGGCGGAGGGACATTTTTGGAATACTGGAAATAGTCGTAGACCAGCCAGTAGCGGTGCAGGCCGTACATCGCCAGCACCACAAGCACGATAAAGTAGGGAATGAGCATTGCCAGGTCGAAGGCATTGACGCGGTAAACGCTGCTGAACGTCCTGTCGCTGAGCCTATGAAGGTAACGGCTGATCGCGCTCTGGTGCGCGAGAAGAATCGTGAGTGTGAGGGCGGCGTACACGATAAGGATCCCGTACAGCTTTCGTCGCGTTGTTTCGCCGTTTCCGACGAAGCATGATTATACGGAAAATTCCGCCTGGCTGCCGAACCCGGAAAAGGCCGTCAGTCGCGCGCGCGGTTCGTCAGACCACGAGCACCATCTTCCCTGCCGCGCCCGGCTCGAGAATTTCCTTGTGTGCGCGCGCGGCTTCGGCCAGCGGCAGCTCTTTGCCCACCACGGGTCGCAGCGTGCCGTTTTCCAGTCCGGCGATCAGCCCCGCATGAATGTCCGCTTCTTCTGCGGGCGTAATTCCCCAAAGCGTGAAAGCACGAATGGAGCCGCGGCGCCCCATCAGCTCTCGCACATTGATCGTGACTTCGCCGCGATTGCCGATCACGATCACGCGGCCGCGAACCGCCAGCAGCTTCAAGTCGTGCGCGAGGTTCACGTTCGCGAGCATTTCCAAAATGATGTCCACGCCGCGCCCGCCCGTCGCTTTCATGATTTCTTCCTGGTAGCCGGCTTTGCTGTGGTCGAACACTTGGTGCGCTCCCTCGCGCTTCACCAGATCGAGCCCTCGTTGTGTCCCCGCCGTGCCCAAAACCGTGAGCCCCATCGCGCGCGCCATCTGCACGCCGGCGCTCCCCACTCCGCCGCTCGCTCCGTGTACCAGCACGGTTTCCGACGCGCGTGCTTTCGCTGACTGAATCAGCGCGTGATACGCCGTCCCGTACGGCACCCACACGCCTGCACCCTGGCTAAAGCTGATTTTCGCAGGAAGCGTATGCACCTGCTCTTCCAGCGCAAGCGCATACTGCGCGTAAGCTCCCGTGATGGTTTTCGCAGTATACACGCGGTCGCCAACCTTTACTTTCTTCACGTTTTCGCCGACCGCCTCGATCACGCCCGCGCCGTCCGAGCCAGGAGTGTAGGGAAGCGCCGGCTTCTGCGCATAAGTGCCGCTGCGCATGTACGTGTCGTAGGGATTTACGCCCGCCGCATGAATGCGCGCGAGCACCTGTCCGGCCGCGGGCTTGGGAGTGGGCACTTCCTCGAGCCTCAGCACTTCCGGACCGCCGAATTGACGAACGAGAATCGCTTTCATGATTCGTCTCCGCTGGGTTCCGCGGCGAACGCGCCAAAACGCATACACCCACCAAGTTAGTCAGAACTAAAAGTGGTCATCCACGCCGATGGGCGCCCCTTCTTTTTCGACCAATCCTGCCGAGCGGCCCCACGCCGTAGTCTGCCAATTGTCTTTCCCTTTCGCGGCAGGAATCCACGGCGGAAGAGACAGGCCCAAATATTCCGCCAGCACAAAAAGATAGGGCTCGTACATTTTCCGCAGGTCCGCGAGCCGGTCGCCCATTTCCTCGATGTCCCCCGGTTTCTGGCCGAATTGCACGAGCATGTCGCGAATCCGCTTCAGATCCTCGGCAGGTAGGCGATTGTGCGGCGGCGCGTGTGGTTGCGTCTTGAAAACCTGCGAAAGATCGACCGCCGCGTGCCGGGCGATCGCGAATGTCAACTCCGCCTGCCGCCGGCAAGCATCCAGAACTGCCACCTTGACCAGCGCGCAGCTATCCAGGATCGCGGCCAGCGCGGCGATCCACGACTGGTTATCGTGCTGCGAGCGAAAAAACGCCAGCGCCGGGTAGGAAAGATGGCTTTCCATCAGTTCCGCGGCCCAAAATTCCCAATCCTTGAAAAGCAGGCGCAGCGCCTCGCCGCCTCCCGGGTAGGCATGCCGACGCAGAAGCTCTCCGGCAGTCGGGGGCGTGCCCGCGCGCGCATCCAGCAGCGAAATATTCACTTCGCGCTTCGAAAACGAGCCATAGATGAACGGCAGGTAGCCGATCACCGCCCCGAGAAATCCGAATCCGAATCCGGCTTCCGTAACCACCAGGACGCGAGCCAGACCTGTTTGCGGCACCACGTCGCCGAGGCCCAGCGTGAAGAAAGTCGTTCCGCTCAGATAAACGTCCGTAGCGAAACCCGGCTGCCCGCCAGTCATGTTGACCGCGGATCCGGCTCCGTACTGCATCATGCCAAATCCGAGCACCAGCCCGACCGCCCACACCCCCACCAGGACTAGCAGCGAAAGCGGTCCATAGAAACTCAGCAGCGTCTCGCGCTTTTTGCGCGAAGGGATGAGCTGCGTAAGGAACTTCCAGGTTCTCCACGTGAATTTGTAGAAGACACGCGTCAGCCGGAACCTTCGCGTGACCCGCCGGGGAAGAATAATGGATTCAAACGCGTCCCACAGCACGATCAAGAAGATGGCCACACCGGCAGCGAATGTCCCCGGGGCTGGAATCATGTGCGGCATTGTACTCGCTCGGTCGTGAGAACGCTCGTTCCTGAAAGATTCCAGTTTTACGAGACCAGTCGCGCGCTGACGCTGATTTCCGCCTTGAACAGCTTCGAAACCGGGCAGCCCGTCTCCGCGTTTTTCACCGCCGTATCGAATTTCGCCTGGTCGGCCCCCGGAATGTGCGCGACGAGGTCCAAATGGCTTTTCGTGATGGCAAAGCCATCTGGTAGTTTCTCGAGCGAAATGGTTGCCGTGGTTTCCAGCTTGCTCGCGGTCATCCCCGCGTTTCCCAATTGCCCGGAAAGCGCCATGGTGAAGCAGCCCGCGTGCGCCGCGGCCAGCAACTCTTCCGGATTAGTCCCGGTGCCATTCTCAAACCGCGCGCTGAAGGAATATGGCGTCTGCCGGAGCACGCCGCTCTCGGTTGAAACCGTGCCTTTGCCGTCTTTCAATCCGCCTTGCCATACTGCCGAGCCTTTACGCTGCATGTTTTCCTCTCCTCTCGTTTCATGTGATCGGTTGGGTTCTTGAGATTCGATTCATGGCCGCGCCCGAAGGATATATTTCCGGGTGGCTGTTTGCGAAGCGCTTTTGCCCTTTGTGCCGCCTGCGGCAGCTTCGTTCGCCGGGGACAAATGGCTCATGCTCTGGCTTACGCGATAAATTTGGATGTCAATGCTGAGGTCCGCATCTCTGATCCATTTTTGTGTTGCCAGCGGGCGCGCCTCGCCGCGGCGGACTTTTGCATTACGGTCCAGTGCGTCGTCAATTTGGCTCAGCGAATTCATGGGTTGGAACTCGATGTAGGTCGGCAGCGGATACCCGGAGTGCACCTGGTAGACCATCCACGGCGTGTCGATATCGTTGGCTTCATACATCCGCGCCCGCGTGCGTATGGCGTCCGCAAATTCGTCCTCATACCCCGCCCGGAATTGGAAGATGGCAACCCGCACGAAATTGGTTTTCGCCAGGTTAATCTTGTTCAGACGGTAGCCCAAATCGTCGCGCCGGAAAGCCAGCACCGTTCGCGTTGCCGCGACCAAATCCGCCAGCTTCTGCTGTGCCGTCCCGATTTCCGGATGCGCATCCAGCCCTTGCGCCAGGTCCGCCCCGGATCGCTCGATGTCCGCGAAGTTGTCGAATCCGTCGAAATACAACACGTGCGGCGAGCCCGTCACGGCTTCGAGCGCGCTCCAATAAATGGGGATTTTCGCGTCCATATAGCCCTGCACGATTTCCGCTTCGGTCTGCTCGTAGGCGGTTTCCTTGCCGGAGAACAAATCGGCGCGGTATAGCAGCAGGGTGCTCGGCGTCACGCCTGTTTCGGGCGTCGGGGTAACGTTTTGCGCCGCTGCGGGCATGTTGCCTGCCGACGTTAGGCATGCCAGCAGCGCCATGCTGCCCATACGAATCAAGGAGAATTGCTTTTGCATCCGGCCCTCCTCTTCCACAGCCGGTGGAAGAAGTTGTTCAGTCTACCATTTGTGGAAAATAAAGAACGCCGCGGCCACAATGAGGGCGAACCCCACGCCATAGTTCCATTTGAAACGGTCTCCGAGATAAAAAACCGAAAATACCGGAAAAATCGAAAGCGTGATGATCTCCTGTATCGTCTTCAACTGCGCGGGTGTGAATTCATACGACCCGATTCGGTTTGCCGGCACCTGGAAGCAATACTCGAAAAAAGCGATGCCCCAGCTCACCACAATCACCTTCCACAGCGCCTCGCTGCGGAATCGCAAATGCCCATACCACGCAACCGTCATGAAAATATTCGAAATCGTCAGCAGCAGAATGGTTCTCATTCCTTGGGGTCACCCCTCGCTTCGCGCGTTGTCCGGGTCACAAGCCCTTGGACGAAAAAGGACTAGCGCTCGTTGCATCGGGCGACTCCCTTTACGCATTCTCCGGCCCATTTTGCTTCTCACACCCCATCCTTTAGTTTAGAGAATTTAGATCGCCAATTGTGAGGCTTCCTCGTCCAGGGAATTCGATTGCCGCAGTCGCTTCCGCGGCCGGCAGGAAGAAAGGCGGCGATTTTCGCGTCTCGCTCACCAACGCTCCAGGCCTTCCG
The DNA here is from genome assembly GCA_003223215.1 of Acidobacteriota bacterium. Lineage (GTDB taxonomy): Bacteria > Acidobacteriota > Terriglobia > Acidiferrales > UBA7541 > Acidiferrum. Next base: position 14,310 of record QHYH01000125.1, read on the forward strand.
GGCGGGGCGGGCTGCAAATCGAGCAGGCCCGACGGGGACATCCAGGGTCTTCAGACGTTCAGGGTGAGGCTCACCAGATCCGGGCGCGTCGGCGGAGGAAGGGGCGGCAGCTTCGAGCGGTCCACCGGATGGTACAGCGTGTCGCGCTCCACCGGAACGCGCCCAGCCGCGCGAATCAACCGCTCCAGTTCCGCGCGTGGCGTGAACTCCGAAGTCTTTGCGCCCGCGTCGTGGTAAATCTTTTCTTCGACCACCGTGCCGTCCAGGTCGTTCGCGCCAAACCGCAGCGCGATTTGCGCGATGCTTGGCGTCAGCATGATCCAGTACGCCTTGATGTGCTCGAAATTGTCGAGCAGCAGCCGGGACACCGCGATGTTGCGCAAATCTGCATAACCCGTCGGCTTTGGCACACGCGAAAGCGCGGTGTTGTCCGGATGAAAGGCCAGCGGGATGAACGCCACAAATCCGTGCGTCTCGTCCTGCAGTTCGCGCAGTTTCACCAGGTGGTCCACGCGCTCTTCTTCGGTCTCCACGTGGCCGTAGAGCATCGTGGCGTTCGAACGTAGCCCGATTTCATGCGCTTGCCGCGCAATGTTTAGCCACATCTGCCCGCTCACTTTGTGGTCGCAAATGATCTTGCGTACGCGCGGATGAAAAATCTCCGCTCCGCCGCCTGGCAGCGAGTCCACGCCTGCCTCTTTCAATTTCAGGAGCACTTCCTTCACCGTCAGCCTTGCAATGCGCGCGAAGTAGCCCACTTCGACCATCGTGAACGCCTTCAGATGCACGCCCGGGCAGCGTTTTTTAAGTCCCCGCATCATGTCCAGGAAGTATTCGAACGGCAGATCGGGATGCAGCCCGCCGACGATGTGGAATTCCAGCGCGCCCTCGCGCATGCCCTGTTCCGCACGTTGATAAATCTCTTCCAGCGCGAAGTTGTACGCACCCGGGGCGTCCTGATCGCGCCCAAACGCGCACAGTTTGCAGTGCGCCACGCAAATGTTCGTCGGATTGATGTGCCGGTTGACGTTGTAATACGTCACGTTCCCGTGCTTCTTTTCGCGCATGTGATTGGCGAGCCAGCCCACCGCCAGCAAGTCCGGCGACCGGTACAGCGTGATGCCATCGTCAAAACTCAGCCGCTCGCCCGCCAGCACCCTTTCCGCGATCGGCTTCAGCCGCTGGTCGGTAATGGTCAGTTCGCGCACCTTGGTTCGCCTCTGTGGCGGCCGCCTTGTCAGGCGGCCGTTTTTACGTGGATTTCAGATGTTTCCAATCGCTTAAATCCGCCAAACCGCTGCCGCCGCCCCCCAGAACACCAGGAACAACATACTAATATAGCCGTTCACCGTGAAAAACGCAGCGTCCAGCTTGCTCAAATCGTCCGCTTTGATAAGCGAATGCTCGTACGCGAGAAGCACCGCAACCACGGCGATCCCCGCCCACGATGGCCACGGCAACCCCAAGCTCAGGGCCAGCCAGCTCAACAGCGCGATCACGCCGACGTGCATTCCCCGCGCGATCAGCAATGCCTTTGCGATCCCGAATCTTCTCGGAATGGAAAATAATCGCGCCGCTTTGTCGTAATCGACATCCTGGCACGCATAAAGCACATCGAAGCCGCCCACCCACAGCGTTACCGCCGCGCAAAGAATGAGCATGCGCCAGTCGAGCCCGCCGGTAACGGCGATCCACGCCGCCGCCGGTGAAATCCCCAGCGCGAATCCCAGAAACAGATGCGACCAGTTCGTGAATCGCTTCGTAAAGGAATAAAAAAACAGAATTGCGATCGCCAGGGGCGCGAGCTTCACTGCCAATGGATTCAATTGCCACGCCGCCGCAAAAAACACCGCCACCGCCAGCAACGTAAAAAGCCATGCGAATTCAAGCGAGAGCGCGCCGGTCACGAGCGCCCGCTGCCTTGTCCGCGGATTTTCCCGGTCGTAGCGCAGGTCCACGATACGGTTCATGGTCATGGCGGCCGACCGCGCCGCCACCATCGCCACCACGATCCACAGAACCTGCCGCAACGTCGGCCAGCCGTGCCGCGTCGCCCGCGCCGCCAGCAGCGCCCCGGTCAGTGCAAACGGCAGCGCAAACACCGAGTGCTCGAACTTGATCATTTCGAGCACCGTGCGTAGGCGTCCTCTGCTCATCGCCGGCAAGTCTGCCCCGTCAAATGCGTCCTGATTCACCGTAAAACCGTGTCGAATCTTCTTTGTGCACGCGGTCTTCTCCTGTCTTCCTTGTTAAGTCTTTTTTTCTTCTGTGGTTGAATTGAGTCTCGCAGCCGCTCCGCGGCAAGTCAAGCCGAGGCTATTCGGCGCGCCGATGATAGAATTTCGAGCGGCTGAATGGCATGAATCAAACGGACTTATTGAAAATTCTGGAAGCCGTCGAGAGCGGGAAACTCTCGCCCGGCGCGGCCCTCGAGCGGCTCAGGCACCTGCCGTTTGAGGATCTCGGCTTTGCCAAAGTCGATCATCACCGCGCCCTGCGCCAGGGTTTTGCCGAAGTCGTGTTTGCCAAAGGAAAGACCCCGCAACAGGTCGCCGAAATCGTTCGGGCCATGCTTCAAAAAAAAGACTCGCGCCACAACATTCTCGTCACCCGCGCCAGCCCTGAAGTTTTCAGCGCCGTAAAAAAAACCAACGGCAAAACCGCCCGTGCAGCCCGATTCCACCCGCTCTCCGGCGTCATCACCATCGAACGCAGCCGCGAAACCTCCGGAAAAGGCGTGATCCTCGTTGTCTCTGCGGGCACCAGCGACATTCCCGTCGCGGAAGAAGCGTTTCTCACGGCGCACATGATGGGCAACCGTGTCGATCAACTCTACGACGTCGGCGTCGCCGGGATTCATCGCCTGCTCGAGCACCGCGAAAGCAAGCTCGCGCAAGCCCGCGTCATCATTTGCGTTGCGGGAATGGAAGGCGCCCTTCCCAGCGTCGTTGGCGGTCTCGTCGCCGCGCCGGTGATTGCCGTGCCAACCAGCGTCGGCTACGGCGCGAGCTTCGGCGGCATAGCCGCGCTCCTCGGCATGCTCAATTCCTGCGCCTCCAACGTCGCCGTCGTCAACATCGACAACGGCTTCGGCGCTGCCTGCGTCGCCTCCTGCATCAACCGCCAGTGAAACTCCCGCCCCCCTGGGATCTGCCATCACCCTAGAGAACGACCTTCGCCGCGTTTCCAGGTCATGTCTTTCTTCACGCCCCGGAGCAGCACCTTCATCACGCCAGGTCTCTGGGCAAACGCTATCGCTTCTTGCGCTTCCGCCAGCGGAAACGCTCGCGTAACAAGCGGTCTGGGATCCACTTTCCCCGAACGCAGCAGGGCCATCGCCTTGTCGAAGGGTCCGCACCGCGAACCTACGACGTTGATTTCCTTCACCACGATCGGCCACGTTGCCACTGGCGCCGCGCCATGAAACGTCGATTTCAGCACCAGCGTCCCGCGCGGCTCGGTCATCTGCTGCGCCAGTACGAGCCCGCTTGGCGAACCTGTCGCTTCGACCAGCAGCGAATAACTTTCTCGTACGCTCTTCCGGTCGCTCGCATCCCCGCGAACTCTCTTTGTCGCGATTCCCGCACGCCGCGCGAGCGCCAGCTTGTTTTCGTGCTTGCCATACATCACCACACGAGGAATCGCCGTACGCAGCACCCGCGCGATCAGTTGAGCCAGTTTCCCATCACCCAGCACGGCCGCTGCCCGGAACTTGCTCGCCTCCACTTGCTCCAAAATCTCGCATGCCGCCGCCAACGGCTCCACGAACAACGCTTGCTCGTCGCTCAGCGAACCTGGCACCGCATGCAAGTTCTCCAGCGGCAACGCCAAATACTCCGCAAAAGCGCCGTCATGCGCGACGATTCCCAGCACCGTTCGTCGCGCGCAGTGTGTCTCGAGTCCCCGCCGGCAGAATTCGCACTCTGGCTTGAATCGGTAAGCCGCGCACGCAACGTTGATCTCCCCGCAAACACGCCGTCCCGTCCACCTCTTTCGCTCACGCGCCGACACGCCCGCAACTTCAGCAACTTCTCCCACAAACTCATGTCCCGGGGTGCCGCGAAATTGGTGGTAGCCGCGGAGTATCTCGACGTCCGTGTTGCAGATTCCGGCCATCCGCACGCGGAGGAGCGCCCAGCGAGGCCGGAGCTTGGGCGCCGGCTTCACGAGCAAACGCAAATTTCCTTTTTCAACTTGAAATGCGAGCAACGGCGATACGCCCTTCTCTTGCCCGTGTGCCCTTACCCGGATTCGCTCATCATAACGCGCGACACCCTCGTTGCCCGCCTGCTTCAGCGCGCGTACGCCGCATTGAGAAACTCATCCACGTCTTTATGCAGCTTGTGATGCTCTTTCTCGTCGATATACATCATGTGTCCGGCCTCGTAGTACGCGAAGCCCACGTTTTTCCGCACCGGCGGCTCCAGGTTCATGTGTGCGAACGTGTTTTCAATCCCGTTGAATGGCGTGGCCACATCATAGTAGCCGCAAAGCACCAGCACTCTCAGATAGGTCTGCTGCGTCATCGCCGCGCGCAAAACCTCCGCCACTTCGGTGTTGCCCGTCTGGTCCCACGGCCGCACATTCGCGCTCACCGTGTAGTACGTGTCGCTGTCCCACTTGAGTTCGCGCCGCACGTAGTCGTGAAAGGTGGCGACGAACGCGCCTTCATACGACGCTTCGCTCGGATCGTACTCCACGCGCTCGCCGGCCGCGTCCACGTCCATGCCTTCGAACCGCGAATCGAGCCGCCCGATGGTTCGCCGCTTGTCGCGTTCGAGTTCCTTGAACCAGCGGAATGGGCTGATGCGCAGGTTGGTCTCTTCAATGTATTTCGGAGTAAGCCCGGTGAAGCGCGCGAGATCGGCAACCACTTTCTGATGCTCCGCTGCAGAGAGCGCGTCGCCCTTTTCGAGCGCCTGGGCGTATTCGCCGTGCGCGAATTCCCGCGCCTGCTGTGCCACCTGCTCGATGGCCAAATTCTGCAGGTCGGGCGGCAGCAAATGGTGATACCACGCGGTCGTCACATAGGTCGGCAGGAAAAACTCAAATCGATTGTCGGCGCCCCAGTTCGAGAAGGCCACCGAGGAAAGCAGTACGATGCCGCTCAAGTAAATTTGATGCCGCTCCTGGAGCACGCCCGCCAGTTCGGCTGACCGCGTCGTGCCGTAGCTTTCGCCAATCAAAAATTTGGGCGAAGCCCAGCGATCGTTGCGCGTGACGTACTCGTAGATGAAATCAGAGAACCAGTTAGCGTCCGCGATAATCCCGTGAAATTGATTGGCAGCTTCGCCAGGGGCGGGCCGGCTGAAGCCAGTGGAGACGGCGTCGATAAAAACAAGATCCGTTGCGTCGAGGAATGAATCTTCGTTGTCCACCACCGTGTACGGTGCGGGCATGCCGTGTCCGTCCGGAGTCAAAACCACCCGCTTTGGCCCCATGCCCATATGCGTGAACAGAGACGCCGAACCCGGCCCGCCGTTGTAAACAAAGCTGATCGGCCGCTTGGCGATGTCCGTCACGCCCTCTTTCGTGTACGCGACGTAAAACATGGTCGCTTTCGGCGTTCCGTCATCGGCTTTGATGTGGTAGGTCGCAGCCGTCGCGTTGTACTTGATCTCCTGCCCGCCAATGCGCGCGGAGTGATGCGTCAGGGAAGCTTTCTCTTCCGCGATCGGCGGGTGCTGCGCCGGCTTCGCCTGCGCGCCTTCTTGCTGCGCGGGCTGCTGCTCCCCCGGCTGCTGCGTGCGCTGGCGTTGCTGTGGAGGTTGCTGCGCCTGAGGAACGGTCATTTGCTGCGAGGGAGATTCCGCGGGACGCTGCGGATCGCTTTGGCTCATCGCCGCCGGCGCAGCGAGCAGCACACAAATTCCGGCAAGGACGCACAGGTCTCTTCTCATTTCACACCTCTCCGTATGAATTAAGAGTTTCTCGGGCAACAGGACTCTAGCAAATGCACCGGAGGTTTCGCCCACTCTGCGAAGCCTCTGCATTGGACGGACGAAGATTCGGCCGAGTTTCACCTTTACGTGAGGAAAACCCTACTCGTACCTTAGCGCCACGATGGGATTCACGCGCATGGCCCGCCGCGCCGGGAGGTAGGAGGCCACCACCGCCACCACAATCAAAAGCAGGGCCACGCCCAGGAAAGTCAGCGGATCGTGCGTCCCCACGCCAAAAAGCAGGCTGCTCAAAAAGCGCGCCACCAGGAACGCTCCCGCCAGTCCAATCGCCACGCCGAGTGCCGTCAGCTTGATGGTTTGCACCAGAATCATGCTGCGAACATTCGCGGCCTGCGCCCCGAGCGCCATGCGCACGCCAATCTCCTGCGTTCTTTGGCTCACCGTGTAACTCATCACTCCGTAGATGCCGACGGCTGCGAGCACCACCGCAAGGACGGCAAAAATCCCGACGAGCATGGCCGAGAATCGCCTTGGAGAGACAGAGCCCGCGAGCAGTTCGTCCATGGTCATCACGTGCGTTACCGGCAGGTCCGGAGCCGCTTGGTGAATCACCTCCGTGACCGCCGCGGCTAGGCTCAGCGGATCGGTCGCCGTCCGCACCACCACATAGGGCGTCCACCCGCCCACGAAGTAAATGTCAAAGGTTGGCTCAGCGTCCAGGCCAAACTGGTGCACGCTTCCTACAATGCCGATGACCGTGCTCCAGCATGGTTTTGGATCGAGCGAGCACAGGTTGATGCGTTTCCCGATGGCGTCGCCTTTTGGCCAGAAGCGCCGCGCCATCGTCTCGTTGATCACCGTCCTCGGCACTTTCCAGTCGTCTTCGGTAAACAATCGGCCTTCACGCAGCGGGATCCCCATGGTTGAAAAATACGTCAGGCTCACGGTTCGGTATTGCGCGATCGGCCGCGCTCCTTCGTTAGGGATGGGCTGCCCTTCGATCACGAATCTCGAAGCCAGGCGAAATTCGTTACTCAAGGGCAGTTCATCGATTCCTGCCGCCTCCTTCACGCCCGGCAACGCGCGGATCTGCTCTGCGATTTGCTCGAATTGGATGGATTGCTTTTCCTGAATGTGGATCCAATCCTGCTGCGAAAGCTTGCTGGCTTGCGAAAAGGGCAGCGCGGCCTGCTGCACTTCCATCGACAGGATGTGGTCCACGCGAAATCCGGGATTCACTTCCAGCAAATGTTGCAGACTGCGCAGCAGCAGTCCCGCGCCGATCAGCGCGACCAGCGCCATCGCGATCTCCGAGACCACCAGAATGTCGTGCGTTTTGCGGGGTCCCGACCCGGCCGTCCCCTTGCTTCCCTGTTTGAGAGCACCTGCGAGGTTCGCCCGGAGCGTTCGTAGCGCCGGCACCAGACCACAAATGATTCCGGCCGCCGCGCAAACCGCAGCCGTGAACGCGAGCACCGCGCCGTTCAAGCCGCCTTCCCGCAACACACCCAGGTCCGCGGGTACAAGCGCCATCAGCGCGCGCAGACCGCTCATCGCCAGCACTAGCCCTACCGCTCCGCCCGCCAAAGACAGCAACATGCTTTCCGTCAGCAGCTGCCGCGACAACTGCCAGGCGCTGGCCCCCAGCGCTGTGCGCAGCGCTGCTTCCCGCTGCCTGCCGGCGTTTCGCACCAGCAGCAGGTTCACGATGTTCGCGCACGCAATCAGCAGCACCAGGCCCACGGCTCCGGAAAGAACCGTTAGGATGCCTTTCAGTTTTGCCACCGACGCATCTTCCATCGGTTCGACGAGCACGCCAAAGAATTTGTGCGAATCCGGATACTTGACGGTCTCCCGTTCGTTCAACCTCTTCATTTCGTCTTGAGCCTGCGCCAGAGTCACCCCGGGTTTCAGCCGTGCGACGCCGATGAACGCGTGATGAACGTGTTCGGTCAAGTCATCTTGGTACTGGCCGATGGGCATCCAAAGATCGGCCCAGCGCAGCAGACGAAAATCTGCCGGCAAGATGCCCGTTACCGTATAGCGCTGACTGTCCAGTGTGACCGTTCGTCCGATCACTCGGGGATCGCCCCCAAACCGGCTCTGCCATAAGCGATGACTCAGAATCACCACCGGGGAACTGCCCGCCCGGTCTTCTTCCGGAGTGAAGTAATGCCCGGCCGCGAGCCGTATCCCAAGCAGCGGGAACAGTCCCGCGCTGGCATAGCTCCCGAGCACCCGCTGCGGGTCGCCTTCGCCGGTGAGATTAAACCCCTGGGAGATTTGCGCGTACCCGCCCATTTCGGAAAAACTGGCATTTTGCTGGCGCCAATCCGCGTAGTCTCCCGGAGACAAAGGTGCGCGCGGAGCCTGCGGCGGGTAGGTATTCCAGATTTGCATCAGGTTTTCCGGTTGCGGATAAGGCAGGGGTCGCAACAGCACATTCTCGACCACGCTGAAAATCGCCGTGTTCGCCCCAATCCCCAGCGCCAGCGTCAACACCGCGACGGCAGCAAAGCCCGGATTCTTGGACAGTGTCCTGACCGAGTAACGGGCGTCTTCGAGAAGATTGTGAATCGCGCCACTCTCCCGTCGAAGAATCGATGGCAACCAGCGCAAACAAAGCGACCTGCATCAGCTTCTTGCCGCCAGGCCTTATTGCGCGATGAATTCAGGTCGACGTTCGAGAATCCTGCCTTCGTTTCGCTCGGTATCTTATCTGACTGTGGCCCAAAATTTTACGGAATTTCGAAGTTGCAGTTCCTAAACAAAACGGTCCGGTTCCCTCCGAACCGGTGGACGAGGGCAAAGTCCCGCGAGGATGGAAAATGCGCCCGCATTCAGTCCCACGCCCATGGAAAACGGCAACACTGTCTCGCCAGTCAGCGCCGGCCCATGAATCGGACGTGGATAACACCGGTCGTCCAAAATCCCGCCACAGGCGCCCTTTGACTCAGTGCAGCGCGGCGGCGAGCGTCTTGACGAGCAGCGGTTCCTGCTCCGGGAAAACCGTGCGTAAGTCAAGAGCGAGGCGATCGTCTTCCACGCGGGCGATGACGGAAGTCCCGGCCGGCGCGCGGCGCAGCCGCTGCTCGAGTTTCGCCGCAGAATAACGAACGCTGGCAATGCGAATCACCTTGCTCGGCAGCGATTGCGTTGGCGTCGAGCCTCCTCCGGCGAGCGAAGCTCCGTCCACAACTTCAATCTCTACCTCGTCCAGGGGCAGCTCCGGGCGCAATTCTCGGATGAAATTCTCCGCGCGCCGCTTCAGTTCCTCGGGCGTCATGCGAATCATGCGCATCACGGGAATTTCGTCCCACGCCGCCCTCAGGTACGCTCCCAGCGTGGCCTCGAGCGCGGCAATCGCGAGTTTGTCGACGCGCAACGCGCGAAACAGGGGGTGCCGCCGCACTCGGGCGATCAAATCTTTCTTCCCCGCGATAATCCCCGCCTGCGGCCCGCCCAAAAGTTTGTCTCCGCTAAAGGTCACGATGCCGACTCCGGCTTCCACGCTCTGGCGCACCGTCGGCTCGGTGATGCCCTGCTCGGCTAAATCCACGAGGCAGCCCGAGCCAAGATCCTCCACCAACGGAATTTGCCTGCGTTGGCTCAGCGCAACCAGTTCTTCGAGCGACGGTTTGTCGGTGAAGCCGGTCACTTTGAAATTGGAAGGATGCACGCGCAGCAACAATCGGGTTTTTTCATTGATGGCATTCTCGTAGTCGGAGAGCCGCGTGCGGTTTGTCGTCCCCACTTCCCTTAAAACCGCGCCGCTCTGCTCCATAATTTCCGGGATGCGAAAGCCGTCGCCAATTTCTATCAGTTCGCCGCGCGAAACGATCACTTCGCCGCCGCGCGCCAGTGCCGCGAGCGTGACCAGCACGGCTGCGGCGCAATTGTTTACCACGATGGCCGCCTCGCCTCCGGTAAGCCGTGTCAGCAATTCCGCGGTGTGCACGTCGCGTTTCCCGCGCGCTCCGGCTTCCAGATCGTATTCGAGATTCGAGTACTGCGTGGCCGCCCAGCGAAACTCCTCCACCGCGCTTTCCGGCAATGGCGCGCGTCCCAGATTCGTGTGCAGGATCACGCCGGTGGCGTTGATCACCGGCAGCAGCGACCGCGCCAGAATCCGCTCCACCAGCGTGGTGATGCGCTCCTCCAGCGCGCTTCGGTCGCAGGCAACGGGAGAAATTTCTGCGAGAATGGCGGTTGCCGTTTGTCCGATGATGCGCCCGCGCAGATCATCGAGCACGGTGCGGGCAACCTCCACGACGAGGTTGCGATCCACGCGTTTGGTCAGTTGCGCCAGCCGCGGCTGCGCCAGCAGTTCATCCACCGAGGGGATTTGCCGCAACAACTCCGACTGTTCCGCGGAAACGGCCCGTTTGGTGTGGGGAGCCATGCGAACATTTCAGCACAGGCCCGGGCACGCCGCAATCCTGCCGGACCGGCGCGCGCGGTCCCCACCCAGAAAGGGGGTTCTCGTCAGGTCACGGCTGAGGGCCTCCGGAGCGGCCCTCCTGCGGTCAAGCCGTGTCGCATTCGAAGCGCCTTTTCGGCCTTTTCGGCGCGCCGGTTGACGGTTTTGCCCGGCGAGCCTAGCATGGAAGCTCGGGAGCTGTCTCGGCGCATGGGGACTATTGACGAAGATCTGGGCCAGATCGAAAAAGACATCCGCCAGCTCAAAATCGAGTACGACCAGTACTTCGGAGGTGGCCGGAAGCGTCCGCCTACCGACATCGAATGGCGCATCGATCTTCTGGTCAAGCGCTACAACGAGCGCGGCGGAGACCTGAAGTTCGCACAGAGATTCCGCTTCAACAACCTCGCGCAGACCTACGCAAAATACAAAGACATCTTCCGGAAGAAAACCGCAATGAAGGAAGAAGGAAGGCTGCAGCGGCATTTCGGCGCCGCCGCCAAGGAAATCGAAGCGGCCCGTGCGCGGCAGCAGCAAAAGGAAGAAGCACCCGCAGCCGCAACAGGCAGCCCGGCAAAAGCATTCCGCATGATCTGCTCGCACCCCGAGAGCGAGCCGGAAAAGGTCGAGAAGCTGTACGAGGCATTCCTCCAGGCCAAGCAACTCGCCGGGGAACACACCGGAAAACTATCGCGCTCGAGCTTCAACGAATTCGTGTTGAAGAAAACCAAAGAATTGCAGGAGCAGAAAAACTGCAAAGACGTGGAGTACGTGGTCGAGACCGTCGAAGGCCAGGTCAAGCTGAAAGCCCTTGTGAAGTCCTGAGAGCCTGTACGAGAACACCGAAAACCTGTCTTTCCGGGCAGAAAAGCGACGGGGAATCCCTTTTCGGCTTGAGTTTGCTCTCCAAGGCCGATCCCTCGCTTCGCTGGGAACGACAACCAAAACGTTCTTCCGCAACTTCCCACACCGGCTCAAGCCAGGATATGGACGCGGCCGAATTTCTTAGCCATTAACTCGGGCGTGCGACCTCGACCCCCCTTGAAGGCGTTTCCTTGTTCTGCTCTTCGATTTCCACACGACCGCACTTTCGCAAATCTCGCCGCGCGCTTACACTGTTGTGCTTTTCTCATTGCGGAGGAAGACATGGCGGTGGAGCGCGCGCTCATCAGCGTTTTCGACAAAACTGGCATCGTGGCTTTTGCGAAACGCCTCTCGGCGCTGGGAATCGAAACTCTTTCGACCGGAGGAACGGCCAAGCTTCTGCGCGAAAACGGTGTCGCGGTGCGCGATGTTTCCGACTTTACCGGTTGGCCTGAAATGCTCGGGGGACGCGTGAAGACGCTGCACCCCAAGGTACACGGCGGGCTGCTTTTTCGCAGGAAGCACACGGACGACCGCAAGCAAGCCGAGCAACATGGCATCGCGCCGATCGATTTAGTCGTTGTGAATCTGTATCCGTTTGAAGCGACGGCGGCAAAAACCCGACTGACTGCCGAAGAATTGATCGAAAACATCGACATCGGCGGGCCCACGATGCTGCGTTCGGCGGCGAAAAATTTCGAAAGCGTGACGGTGGTGTGCGATCCCGCGGACTATGAACTGGTTGCTTCAGAGTTAGAAAGCTCCGGAACAGTCAGCACAACGCTACCCCGGCGGATGGAGCTCGCGAGGAAAGTTTTTGCAACCACCTCGAGATACGACGGCTTGATTGCCATGGAGATGGAACGACTGGGCGTCGATCACAGTGGTGCGCTCGATCTTAACGAGAAGCCGCGCTTGCCCGAACGCCTGCACCTCGCGCTGCACCTCCAACAGGAATTGCGGTACGGCGAAAATCCGCACCAGGCCGCCGCGCTGTATGTGCCCGCAGGACGCGCGGCGGAGGGACTTGCGGCCGCGAAGCAGCTTCAGGGCAAGGAGCTTTCCTACAACAATTTCGTGGACCTGGAGGCGGCGCGAAGCCTCGCCGCGGAATTCAAGAATCCCGCGGCGGTGATCATCAAGCACAACAATCCCTGTGGCACGGCGGAGCAAACCTCACTGCGCGATGCGTATTTGAAGGCGCTAGCCTGCGATCCGGTTTCGGCGTACGGGGGTGTCCTGGCGTTCAACCGCGAAGTGGATGCGGCGACGGCGGATGAAGTCGCGAAGCTGTTCGTCGAGTGCATCGCCGCGCCGGGATTCGCGGCGCGCGCCAAGGAAATCTTTGCGGCGAAGAAAAACCTCCGTTTGCTCGAACTGCCTCCCGGCGGCTTGCAGCCGGAGCGTGAGCTGCAGCTCAAACGCATTCTTGGCGGGATGCTAGTGCAGCAGCCGGATTGCGGCGAACCTGCGGACAGCGAGCTGCGCACGGTAACAAGGCGCATGCCAACGCCCGAAGAGATGCACACCATGCGCTTCGCGTGGCAAGTGGCGAAGCACGTGAAGTCCAACGCCATCGTGTTCGCCAAAGATGGCGCGACACTGGGCGTCGGCGCAGGGCAGATGAGCCGCGTCGATTCCGTGAAAATCGCGGTGATGAAGGCGCAAACGCCGCTGACCGGAAGCGTGGTGGCTTCCGACGCGTTCTTCCCCTTTCCCGACGGCGTCGAGGAAGCGGCCAAGGCCGGCGCGACCGCGGTGGTCCAGCCCGGTGGATCAGTCCGCGACCCGGATGTGATTGCCGCGGCGGACCGTCTGGGCCTCGCCATGGTGTTTACCGGCATGCGCCACTTCCTGCACTAGAACTCCGGTAACGGGTGTTCGTGATCCCTCGCTGACGGTTCGGGCAAGCCGAGCATTCGTGGAAGAAGAACGCCCGTTAATCGGCCGGGCCAATATGGCGGCTGAGTCGCGCACCTCTCCTGTGTGATCTCGGCGCTTTCTGTAGTGAAATCCTCTGTCCGCGATCGTTGCCGGCGGTCGCAGATGGAGGATCACCATGGAGCACGACTTGCAGGACACCGTAGCCCTTCTCGCCCGCACTCCCACCACGCTCGATGCGTTTTTGCGCGATCTGCCGGAATCGTGGACGCGAAGCAACGAAGGCGCAGAAACCTGGAGCGTGTTCGACATCCTCGGCCACCTGATTCACGGCGAACGCACGGATTGGATGCCGCGGGCGCGGATGATTCTGCAGTTTGGCGAGAGCAAAGCTTTTGAGCCTTTCGATCGCCTGGCGCAGGAACGCGAGAGTCAAGGCAAGTCGCTCGCGCGGCTACTCGATGAATTCGCGCTTTTGCGTGGAGAAAGCCTGGACCAACTGCGCGATCTGAATCTGCGACCCGAGGACCTCGCACGGCGCGGGCGGCACCCCGCCCTCGGCGTGGTTACCTTGTCACAACTGCTGGCAGCTTGGGTCGTTCATGACCTGACGCATTTGCATCAGATCTCGAGAGTGATGGCCCATCAATACCGTAATGCCGTCGGTCCGTGGAGCAAATACCTTGGCGTGCTCGAATGCGCCGGCCACAGCTCGCCTGCCTGACCTCGAAGAAGAGTTGGCTACCTCGACGGCCCTAACTCTTCTGCTTTGCTAGTGCATCCAACATCTGAATTTGGAAGGTTAGGGGTGCGGCTATGAGCGAAGGGAAGACCATGGGGTTGTTTGGGGATTTGCCGGACCGACGGGAACTCGAGAGGAAGGCGAAGGCCGAGGGGCGGCTGCCGCCAGGGCAGTCGCTGACGCTGAAATGGCCAGTGTTGCACTACGGAAGCGTGCCGAGTTTTGATGCGACGAAGTGGGATTTCAAGATTTCCGGGCAGGTGGAGGAGCCGAAGCAGCTGACGTGGGAGGAGTTTCGCGCCCTGCCGCCGACCGAAGTGACATCCGATTTTCATTGCGTGACGCGCTGGAGCCGGCTGGACAATCGCTGGAAGGGCGTGCTGTTCACGGAAGTCTTGAAACTGGTGAAACCGAAGCCGGAGGCGCAGTTTGCGCTGGTGCTAGCCGCAGAAGGCTACACGGCAAATGTACCGCTCGAGGATTTGCAGCGGCCGAACGTGCTGTTTGCCTTCGAGCATGATGGCGAGCCGCTGTCGGCAGAGCATGGCGGTCCGCTCCGGCTGGTGGTGCCGCACTTGTATGGGTGGAAAAGCGTGAAGTGGGTGCGCGGGTTCATTCTTCTGGATCACGACCGGCTGGGATTTTGGGAGCGGAACGGGTATCACGCCTACGGGGATCCGTGGAAAGAGCAAAGATATTCGGGACGGTAGGGCATGGAAAAGCTGATTGCTCGTTGCCTCGCCTGCCTGCCGTAGGCGGGCTCCCCGGAAGGACACAACTTCAGGTTTTCCAAAAGTCGAGTCTTGCTCAGGATTTTCCCTTTTTTTTCCGGATGCGAAAGACTAAAGCGAAAATCAGATTCGGTCCTCCGCAGGCCGCGGAAGAACGCAGGCGGCGGTTCGCGATGACTTTGTGGGAAGGTGGGTGGGGGCACCATGCCGGGGGGCTGGTTTTTCACCAGGGTGGCGGGGCCCGTGGGCTGCTTTCGCGTGACTATTCCGCTTGTGGATCGTCTCAAGCCTTTGGCAAGCCGGCCCCGTTGCGGAACAAACAACCGGAATGGACGTATTCCAAGGATGACGGGAGCTATTTGAAAAGCCTCGCGATCTTGTAAGTCGTTGATATAGGGCAACTTGCTTCCAGGGCGCGACGAAAGCCCCGAGCGTGGCGGGGAAGTTCATGTCAGACCAAACTCTCCGACCTCGAGTGCATGCGCGCACCGTGAAGCCCCATCGCAAGCAATGACCTTCTTGTCGGGCTTCCTGGTCAGGCCAGGACAGGCGCCCGGCCGATCGTAAACGAACGCGTAGTCCTGAAGAGAACCAATCGGAGGGGAGCCAGAGGGATGAGCTTGAACCAATGGGCGAGAACGGCGATGGGCGATTTCAAGTATGCCCTGCGTACTCTGCGGCGCAGTCCGGGCTATATGGCGGTGGCGGCGATGACCCTGGCGCTCGGAATCGGGGCGAACACGGCCATTTTCTCGCTCCTGGATCAAATCCTGCTGCGGCTGCTGCCGGTGAAGAATCCTCAGCAACTGGTTCTGCTCACGATGAGGGGGCATCATTACGGGAGCAACTGGGGAGGGAACGCCATTTCTCATCCCATGTTCCGTGACTTTCAAGCACACAACGATGTGTTCTCCGGAATGTTTTGCCGTTTTCGGGACCCGGTGAGCCTCACGTTTGCCGGGCAGTCGGAGCGCGTGAATGCCGAGCTGGTTTCAGGGACCTACTTCAGCGTTCTTGGCGTGAACACGATTCTCGGGCGCGCGTTCACTCCTGAGGACGATCGCGTTCCCCTCGGACATCCCCTGGCGATGCTGACTTACGACTATTGGAAGCGTCGGTTCGGGGGAGATCCGGGGATCGTGGGGAAAAACCTGATTGTGAACGGCCACAACGTGACGGTGCTCGGTGTGGTGCAACCGGGGTTTGACGGCGTCGAGCTCGGGTATTCCACGAAGGTTTTCATTCCCATCATGATGCAAGACTGGATCGTGGTGGGGAATCGGAAAATGCTGACGGACCGCCGGATGCGCTGGGTGAACGCCTTTGGACGGTTGAAACCAGGGGTCTCCATAACGCAGGCCAAGGCGTCGCTCGAGCCTTTCATGCATTCGATGCTGGAAATGGAAGTGAAGGAAGCGGCCTTCAGTCACGCTTCGGCCTATGATCGCGAGCAATTTCTGAAGAGCTGGATGGACGTTCTGCCGGGGTCGCAGGGCCGGTCGTACACGCGGCGCGAGCTCTCGACGCCGCTTTGGGTTCTTATGGCCACGACGGGAGTCGTGTTGCTGATTGCCTGCGCGAACCTGGCCAATCTCTTGCTGGCGCGAGCTACCGGGAGGCAAAAGGAGATTGCGGTACGGCTGGCTGTCGGCGCGAGCCGCGGGCGCATCATCTCACAGCTTCTGACGGAAACTCTTTCACTCGCAGGCTTGGGCGGGATCGCGGGACTAGCGATAGCCTTCTGGGCGGACAAAGCTCTGCTGAGGATTTATTTGCCGGCAGATTCCACGGACTTGAATATTTCGACGCTGCCCGATTTTCGCATCCTCGTTTTCACGCTGGGGGTGACCGTCCTGACGGGGATCGTATTTGGGCTGGTGCCTGCATTCCAAACGACGCGGCCGGATGTCGGGCGCGTGCTGAAGGACGAAGCAGGGGCGGTGGTGGGCGGCGGCCACGCGGGATTACGGAAAACGCTGGTGGTGGCCCAGGTGGCGCTGTCGCTGTTGCTGCTCATCGGCGCGGGCCTTTTTCTGCGCAGTTTGAAGAACCTCAGCAATCTTGGCCCGGGATTTCCCGCGGAGCGGCTGGTGGGTTTCAACATCGATCCTTCGCTTGGCGGCTACATCCCTGAACGGTCGAAAATTTATTACCAACAGTTGACGAACGCGCTGAGCTCGGTTCCCGGAGTCGAATCGGTGGGTCTCGCGAGCATGCGCATTCTGGAGAACGACGAGTGGGACAGCAGCATGACCGTAGAAGGATACACGCCTGCGAAACCGGAAGACCGGGCCGAGCCTTATATGAATCAGATCAGCCCGGGCTACTTTGCGACGCTAGGCGTGCCCATTGTTGCAGGGCGGGACTTCCGGATGACCGACGATCACGAGATCAAAAAAGGCCCGGAGGATGATGACTGGACTCCCACGACGGTGATGATCAATGAGAAGTTTGCGAAGAAATTCTTTCCGGGGAGAAATCCCCTGGGTTTGCATCTTGGGTTCGGAAGCGATCCGGGAACGCGCATGGACATGGAAATCATCGGCATTGTGAAGGACATCAAGTACACCAATCTGCGGGACGAGGTTCCGGAGCAGGCCTACGTCCCGTACATGGGGAGCCATTTTCTGGGCAGTATGACGGTGTACATCCGGACCGCGGTTGATCCAAACCTGCTGATGCCGGCAGTGCGCCAGAAGGTGAGAGAGCTCGATGCCAACCTGCCGATTTACGGGCTGAGGACCACAGAAACGCAGATCAACAATTCGCTGGT
Organism: Acidobacteriota bacterium; assembly: GCA_003223215.1. Lineage (GTDB taxonomy): Bacteria > Acidobacteriota > Terriglobia > Acidiferrales > UBA7541 > Acidiferrum. Next base: position 31,624 of record QHYH01000125.1, read on the forward strand.
TACGGAACGCATGATTGCCAGCCTCTCGACGGTGTTTGGTTTTCTGGCGACGATGCTTGCGGTGATCGGACTTTATGGCGTGATGTCTTACACCGTGGCGCAACGAACGCGGGAGATAGGGATTCGTATGGCGCTTGGGGCGGAGCAGGGGAAGGTGGTGTGGATGGTGATGCGCGAAGTGTTGCGGCTCATCGGCATTGGCGTCGTGGCGGGCATCCCCGCGGCGCTGGCGCTCACCCGAGTGGTCGAAAGTCAACTGTTCGGGTTGACGGGGCATGATCCGCGGACGCTCGGGATTTCTACCGTTGCGCTGACGGTGGTGGCATGTGCGGCGGGATATATACCGGCGCTGCGCGCAAGTAGGCTCGATCCGATGAAGGCATTGCGATATGAATGACCCGGCGAGAATATGGAAAAACGCACGAGGGAAAAAGAAAAGGGCGCAGCACCCCTTCGACTGGCTCAGGGTAAAGCTTCGCCCCTCCAAGTGCGCTCAAGTGCGTTGCGGACCAAAGGAAAGCGTTGCGCTTGCTCGAGGCAAGCCGCTGCACTCCCTATAGGTAGTCGTTAGTCGCCGGCGGTGGGAGACTTGGTCGGGTCGATTTCGATGCGGCCCTTGAAATAGGCGCCGTCCTCGATGCTGATGCGCGCGGAAGAAATGTCGCCGGTGATGGAGCCGTCCTTCCTGATGTCGACGCGACCACGGGCGTGGACATTGCCCATGATTTTGCCGAAGGCAACCACGTCCCCGGCGTGAATCTCGGAAGTGAGCTGAGCGGCAGGGCCGACCGTGAGTTCGTGACCTTTGATCCGGATGGGGCCTTCGACAATGCCATCAATTTGCAAGTCTTCGCTACCGGTGACCTCTCCCCTGATCTGAATGCTGGCCCCAAGGCGCGCACCGCCGCGAGCCGGGGCGCTGCTGGGTTTTCCTGTCGAAGGCTGATTAAACCCAACAACTGGAGTCGACGCCGCCGCCGAAGGCGAAACCGCGGGTGGTTCCGCCACTGCTTGTTGCTTAGACCACATTGAAGACCTCCCTTATCGGAATCCTGAAAATAAAATCTGCTCCGGGTAAGAGGGAGCAGTGTGGCACCCATGTTGTCCCGCGCTGCGAGATGGGGCAACAGAGAAACAAAGCGGAATTGCGCAGTTGGAAAACTGATCGGAGGGACAGGTGGGAGAAAAAGCGGGGAAAGGGAAGAAAAAGACAGGCGCGGCCGGAGCGCTAGCCGCCGCTATTTTCCGCTCATTGACGCTAAGGCCAAGGAGCGGTGTATGATGCGGCTCTTGAGGTCCCCCGCCGGTAAGTGGAGTTGGCCATGTATTTGCGCGCGTTGAAATACCTTCCTGCGACAGCGATCCTGCATGTGACCATCGGCGGGCTTGTTTACGCGCAAACAGCAGGTCCAACCGCAACTGGAGCTACCGAGCTAACCAACGCGATCAGGCTGAATACGTTCGAGAACGCAACCCTGGACGTATACCTTAAGGGCGCAGACGGCAAACCGGTAGAGGTCGCGGCGGTTGTCACCTTGCTGCAGTTGTCCAACGAAGCTTATCGGCAGGAAACGGCCAAGGCGGGCCACGTCCGGTTTCAAAGTATTAAGGCGACAGAGTACTTCGTCCAAGTGATAGCTCCGGGCTACCAGACCGCCGTGAAACAAGTCGAGGCGCGGAAGGATGAAACGAGGCAAGTGACGATTGAGCTTCGCGAGCTATCGGTCGAAGATGTCGCCGAAAACGCGGCGTACAGGGCGCTGGCTCCCAAGGCGCAAAAGGAAATTGGAAAAGCCCTGGAGCGGCTGCGCGCGCAAAAACTGGATGATGCGCGGAGCCATCTCGATGCCGCCAACCGGGCCGCGCCCAATCAGGCCGAGGTGCAATACCTTTATGGTGTTTACGCAAAGCAGGTGGGGGACGCGGAGCAAGCCAAGTCGTACTGGACGAAGGCCCTGGAACTCAGTCCGAAGCACCTTCCCGCCCTGTTGTCCTTGGCGGATGCTTTGCTTCGGGAAAACCACGAAGCGGAGGCTCTACCCTACGCGACGCGCGCGGTCGAGGTGGAACCGACCTCCTGGCGAGCGCACGTGATTCTGGCAAACGTGTACTTGCGCCAGGGCTCGGCGGATGCCGCCGTGAAAGAGGCAGAGCGAGCGATGGAACTGGGGCACGAGCAGGCCGCGATGGTGCAGCCAGTTTTGGCGGGAGCCTTGGCGAGAAAGGGCGAGAAGGAACGGGCAGTCGCTATTTTGCAAAACTACCTGAAAGAGCACCCCTTAGACGATCAGGCGAAGAAGTTGCAGGAAGGCTTCGAAAGGATTGCGACCTCGGACGGGCGGAGTGCGGCAAGCGCGCTGCCTGCCGAAGAATTGTCTCTATCCACCAGTGGGGCGGCCGCGCTGCCGCTTCCCTTGAGTTGGTTGCCGCCGGACGTCGACGAAAAGATGCCGCCGGTAGAGCCGGGCGTGACCTGCGCGCTTGAAGAAGTTTTAGAGAAGGCTGGGAAGCGGGCCCAGGTATTCGTCAAAAACGTGGAGCGCTTCACGGCGAGCGAATTCCTGAAACAGGAAACCATTGACAAATGGGGCATTGCCGGGGCTGCAGAAACCCGCAAGTTTAATTACGTAGCGGCGATCGAGGAGCCCCAGCCCGGTTTCCTTATCGTGGAAGAATATCGAGACAGCGGTGGCTCTCCGGCGGAATTCCCGGGCGGAGTCGAAACCAGCGGGCTGGCGGCTCTGGCACTCATTTTCCATCCTTATTACGCCGGAAACTTTGATATGACCTGCGAAGGATTGACCCGTTGGAACGGCACGCCTGCTTGGCAGGTCCATTTCCGGCAAAGGCGAGACAAGCCCAATACGGTCCGCTCGTACCGGCTGGGCTTGGAGGGCCCTTCTTATCCGGTCGCTTTGAAGGGGCGCGCCTGGATTCTCCGAGACAGTTTTGATATTGCACGGCTGGAAACCGACTTGATTGCCCCGGTGCCGCAAATCAAGCTGGTTGCTGATCACACCGCCATCGAATACGGCCCGGTGCGGTTTCATATTCCCGACGCGGAGATGTGGCTGCCGCAGAGCGCGGAAGTGTATTACGACTGGCGAGGCAAACGCATTCACCGGCGGCACAGCTTCAGTCATTACCTGCTTTTCGTTGTGGACGAGAAGCAACACATCGCCGAGCCGAAACCTCAGAACTGAAAATGGGCGCGTCCGACCGGCGGCCAGGCAAGAGCTAGCTACTCAGGCCAAGCCTTTCTTGTCCAGGCAGGCTTCCCAACGGGAAACAGGAGTCGAGGCTCACGGGGGTGCCGAGGAATCTCAAGGAATCTCCTATCGCGTGGCGCTAATGCAAAACAGCGGTGTATGATACGGGTGATTCGGAGGCCCCGCCAGCCGGTGGAGTTGGTCATGGTTTTTCGTTTAACCGCGTATCTTCTTTTTGCTGCGCTCTTTTTCTCTCATGCCGTTTTCGCGCAACGGCCGGCGCCGAATCCCGGCGGCGCGAACCGCGGGGGCGTCAGCGCGTCCCCTTTGGGGGGCGGCGATCCGACCATCGACCTGGACATTTACGTCAGGGGAGCGGACGGCGGTCCACTTGAAGAGACCGCTATGGTCACCCTGGTTGCTCCGACGGGGCAAATTTCCGGTCAAGGAACAACCCTGGGAGGAAACATAAAATTCAGCGGGATTGCCGCAACCGAGTACACCATACAAGTCGTCGCGGCCGGTTATGAGAATGCCGCGAAGGAACTCGACGGCTATGTCGCGCGGTACGCAAGAATCATGATTCAAATGAAGGCCGCGTCGAACGCGGACGCGGGAGCCGGTTTTTCGCGCATGCTTCTCGCGCCGAAAGCGCAGAAAGAGCTCGGCAAAGCCCTCGAGGCGCTGCGCGCCAACAAGCCTGAGGAGGCGCGGGGGCATCTGGAAGCGGCGTATCACAGGGCGCCGAATCATCCGGCAGTCAACTACCTCTATGGCGTGTATTTCCTTCAAATGAAAGACCAGGAAAAGGCGAAATCCTGCTGGACCAAGACGCTAGAATTCGATCCCAAGCATGTTTCCGCACTGCTTTCGTTGAGCGAAGCCCTGATTCGGGAGCAGAAATTGCAGGATGCGGAATCCTACGTGAAGCGCGCGGTGGCGGCGGATCCCAACTCCTGGCGCGGCCATGCGATCCTCGCGGATGTGCTCTTGAAGGAGAACCTCGCGGAAGAGGCCGTCAAGGAAGCCGATCGCGCGATAGAACTGGGACACGGACAAGCCACGGCCGTCGAGCCGCTGTTGGTGCGCGCCTTGCTGGGAGGAGGAAACAAGGAACGCGGTCGGAAAGTTTTGCAAGAATACGTCCGGGAGCATCCTGGCGACGCTGCGGCGCGCAAGCAGCTGGATAGTTTCGAGTCTCCTGCGGTGCTAGTGTCATCGAGCAAGGAGGCGGCTCCCGCGGCGGCGAAGCCGTCGCCAGCGACAGAGACGGCCCTTGCGCTGCCGCTGCCGTCGAATTGGCTTCCGCCCGATATCGACGAAAAGGTGCCTACCGTTGAGGCGGCGACTTCCTGCGCGCTCGATGAAGTGGTCGAGAGGGCGGGAAAGCGAGTCGAGGAGTTTGTCAAGAATGTGGATCGCTTCACGGCGAGTGAATCGCTGACGCATGAATCGATCAATAAATGGGGACTTGCCGAATCTCCGGAAACGCGAAAGTTCAACTATGTGGCCAGCATTGAGCAATACCGGCCGGGATTCTTCAGTGTGACGGAATATCGGAGCGGAACCCACGGGCTTTCCGATCCCCCGGACGGTGTGGAGACGACCGGAATGGCGGCTCTGGCGCTGATCTTTCATCCAAATAATGCCGCTAACTTTGCCATGAGTTGCGAGGGTCTGGGCCGCTGGAATGGACATCCGACATGGCAGGTCCATTTTCGTCAGAGGGCGGACAAGCCAAACACCATCCGGGCTTACAAATTTGGTCAGAATGGTCCTGCCTACCCCGTGGCCCTGAGGGGGCGAGCCTGGATCGCCGCGGACAGCTACCAAATCGTTCGCATGGAGACGGATTTAGTCGCACCACTGCCGGAAATCCGCCTTTTGAGCGATCACACGATTGTTGACTATGGACCGGTGCACTTCCGGAAGGGCAATGTGGACATGTGGCTGCCGCAGAGCGCCGAATTGTACTGCGATTGGAAGGGACGGCGGATGCACCGGCGTTTGAGCTTCAGCCATTATTTGCTCTTTTCCGTGGATGAGAAACAGAAGATCTCCGAGCCGAAAGCGGAGACCGAAGGCCTCGAGGAGAATTAGGTCCGGCAGGGAAGCTCGATCCTGTCATTCGTCCGTTCCGGTGGGTGCATTCCGTAGAAACCAGTTTTTCCACAGTGGATGTGCCGGCTTTGCCGAGACGTCGTCGCGGTTCAGGCGAGGCCGAGGACCCGGTTGAGGAAGCCGACCAGGTATTTCCACGCCAGGTAGTAAACGATCAGAGCCACCGGCGCGAGAATCGGAAAGGCGCGCGTGGCGAAGCCGGGAATCGAAAAGTTCAGGGCAGCCGAGGCGACCAGGCCCAGCGGCGCGAGCAGAATCGGCAGGAGCGCGCCGTGCAGTCCGAGTGACAGCGGAACGTGGCGGCGCCAGGCGACGAAGAGGACGTTCCAGAGGCCCCAGGCGTTGGGCACTACGGCCATGGGAAAAACAATGAAGCGCTCCACGGGGACAGGAAAATGGTAGATAAGGCGAAACACGGCGTAAGCGGTCATGGCCACGAGGAGTAAAGGAGTCGGAACGGCGATACCCGCCATATAGGCTCGAAGATAAGCATGCTTGTTCATCGAAGCCTCCCGCTCACAATTGATAGAGCAAAGCCGGAACCGCACTAGGGAAAAGCAAGAGCGCAGCGGCGACGGCCGCGGCGAGAGCCCAGTCGAACCAGGGGACGCGAAGGGGCTGGGCGTCGAGGCGGCGGAGCATCCCGGGCCAGAGGTCACGCGGAAGCTCGGCTTCCTCGAAGGGAGGAAACTCGCGCTTGAGAAGCGCCCGAAGTTCCTTTTCGTTCGGATCCGGCATTTCCTCAGTCATTTTGCGTTGACCTCCACGCCCAGAGAATTGAGTTTTCTGCGCAGCATGCGAACGGCGCGAAAAACGCGTACTTTAACAAGCGCGGGCGAAATGCCGACAGCGTCGGCGATTTCCTGGTAGGGCTCGTCTTCGATGAGCGCGAGAGTGGCGACGAGGCGGTATTTCGAGGGGAGCTCGAGAAACGCTCGCCGGAGGCGGCCACGCAGTTCGCCTTGGGCGGCAGGATCGCCCCGGGGAGCGGCGGGGAAATCCTCGGGAAGCTCGGTTTCCTTCCGCGCGTGGCGGAGATGATCCAGGGCCGCGTTGGTGGCAATGCGGCGGGCCCAGGCGCGAAAATTCCCCGCGGCGGGGTCGAACCGCCCGCGTGCCCGATAAACGCGCCAAAACGTCTCCACGGTCAAATCCTCGGCGGCGCAGCTGTCGCGAACGATGCGCACGGTCCAGGCGTAGACCTCCTTCTGGTGCTGGCGAAAGAGAGCCTCAAAGGCTTCGAGGTCGCCCGCCGCGAATCGTTCGAGCAGCTCCATCGACCACACTCTATCCGTACTTACTGCCAAGGAGGGTGTGAGGTTACAGCGAGTTTCGAATGGAGCGAGTATACAGGCGAATCGGTCCAAAAAAATGGAGCGACAGGAGACGGTCTGCACTGGTCCCGATCCTTCAGGACGGGCAGTATCCTCAAAAAAGGGGGCGAATGTGCTCTAGCGGGAGTCTGGCACACGCCCCTCAAATAGGATTAAGCCAGCGCCGAACATTTTTCGCTCGACGCTGGCCTACTTGCTGCTTCGAACGGCGCCGTTAAAGCGCGGAAATCGCTTATTCCAGTGCGAAAGCAAGTTCTTGTTCGAGTGCGCGGAACCGGGATCCAGAACCGAGCCGCATTGAGTCCCTCAGCGATAGGGGCGCTTTTAGGTGCATCACGAAAGTACGACGAACATAACAATTAGAAGCCTTGCGGTATCCGCTTGACAAAGGCTATGACCTCTATGGGCGAACAAGATCAAGACCGACGTCCACCCACTGGATTGGAGGAACTTCCTGGGAAGTAACCTCGACGGCGTTGGCGACAGCCGGGTTGACTGGACTTACCGCGAAGGTCCAGGAGGCGCAGGATACACGGAAAGCGGTGCCAGGAATCACATCTGTAAGCAGCCGCTTGGGCTTCCGCAAATGCGTGTCGTTATCGTCGATTGACTGAGCGGCTGTCTTTAGTCTGTCCCTGTAACCTATCGCCCGCCTTCCGCCCCGGCAAATCTCCCGGAACATTTCGCCTTCCCCCGACGTTATGTACTTCATGCCGGCCGGGTCGTGACCGGCGTGTGCCCGGACCCTCGAAAGGTGCTAACCGGCGGGGCCGCAGGCAGTCCAATCGAGGTGGGGGCCATGAACCAACTGGGCAAGGATATGCGCTTCGGGCTGCGAATGATCCGCAAAAGCCCCGGATTCGCCGCAGCGGCGATTTTGACCCTGGCGCTGGGCATCGGCGGCACCACGGCCATTTTCAGTTTTGTCGATGCCGTTCTCCTCAAGCCCTTGCCATTTCCCGGAGCGGACCAGATTCTCAATGTCTGGGAAAAGCCTCCCGGCGGCGAACGCAACGGCATCTCCACGCTCAATTTTCTCGATTGGAAGAATCAGAATACTGTCTTCACCGGCATGGCCGCCCAGTCCTGGGGCAGCGTTACGCTCACTGACGCCGATGTGCCCGTGGAACTCAGAAATGGCCGTGTCTCCGCGCCCTACTTTGAAATTTTTGGCGTCAAGCCCATGCTTGGCCGAACCTTCGCCGCAGACGAAGATCAGCTCGGAAAGAATCAAGTTGTGATTCTAAGCCACCGCGTCTGGCAGAACCGCTTTGGCGAAGATTCCAACATTATTGGCCGCAGCATCCGCCTGAATGGTGAGCGCCATACGGTCATCGGCGTGATGCCTCCGGGAATGTACGATCGCGAACGGCAAGATGTCTGGACGCCCCTCGCGTTCAAGCCCTCACAGATGACCCGCGACTATCACTGGATGATTTCCTGGGCCCGCCTGAAACCCGGTGTCACGTTGCAGCAAGCTCGCGAACAGATGAAAGGCATCGCGGCGCGGATTGAGCAGGCCTATCCCAAATCCAACAAGGGATGGAGCGTCACGGTTGACCGCTACGAAGATCGCATGGTCGGTCAAGATCTTCGCCAGTCTCTCCTCGTGCTTCTCGCCGCCGTTGGTGCCGTCCTCCTCATTGGTTGCGTTAATCTTGCCAATCTCCTCCTCGTGCGTGGCGCTGGCCGCGAGCGCGAAGTCGCCGTGCGCTCCGCGTTGGGCGCCGGGCGTGCTCGCCTTGTCAGGCAGTTCCTCACCGAGAGTGTCTTGCTCGCCGGAATCGGTGGTGCCGTAGGCGTAGCCCTCGGTTGGGCATTGATGCTCGGTCTGAAGGCGTGGATACCGCCGCTGCTTCTGCCTGCCGAAGCCGACGTCTCTCTGAACAGCCAGGTGCTGCTGTTCGCCGTCGCAATCGTTGTCACCGCGGGAATTTTGTTCGGCATCGCTCCGGCACTGCAAAGCATGAAGGCCGATCTGGTTGGCTCACTCAAAGAAGGTGGAAGAGGCGGCACCACCGGCATCAACCGCACCTACGTCAGAAATGGCTTAGCCGTTGCGGAAATTGCGCTGGCCTTTATTTTGTTGTCGGGCGCCGCGTTGCTCATCCGCAGCTTTTACCGATTGCAGCAGGTCGATCCCGGATTCGACGCCGCCAACGTCATCACCATGCAGTTTCCCATGACCTCGCAGCAGTATCCCGACGGCCCGCACATCATCAACTATTTGGGTCAAGTCCTCGAGAAACTGCAATCACTGCCCGGAGTGCGCCAGGCCGCCACCACCGGCGCGCTTCCCCTGCAAGGCTGGCCCGACGGTATGCCGTTTCTCATCGAGGGCCAACCCTTTGTCGAGGTTGCCAAACGTCCCGCCGCCGGTTTCAAGCCCGTCAGTCCGTCGTATCTTGCCGCTATCGGAATGCGCTTAAAGAAGGGACGCTGGCTGGCGGAAACCGATACCGCAGGAACGGCCCCCGTCACTGTCGTCAACGAGGCCATGGTCAAAAAATATTTTAACGGTGAAGAGCCCGTCGGCAAGCGCATCCGCATTGAGGAGATCGTTCCCGGCCAGCCAGCTCTCGGGCCAGAGATCGCCTGGGAAGTTGTAGGAGTGGTTGAGGGCGAGCGTGCCTGCGGCCTCGGCGACACCTGCGCGGGCCTGTACGTCTCCTACAAACAAAGCCCCAGTCCGGAGCAAGCCTTGGTAGTCCGCGGCGCAATGGATCCCAACCACCTCATTAAATCAATTCAAGCCGCAATCTGGGATTTGAACAAATTGCAAGCCCTGCCCGAGATCAAGCTCCTCGAGCAAATCAAGTCGGAGTCCCTCGGCGAAAACCGCATGCGCACCGTTCTGTTGGGGACGTTTGCCGGCCTGGCTCTCCTGCTTTCCGCCGTTGGCGTGTATGGCGTAATTTCCTATTCCGTCACCCATCGCACCCACGAAATCGGCATTCGCGCCGCCCTCGGCGCAAGCACCTGGGAGCAGTTGATGCTCGTGCTCAAGACCGGCATGGCGGTAACCGGAGCCGGCCTCGTAATCGGTGTTCTGGGCGCTCTGGCCCTCACGCGAATCTTATCCAGCCTTTTGTTTGGCGTCAGCCCACGAGACCCTTGGACCCTTCTATTCGTCAGTACCGTGTTGGCGGTGGTGGCTGTAGCGGCATGCTACATTCCTGCCCGCAGAGCGACGCAGGTGGATCCCCTGGTGGCGCTCCGGCATGAGTGAGCAGGGAAGCGGTGCGCAATCGAATCTCTAAATTTCAAAAAGTGAGGAGCAATTCATGGCGAAGGGATATTGGATAGCATTCTACCGGTCAGTCTGGAATCCCGCAGTGTTGGTGGAATATGCCAAGGTCGCGGCCCCTGTGATTCAAGCCGGCGGCGGAACCGTGCTTGCCCGCGGCACTCCGGCACGCGCCTACGAAGCCGGATTGAAGCAGAGAACCGTGATGATCGAGTTCGACACCGTCGAAAAGGCCATCGAGACCTACGAGAGCGCCGCCTACCAGGCCGCCGTCAAACTCCTGGGCCGCGCCGTCGAGCGCGAGGTCCGCATCGTCGAGGGCGTCGCCTGACGACGAACGCAGACGAGACCCTTGAAGGTTCTCCCTGGAGTTCATTCGGACTGCAACCCTGCGAGCGCCTGAAAAAGCTTCGTCACGTCACTTGCATCGTTGTAAGGAGCAAGGGAAATTCGGATCCGTTCGCCGCGGGCCGAACATATAATCCTTTGGTCGCGGAGTTTCTCCACGGTTTCCCGTGCGCGTTTTCGGCCGTGTCCGAGCGAAATGATGTGAGGAGATGCGGCCACACCATGGACGTCATGAAACGGTTCCCAGCCATATTCGCGAGCGCCATCAACCAGCATCGCGGCCAATTGACGTGCGTGCGCTTCGATGCGGTACTCCCCCAGGGATAACAGCTGTTCGATAGAAACAGTGAGACCCGCAAAGGAGACATAGGACATGGTGGACTGCGTGAAGCGCCGAGCATCGGACGCGAAGGAAACTGATTTAGCGTCGAGGTCAAAAGGATCAGGGGCGCCCATCCAGCCCGGCAAAATCGGAAGCTGTTTAAGTAAGGACTCAGACACGACTGCCAAAGCGACGCCCCCATGTCCGCCCAACCACTTATAACCACTGGTAACTACCGCATCAGCTTCGAGCGTCGAGGTATCCACCAGCATTGCACCGGCCGCTTGGGTCGCGTCCACGATCAGGAATGAGCCCACCTTCTGAGCACTTCTGGCCACGCGACTAACGTCCACGAGGGTGCCTGTAGCGTACTGCACACTGCTAACGGCTATGACACCCGTGGTTTCGTCTATGGCGTTAATGATCGCGTCTGTCAGATCACGATCAGGAAGGTCATCGACAAAACGAACACGGATTTTTTCAAAATAGGACTGGTGAATCCACGGGCGAGTGACTGCGGGAAAGTCGGAGGAAACTGCAAGAATTGTGGCATTGGGTTTGAGACGAAATAGCAAAGGAAATTGTCCCAGCAGTTCGCTCGCACCCGCAAGAATGGCGATGCGTGATGGATCGTTATGAAACAATCTGCCGGCAACTCCCCTGAGGGCATGCCCGTAGTTGATCTCATCGCAGTCCGACATATAGAGATTGCCGTGCCTCGCCACATTCTCAAGGAAGCTGTGCATCGCAGCGACTGCTGGCTGGCCAATCAGTCCCAACGATGCTTGATTCAGATACACACTGTCGCGGAGGCATGGATATTGAGAACGATCCAATAGAGATGAAGTCATTGTCGAATGTAGCTTCCTCCAAATAGCCAGCAAATCCCAATGTGGATCGCCGACTGCCCGCCAAATGACAGTTATACTGGACAACCCGCATGGTATGACATCGGTAGAGCGGATGTTCGATATGGCCTCAGTTGTTCTCTTTGCTGTAACCATTGTAGAGAGGATGTTCGATACGGCCTAAGTGGTTCTCTTTCCTGTCGGTGGTAGGTTGACACTGTGGAGATGTGCTGGCCGGGCCTCCATCGGTTCAAGACGCTTCCTCGTCCCGGAGACGGGTTGTCTCTTCTCGGTAGTGGTAAGGGCTTGGGCAGCCCCTATCGTGCCGGAGGCGGCTCACTCGTCCTGCTCGCGCCCCTTTCTACCAGCAGCCTATCTTGACGCGCAGACCGGGGGTCTCCGGTCTGATTGTTATGCGCTTTGCTGGACGGGTGCTGATCGCGGTACTCACCGTGGCTCTCGCGAGCTATGCGCTCGATGGCGTAGGGATGACTACGCCCGAGCAGGCGATGCAGTGCTGCAATTCAATGCGTTGCCCCTCGCATGGTCATCACGGTCAGGATTGTTGCAAGAGCATGCCATCCGTTCATGCTGCCCTCGGCCAGCCATCATCTATGCCGAGCGTGTCGTTCTCACTCATCGCGCTCGGAATGCACGTGAGCAAAGCCTTTCCCCAATTCATTGCGTGTAACAGTTCAGCTCCCTCGGTTACGGGGCGATTGTTTAAGGCTTGCGGTAGTACCTGGAGTGACGCAAACTCTGTTGCACATTTCGATGCTGCTTCCCGATGTTTCTCTCGAGCTGTTCTTTCTCCACCGCGGTGCGAAACATCTGGTAATGATGTATGAGGCGCTGCACGTAGTCGGGTGACTGTAACAAGATCCGAAAACGCTCGAGCAGCACCTGCGAGTACTGGGTTTGCGGGTTCAGCGGATCCAGCACGGGACCCTTCATCGCCCGCGCCTCCCGATCGCTGGAGCAACGCCCCCATTGTCGATAGAACTCCACATTCTCCCAGCCATAGTTGAGAGTGGCCCAAATCTTGTCCTCGGTATCCTCGCGGAGCACGTCAATCATCACCCGCCGGCAGTCACAACCCGGTTCGTCGCAATAGAGTTCAAGGAAACCATAGTCGCCATCCGGCAATTCTTTTCTCCCGGTGACCCGTAGGGCGCGGGTTTCTCGTGCCCCGAGTTCGGGAAATCGCGTGACAAAAGGCGTCATGGGCATGAATCTTGCTTCCGCTTCATCAACCCCACTCACAG
>QHYH01000085.1 GCA_003223215.1 Acidobacteriota bacterium
CTCGCAATCCTCGATCCTCTTCTCCGGTCCGTGTGGAGAAATTGTCTGCGGTGCTCCCGAGTTCGGAATGCCGAGTTGCTCTTGCCGAAAGAAACCACTCCGTCTGCCTGGTTTCGGAGAATGCGTCAACACTACGTCAGTTTCTGTGTGCAAGAGAGTTCATCGCCCTCGAATAAATTTCGCCAGGGACCGCGACAGCCGCATCGAAACTGGTGGTCGCATGAAATACTCGCGAGAGCGCCCAAAATACTGGGGGAGGGCAAGCTAACTCGAGGCTTGCGACAGCGAACCAGAACTGTCATCATTCGTGACTCTGGCATTTTTCCAGGGATATTTGTTTGGCTCCATGTGTTTCATTGAAGCTCGAGCCACAGAAGCAGGCGCATGAGTACATCTCGCAATCCGCGAATTCTCGAGAGTACTCCCGAACACGAACCTCCTGGGTTTAGCTCGGTGCTCCGCCTAAGCTCTACCTATCAAACGATCCTTTTAGCTGGCTTTGTGGGCGTGTTTTCCTATCTTGCCGCGAAGCTGGGCGGAGCATTGGTATTGCGGCCCCAGATGATCTGGCCTCTCTGGCCGGGATGCGCGTTTCTGGTTGCAGTGTTATTGCAAGTCCAACGAAAAGCCATCTGGCCTGCGCTTCTTGCGGCTGGACTTGCGGGATTTGCACTATACGACTTACAGGCCGGTTTGACATTCCGCTCGATTGCCCTACTTCTTCTGGCAGATACGGTGGAAGTTCTTGCGGCCGCTCTCGCCGTAAGCTACGCATTCAATGGCACGCCCCGTTTGACGAGCGTCAGGTCGCTGGCGAAGTATTCATTATTCGCGGGGATCATCGCCCCGATTGCCGCGGCTGTCATCGGTGCCCATGCTGTGAGCGCAGGCTACTTGGCTCGGTGGAAGGTTGGGTTTCTCACCGAGAGCCTAGCTCTGTTGACTTTAACGCCCGCCATTCTGAGTTGGGCGGACATGGTCCTCAAGCCCGCTAAGAAGCCCGTAACTTACTACTTCGAAATCGTGTTGATGTTCGTTGGACTGGTGATCGTAGCGTATTTCGCTTTCGTGGCCCCAGGCGGGATTAGCCGCCCAGCTCTTCTTTATTCCCTGGTGCCATTCCTGCTGTGGTCTGCTTTGCGTTTCGGAATTGCGGGGATTACGAACTCGACGATAGTGATCGGCCTTTTCTCGATTTGGGGCATTATCCATGGGCGGGGCCCGTTCTCGGCTGGCGCTCCTGCCAGCAATGTGTTCTCCTTACAGCTTTTCTTTTTGTTCGCAGCGAGTCCTTTCATGTTCTTGGCAGCTCTGGTCGAAGAGCACAAAGAAGCCGAGCGAGAACTTCGACGTGGTCAAGAACGGTTTCGGCTGGCAGCTCAAACCGGAAAGATGTACGCATACGAATGGGATGTCACTAGCGATATTATCATTCGATCAGAAGAAAGTGTGAGTGTCCTGGGTTTCACCGACAAAGAGAAGGCACTTACCCGCAAACAATTGCTGAACAGGATTCACCCGGAAGACCGAGCACTGTTCAGCGCTTCCTTTGAGCGCGTTACTCCCGAAAACCCAAATAACAGAATGACTTACCGCCTGTTGCGGCCGGATGGGACGATTCTTTGGTTGGAGAAGAGTGCACGCGCCTTTTTTGATGACCAAGGCAAGATGCTGCGGATGATCGGTATGGTTGCAGATGTCACGGAAAGAAAAAAAGCGGAAGAAGCCGTACTTCAACGAGAGGCGGAGCTGTTACAGGCACAGCGAGTAGCGCAACTCGGGAGTTGGCAATGGGAGCCAGAAACGGATGAGGTGACTTGGTCCAGGGAACTCTACCGAATCGCGGGCCGCGATCCCAATTTGCCGCCTCCTAACTTTAGGGAACAATCACAATTGTACGGGCCTGAAAGTGCCGGACGCCTGAAGTGCGCCGTCACGGAGGCATTACGAACCGGGACACCTTACGAGCTCGATCTCCAGATGATTCGGCCGGATGGCAGCACAAGATGGATCATCGATCGAGGCGAAGTGTTGCGCGATGCTGCCGGTCAAATCGCGTTGCTTCGCGGGACGGCTCAGGACATCACCGAACGCAAGCAAGCCGAGGACGCGCTGCGAGCGAGCGAAGAGAAGTTCCGCAATGTGTTTCGGGATGCGGGAATAGGCATGGTGATCGTTTCTCTTGAGGGCCATTTTCTCGCCGTGAACGACGCCTTCTGCGAGTGTCTCGGCTATAAGGAACAGGAGCTGCTCCACAAGACCGTGCAGTCAGTTACCGCTGCGGAAGACTGGCCGTCTTTCTCCCAGAGGCTCCGTGAAACACTTGAGCGGGGGACGAGTTTCCAGAGAGTTGAGAAGCACTGCGTTCACAAGAGCGGGCGCATCGTGATCACGGAATGCAGCGCTTCATTAATTCGAGGTCCCAGCGGCGAGCCTCGATATTTTGTCGGGGAGGTTTTGGACATTACCAAGCGTAAACTGGCTGAGGAAGCCCTTTCGAGCGTAAGCCGCAGATTGATTGAAGCTCACGAAGAGGAACGTACGCGGATTGCCAGAGAATTGCACGACGACATCAATCAGCGCATGGCTTTGTTGGCGGCGAATCTCGAGAGAGCTAAGGAAGCTCTGTCTGCTTCGGAAGGTCGGGCGAGGACTCTTGTTGAACAGGCCAGTCAAAGCGTTGCAGACCTCGGGTCCGATATTCAATCGTTGTCGCACCGCTTGCATTCGTCAAAGCTGGAATACCTGGGGCTCGCTGCGGCGTGCGCTGTTTTCTGCCGGGAGATTTCAGAGCGACAGAATGTCGAGATTGACTTTCAGTCGAACGCCGTCCCGAAGGCTCTTCCCAAAGAAATTTCACTGTGCTTGTTCCGTGTCTTGCAAGAAGCCCTCCTGAACGCGATCAAGCATAGCGGCGCACAGCGGTTTGAAGTGTCGCTCACCAATGTGTCGAATGGCATTGAGCTGAGAGTTCATGATTCAGGAATTGGCTTTGACCCGGAAAAGGCCATGGCCGGGCACGGACTTGGCCTCACCAGCATGCGGGAACGCCTGAAACTGGTAGATGGGCGGCTGTCAATCGAATCGAGGCTGCACGCCGGAACAACCATTCACGTTCGCGTGCCTCTCGCTCCCCAAGCGAGGTCTGCGGCGATCGGATAGACGCTGATAGGCAGAAACGGAGTTGTCCCCCGACTTTTTCCTCCCCTTTGAGACTCGCCAAGGAGCGTTGCATTGTCTCAAGCACTTCACATATCCTCGCGATCATGGAACGGCTGCGGACTTGTTCCTTCGTGTTTGCTGTTCTCGGCTCTATTATTATTGCCCCGCAGGACCGGTCTACAACGAAAGCTGCCAGGATTGACGAACTAATTTCCCGTTATCAACAGTGCGGTTACTTCAATGGTTCGATCCTCGTGGCCGAGCACGGCAAGGTTATTTACGAGAAGGGCGTAGGCTACGCCAATATGCGAATGCACACCCCGAACACGCCTCAGACGAAATTCGGGATCGCTTCCATCTCCAAACAGTTTACGGCCGCATTGGTGCTGATGCAGGTCACTAATGGCAATCTTCGCTTGGACGCTACTGTTTCAGAGATTCTGCCGTGGTATCGAAAAGACACAGGGTCGCGCATTACCATCGAGCAACTTTTGCGACACACTTCTGGCCTACCTCCGGATTATGACGCTCCGGAATTCGGCGACGGAGTGGCCGCCGCCCGGCACGCCGAGCCGGAAGCGTTTGCCCAAAGCGTATGTCAGCGGACACTCGTGTCGGAACCGGGCACACGGTGGAATTACAGCAACTGCGGTTACATTCTTTTGGGAATCATCCTCGAGCAGATTACCGCAACGTCGTTCGATGAAATTCTGCAGTCGCAACTTCTCCGACCGCTAGAGATGAACGACACCGGAATGGACAACAACAGCTTGGTGCGTCTAGGTGGTGCTGTGGGCTATCAGCGCCGGCCCGGACCTCGGGTATGTACCCGGCCCGTATATTGATCGCAGCCATATCTTTGCTGCCGGGTCGATGTATTCAAGCATCGAAGACCTGTACCGTTGGAATCAGGCTCTCACGCATAGCAACCTGTTTTCTGAAGAGCTGCGCAAGAAAATCTTCACTCCCGGACTCGGCGATTGGAGCTATGGGTGGTTCGTAACAAGAATTGCTCGCGGCCAGCCCGGCGAAGGCAGCATGATGGCAGAAATGCGCGGTGACATGCCGGGAAACTTCTTCGCTTGGATTCTGCGCTATCCCGAACAGGACGATGTCATCATCGTCCTCCGCAATGGGTACGGGTCTACCGAGCGTCTCGAGCAGAATCTCCAAGCGATATTATTTGACCGCGAACCGCATCTGCCTCGAAGAAGTCCGTTGGATATCGCCGCGCAAGTCGGTTGGGTGTCTGTGAACTGGATTGTCGCCCATCGCTTCTTGTCGAGTCTCATCGTGATCCTCATCGTCTTTTGGTCAGCTTGGGCCATAAGGAGGCGCATGGGCTCTGAGACGCTCCTGACAAGGAAACCGTAGCCGTAGCAGCGAGGTTAGTCACCCATTTGGGAGGTTAGGCTGTTTTTGCCATCCGCTAGCCGGCGGCGTTGCTAACTAACGTCAGGACTGGCGGGGATACGTCGCGACGCCAACCGGACTCTTACCGTCGAGCGCGGGAATCGCTAGATCGAATAATGAAGCCGCACCACACCGTCCGGATAGCACCGGGAGGAGAGCAATTTCAAGGGAACCGCGCGGTGATGGGCCTCGATGAGAGGAATTCCTTCCCCAATGAAAATGGGGACGACGTGAATAACGAACTCATCGATTTCGTTCTCATCCAGAAACGAAGCGATGATCCCGCCTCCGCCCATCATCCAAATATCCTTGCCCGGCTGCAAACGCAATCGTTGCGCAAAAGCCTTGATCGGCTCGCCGATGAACTCGACTCCCGGCTCCAACGACGGTTGCGGCTGGCGGGAAAACACGTAGTTTTTTATGCCCTTGCCAAATCCCGCCGCCTTGACTCCCTTTTCGACGCTCCTATCGTAGGTCTTGCGGCCCCACAAGATAGTGTCGATGGTTCTGAAAAACTCACCCATTCCGTAGTTGCCCTTTGGCCGCGGGCGGTCGAGCCAAGCTACGTCACCATCTGGCCGCGCGATGAAGCCATCGGCACTGGTTGCGATGTACACAACGATCTTGCGACGCTTCTTCACCGTAGGTTGTCTTCCCAAATGTCTCTCGCCGCTCCAGACCTCTCAAGGGCTCGCCCAAGAAATTGTACAGACACTACCGCAAACTCCCGTGTCCGGTCACCCCGTATGAAAGCTCCCATCCGACCAGCCGCCTGCTCGAGTGATTTACGCTTAGTGTGCGAGCGGGTCGGGGCGCAGCTGGAAGTGCAAGACCTTGCTGGTCGTTCCTTTGCCGCCTTCGGCGTGAAAAGGCGTTCGGGTACCGTAGGTGGCCCACAGTCCCTTTCCTTTCCAGCCGCCTTTCGGATCATCGATCCGGCCGTCCATCCCTTTTGCGTAGAATCCCATCGGATAGGGCACGCGCAGGACAACGAATTTCCGGGTATCGGGCAAAAGGGCAAGCAGGGCATCATTCCCGTTGCCGGTGGCAATCGGCACATTCCTTCCCAACCCCAAGGTGTCGAACTGGTCCACCCAGTCGTAGTAACTGGCCTCGGCGCTTCCCGGGTCGGTGACTCCCTTCAACTGTGGCCCCGGGAGTTGATAGAGCGTCCAACCCTCCGGGCAGTGCTCTCCTGTCGCAGGCGGCCCGTTGAGCGGACCTTTACACTTCCGCCGGTCGAAGCTTGCCAGGTGTCCACTCGCAATGACCGTCCACACGACGCCATTGCGATCAATGTCGAGCCCACGCGGCGAGAACCCATGCACCGGCGCTCTTGGATCGTTCCATGGCAATTCGTAGATTTCGGCCAGGGTGGTAACCGGGGGATTCGAGCCAGGGCTTAGGCGAACGACCGCGCCAGGGAAGCCTAAGACCGTTCCCCAGATCGACCCATCCGCTGGACTAACGGTGACGCCGTAAAAGGCAGCGTTGATTCGTTTGTCCTTGGTGGGATCCGCGGGCTGATCAGGCTCCACATAATCATCACGTTTTCCGTTGCCGTTGGTGTCGAGGATAAGGGCCGTCCAACCCTGTGACTTCTGTTCGTCGTGGGTTTGGTCGAACATCTTTGTGTTCAGCCAGCCCACTGCTCCTCCGCCTCCGCCGCTGCTCGTCCACAGCGTGCTGCTGGCATCCTCTGCAAACACCAGGTGATGGGTGCCAAAACAGGTGTCAATGAGCGTGAGCTGCTTGGTTCTTGGATCGTACATGGCGAGTTGCCGCCCGCTGCGCTTAAGGGGAAACAAGACCGCCGAAGGATGGGTCGACCCTTCCTGGCAGAAGGCTGGGTTGTCGCTTGGACGAATTCGGGAGGTGATCCACACTCTTCCTTTTTCATCGAACATTGGATTGTGCACGTTGGCGCGGCTATTCCAAATGGCTTCGTCTCCCCAATACGGCGAAGGCGCAGCCGGCTTGTCGTCTGCGCTCGATGGAGTCTTTGGATCGCGCACAGTCAATTTGACTTGACTCGCCGCGGCCCCAACTGGATCCAGCACCGGCAGGTAATCCACGCTGAGTTCTGCGGCCCCATAGATTGGACCATTGGCATTCAGCGTAGGATTGCGCTTGTCGGTTGCGATCTCGTCGTGAAGATACGCTTTCGCGTCGGCCCAGTCCCACTCAGTGATAACAACGTTCCGCTCCACACCTTGTGGTCGCGGCGGCGCCGGCGGCAATTCGCCGGCCGCGACCCCGTCAGACCAATTCGCGAACATCGGCAATGCGCGCTCTGGTCCAAGCTGCTCGAGGCCGTTGACCATGTTGTTGCCGGCTTGTCCGGAGAGCAAGCGTCGCGCCCAGGCTGCCGTTGAAGAATCGAAATGGCCCAGGTTTTTTGGAATTTCGCGCGTAGCCTTGTCGCCGATTTGATGGCAGGACCAGCAACTATCCGTCTTCAGCAAGTGAAGCCATTGGCCCTGGTTCTTCATATTTTCCGGAATGCCGTTGCCTTTGGGCCCCGTGCCGGGGAACTCGCTTTTGTCGGGCACGTGCAGGAGAGAAAACCAATAGATGGCCGGGTAGTATTCCGCGGCAGCGCGGGCGTTCGGCGCCAGAACGGCGGTCAAGTTAACGATTCTTCCGGGAGTCGTCTGGACTGGCTCGGAATCCACGAGCCCGTAGCCGCGCACCCATACTTTGTAGTTCGCCTTGGGAAGCTGCGGCACGAGGTAGCGGCCCCGATCGTCAGTAACCACAATCTTCACGAACTTGGTCGGAAAGTCGGTCGTTTCCGCAATGACCCAGACCCCACCCTCCGGACCCTTGGTGCTGTTGACCACACCGCCAATGTCGTCGTTTCCGATCGAGATCGCTTCGCCTGCAGTCTGGGCGTGCAGCCCGCTGACCAAAGCTAGGAGGACAGCACTTAATCCGATCGACCTCAGAGGACAGAAAACTCTCTTGCTCATCATGTTGTAACCTCATGTGCGATCGATTGACGACGACATGATTCACCGATTGCGGATCGGGGCTCTGGCGGTCTAGAGAAATGGAACGCGCACGAAATCGTAAGCACATACCATTGCGTTGTCAATTTGATCTTATTTTGTCCAACGAAACGCACAGAAGCCCGGGCTCCGGCCTTTCACGATCTGAAGGCCTCGCCACGGTTTTCCGATCTTCTGCGGCGCGTCTACCTGCCCGCTCCAGCCTTTTAAGCAGTAGTAAATCAGGCGCGCAGGTCCCAGGTAAGGTTGGTGTTACCGGATGCGCGTTCCTGCCCAGGTGTGAACGGGGCGGGGCGTTCTGCACGAATCCCCTTCTAAAGAGACTTGGTACGACAACGCTTCTGATGCCGTATACTTGCATGCGTTCCTATGCCACTTCACGGGAACATCGGTCGGACATCAATGGAAGCAGGCAGGGCCTGAGCTGTGAAGGAACCGGAGTTTAATCAAGCCTTCTAAAACGCTTTGGATACTCGATTCCAGTCGCCAGTAACTCGCTCTGAACCGAACACCACACATCGCGCGCCCACCGCTCGCTTCGCCTTTCTTGTAGCGGCGGGAATCTTCCTAAGCCGAATCTTCGGACTGGTTCGCGATCGTGTTTTTGCGCACTACTTCGGCAATTCCGCTGCCGCGGACGCGTTCCGTGCCGCCCTCCGCATTCCTAATTTTCTGCAAAATCTATTTGGCGAAGGTGTTCTCTCGGCTTCTTTCATTCCCGTTTACGCAAGCTTGGTTGCACAAAAAGACGATGCGGAAGCACGTCGTACGGCAGGCGCGGTAGCGGCACTGTTGGGATTAACCACTTCCTTTCTCGTCCTCATCGGTGTGCTGGCAACTCCTTTCCTAATCGCCGTCATCGCACCGGGTTTTTCTGGTGAAAAGCGTGAGTTGACGATTCGGATTGTGCGCATTCTTTTCCCCAGCACGGGCTTATTGGTCTTCTCCGCCTGGTGCCTCGGCATTCTCAACAGCCATCGTCGCTTTTTTCTTCCCTACGTCGCGCCGGTGATCTGGAACACGGCCATGATCGTCACCTTGTGGGTGTTCGGGCGCAACCACACGCAGAACCAGCTGGCCGTCATCCTGGCCTGGGGATCAGTGGTGGGCAGCGCGCTGCAGGTAGGCGTGCAATTGCCCGTCGTACTGCGTCTCCTTCAAGGCCTGAATCTTTCACTCGCAGATCCTCGGGGAAACGTGGCAATCATAGTGCGAAATTTCCTTCCCGTTTTTATCGGACGCGGCGTCCTGCAAATCAGCGCCTACATTGACGCGCTTCTCGCAAGCCTTCTGCCCACCGGCGCCGTCGCAGCGCTTTCCTACGCCCAGACACTGTACACCCTTCCCGTGAGTTTGTTCGGGATGTCCATCTCCGCAGCGGAATTGCCGGTGATGTCAGGCACGGTTGGCGGAGAAAGTGTGGTCCGAGAGACGCTGCGCCGGCGGCTCAATTCCGGTTTGCGGCGGATTGCGTTCTTTGTCGTACCGTCGGTCGCCGCGTCTCTTGTCCTAGGCGACGTGGTCGTGGCCGCCATCTACCAATCCGGGCGATTCCAGCATGCTGACGCGATGTACGTTTGGGGCATTCTCGCGGGTGCTAGCGTCGGCCTGGTTGCCTCGACGTTTGGCCGTTTGTATGCCTCGACTTACTACGCCCTGCGCGATACCCAGACGCCGCTTCGGTATGCCGTCATGCGCGTCTTGCTGACCACAATTCTCGGCTACCTTTTCGCTGTTCCACTGCCCCCTGCGCTGGGCATCGAAGCCCGCTGGGGAGTCGCCGGACTGACCATCTCAGCCGGGATCGCCTCCTGGCTGGAATTCGTTCTGCTTCGACGCACGCTGAACCGCAGGATCGGGCATTCAGGAGCACCGCCAGCCTACCTCGTCAGTCTCTGGGTGGCCGCCTTGCTCGCTGCTGCCGCAGGCTTGGGGATTCACCATTTCTTGACCGTTCGCTCGCCGATTCTTCGTGCGCTCTTTGTGCTTGGACCGTATGGGGTTCTTTATTTTGTCTTCACGATCGCTTTCGGCTTGACCGAAGCCCGCGAAGGTCTCGAGCGAGGCATACGCTTACTTCGCCGCTTAGCCTCAGGCCCTCCGGTTGGTTAGCGGGCCGAGCCGCATGAGCCCGACCGCCTGGTGAGCCTCATGCTTGACGAGAGCGTGCCACTCCTTCATCCGCTCCCGCAACGCCGGATTATCCCGGCGCACCTACTCGTATCTCAATGCGACCAGGGGATCGAGGCGAGAGGCGCGACGCGCGGGGATGTAGCAGCCTAGCGTTGCCACGGTAGCGACTACAAGTACGACAGTCCCGAAAGTGAGAGGATCGTGCGCACTCACGCCAAAAAGAAGGCTGCTCATCAGCCGACCTGCGGACATCGCCGCGACGACGCCGGCCGCCAAGCCAACAAGGACGGGAGTCAAGCCTTGACGAAGAACCATGCGGAGCAAATTTGCCGCCCCGGCGCCAAGCGCCATACGAATGCCGAATTCCTGGCTGCGTTGCTCGACGGAATATCCCACTACCCCGAAGATGCCCAGCGATGCCAGAACAAGAGAGAAAAGAGCGAACGACATGGAAATGAACATCGGAAACCGGCGCGCGTCCAAGGACTGCGAAACGATTTGGGTCATGTGGTGCAGAGACGTGATGGGCACGTCGGGGTCAATGCTGTGAATCAACCGACGAACCTCGCTTACGAAGGCGGCGGGCTCGGTGGCCGTGCGGAGAACGAACGAGGCCGACGAGGGAACGGAGATGGCGTTAAACCAGTAAGGCACGTAGACCATCATGAGAGGAGGTTCGTCGAGCTGCACCGTGCGAATATCACCGACCACGCCTATGACCTCGGCGGGCTGGTCTCCGGCCCAGCGGGTGATGCAGACTTGGCCGACGGGGTCCGTGCCGGGCCAGAATCGGTCCGCGACGCTTTGCGAAACAATGACGACCTTGCGATGGAGATCGGCCGACGCAAAAGTCCTGCCATGCAGCAACGGGATGCCCATCGCAGAAAAATAATCCGCGCTCACAGGACGATAGTTGGCGACGGGTGTTTCGGCGCTGGACTGCCGCTCGCCGGGAAGGCTAATTCCGGTGACACTTCCTTCGCCGCCCAGCGGAGGAATGCTGACCCAGCCGGCGGCGCGGACGGCAGGTAGCGATTGAACGGCGGCTAGCACACGATCGTAAAAGCGCAACCGAACGCCAGGTTGAGAATAGCTCTGCGGTGGAAGATCTACGCCGGCAACTAGGACATTCTGCACCGCAAAACCGGCGTGCTCTTGAAGGAGCCGGCTGAGGCTGGCGGTCAAAAGCCCTGCGAGGATCAGCAGGATTGTGGTCAGGGCCACTTCGAAGGCAACCAGGCCTTCGCGAAGGTGGCGGGTTCGGCGGCTTTCCGTGGTGGCCGAGGCGCCGGCCTTAAGAGTGTCGAAGGGCGCGAGACACGTGACGCGCCATGCAGGTAAAATGCCGAATAGACAGCCGGTAGCGATGGACGCGAGCAAAGCGAATGCTAAAACACGGGCATCCATTTGGACCTCGTCGAGACGCGGGATGCTTGCGGGGGCCAAGTGCACGAATCCCTTTACCGCGAAAGTCGCGACCCATACGCCGAGCGCCCCACCGGCGAGGCTGAGCAGGAAAGTCTCAGTAAGCATCTGGCGAATGACGCGCGCCCGGGTTGCACCCAACGCAACACGAATCGCAGCTTCACGCATGCGGCCGGGAACCCGCATCAGGAGAAGGCTCGCGAGATTGCTGCAGACGATTAATAAGACCATACCGACCGCGCCAAGAAGAAAGATCAACCCGAGGCGGGCCGGTCCGACCACTTCGGCTTCGAGCGGCCGAAGCGCCGCCAGGAGATCCACGCCTTCATTTGCGTGCTTGGCGATTTGGGACTGGACTAGGTTCAATTCAGCAAGCGTCTGCTCGGGCGTTACCCCGGGTCCGAGGCGCGCTACGGCAGCAAAATCGAACTCCCCGATCAGGTCCTGTTCATAAGATTTGGGACCGTTCAACGGACTGAAAAAGGCGAGGCGAACCGTGTTGTTAGCGCCTCCCAGGGCTGCAGGGAAGCGAAATGACGAAGGAAGGATACCCACGATTTGATGGGGGACGCCGTCGAGCACAATCGTTGCACCAAGCACCGCCGGATCGCCGTGGAAGCGTGCGCGCCAGAATGCGGCGGTAAGGATGACCACGTTACCGCGACCGGGATCGTCCTCCTCGGGTAGAAACGTTCTGCCGAGCGCAGGCTGGATGCCGAGGACCTGGAAGATATTTGCAGAGGCCCGAACGCCGCGGACGATCTCCGGCTCGCCGGCGCCGGTCAGGCCCGCGGTGGTGTATTCGGCAATGGCTACATCGGCAAACGAACGAACCTGCTTCTGCCAGATGCGAAAGTCGGGCAAGTTCGCGCCAAGAGTTGGGGCAAACTTTGCAAGCTGCGGCACAATCTCCCGCACGATGTAAAGCTGCCGGGGTTCACGATAGGTGAGAGGGCGAAGCAGCACGCTATTCACAACAGAGAAGATGGCGGTGTTCGCGCCTATGCCGAGGGCAAGGGTTAGGACGGCGGCCGCCGCAAACCCAGGGGACTTGCGAAGTTGGCGGAGAGCGAAACGGCAATCCGAGAAAAGCGAAAACAGCCAGCGGTCCATGCGCTCTTGGCGAGCCATCGGCAGATTCTAACTCCAAGTGGGAACTAATTCCTATTTCCCTCTCGCAGCTTGTGCGCCTAATGGGAGAAGATACGACCGTGAGAGTGCCTGCTCTCGATCTGACCAAAACATCACTGGCCTGCGCCCTGGCGCTTGGCACACTGCTCGCCGGCGCGCAGACGAGCACCTACGACGAGGCTTATCGTCCTCAAGTGCATTTTTCTCCACGCGAACACTGGACAAACGACCCGAATGGCCTCGTCTATTTCCATGGGGAATATCACCTCTTCTATCAGTTCAATCCCTTCGGCAATAAATGGGGGCACATGAGTTGGGGCCACGCTGTCAGCACGGACCTACTGCATTGGACCGAGCTTCATGTTGCAATCCCGGAAAAAAACGGCGAAATGGCCTTCACCGGAAGCGTTGTTGTGGACCGTGACAACACAAGCGGTTTCTGCGCGGCTAAACAAGACTGCCTCGTAGCCATTTACACCGGTTATCGCGAAGGTACGGAGGGGGCACGACAGACCCAGAATCTCGCCTACAGTGTCGATCAGGGGCGCACCTGGACTCGCTACGCCGAAAACCCCGTGATCGATCTGCACTTGGCTGATTTTCGTGACCCAAGCGTATCTTGGGACGAAAAGGAAGGCCACTGGTTGATGGCTGTTTCCTTGCCGGCACAGCACCAGGTCCGTTTCTACTCCTCATCCAACTTGAAGCAGTGGACACGACTGAGTGACTTTGGCCCCGCTGGTGATGTGGGGGGAGCCTGGGAATGTCCGGATCTCCTGCGCATCCCTGCCGAGCACGGAAAGGAAAAAATGTGGGCGCTCAAAATAGGCCTCAACCCGGGCGCGCCACAAGGGGGATCGGGCGAACAATATTTCCTGGGTAAGTTCGACGGCACACGGTTTGTTGCTTCTGACGAACCCGGTTCACACGGATGGACGAACTACGGAAAGGATGACTATTGTGCGATCAGTTTTAACGCGTTGCCGCCAGATGAAAAGCCGGTCCTGATTGGCTGGATGAACAACTGGCAGTACGCGGCAAAACTTCCGACATCTCCATGGCGCGGACAAATGAGCATTCCACGCAGACTTTCTTTCGTTCGTGATCCGTCCGGATTGGCCCTCAAGCAGGAACCCGTCATCGCTCCTGTCCGTGGAGGGGGCACGGAGGTTTCGGCGCCGCCACGCGGCAATGCAGAGGGCAACGTTCTCGAGACAGCTTTTGAGTTGGATTTGCGGTTTAGCAGCGGCTCGGAACAGGTTTTTGGCGTGCGGCTCTTCACGGACGAACAGCACTGGACAGAGCTTGGTTTTGATCAACCCAAGGGCGAATTTTACATGGATCGAACAAAGGCCGGCGCCACCGTATCGCGGGACTTCCCGGCGAGCACCACGGCTCCGCTGCTTGCGAGCCGCACGTTCGACCTCAAACTCATTGTCGATCGCTGCTCGATGGAGGCTTTCGCGCAGAATGGCACAATCGCCATGACCAACCTGATTTTTCCTCCGTCGCAAAACAACAAACTTGCATTCTTCACGTCAACCGGAAAGCCGGTCTCTGTGACGGGCAAAATCTGGCCACTCCGCTCGATCTGGAAGTGAGGCGCGTTTGTGCAAGGCCTGTCCGCTCGAATCGAAACCGCCCGGAACCTCGTTAAATCCGGGGCCGGGCCAGCTCCGCACCGGATTTCGGTACAGTTTCCTTCAGCACCAAGCTAGCATTCCTGGAATTTCGCGTGGTAAAGGAGGTCTGATGAGGTGGATGACGCGCGTGTTCGCAGCTTGCGTACTCCTGGTCCCGATTGGACTCGCTGCGTGCCGCAAATCCTCGGGCTTGAAGGCTGATCGTGAGCCTGAAACGCTGTTGCAACGCTTGGCGCAAACGGAAGGAACCATCAGAGTACTCGGCCTCAAGGACCAAGTAAGAGTAGTTCGAGACCACAGCGGTGTTCCACATATCTACGCAAAAAATGTGGACGACCTATTCCTAGCCCAAGGATTCGTCCAAGCCCAGGATCGCCTGTTCCAGATCGACTTGTGGCGGCGGTCCGCACAAGGACGCCTGGCGGAAATTCTTGGACCCGAGTTCGTCGAACGAGATCGCCTCGCGCGGCTCATGCATTACCGCGGCGATATCGAGGCCGAATGGACCAGCTATGCCCCTGATGCGAAGCCAATCGTCGAACAGTTTGTTAAGGGCATCAACGCGTGGGTCACAATTGCCGGGAAAAATCCCCCCATCGAGTTTGTCTATGCCGGATATGCACCGGAATTTTGGAAGCCTGAGGACCTCCTCAGCCGTGCGGAAGGATTCACCATGGGAGGCAATGCGCTAGGAGAAGTATTCCGCGCGCGGCTCACGGCGCTTGTCGGTCCGCAGCTGGCCGTCGAGTTACTCCCTCCCGAACCTGCGATTCCCGTGAAAGTGCCGCCTGGAGTAGACCTGGGTATCATCGACGAGCGTCTCGAAACGCAATTACTAACCATCGGCGCCGGGGCACGATTCAGCCAACTCGAGAAGCAAGCGGCCCTGACTGATGGACAGCTCAGCCGCCTCGAAGGCAGTAACAATTGGGTGGTCAGCGGTCGAAAGTCTGAAACCGGGAAGCCGTTGCTGGCCAATGATCCTCATCGGCGTCTGGATCATCCTTCGCTTCGTTACTTGGTGCACCTGAATGCGCCCGGTTGGAATGTCATTGGCGCGGTGCAGCCATACCTGCCTGGCGTGTCTGTGGGCCACAACGAGCGCATTGCGTGGGGGCTCACGGTATTTCCGACCGATGCGCAGGATTTGTATATCGAAAAACTTAACCCAGATAACTCACGGCAATATCAATATCGCGGCAAATGGGTCGATCTGGAAACTCAAAAAGACCGCATCGCTGTGAAAGGCCGCGAAACGCCGGTTGACGTCGAGTATCAATACTCGATTCACGGACCTGTTGTGACAACGGACTCCAAAAGGCACGAGGCCATCGTACTGCGCTGGACCGGTGCGGAGCCAGGAACGGTCGGCTATTTGGGCGACTTATCCATCGATCGTGCACACAATTGGGAAGAGTTCCGCAAGGCGCTCGCGCGCCACAAGATGCCGGCGGAGAACTTCGTCTACGCGGACGTTGACGGCAACATCGGGTACCAAGCTGCCGGGTTGTCGCCGGTTCGACCAAACTGGTCCGGTCTCCTTCCGGTGCCAGGTTGGACTGGTGAATATGAGTGGAAGGGCTGGTTCTCCCTTGACGACTTGCCGCACGCATTGAACCCAGACAGCGGATTTCTTGCGACCGCGAACAATGATGTGCTGCCGCCCGGTGAGAAACGGCACATTGGCTATGAGTGGTCCAATCCGGCGCGGATTAACCGCATCCGCGAGGTTCTTACGTCCCGTGAAAAGTTCGGTGTCAGCGATTTTGAGAAGCTACAGCACGATGCGGTGGCCTGGAACGCCGAACAGCTGGTTTCGTTATTGACGCGCCTCAAATCGGACGATGCGGACGTTGAGCACGCGCGTACCGAGCTAGTTGCCTGGGATAAGGATATGCTGCGTTCCAGTCCAGCCGCAACGATCTACTTCGTTTGGGAGGAGAAGGCTCTCGAGTTGCTCGTCGGCGGTAAGATCGCTGTCCCGCTTGCCACAGAATACTCCAGGCATGGCGGCGACGTTCTTGTCCCGGCATTGACTTACCCGGGGCGTCCCTGGTTTGCACGAAACGCCGCGAAGGACCGGGACGCCCTTCTCCTTGCCGCACTGGCAGCCGCGGTGAAAGACCTTAAACAGAAGCGCGGGAATGACATTTCGCAATGGTCCTGGGGATTACTGCACAGCGCGACGTTCCAGCATCCTTTGGCAGTCAATGCCCAGCTGGCCTCGCTCCTCAATGTCGGCCCGATCTCACGGGATGGCTATGGCCTGACTCCGTTATCAACCGGCGGCAAAGGGTTTTCGCAGACGGTAGGGGCCACTTTTCGGGAAGTGATAGACGTGAGCGACTGGGATCGCTCCGTGGCAACCAGCGCACCCGGCCAGTCCGGACAACCGGGCAGCCCGCACTTCTGCGATCTCGCCAAGCTGTGGGGCGACGAACGCTACTTCCCGCTGCCGTACGGCGATTCAGCAGTGAGCGCGAACACGGAAGCCACCTTGCTATTGATACCCGAGCAGTAGCCAAAACAGGAGGGCACCATGAAGAGGAAATCTTTGAGGACCATCCTTCTTGCTTTTATGTTCAGCATGCTGCCCATGCTGCTAGAAGCACAGCAAGAGAAGAGACCACAGCCGGGGACCAAGCTCACTGATGAGCAGATCAAACAGTGGGTTGCTCCGATGCGCGCGGGACGAAAGCTAACGCCCAAGAGTTGGCCCAATGGAGCGAAGGTCGCGGTTTGCCTCAGTTGGGACATGGACAACGAAACCTTTGAGATCGCTGCGGGACACAGCGCGCCGGTACTCCTGTCGCAAGGGGAGTATGGCTTCACCGAAGGGCTACCCAGGATTATGGCGCTGTACGACAAGTACAATATCCCAGGTTCGTTCTACATCCCTGCGGTCACCGGCGTCCTTTATCCCGCAATGATTCAGGAGTTCAAAAGGCGGCCCCGCCATGAGATCGGCATACATGGGTGGATTCACGAGAGGCTTACGGACCTCGACGACCAGGCGGAAGAAGAACGGCTCCTGAATAAGGCGATCGAGTTTTGGACGAACGGTATGGGCCAGAAGCCTGTGGGATATAGGGCTCCTTCATGGGCATTCAGCAAATACACCCTCGATCTCATTCGCAAGGCCGGATTTCAGTATGACAGCAGCGCCATGGCGATGGACGAGCCGTATGAGCTGCTTTCCAACGGCCGGCCAACCGGCATGGTCGAACTGCCGGTTGATTGGATTCTTGACGACTACCCGTACTTCGTTTCCAGCGGCTCACTCCCGTCGCCGGAACTCATTTTTAAGGTTTATCAGGATGAATTCGACGGCGCGTATCAGGAGGGCACAATGTTCATGTTAACGCTGCACCCGATGGTATCGGGACATCGCTCACGAATCGCGTATCTCGACAAGCTGATTGCTTACATGAAATCCAAACCAGGTGTTTGGTTCGCAACCGGTCGGCAGATTGCGGATTACGTGCGGCAGAACTTGAAGTGAGGAGGATACGACGGCGCGGTAGTGCGTAAGATGCCCAATAAGGTTCTTCTTTTGTCCGTTCTGCCGTGCTTCAGAATCTAGCCCTCGTTCTGGACGAGAGCGTGGCACCCGGTATCTGCTTTGAGCCTTTTGCGATACCCCAATTCGACAATTTCGCAGATTTCAAAATAGCGGCCTAAGTCCAGGCTCTGTGGCGCCTTAGTGCCTGCTTTGCCGGTAAAGCCGCCTCACCGGACATCTGCGCTCGGGCATTCCCGACCGAGGAGCGACCATTGCTACAGGACAACGACAGTGGTGGCGTAAGAAGCTAGTCTTCTAGTTGCATCGAACCGTTGCCACTACCTGCTCAGATGTAGCCGGTGGAGGAAGCTATGGAGTATTCGGTCACGGTATGGCGCACACCGGTACGGGAGTCGAAAGAAGTTCTCTACCGCCTGACCTACCGCAGGGAATGGGTGCCCGAGCGAAACTGCTGGCGGGACATGTTAGTGGGCCAACAGAGAGTGTGATTTGAGTCGCGACTAATCATCGTCCTTGGAAAACGCCGATAGTTCCCGCGTGGACAGCCCGCCAACACACCACACCTTCGAACCCCACTTCCCGGCCCTCGCGCGTTAGTACTTGCGGCCGTTCCAACGGGCCCCGGCTGCACGCTCCAGCAACGAGCCTAACAAGGAATCTGAGGGCTGCGATCGTCGGAAGGATCGGCCCAGCGGTCGTTTGGAATCGTCGGCGTCCAGCAAGGCCGAAGCGGGTCGCGGTCATAGGTGATAAGGACCCAGGCGGCGGTACATTTCGCCGTATTTCACCAGCTTCTCGCGGTCTACCCGGACTCCCAGGCCCGCGCCCGTGGGCACGCAAATCGCGCCGTCCTGGTAATGGAATTTTCCACCTTCGATGATGTCGTCCACGAGTTCGTGATAGTGGGCATCGGCCGCCAAGGAAAGATTAGGTATGAGGGAAGCCATGTGCAGCATCGATGCGAGCTGAATACCGAGCTCTCCCGAGGAATGGACTGAAACGCCTAACTGAAATGTGTCGCAAATCCCTGCGGCCTTAAGACAGGGCCGGATGCCGCCCCAGAACGTCGTATCAAGGAGTACCACGTCCACCGCGGGATCGCGAACGTTTGTCGCAAGTTGCTCGAAATTCACGACCGTCGTGTTTGTTGCCAAAGCCATTCGGGATTTCTCGCGCACCTGGCGCATGCCATTCAGGCCAAAGACTGGGTCCTCAAGATAATCGTTGTTCAATCCTTCGATGGCCCGGGCAAATTGGATGCCTTGCTCGGTGGACCAAGTGCAGTTGGGATCGAAACGCAAATGGTCGCCGGGAAACGCCTCGGCAATCGCCCGATAGCACTCAAGTTCATAGGGCGGCGGGAAGACACCGCCTTTTAGTTTGTGGGTTTTGAAACCGTGTTTGGATTTCAATTCTTGTGCGTGTGAGACAAGCTGATTGACGGTTCGGACCTCGCCCCCGCCATTCTTCGGATTTGAATAGCGAAAGAACAAGTAAGAGGCAAACTCGATGCGGTCCCTTAAACGCCCGCCCAGAATTTCCGAGACGGGAGCCCCCCAAGCCTGTCCGAGCAGATCCAAGCAGGCGAATTCGAGTGCTGCAAAGTATCTGAATATGATTGTTGTAAAGCGAGGCGGTGGGGTTGGCAATGCGGAACCTGAGTTCCTCCAATCGGCAGGGATCCCAACCAAGCAGAGCTGATTTGAGTGCGCGAAAGGTGTTTTCGCTCGACTGGCCCCCGCCGCCCATTTCCCCGAGGCTGACCAGCCCGTTGTCAGACTCGACCTCCACCACGGTGCGAACAAAGCGCCCCCAGTGACATCCATTGGCATGACGCAAAGGCGCTGCCAGCGGAACACTTACGGTCGTGGCGCGGAGGTCTTTGATTTTCATACGGTCTTTTATCATCCCGAAGACTTTTGCCGGCGCGGATCAGTTCACGTCCGCGGTGCGTTCTCCCTCGTAATGCATGATGTGGTAGTAGGCCTCCCAGCCCGTCCAGTAAACGGGCGGCGGCATGGGAGACCACGGATCCTCAAGCTGCTTCGCAAAGATTTGCACGAGTTCGCGCGTTCTGCCAATCCCGGTCAGCCAATCACCGCGGTACCAGCCCTTCCATTTGCCGTACTCCGCCTTCGCTTCAGCCTTGGAGATCTCCTCCAAGGCCTCAAGCGCATGTTGCGCTTCTGCGCGAGCTTGCGTGGTCTCTCCCTTCTCGGCCCGCTGGATCGCCAGCGCTAGAGATTGAAGAGTGCGGTTGCTTTCTCTATCGATGGCAATCATAGCCAGCACGTGAGCGCGATAAAAGGGACGTCGCTCGGGCGAAACGAGCTGCTCGGTGGCAACGGCCTTCTCCCACAAGGCGTCCCATCTCGGTTGAGCTTCACCACACCGCTGGATTTCTCCCTTCAAGGCTTCCGCCAAATCTTTGCCGGGTTCTGGAAAAACGCGCGGCGTTGTCCAAGTCGGTGCTTGTCCGGGAAGAAAATAGAGCGGAAAACCGACCATATATTCGAGCAGAAAACGGCGCGCTTCCGTGTGGTAGTACTGATCGCCGTAAGGGAGAGCAGGCTCCTCGCCGGGAAGGTGCGCAGGCGCGGCAAGATACTGTTTGTAGATTCCTGCAACCTGTGTGGCGGACTTCGCACCAAATTCCTCCGAAGACCATTGCAGGTAAAACTGATCGTTACTGGCAGCATCGCGAGGAACACCTTGCCATGCGACGTTCATCACCGCTTTCATGGTCATAGGAACCGGGCGAATGTCGCTGGTGTTTAGCAACAAATAGTGAGTCGCTCCGGCCTTGATGTAACGTTCGAGTTCGGAATAGATGCGCTCGACGGGAACCATTTCCGTGAGTTGATTAGCCCGGAAGTTCATCATCGCGACGTGGTAATACGCCCCCTGCCCCGCCGTCACCAAGCCCTTGTCCTGAAGGTAACCATAACCGGTGTCCGGCCACACCGTCGCGACCTCGGGAGGAATCTTGAGATACCCTTGCTGCATCAGTCGCGCCCCTTCCATCCACAAACTGGTAATGAATTGTGCGTCAGGTCGCAAGGAGCGCACGATTTGCATTTGATCGGAGATCGCTTTGGTGATCAATTCGCCCAGGGCTTTGTCGTTGCCGCGTACACTTGGATCAAACGCGGAGTAACTGACATCGGAGAGTCCACGCAGGCCCACCGTCCACAACACTTCCTGATCGGAGGGATAAGCAGCGGCGGCGTCCTTCCAGGCGCGCTCGAGAATCTCAGGGTGGCTGGTATAGGAGTAAGGGACATCCTTTGGCCAGCGCGCGACATTGAGGCCTAAAGGGATGGCATGGTGCTGAGTCAAGATCAAACCGCGCTTGCCCGCCAGTTTGATTTGGGGCTCATCAGGGAAAATCCATGTTCCCGGCGCCACCATGTTGCCCTTGAGCCTAAGGATGGTCTCGAAGATCTTGTTCCAAACTTCGAGAGAAATCCCGGTGTGGTCTTTGGCCTCGCCGGGCGCCCAGCCCGTCAACAAATCTTCGTCATTAATGAAGAGGCCGCGGTATTTGAAAACGGAGGCTGGAAATTGTTTGTTCAATGACGCCGGCAGCCCGAGCTGTGTGCGGCGCAGTGGCTGGCGATCGGTCCAGTAATAAAGAGGATCGACACCGAGATATTGTTCAGAAAACTGGTAGATGGCGTAGATGGTCCCGCGGATATCCGCGCCCGCCAAAAGAACGACTTTGCCCGGTTGCGACTTTTCCGCGGAACGAACCACGGAAATCGAGAAAGATTCCGGCTCTTCCAACCCTTGTGGACGCACATCTTCGGGAAGTTTGGATTTTTCGCCGATCCAAATCGTCACCCCGCTTGCGCCCTCGGAGCTGCGCACGATCCTGAGTTTTTTCCCAAGCACTTTAGCAAAATCACTTTGCAGGTCTTTGACCGCTTCCTGCACGGGCGTTGGCTCTTCCTGTCCCAATAGAATGGTGGTGGCGGAATCGAGGACAACAATTGCGTTGCGAGTGTTCTTCGCAGATCGAATCTGAGACCCTGCCAATACAGGCATTTCGCCTCCAGCGACAAATGCCACCACCACAAACACTCCCCCGCATGCTTTGATAAGCCTCAGTGACCGCACGGCCACATTTTTCGGTAATTCCCCTTTGATACTAACGAGGCGACCGCCCGCTTGGGATTGCAGTTCCTCGGCACTTCCTGGCGTGTAAGGCATAAGGGGTCCTCTCGACCTCTCTCGCTCGACCGCGATCTCGACTCCCTGAGGTTGCGGGGGCAACGTGCTCGCGCAGATGGGAGACGTTCCTGATCAGAATATCAGGCGCGCCCCGAGCCAGAGAATGCGGTTGCCGGGATCGTTGCCGAAGAAACCCTGACCTGGCGGTTTGAGAGTGCTCGTAATCACGCCGAAGTTCGCTGCGCCTACCGTGGCGTTGGGGTTATTGAAATGGGTGTGACTACTTTTCGACGACGCTCCATCTGCCGGCCGGATGCAGGCGTTCCTGGTCTTTTTGGATGTGGAAGGGCCAATACTGATCGAAGTCGCCGCTGAGGTATATGGCCCTCAGCTTGACGATGGCCTCGGCCATCGCTTCGGTCCAGCGCATGCCCGATCGTTCCATGCGGTCCTTGATGAGGTTTTTGCAGGCGCCCTCCACAGAACCACTGGCGATGGGCAGGCCACGTGCCAGATATTGGTCATAGTGCATGCGACTCCGGTTGCGGTAGAGATAGTTCGCCACGCTCGACAACATCTTGCCCTTGCTGCCACCGAGCGCAAGTTTGGTGACCATCTGGCGAATGCCCTGGACGACTTGGCTGACGTGTCCTTCTAAAATCTTCTCGGCACGGAGGCGAACCCATTGCTCGGCTTCCGTGCTACCTTCGGCATGGAACACGTAGGCGGCTTTCCAGAGTTTTTCCAACACGTGGAGCAGATCGAGAATGAGGGTGACCTGAAGATTCTTGCTGACGAGAATCTGCAGGGCGCGCTCTCCATCGGTGAGGGCCACGTGGATCTTGTGGCCTTGCGGATCGCGGCGTAGCACCTCGGCGGCCACCTCGCCAATCACGGCAGCCTTGCCTTTGATGAGGCTGGCCCACACCCGCTTGTGCTCCGGTCGTGGAGGCGGGCTCTCGCCAGCGCGAGTGGTTGGCTCCCTGCGGAAAAGGCTTTCCACCACCTGCTGGGGAGTGCGAATCCACGCTGCTCGTATGAACACCGCGGCCACCGTGGCCATCTTCTTGCGGTTGGCCTTCTGTCCCTTGGTCAGTCGTACCGCCCGTTGTCCCCCTTCGGGCTTGATCATGGGAATGCCCTTGCCGTCGACGGCCGCTACCAGAATCGAACCCGTACCGGTCGACGTTGGGGGTGTGCGCTCGACATAGAAGGCGTCGAAGTCCTCGGCAGCTTGCTGAAGGACTTCTTCGATGCTGCGCACGGGAACCGGCGCACCGGTGATTTCCGCAATGCGCTCGCCGGTTTCCCGGAACGTTCCCTGCACCGCTGCCTTGACCATGCGCTTTTGCAACTCATAAGAGAACGAGCGTGCTGGCAATTGCAGAGTTTCATCCAGCGGATGGATGCTCGCGGTGCCCGCCCGGCAGTAGCCCATTCGCTGGATCTGGATGGGGCCAAAGATGGTCTTCAACACGCGAGTATGCAGGCGCCGGTGGGAATATAGAGTTGGCTTTTGGCCGTCTTGGTTCACGTATAGGGCGCGACCCACGTCCCCCGGTCCCCGCTGTTGGAGGTGCGCCTGAAGCAGTAAGCGCTGCAAGGCACGCCCCTTCTGCTCCTGCTGGCACTCGACTTGGTGCAGGGGCAGTTGCAAGGTGCGCGGGGCGGACAGCCAGGCCTGCAGAGAAGAGAACTCTTGCTGGGCAGGGGAGAGGGCCGTGGCTGCACGGGAATCCGCTGCGTCGAGGGGGAGCAGCGGCGCGAAGCAGGAAGAAGGGGGGAGGTTGGGCGGAAGCGCGAGCGGGGCCAGCGGTGTGGCGTTGATCATATTTCTACGGTATAATATACCGTAGGAAAGCTATGAAAGCAATCGCCCAAACCAGATTGGTCGCCATGATCCGTTCGGATGCCCAACGCTTTGAAGCTCTCAAACGGGAGATTGTTCACCTGGATTACTTCTGCAAGGGAACGGTGCTGAAGCGCATGATGAAATGCGGCAACAAAAAGTGCGCCTGTCACCGCGATCCCGCCAAACGTCACGGGCCGTATTTTGAGTGCACCTACAAGGTGCAGAACAAGACGGTCAACCTAAAACTCTACCCTGAAATGACGCCTCTCTATCGAGACGCCATCCGCCAATATCGTAAGTTGAGGTTGCTTCTCGGGCGGATGGAACGACTGTCGAGATCTGCGCTTGCGCACTTGGCCCAACAGAAGTTGACAGGCGCCGATTGAACGAAAACCCGGGGCTATTTTTATAGCCCGGCATTTTGAGGGACCTACCGAGCCCACTGATCCCGCTATCCCACTGATTCCCAGCCACTTCGGCGTCGTCGAAAAGTAGTCACACCCTATTGAAATGAGGAGTGTTGGTGAAGCTCATGGCGTCGGCCCGGAACTGAACACATTGCCGTCCGCTGGATTAAGCCACCGCAGGCCTTGGGCTTCAGGGTGAGTTTCGGAGTCACCTGCCGCTGGTCCACAGGTCAGGTCGGTGGTGGAACGCGCGACGTTATAGGCAAGCCGCCTCGTCCGCTCGCGCAAAGACAGCAGCATCACCTTCCAGGACTCTGCGGGCAAAACGCTATTCCAACAAACGGAAGTCACCATGCGTTTCCGGACTGCCCTATTGGACGACGGATATCGGCGGTTTTGTTTCCGGCAATCCTGGTGATCCCGGGTATCGAGAGTTGTTCATTCGGTGGTTTCAGTTCGGGGTGTTCAATCCGATTCTTCGAGTGCACGGAACGCGTTCGACAAACCAGAACGAGTTATGGTCCTATGGAACGGAAGCCCAGACGCTTCTGGCGAGTTACGATACGTGTCGCTATCGCTTGCTCCCGTACATTTACTCGTTGGCCTGGATGGCCACCAGCCAAGGCTATACGCCAATGCGTGGATTAATCATGGATTTCCGCACCGATGAACACTCCGCGACCATAGGCGATCAGTTCATGTTTGGTCCGGCGTTTTTGGTGAACCCGGTAACCGATCCTGGAGTAGATTCACGGCGCGTTTATCTGCCCAAAGCGAAATGGCATGACTTCTGGAGTGGCAGTTCTATTAAGGGCCCGCGCATGGTCGAGGCTGCGGCTCCTATCGATAAGCTGCCGCTGTTTGTGCGCGCTGGTGCTATTGTGCCGATGGGACCGGAAAAACAGTGGTCTACCGAAAAGCCGGAAGATCCCATCGAATTGCGCATCTATCGCGGAGCCGATGGCGATTTCACGCTCTACGAAGATGAAAACGATGGGTACAACTACGAAAAAGGAGTCTACGC
This sequence comes from Acidobacteriota bacterium, assembly GCA_003223215.1. Classification (GTDB taxonomy): domain Bacteria; phylum Acidobacteriota; class Terriglobia; order Acidiferrales; family UBA7541; genus Acidiferrum. The sequence goes on from QHYH01000085.1 coordinate 24,898, forward strand.
GACAATCCCGCTTCACTGGGACGACGCGAAACAGACCCTGACCATCGGTGAACGCAAGGGAACTTTTCCCGGAATGCTCATGGAGCGCCGCTTTCAGCTTGTTTTTGTGAGAGAGAACCACGGCGCCGGCATAACCGCGGAGAGCAAGCCAGACCAGGTGGTGACCTACTCGGGCAGGCAGACCAGTGTAACTCCCTAGAAAGCCTTCCAAAGAAAAGGCTGCCGGTATCCGGTGCCGGTCGGACCCCAATAGACCGGGATGCCCGGTTAACTCGCCTCCCGACCTGCGCTACCGGAACTTCTTCCGCGACCTCCGATTCGCTTGTAGGCCATCCCCATTCTATCTTTCGAGTTTTTCCTCAGGTTTCAAAAATTGTCATGAAAATTCTCTTGCAGTCTCGTTACAATCAGGCGTCGCACGACCCAAAGAATGCCCAAAACCATCATCGCGATCGGCAGCAAGCGCGGCCCGAAGATCAACGGTGTCAAGCAGGCGTTGGAATTCCTTTCCCCATGCTTTCCTCCCGCTACGGAGTTCGAGCTGGTCGCGCTCGAAGTGGACTCAGGGGTCAGTCATACTCCGCTGTCGCACGAAGAACTTATGCGCGGCGCCCGCCATCGTGCGGAGACGCTGGTCGAAATCGCGCAGAAGAACGGATTGCAGTGGCATTACTTCGTCGGCCTGGAAGGGGGCCTCGACGTAATCGAGGAAACCCCTTCGCCTCTCCCCACAGGGTGGAATTCGGATTTGGCGCAAGGCTCGCGCCGCCGCGTGCTTCTCGAAAGTTGGGCTTACGTAACGGATGGCGCGCGCGGTCACTACGGCCGTTCGGGCGGCATCGAACTCCCCGAGGCTCTCGCTCGCGAAGTTCTTGAGAATGGCACCGAGCTGGCCGCGGCCATCGATAGGTTTGCCGGCATGGTGGGCATTCGCGACGCGCAGGGCGCCTGGGGCGTCCTTTCGGGCGATCTCATCAGTCGGCAGGAAGCGTTTCGCGTCGCCGTGATTGCTGCCTTTGCTCCGTTCTATAATGCGAGGATGTACCGTGCCGAAGCCGTGGGCGCCTCCGGTTTGCCTTCGTGAGCGCATCTTGGAACCGGGGCGGCGATTTGTTTTCGGGTGAAAACTGACGAAAGGACGACTGAAACTAACAAGGAGCCACCGTGGACATTGTCAAAGGCAATATGGGCTGGATCGAAGTCATCGTCGGTCCTATGTTTTCCGGCAAGAGCGAGGAACTGATTCGCCGCCTTCGCCGCGCGGAGATTGCGCGCCAGCGCTTGCAAATCTTCAAGCCCTCCATCGATGAGCGCTACGCCGCCAACGAGATCGTCTCGCACTCCGGCCTGGGCATTCCGTCGGACAACATCGCCAAGGCCGCCGAAATCATGGACAAACTGTCTCCGCGCACGGAAGTCGTGGGCATCGACGAAGCGCAGTTTCTTGGCGATGAAGTGGTGGATGTTTGCACCAGGCTCGCCAATCTTGGTAAGCGCGTCATCGTCGCCGGTCTGGACACCGACTATCGCGGGCGCCCGTTCGAGCCCATGCCCCGTCTCCTGGCTATCGCAGAAGAAATCACCAAACTGTTGGCCATCTGCGTTCGCTGTGGCAATCCCGCCGTTCACACCCAGCGCCTGGTGGAAAGCGAGGAGCTCATCGTCGTCGGCGCTATGGGAGCTTATGAAGCCCGCTGCCGCCGCTGCTTTGAGCCCAACCCCGCGCTCGCTGTGAAAAAGCCCGACGGCCCGCAGCTCATCGCCCGTAACCGCGCCGCCTCGGCTGGCGGCTAGCCGCAACCGACGATTCCTGGCTGTGCCCGCCGAGGCGGGCATTACCTTTCTGTGGACAGCGCTCCTTTCTTCCTTGAGCTTGCCACTGTGTTCCGTCAAACTACCTCGTCCGAAAAAATCCAAAATCAGGCTGACTCTTTCCTATGATCATCGAATCCAAGGCGCCAACGCGTGTGGACTTCGCCGGTAGCACGCTCGACATCTGGCCGCTTTACCTATTTCATCCTGGCTCGGTCACCCTCAACGCCGCCATCTCCCTCTACGCTTCCTGCCGTATCGAAACCAACGGTGGCGAGTCCATCCGCCTGGTGTCGCGCGACATCCAGCGTGAAGAAAGTTTCCCCTGCTTCGCCGCGCTCATGAAGACCAAGCGCTATCGCCTTCCGCTCCTTGCCGAAATAACCAAGTTTTTCCGCCCACAAGGTGGATTCACGTTGATGACCGATTCGAAAGCCCCTGCCGGCGCCGGCATTGGCGGTTCCAGCGCCATGGCCGTGGCCATCTGCGCCGCGCTGGACCGCTTCACGGGGGCGGGGAAGAGCAAGGAGGACTGGATTCACATCAGCCGCGACGCCGAAGCCATTGTCATCAACGTTCCAACCGGTACGCAGGATCACTACCCGCCAGCTTTTGGCGGCGCTGCCGCCATCGAGCTGCCCCCCGGCGGCGAGCATCGCGTCGAGTTGCGCGTCAATCTCGATGAACTTGAACGCCGCGTCGTGGTTTGCTATACGGGCAAGCCCCGCCAGCACGGCATCAACAACTGGGAAGTCTTCAAAGCCCAAATCGGCGGCAAAAGGGCCGTGCAACAAAGCCTCGAACGGATTTCCGAGGTTGCCCAATGCATGCGCGTGGCCTTAGAGAAACCCGATTGGAAGGAAGCCGGGCGGCTTATGCGTGAGGAATGGTCCTTCCGCAGGCGCAACCTCCCTACGATTTCGACCAAGACCATCGATCGCGTCATTGAAAGCGCACGTCGCAACGGCGCTCTTGCCGGCAAAGTCTGCGGCGCAGGCGGAGGCGGCTGCGTGGTTCTCCTGATCGAGCCCGAGGCCCGCGACCGCGCCGAAAAGGCCGTCGCCGAAGCTGGCGGTGAAGTCCTGCACACGACCATTGACCGCCAGGGCGTAAGTGTCGTCTTCCGCTAAGCACCTTCAGCGGATCAAGCCTACCTAAAGTGCCGGTCGCCAAATAATGGCTTCTCCTTTGCTGAAGCCTGCAAATCCAAAGGGCTTTTGAAACTCGGGGTTCTCAAGTCGCCTACACTCGGGCCGAACTCCAGTCGACCGGCCCTTCGTACAGTTCGGGCTCGTCCAAGTACAGGTAGGCGAATCGCGGCTTTCCTCCGCCTTGGCCGCCTTGGCACCTGTTCAGCCACTTTCCCGCATCATAGGATAGAATAGGTAACGCGAGGTGCCCTCGAAGAGCGCCCGCGGAGTTTATGCCGAACTGGTACGCCATTCCTCTGGCACTCGTGCTCCTGGGCGACGCGGATGTCCCCCGCGTCAATAGCCTTCGTCCGCCCGAGAGGCCTTTGGTCAACTTTCCCTCGGATGAAGAGATTCCCATTTTCCCGAGCGCGGGAGACTCCACCGATGGCAGCCAGGCCCAGCCAAAGCCGGCCAGCACGCCGAACCAGCCGCTGCAGGAAAACTCCAAACTGACCCTGATCCGCTTTGTCTCCGGCGAATTTGCCAAGGCCGTCAAGTCTCTGCCTGCCGGTAAAGAGGGGTTCAACCTTATCGTCGGCAAACCGCTCGACACCCAGCTTTTGAATCGGGCTGTCGCCACGCATGGCGCTGCGGTCAATTCCGGCGACAACGTGCAGATCACCGGCCTCGAATTCCGCGCGCACCAGATTGTCGTGGACTTAAATGGCGGCGGCCGCGGCAAGCATCACTGGCGCGATCATCTGCAAATCGGCATCGGCGGCCCTTCTCCTACCATGCAATCAACTTCGACTCAGGAAACCGGCCCGCCTGGATTGCAGCCCGGCATGGGCAGCACTATCTTCTTGGAGTGGAATAAATTCGTTCCGGACATGACCCCGGACGACTTGAAGAAAATCCTTTCTCCCTTCCTCAATTTTCAGAACGAGCGCTCCGCCTCCGTGCAGTGGATCGACACCTTGCCGCCGGAGATGAAGAAAGCTATTCAGGAGCGCCGGCCCCTTGTCGGCATGGACCGCGAAGAAGTCATCGCTGCCATGGGCAAGCCCGACCACAAAGTCCGCGAGCGTGACTCCGAAGGCAACGATATTGAGGATTGGATCTATGGCCAGCCGCCGTCCAAGACCGTCTTTGTCCGCTTCACCGGCGACCACGTCACGCGCATCGAGCAGTTCCCGCAGTAGGGGGCCTTTCCCTCTCATTCCCGTGGTTCCACCATCTGCGGCCACTGCAACACTACAATTCTTCCGTCCGCTTCCCGCTCGAGCGTTGGCGCATACAATCCCAACTGCTCGCGCCGCCACCACCTTCCCGTCGCGCGCTTTTCCTCCGGCTCGGCAAACCAGTACTGCCACAGCACCGCGCGCACTTGCCGCGGCGGCGCCTTCGGAAAGGGATTGCCCGCGAACAATTGCAGAACATCCCCCGACCCGCGTAGCAGGGCCTGCTCGGTTCGCGGCACAATCGGCTCTTCCCGCCAAGTGCTCAGCGACGCGAACCACAAGTTCCAATCGAATCTCGGTTGATAGGGCGCGTAAATCCCCGGCGCCTTTGCTGGATCCTGCGGCTTGAACCGAAACGGATAAACCAGCCATTTCTGCCCATCGTCCGAGCCTTGGAATTCAATCTCGTACCGTCCGCGGGTCATGATGGCAAACAACCCATACCGGTTTGCAATACGAAATGGCTCCAGCGCCGATACCGGCGTCGTCGGCAACTCCAGCGGCTTCACCATCCATATCATCTCGACTGCCGTCGCGTAGAAAATCCATGAGAGCATCACCGCCATCATCGCCAGGGTCAACGCCGCCCATTGCTTATGCAGCGCAGGTTGCCAATGCCTTTCCGAGCTTGCTTCGGGTTTCACTTCCTGAGCCCCAAGAAATTTCCTGTCCTGGAGCGTTTCCTGTAACGTGAGGTCAAGCCCTGCGGGTTGTTCTTTTGCTTGGCTGCCTTTTCCATCTGATGCCGCGCGACCCTCGCTCCTCTTCCAGCGCTCGGGAACGAATCGTTCCAGAAGTTTGTCGTCCAGGAGCAGAAAGCCCAGCGCCAGCACCAGATAATTCAAAAATGTGTAGTTCGCCGAAAGAATGATTCCAATCTGCCATGGCGTAACGATACAAAAGCAAACCATGCGAAACGGCCGCGGCAGGAACATCATCCACACCAGCCCAAATTCCAGCGCCAGCGTGCCAAACGAGGTCGCCGCGTGGAACCAGTGCGGCCCATGCTGCATGTACCATCCAATCCAGGTCGGCAGCGGCCCGTTTTGGTAGTACTCATCGAGCGCCGTGAAGTTCCGCCACTGGGGGTCGCCTCCCATGATTTTTGCCACACCCGATTCGAAATAGATTCGGAAGCATTCCCACAACAGCAAGAACCAGCTCGCTCGCGAAGGCGGGCTTGGCTCGCCCAGCCGTGGCCGGAATCCTCCCGGCGCGAAAAACAAAGAAATAAATCCTGCCTCCAGCAGCATTCCGTCGGATTGGTACCCGGAAAAATCCTGCGCCGCGCTCACGAACGAAAGGAAACACGCAAAGCAAATCGCCAGCATTCCGCGCGGCCACAAATCCAACACCAGCAGCAGCGATGCGATCATCCCTACCCAGCAGATTGCTGTCAGCATGTGCCGGCCGCTTGAAAGCCATAGCAGGGTCGGCGCATACCAGTAGCCCACGCGGCCAAATTGCCCCGTCACCGCGTGCAGATATTCGCCCGCGGGAAGAATTCCTTGCGGCCCGATCAATCCTTTAATTTGAAAAACAAGTGAGAAAAACGCGGAGTAATAAATCAGTCCGAGTGCGCGCAGGAAAATCCAGCGCGGCAGCAGCCCGTTCGTCGCTCCAGGTTCGGAAGCAAACAGCCAGCGCACCGCCGACACCGGTGACCAGTCCTTCATCCCCCGCCATTATATCCTCGGCCCGCATTTCGATTGGTTAACTCGACGGTCCCCGAGCGGTGGCCGCGCACTCGGCCTTGTAGCCGCCCCTCCCCCTCTTGCCGCAAGTGAAGAGTCATCGTCTTGTTATGGTAGGATCGCCTTTGCGTTAAGGACGCATCCGGTCCGCGGAAAGGGTAGAAGCCCACCTGTTTGAAATCAATTCTTGCGAACCTTCTTTCCAGCCCGAAATGCGGACAACGGGCGTTGAACGAAAGGAGGTCGCGTGTCGACCGATGCCCCTAATCAGCGGCGTCCGCTTCCGGAGCGCCCCAACCTCCGCCAATTGAAGGATCAAGCCAAAGATCTTTTCATGTCTGGTGGCGCGGAATCTCTTACCGACGCGCAATTCAAAATCGCACGTCTCTACGGGTTTGCCAGTTGGCCGAAACTCAAGGCCCACGTCGATTCCCTGGAGGAAATCGGCCAGCTCAAGCAGGCCATCGATAGCAACGATCTCGAGCGCGTCAAGTTCCTCATGACACGCAATCCAGCCCTGCATCGTGCTCCGCTCGGCTACGGAAAAAATGGTCCGCTCACCTGGGTTGCCGAGTGTCGCGTACCGTGGGCGCCGCCAAGTGCCGAGAGACTCACCATGGCGGAATGGATGATCGATCATGGGTCGGATGTTCATCAAGGTGGTGAGGGTCCGTTGATGCGGGCTGCGCTCTTCGGCCATCGCATCCCGATGATGGAGCTTCTGGTGTCTCGCGGCGCGGACGTGAACGCCCTCTGGAACGGTTATTTTCCCATCATCTTCGCACCTTGCGAGACCGTGGAGCCGGCGGCCCTCAAGTGGCTCCTCGACCACGGAGCTGATCCGAACTGCCCCAGCCCGCGGCCCAAATACGCGGGCACGGCGCTCGACTATGTCATAGGCACTTACGGTCGTTCACCGGAGCTTGGCGCTTGCATGGATGCTCTGCTCGACGCTGGCGGCACGACCAAACACAACGTTCCGCTCGTTTTGGATTTGCTGCGAAGCCGGCTCGACCGCTTAGCCGAACAACTTGACGCTGACCCTGCGCTGCTCCACCAACCGTTCCCTGAACTTGATTTCGGCGTCACCGGGACGCGCCTCCTCACTCTTCGAAGTGCGACGCTCCTGCACGTGGCCGCCGAATACGGCAACGTCGACGCTGCAAGAATGCTTCTAGACCGCGGGGCCGACGTCAATGCGCGAGCGGCATTCGATCATTACGGCGTCGGTGGGCAAACTCCCGTCTTTCACGCCGTTACGCAGTTCCATGACGCGGGGTTGCCCGTGGCGCGTCTGTTGTTGGAACGCGGTGCGGACCTTTCCGTCCGTGCAAAGCTTCCGGGTTACTACGAGCGTCCGGGCGAGGTAGTGGAATGCACCCCGCTCGGCTATGCGCAGCGATTCCCCGGCCTTGCTCACCACGCTCCCAACCCGAAGACCTGTGCTCTGCTACGCGCGTGCGGGGCACCGGAATGACCATCACCGCCTGTTCTCAAATCGTCCTTGACGAAACTTGCTGGCGTACTAAAATATCTTTTAGTGAGCAGGGCAAAAGAGTTTTGAGAACGGCTTGGCTGCCGGTCTTTTTCTTTACTTCTATTTGTGCTGTAAGGCCCCAGCGACAGTGTGCGGCGTGATGAGCCCCGCGATGCTCGGTGACTTGGCGCTCTATATAACCCTCTGAGAATCAACACTTCGATGATGTCTCGAACTGTTGATTCTAAGGCACTTACAGAGACCCTTAGGATCCGCATTTTACCAATAGAGGGGAAGGGCCTCTCCCGATTTGGCAAAGGATTTCAAGTTACCGCGCTGCGGTCAACGACTCACCTTTGGAGGAATGTATGCCCATCAAGGTCGGCATCAACGGCTTCGGCCGCATCGGACGCAACATCATGCGCACGGCGATCGACGATAAGGAAATTCAATTCGTCGCGGTGAATGACGTTACGGACGCCAAGACGCTCGCGCACCTGCTGAAATACGATTCTGTGCTCGGCAATTTGCCGCACAAGGTGTCGCACACCGACGACAGCATCGCGGTCGACGGATGGAACTTCAAGGTGTTCCGCGTCAAGGATCCCGCCGAACTCGATTGGGTGTCGGTTGGCGCGGAAATCGTTGTGGAATCCACCGGCCTGTTCACCAAAGGGCCCGATGCCAGAAAGCATCTCCGCGCTCCGGTGAAGAAGGTCATCATCTCCGCGCCCGCCGACGGACCCGACGCCACCTTTGTCCTTGGTGTGAACGATAAGTGCTACGATCCGGCAAAGCACCACGTCGTTTCCAATGCCTCCTGCACCACCAATTGTCTTGCGCCCGTAGCGAAGGTCATCCAAGACACTTTCGGCATCACTAGCGGCACCATGACCACGATCCATTCCTATACCAACGATCAGCGCCTGCTCGATCTGCCGCATAAAGATTTGCGCCGCGCTCGCGCGGCTGCTCTCAACATGATTCCGAGCTCCACCGGCGCGGCTAAAGCGTTGCATCTTGTCATTCCCGAGCTGAAAGGCAAACTCGACGGGTACGCCATGCGCGTTCCCACGCCCAATGTCAGCGTCGTGGATCTCACCGTTTTCGTCGACAAGCCCGCGAGCAAAGATTCCGTGAACGCGGCTTTGAAAGCCGCCGCGAACGGCCCCATGAAGGGCATTCTTGGTTACACGGAGGAGCAGCTTGTCTCCGCCGACTTCAAAGGTAACTCGAATTCCTCCATCGTCGATGCCGAGTACACCAAAGTGGTCGGGGATCGCTGCGTCAAGGTTTTGGCCTGGTACGACAACGAGTGGGGCTACTCCTGCCGTTGCCGCGACCTGATCAAGCTCCTAGCATCTAAGTTCTGATTCATAATTCTGGCATCCTTCGGCGATCCGATCCGAACCGGCAGAGGATCTTGAATCATTGCGTCATGGCGACCAGCGCCCGTCGTCTCCAGCGCACTTCACAGGTCACAGAACACGGGCCACAGGTCACGACGAATGACGAAGCTCACCATCAACGACCTCGACCTCAAAGGCAAACGCGTCTTCATCCGCGTCGACTTCAACGTTCCCCTCAAGGACGCGATCGTCACCGATGACACGCGCATCCGCGAAACCCTCCCCACGCTGCGCCTCGCTATCCAAAAGGGTGCGCGCCTCGTTCTCGCTTCGCATCTTGGCCGTCCCAAGGGTGGTCCCGATCCGAAATATTCTCTGCGGCCCGCCGCCAAGAAGCTGGAAGAACTCCTCGGCAAGCCCGTGGCTTTTGCCCTGGATTGCGTCGGTCCCGGCGCGGAAGGGCAGAGCAAAGCCCTGCGCGATGGCGAAGTGTTGGTGCTCGAAAACGTCCGCTTTCATCCCGAAGAAGAAAAAAACGATGAAGGTTTTTCCAAACAGCTTTCCTCTCTCTGTGACGGCGTGTTCGTTTGCGACGCTTTCGGCTCGGCGCATCGCGCGCACGCCTCCGTGGTCGGCATCACCCGCTTTGTCCAGCAGGCCGCCGCCGGGCTGCTCATGGAAAGAGAGCTGGCCTATCTCGGCAAAGCTGTCATGAATCCCACACGTCCCTTTGTCGCGATCTTGGGGGGCGCGAAAGTCAGTGACAAGATTGAAGTGGTCGAAAATCTCATGAAGATTGCCGACGTTATGCTCATCGGTGGCGGCATGGCCTACACCTTCCTAAAAGCCGAGGGTCAGCCCATCGGCAAGTCCCTGGTGGAGGACGACAAGCTCGATCTCGCCCGCCGGCTTCGTTCCGAAGCCCAGCAAAAGAAATTCGCGCTGCTTCTTCCCGTCGATCATGTGGTCGGCGCGGAATTGAAAGCCGATACGGCCACAAAAATCGTTGCTCTTTCCGCCACACCTGATGGCTGGATGGGCTTGGACGTCGGACCGAAGACCATCGAAACGTATAAGCAGAAAATTGCCGGAGCCAAGACGATCGTGTGGAATGGCCCCATGGGTGTTTTCGAGATGCCCGCTTTTGCCAGGGGCACGCTCGAAATTGCCAAGGCCGTGGCCGACGCGACCAGCAGGGGCGCCACTTCCATCGTCGGCGGCGGCGATTCCGTCGCTGCCGTGCATCAATCGGGCGTGGCCAACAAAATTTCGCACATCTCCACCGGTGGAGGCGCATCGCTCGAGTTTCTCGGCGGCCATAAGCTTCCCGGCGTCGAAGCCCTCACCAACAAATAAATGAGCGCCATCCTTCTCTGCGAGTCCTCTGCGTGCTGTGCCTTTCCGCGTTCGCTTTGCCTTGAGGTTTGCATCCGCCTTCGCGCAATCGCCTCTCCCGTGCGTCATTCCGGAAAGTTCGGTGGTTTTTTGCAGGAACGACGCGGAGTCAATGGATGCTTACTTTGAGTAGCTTGGGATGGAGAACGCCATGACGCGTCGTCACGTGATTGCCGGCAACTGGAAAATGTTCAAGACGCAAGCGGAAACGCACGCGTTCTTCTCGGCGTTTCGACCGCTCGTCTCGAGCGCGAAGCATTGCGACATTGTCATCGCTCCGCCTTTCACAGCACTTCCCGCCGCTGTTGAAGCCGCCAAAAACACGAACATCGCCATCTCCGCGCAAGATGTCCACTGGGAAAAAGAGGGGGCCTTCACCGGCGAAATCTCCACCAATATGCTTGTCGAAGCCGGCTGCCGGTACGTCATCATCGGCCACTCCGAGCGCCGGCAATTTTTTGGCGAAACCGACGAGTCCGTGGCTAAGAAAACCAAAGCAGCTCTCACCGCGGGACTCATTCCCATCGTTTGTGTCGGCGAAACCTTGGTCGAGCGTGAATCCGGTCAAACTCATCAGGTTTGCAAGAGGCAATTCCTCGGCGGCCTGGGCGCGTTGACCCCGGAGGAGTTCTCTCGTATGCTGATAGCTTACGAGCCAGTATGGGCCATTGGGACGGGCCGCACCGCTACACCTGAAATGGCCGCCGATGTTCACCGATTTCTTCGCCAGTGCGCGGCGGAGAAATTCTCCGCCGCTCATGCCTCCGATTTGCGCATTCTCTACGGTGGCAGCGTGAAGCCGGACAATATTCGCGGACTGATGGCGCAGGAAGAACTGGACGGTGCGTTGGTGGGCGGAGCGAGTCTCGACGCAAAATCGCTTGCGACCATCGTCGAAGCTTCCCGGTAGCAGGCCACAAATTGGCGTCTGGAGAGATTCGAGCTGTCGGTCCCGAAATACTTGGGGTTCGTTAGGAGATAGAAATGCCTTCTTGGATGAAATGGGCCGTCGCGTTGGCCATCGGATTCGCGATCATCGGGATTGGCTTCCGCCTCTCCTGGGGCGGCACCTGGATCCTGAAACCCTTCTTTATTCTGAACTGCCTTGTTCTTGTGGTTGTGGTGCTGCTGCAGAGCGGCAAAGCCGCAGACCTTGCGGGCGCTTTTGGCGGCGCGGGCAGTCAAACGGCTTTCGGCCCGCGCGGTGCGGCAAACGTTCTCTCCAAAGCTACCACCTGGTGCGCGGTCATGTTCATGGTTTGCTCCTTCGCCATGGTGGTGCGCACGGACAAGGCGGTCGAGGAAGGCGGTTCGATCCTTCAGAAGGTTTCTCAGCCAGCGCCAAAACCGGCTCCGGTGACGACTCCGGTTACACCGCAGCCGAGTACGCATAACCCGTTGCCGACCGGTCAGCAAACTCAGCCGCCCGCCTCGCAAGCTCCGGCAAACCCGCAGCCTCCGGCGGCAACGTCCAAGCCGGCACAGACTCCGCCAGCTTCGTCTTCGGCACCAGCTAGTTCGAAGCCAGCCGAGCAAACTCCCACGAGTCCGCCGTCTGCCCCTGCGCCAACGAAAAAACCGTAGCGCTCGGTTTCCTGGTCAGGAACTTGTGTCGTGCTCTTCTTCGGCCTGAGGGCTGAAAGCGGAAGACTTAGAAACGACTTAGAAACGCTTGGCGGTTGCAGCGTTAACATTCGATAGCTAGAATGATACCAACCCACTGTGCGGTAGTGGCGGAACTGGCAGACGCACCAGCTTGAGGGGCTGGCGGTAGCAATACCGTGGAGGTTCGAGTCCTCTCTACCGCACCATAACTTTTTGCAATCCCGCGTAAACACGCAGAAAACCCGCATAAACACTGGCGATTTCGCACTTTTTCAAAAAGTATAGCGAGGTAAATTATGGTAGACCGTAGACCGAAAAGTGTGCCGCAAATGTGCCGCCAAAAGGGCGGGTCTAGCGGTCCGGCCTCTTCTTGAAATAGCAGGATACCGGCCAAAACAGCGGGTTTCCGCGATGTCATTGGGAGAGAATCGTGGCGATGTACGCGCGTCTGCACCGGTGCGCCGTGCTGCGGTGGCCGACCTAATTCATACTCTTGCCGTGGATGAAGACAGCGGAGTCCTCGAACAAACCTCCATGGCTTTGCAAATACTCGACGCGAAAGAGGCGATTCCCGTATTAAAAGCTAGACTAGGTCAGACAATCCATCTCCGCAGACGCGCCTGTGGATAATTGAAGCTATAGAAGCACTTGGCTCAAAGGATGTGTCGTTCTTTGCGGCCTTCCTCTTCGATGGGAACGAGCTTGTCGCGGCTTACGCCGCCAACGCCATAGAACGAATCACAAAGGAGGATTTCGGCTTTCCCCATTGCGGTGAGACTCGTGGTCCCTGCGCATTCGGCTCCGCCGTTTGACACCCGAATCTGCGCGCACTGTGCAAAACGGATTTGCCGTTATGACTTTCTTTTAGTCGCGGCACTCCAAAAGGAGCAGGTCACGTTCGTCGACCTATCAACTGCCTGCTAGTGCTCGTTAGGGGAACGCATGGCATGGGACAGGACATAGTCAGCCACAGCACGGCCGACCGCATTTCCTTGCACGCAGGAGTTCCGGTAGTGGATTCCGCCGAAAACGCGCGCGTCGGCGATCTCCGCAGTAGCGGCGGAGAAGCTCGAGAATGATCGCGTACCCTGCCGAACGTCGGACGTAACTGTGAATGGAGTGTTGTCTCCAAACGCGGCCTCGAGGATAAAGGCTGCGGCACCGCTGACCGTCGAATGGCCGGAGGGATATTCGGGATGTGGTGGGGTTCCGGCCGGGAAAAAATCGAGCCAGGGCGTCCAAGCGGGGTCCACAGCGGTGGCGGCATTGCCGTCGATATCACCACTATGGCGGTGATTGGGCGCCAGAAGACATAGCGGTATTTGGCATCCCAGCAAGCAATGGCGGCGTCCGCCATCGAGAGATTCAGCTGCGCGAACAGGTGAGCGTTCTCTGTGAGACTTAGATTTCGTGCCGTGGCAATTTGTGAAGCGATGCGATTCCAATAGAGAGCCGTGTTGCCGGCCCAAAAGAGCGCCAGTTCCGACTGGTCAGCAGTGCGCTGAGAACCCGCGAACACTCCCATAATCTTTATTTCGTTGTAATCCATGGTATAAGCAGCACTAGTCAACGCAGGCGGCGGAGCCGGGCGGAACTGCGAAGGTCGCCGCATCGTCCATGGCGTCATGGTGGCGAATTGTGGGCCAGCACCGGGTGCGTTGACGAGTGGAGTTGGCCGCCAAACGCCAATGGCGGAGGGCGACCCCACGATACCGAGCACACCGACAAACGGGGGAGCTGGTGGGTTGAACCCATCCGTGCTCCGCCAATCCCAAATGCTGTCTGCGACCTGTTGTCCCCAAGCGATTCCCGCCTGTACTGAGTGAGGGTTCCCTTCCGTGATCGCAGCAATGGAGGCATTGCGATGCATCGTCAGCGAATCTGACTGCGCGGGATAGAGCTTGAGCAACATGGCGTAGGCCGCCTGAACCGCAGCGGCACGCTCTGATGCGCACCGTGGCGCATCGGCCTCTACATGAATTGGTTGAAGCCGACCGTCGATGCCGTTGACGGCATCGAAGAGAGAAGCCGACACCAGCGCGACAACTCGCGACGTTACCAGCGGGTTGGTTCCCCCTGCAAGGACGGTGTCGTTCATGATACCGATCCACTCAAGGACCGGGTCAGCAGTGGCCGCCAAAACCGACATGGGGCGCGCCAACACCAGCATTGCCAGGCCAAGCACCAATAGACAAGACTTTTTCAGTAATTGCATTCTTGGTGTCCTCTCTTTAGACGAGTTCCTAATAGGTGGGCCGAAGCAAATTAGGACAACGTAGCCGAGAACGGAGTCAGTGGCGCGTGACCGGACCTGGTATCGAACGAATCGCTCCGCACCTGGTCTCTCTGGCTGTTTACTCGGTGTATCGTACGCGCCGATTCGAACAAAGCATAGTTAATATTTGTAAAATATTATAAACTGGAATCCACACACCACCGTTACGTTGCAGAGGTCGTCATGCTAATGATTAACGTTAGTGCTTTATCGCAACGCGCATCGTGGTGGACGAGTTAGGGCACGCAGGGATCTCCGGGCGCGTTCGATAAAGCCGTTTGAACGTGGCCGCCCGGCAGGCCTTCTTCCTCGGTCGACCTCTTTTTTAGAGATCGCGCTCGCAGAAATGGTGAATCGCTGTTGCGAATGCGATCATCAGATACGCCACTGCATATCCAATCATCGTGACGCTAGGCGCAGAAGCATTCGCAAACGGCGTGAATTGAAGCGTCCGTGCAAACGATGACTGCATTTCGAAGGATGCGCGATGCCACAACGCTTCACTTGGCATCAGCAAGCTCGATATAATTCCGACCGTCGCTAGGTGAGGACTGTTTGTCAACGCCGCTATTTGTTCAATCCAACCTCCGATGAATGCGATCCCGTGGAGGCCAATCACAATGACCCCATTCGTCAGCGTCGAAAACCACGTCCCGCACATAACTGTCATTGTCAGCGCGAGCAGACATTCGAGATAAACAAGCGCCCCACCAAGGAAAATGCGGGGCGTAACGATCCCTGTGACAACTCGGCCCACCATCCCGACTCCAGCAAACATCAGCGCAACATAGACTGCCACCATGCCCGCAAAACCAATCCATTTTCCAATTAGAATTTGCCACCGCGAGACCGGCTTCGTGGCAATCGCATGAATCGTGCCGGAAGCAATCTCTCCTGAGATCGTGTCCACCGAAGTCAAGATGGCAAGCAGCACAGCGAGTACATCAGCAGCGTAGAAACCAACCTGGAGAATGGAGCTCTGCACCTGATACCGAATAAATGGCGGCACGTTGTAGCGCGCCAGGTCCTTCGCTTGAAAGTGCATTGCGGCAGCGAAGAGGGTTAAGAATGCGCCTCCCGCGAGCAGCGCAGCCCAAACAATCTTCCGCCGCGTGGCTTCACGGAATGTAACGTCCGCCATGATCCAGACACCCCTCAAAGTCCGCGGTCCTCGCCCATAATTTTTAGAAAAAGTTCCTCAAGGGATAGCCGCTCCGGAGTGAATGAAAAAATATCGGCCCCGGAGGCGGCCAAATACCGGTGAACCTCCGGGAGAACCTCTTTAGAATTCGTCGAAAACGTCAGCAGATCGTCCTCTTTTCGGATTGACGTACACCATCTGGTTAGCCCCGCTACAGTTTCGGCCGGGAGTTTCTGCGCTGAAACAACCACGCGGATTTCGCCGCCGGATTCTGTTCGAAGGTCGTGAGTCCCAACGATTTCGCCCTGCTTGATGAACGCAACTTGATCGCACGTAATTTCGACTTCGCTCAGCAAATGCGAGTTCAAAAACACAGTCGCCCCGCGCTCCCTTTGAGCACGGATCACGTCACGAACGAGCCGCCTGCCCATAGGATCGAGCCCCGATGTAGGCTCATCGAGAAAAATTAACTCCGGCTCGTGAATCAGCGCCTGTGCTAAACCAATCCGTTGCAGCATTCCTTTTGAGAATTCACGCAGGCGTTTTTCCCGATGGGGAGTGAGACCCAGCAATTCCAGAAGAGCAGGAACGCGCTCTGCGAGGGACAACGCGGACAATCCGCAAAGTTTCCCGTGCAATTTCAAGAGTTCGCTTGCGGTGAGCCAAGTATAGAATCGAAAGTCCTCAGGAAGAAAACCGATCTTGCGGCGTATCTCGACGCTTCCGGATGGCGCTCCAAGAACTAGGGCCTGCCCGTCCGTAGGCTTCACGAGCCCAAGCAACATTTTTATGGAGGTGCTCTTCCCCGCGCCGTTCGGCCCGAGGAAGCCAAAGATTTCTCCGCACCGCACGCTCAGTGAAAGATTGCGGACGGCCACCTTTTTGCCATACACCTTGCGCAAATTCTGCGTCTCAATGGCAAAACCGTCCGCTTTGTGCAGTGGCGCCCCCGGGGCATTAGTCCAAAGAATTTGCCAGCGCAATGGCATCGCTGGACCCACCTGGACCAGCCAGGGAATAGATGATGCCATCTTTGACCCAAATCAGAACAGACCCCGGTCCTCGCCGATTCGCTGGGGTCATGAGCGTTCCGTGCACGCCGTCCACGGTGACCGTCGCATACGATCGGACGAACCGCGTAATGGGCAAGACAAGAGTCGATTTCCAATCCACTGTCTGACAAAACTCCCGTGCTTGCACCGCGCTCATACCCGCAAGTTGGAGCCCGGTTTCAGCGAGTTGCTCTAGATTCAGATCTGCCGGTACGTTGACTATCGGACTCGGCGCTTCAAGAAGAATTGTGCAGTTAAATGCTTGCGGAGAGTTGCCCACCTGGCCTTCACCCTCCGTAACGATCTTCGGGCACTCGCCGTATTGCACTCGAACTCCACGTGGCACCTGGAAGGAGATCGTTTCCCCATCGATCGTTGCGGGCAATAGAAGATCAGGTCGGCCGGATTGGTCGAGAATGTCTTGCAACCGGGCGCGATCAATCGTTGTTCTGAACGCGTGCCGGCCTTCAACATTGAATTGCGGTGCATCTGTCAAACCGTGAGGGACACGCACCTGAAATCCCGCAAGTCGGCTGGCCTCGGCAAGGGTTGAGGCTTTCTGTGATTTTTCATCAGTGATGACGACAACTTTGTCCGAAATCAATTGGCTCAGCATCCGCTGAAGGGGACGATTCTCATCGAACGAAGTAGTATCGAAGCGCACGGGCTGAACTCTCTCCACGCGCAATGTAGCAAGGATTCGCTGGGCCAGTCCGCGGCCCAAAGGAAATGCCAGACTAACCAGAAAAATGGCCCCAAGGGCGCCTGCTGCCCACGCAGGGCGCCAGCGGCGAGCAAAGAGCCGCGCCAAAATCGGCGTGTGCTCTTCATCGTCGCCGCGTTGTGCCTGAAAGCGAGCTAGCGCGTCATGTGGCTCGACGGCCATTCCCGAGTCGGAAGTATCGAGCGACTTGAGCCGTCCTTGAACCCGCCGCGCCATTTCCGAGACCCTTTCAAGCTGCTCGCGGCATCGATCACAAGCCGACAGGTGGATTTCAGCCTCCGCTCGGCTGGCACCAGTCAATTCTCCATCGTGGTAAGCACGGAGCATGTTTTCCGTAAGGCAATTCATAGTTTCTCCTCCCGGCCATACAGTTCGACATATCGCTCTTCGAATGCCGCCTCCGCGCGAACGAGGCGTGTCCCGATTGTCCCAATCTCCAGATCAAGCATTTCGGCGAGCTCCTTGTACGAATGACCAGACATACGCAGCAGTAGAAGCTGCGCCTGAACTGGCTGCAACTCCGCTAAGACAGCACGCACACGCTCTTGCGTTTCGAGCCTCAATGATTGGTCCAGAGCGCTTTCGGCGAAACTTTCTTTGATTTCCGTACGCGCTGCTGCCTTCTCATAGCGATATCGCCGCGCCGAAGCGCGTAGCGCATCAATGCCAAGATTCGTCGCTGTGCGGTAAAGCCAGCCCGGGACATTCTCTATGGCGTCCGTCGGCATGGGTTGGCGATAGAGTCTTAGGAACACCTCGTTCGCTAAGTCCTCTGCCCGGGCGTGGTCGCCGACGATGCGGCGCAGAACGCTCACCACACGCGTGTAATTCGCAAGAAATACCTGTTCGAAGCGTTCGCGTGTGGGGTTCTTCCCGGTCACATTGCACTTGCTCGCATTCAACCTCGGTGCACAAACTTCTTCTATCACATTCTGAAGCAACGCCAGCCTCCGCGCTCCTATTCTATTAACGCCTGTGCACGAAGAAATGTGACAGCCTCGACTAGGCCAGCCAGCCGAATATGACACAAGATCTTGGTCAGTGCCCGACTAACACGGTTGTCTCAATGGGTCGACGCAACACGAGGCCGAAACCCCCTTGCAGGGCCTCAATAGCTAAGAGTCGTTCGCGGACGTTGATTCAAAACGGAACACCGTCCTGGCCAGGCCCTGATTGCGTACGGGCGAACACAGCGGTTCTCCATGGGGAAGTGCTGACGGAACAAGCGCAACGCGGGGAGCATGCGGAACAGGAACAAAAGGACGCGGCAGCTGGCGGGAGCAACCGTTTCCCGCTTCCGCGAGTTGGGGTAATCGATGCTGTATTCCTTGGCGTTCGCAGGCCACTGCTCACAGGTCCTGCCTCCGAGCGACGCGGCCAAACGCGGTAACCGGTAAAGTCCTGGAAATCAAGTTACCGGTAAGCCGACGCGGTAATCGCCGAAGTTCGTACTAGGAGCAAGATGTCCGGTTCCTCTCTACCAGCAGAGCCGTAGAGCCCCTGCCCTTGAGGCATGGGGATATAAGGCTCCGTTGACAAGGCAAAAGCGCGCGTCGTACGCTTTGCCCTAGCCGAGGGACGCTCGGCATCTGCCTGTGGAGGCACGATAAGACCTAAGCGCAAGCTTAGGCGCGCCCGTGAAGCAGGAACCATCGTTGGAGACGAGCAAGCAATTGCTTGTAACGCCAAAGAATCCCCCGCCGTTTAGGCGAGGGAAGTCTCAACGCGCCATGATTTTCAAAGAGAATTTTCCTTCAAGCTAGCGCTTTTCTCTCTTCGGCAGAGGCTCCCATAGCTCGATGCGGTTGCCATCGGGGTCCACGATCCAGCCAAACTTTCCGTAGTCGTATTCTTCGACTTTCGGATCTACCCAGACGCCCTCTTCTCTCAAGGCCTCCAGCACGGCGTCGAGGTGGTCCACAACATAATTCACCATTAAGTCTGACCGGCTATCTCCAAAATACGTCGTGGAAGCGGGGAAAATGCACCAAGCGGTGAAGTTGTCTTTCGCGGGGCTGTCAGCTTGATGCCAGCGAAATCCGGTGCCTTGATCCCCCTCGCTCACAATCCCGAGGTGTTTGGCGTACCACGCGCGCAATGCCTCCGGATTCTTTGATTTGAAGAAGATTCCGCCGTCCCCGCGCACGCGTGCCATTGCCCGCGCATCATACGGTTTAGCCCGGCAAGGAACAAGCGAAGCCCGTGATAAACTGACTTGTCTTTCGGGTCGTAGCATTCCCTAAGGAGTGCCCCGCAAGACGAGGCAAGCGAACATGGCCAAACCGCGCGGAATCTTCGTATTTCTACTGACCTGCATGATGTTCGCGGTTTCTGCCCGTTGCTTCGCGCAGCACTCCCGCTCGGCAATGCTTCAGCAAGCTTCCAAGGAAAGGGTCATCATTGATACGGACATTGGCGACGACATTGACGATGCTTTTGCCGTAGCTCTGGCCCTGCGCAGCACGGAACTGCAGATCCTCGGCATCACCACTACCTTTGGCGATACGGAAATGCGAGCCAAGCTCCTCGACCGCTTGCTCGAAGAAGCGGCGCGCGCGGATATTCCCGTTGCCGCAGGCCCGCCTACACAGCCTAAGACCGCGTTTACGCAGCTGAAGTATGCCAAGGGCGGGCACTCCGCAAAACCATCGCATCCGGACGCGGTCAGTTTTTTACTCGATCAAGTTCGGCGCAACCCGGGGGAAATCACGCTTGTCGCCATTGGACCGCTCGTGAATGTGGGCGCTGCCATCGAAAAAGACCCGGACACCTTCAGGAAGCTCAAGCGCGTCGTGCTGATGGGTGGGTCGATCTATCGGGGATACGGCGACACTGGCACCGGTCCGCCCCGTGGTCCCGAGCCCGAATGGAACATCAAGAATGACATTCCTTCCGCGCAGAAACTGTTTGCCGCTGGCCTAGCGCTGTTTGTCATGCCGCTGGATTCCACGCAATTGAAGATGGATGCGGCGAACCGCGATATCCTGTTCCGCCAGGGCACGCCGATTACCGACGCGCTCAGTTTGCTCTATCACGAGTGGGGCAAGGAAACTCCGACGCTATTCGATCCCATGACCATTGCTTATATCGTGGACCCAAGTCTCTGCCCTGTTCAGGCCATGCACCTTCGCGTGGACGAGAAGGGCTTCACTCGCCCTGACCCTGGGCCTTCCAACGCACCGAATTCGCCCAACGCACAGGTATGCCTCGCTTCGAATCCCGACGCCTTCTTCCACTTCATCATGCCTCGCCTCGCCACGCCATAGATCCGGTCACATCACCGGGACGTGGCCGGCACCGCGGCGCCGCACGAACTGCAAAAGCGGGCTCCCGCCTCGCAAGACTTTCCGCAAGCGCTGCAGAAAAACCCTGTTCCAGAGATGGCTTGCGGAGGGGCAGCAGGTTGTGCCGTGACCGCGACCTGGCGTTGCTGCCCCGAAGAGAGCGCCCAAACCAACGCGATAATCCACCCGATAAAGGTCCAACCGGCAAGCAGATTCAAGGCCAAGATAGCGGTGAAGTCCGACCTTTTGCGCGCCAGAAAAGCGGGCAGAAAATAGAGAAACAGAGAAACGATCATGAAAATAGGGTGGAAATGGAAAAAGGGTATGAAACACAACGAAGAGATCAACATGGAACACGCTCCGCCAGGACGCATGATGTGTTTTACCACGGATTGACGCAATTTGAGCGGGGCAGTCGGCGGGAAGGGAAGGCCCATTCCGCAAGGGCCAACGCCCGGTTTAATACTGCCGGCATTTGCCATCGGACCTTCAAATTCGACCGCCGTCGAGACACAGACTCACGAACGAGACCGCCCCGCGACGGGCGTCCCGGCGTCTCCGCCGGCACTCACTGGCTGGCAGCCGAGCACGCCTCTTGTGTTTTTCCATCCGATGTATTCTATTGTCTGCGCGGAAGGGACCGAGGTTTGCGTCTCTTACGACAACCATGGTCATCCACGACAGCGGCGGAAATCACCCGGAAAAGCCGCGGGAGAGCTTCATCTCCCGCTACCTCTTTAGCACCGATCACAAGACCATTGGCTTGCAGTACCTTTGGCTGGCGCTCTTGAGCGTTTTTGTGGGCATGGCCATGTCGCTGGTCATGCGCATCCATTTGGCCTGGCCCGAGATGCACATCCCTTTTCTTTCCGCTCTTGGCAGCTCGCCGGAACGCTACGCCACGCTGCCGGTGCTGCACGGGTCGCTGATGGTTTTCCTGGTCCTGACGGCGGCGCCGCAGTTGGGGTTCGGGAATTATTTTCTTCCACTGCAGATCGGCGCGCGCGAAATGGCCTTTCCCGGGCTTAATCTTTTTTCCTTGTGGACCACGGTGGTCTCGCTGTTCGGCATAACCAGCGCGTTTTTGATTGCCCCGCAGGCGGGAATCACTCTCTGGATCGTCAGCGTGTCTGTTTTTTGTGCCGCGACTCTCTCGAGCGCCCTCAATTTTACCGTCACGACCATCGACCTGCGCGCGAAGGGAATGACGCTTCCACGTCTGCCCCTGACCGTGTGGGCTTGGTTTATCAACGCCATCCTGGGCATGCTCGTTTTCAGCATTCTTCTTGCTGCGTGCCTGTGCCTGCTTTCGGATCGCTTTTTCAGCACCCATTTCTTCTCCGCCGTAGATTTCCCAGCCTCGCCACCGGCGAACGTCGCGCCCGGTGCGTCGCCGGTGCTTTGGCAACGCTTGTTTTGGTTCTTTGCTCAGGCGGAAGTCTACATTGCGATGCTCCCGTGCTTCGGCATCGTTTCCCACCTAATCGCCACATTTTCTCGTAGGCCGGTTTGGAGAGAGCGCCTTGTCGTGCTTGCGCTTTGCGGGGTGGGCCTGGTGGGGTTCTGCGTTTGGGGCCAGCACATGTTTTCGAGCGGCCTGAATCCTTTCTCGCCACTGGTGTTCTCGGTCCTTGCCGCCTCTCTGGGGTTGCCGGCGACGATCCTGCTAGTCAGCTGGTTTGCCGCGCTTTGGAACGCGCGCTTCCAATTGAACACTTCTTTGCTGTTTGCTCTCGGCTTTGTTTCGCTCTTTCTCTCCGGCGGGATTTCCGGGCTATTTCTCGCACGGCACGATTTCACTTCCGCTTCCGTCACGGAAGATTTTGTGACCGGGCATTTTCATCTGGTCATGGGTGTGGCCGCGACGTTTGCCATTCTCGCGGCGCTGTTTTTCTGGTTTCCGAAACTGTTCGGGCGCCGGCTGAACGAGCCCTTAGGCAAGCTGCATTTCTGGCTGACGTTCGCGGGCGTCTACGCCGTCTTCATGCCCATGCACTGGCTGGGGTTGGGCTCGCATGTGGCCAACAATCCTGGCGCGAACCTCGCCGCGATTCGCTCGTGGATTGGTCCCGCGCGCTCGTTTATCACTGCCGGCATCGTCATCACGGTTTTTGCGCAGGCGGTCTTTTTGTTCAATTTTCTCTGGAGCTTGTTTTTCGGTGACAGAGTCGAAGAGCACAACCCTTGGCGAGCTACCACACTTGAATGGAGCATGGCATCACCGCCGCCCCGGCACGATTTTGGCGCACCTGGGCCAGTGGTTTATCGCGGAGCTTACGCGTTTGCTGTGCCAGGGGTAGCGCAAGATTATATTCCCCAGCACGTTGCCCCGGATCGCGTGGTCAAGGCAAACTAGAGAAGAGAAGGGAAGCCGACAGAGGAAGCAGCATGCCGGGTGCGACGGCAACTCCGGACGTTGAAGTCATCGTCGAAGATGCCCGCGGGGGCGGTGGCGGCGGGGGAAGACCGCCGGACGGCGGTGATGGCGGTGACGATGGCGATTACGGCAAGGGCTGGCAGAGGGAGCCACCTTCGCCGCGGCGATTCTCGACGGGAATCGCTATTGCCATGGTCTCTATCCTGATGTTTTTCATGGCGCTGGCGAGCGCTTTTCTTCTTCTTCACCACAGCAGCCGCGTGTGGGTCGCAGTGCACCTGCCACGGATCCTCTGGGCGAACACCGCCGTCCTCATGGGAAGCGGCTTCGTTCTCGAGCGATCGCGGTTACGGCTGTCAAATGGAGATGCGCGCGGCTTTCGCAAGCTGTGGTTAGTGGCCACGGTAATGGGGCTCCTTTTTGTAGCCGGACAACTTGTTGCCTGGCGCCAGCTTGTGGCCGAGGGTGTGTACATTGCGAGCGACCAGGCCAGCAGCTTCTTCTACATTTTCACCGGCGCGCATGGCGTGCATTTGCTCGGTGGCGTGGCGGCGCTGCTGTTTGTTTTGCTGCGCAATTTTGAAAAGTCGCAAATCTCGATGTCACTGGCGGCGGAAATCACTTCCTACTATTGGCATTTCATGGATGGTTTGTGGATTTTCCTGTTCGCGCTTTTGTATCTTGGCAGATAGCTACGAATTCAGGGAGCGCGGTCAAGAGCCACTTTAGCATTTCACAAATGCAGCGATGGCATCCACCACGCGCGCGATCTGATCCTTTCGCAACTCCGCATACATGGGCAGGGAGAGAACTTCTTGCGCAGCTCGTTCCGCGTGCGGGAAGTCGCCGAGCGTGTGCCCCAGCGGCGCGTACAGCGGCTGCAGATGCAGTGGATGCGGATAGTAGACAGCACTGGCAATCTTTCGCGCAGCCAAGTGCTGCTGCAGCGCGTCGCGTTGCTCGCTTCGAATGGTGTATTGGTGGTAGACGTGTTCGAAGCCCTGTGGCTCGAGAGGCGTCATGATGCCGGGAATTTGCTGCAAGAGACGCGTGTATTCGGCGGCATTTGAACGGCGGGCGTGCTGCCATCCGGCAAGGTGGCGCAGTTTGACCCGCAGTATGGCGGCTTGAAGCTCGTCGAGGCGGCTGTTCCAGCCCGGCTCGCTGCTGCGATATTTGGCGGTTTGGCCGTGATTCCGAAGTATGCGAACACGGGCGGCGATTTCCGGTGAATTGCAGACCACCATGCCTGCATCGCCGTACGCACCAAGGTTTTTTGTGGGGTAAAAACTGAGGCAGGCCGCGTCGCCGAAAGAACCGACGCGGCTTCCTTTATAAAGGGCGCCAATGGCCTGCGCGCAATCTTCGATGAGCGGCAGCTTGCGCGACTTAGCGAAAGCCGCGATGGGATCCATGTCCGCGGCGAGACCATAGAGATGCACGGCAATGATGGCGCGGGTGCGCGACGTCACACGGCGCTCGAGTTCCGAAGGATCGAGGTTGTAAGTTTCCGGGCGAATGTCGGCAAAAACCGGCTTTGCTCCCAATGCGCTTACGGCGCTGCCTGTGGCGACAAACGTAGATGTGGGCAAGAGTACTTCGTCGCCTGCCTCGACACCACAAGCGCGCAAGGCGAGAATGAGCGCGTCGGTGCCGGAAGCGACTCCCGCGCCGTGAGCCACGCCACAGAGCAGGGCAATTTCTCCCTCGAGCGCCGCGCCTTCGCGTCCGAGCACAAACTGCTGGGAAGACAGCACGCGTTCGATGGCGGTGCGAATCTCTGCGCCAATCGTCGCATATTGGACGGACAAATCAAATTGCGGAATGGGCTCGGGCGCAGCATTGGCTTGCGGGTGCGTGCTCATCGGTTCATTCGCGCGCCCTTTAGTATACGCGAGCGCGAGGCGCTGCGGCTTTGCAGCTTGGGTGGATATAATGCCTGCCGAAGATAGGCCAGCGGCACGAACGTGGCGAGCGACCGCCCCGAAGCGCTGGGCATAGGAGTGGGGAGACAGAGAAAGAGGGCTAGACGAACGTGTTTGCCGAGCGAACAAAGTGGAATTTGGCGCCGAACCACTTGAGCCAGACCTTGGCGCGCCATCGCGCAGCAGGGAAGCCGCTTGTGGATTTGACCGTATCAAATCCGACGGAGTGTGGCTTCGAGTATGACCAGCGCACGATTCTGGACGCGCTGCGCAATCCCGCTGCGCTGAAATATGAACCGGCGCCGCGCGGGCTTGTCTCGGCGCGCCAGGCAGTCCGCGAATATTACGCAGAGCGCGGCGCCGCAATTGACATTGACGACATTTTTCTAACCACAAGCACGAGCGAGGCCTACTCGTTCGTGTTTCAGCTGCTGTGCAATCCGGGCGACGAAATCCTCATTCCCGCACCGAGCTATCCGCTGTTCGATTTTCTTGCGGACATTCAGGACGTGAAGCTCGCTCGTTATCCGCTGGTTTACGACCATGGCTGGCAGATTGATTTCCACGCGGTGGAGCAAGCAATCACACCACGAGCGCGGGCGCTGATCGTGGTGCATCCCAATAATCCGACTGGACATTTTACGAAACGGGCGGAAATGGAGAAATTGAACGCCATCTGTTCGGCACGGCGTCTAGCGCTGATTGTTGACGAGGTTTTTCTGGATTTTCACCTCGATGGGCGGCCCGCGAGCTTTGCGGGCAATCGCGACGCGCTTACGTTCACGCTGAGCGGCATATCAAAAATTTGCGGCTTGCCGCAGATGAAAGCGGCGTGGGTGGCAGTCAGCGGTCCGCAAGAATCGAAAAGGGAAGCGCTCGCGCGGCTCGAAGTGATTGCTGATACCTATCTTTCGATGAGCGCGCCGGTGCAACTGGCCCTGCCAACGTTTCTCTCGGACCGTGCAGCGTTTCAGCGGCAATTGATGGCGCGCGTCCGCGGGAATTTGGCGGAACTTGACGGCCAGCTCGTTTTGCGGAGCGTTTTAAGTCGCCTCGAACTCGAAGGCGGCTGGTATGCGGTCCTGCGAGTCCCCGCAACGCGCTCGGACGAGGAGCTCACCCTTGTTTTACTCGACGAGAAGGGCGTTTACGTGCATCCCGGCCACTATTACGATTTTTCGTCGGACGGATACCTGGTGGTAAGCCTGATTTGCGAGGAGAGGGAGTTCAAAACGGGACTGGAAAGGCTACTCATGCAATTCCGCTAAATGGATTGTGATGAACGAATTGGAAGCAAGTAGAAATGGCTACGCGATATGGGAAATAGATACAAATTCCGGTATAAAGGTCAAAAAAAGATGCGCTTCTGGTACTAAAACCTTACTAGAAACAAAGCAGTTAGCTCACTTTCTGTAAAAACCAATATAAACTGCGGAGTGGAAAGGACATTGCTAGTGTCTAAAGAGCCGCTGGTGCGGGTTAGCCACCTCAAGACTATTTATGAATGGTGAAGTTATGGGGGTTTCTGCTATGAAATCTATCCTAAAGACGGGCCGGTTTGCGCCTCTCGTGTTTTCGATCATGGGGATTGTGACGCTGTTTGTCGCCTGTGCACCCGCAACTTATGCAGACGTTGAGGGAACCATACGCGGTACCGTTGTGGATCCCTCGGGAGCGGCCGTGGCTGGGGCCGCTG
The DNA here is from genome assembly GCA_003223215.1 of Acidobacteriota bacterium. Classification (GTDB taxonomy): domain Bacteria; phylum Acidobacteriota; class Terriglobia; order Acidiferrales; family UBA7541; genus Acidiferrum. The sequence goes on from QHYH01000085.1 coordinate 51,078, forward strand.
TCAAAATAGTGAACGTGGCGACGAACCTTGAGCGCGATGTGACGTCAACGGGGGACGGTTCGTTTATCGCGCCCAACCTTCCGGCAGGGAACTATGCCGTCACCGTCTCGAAAGCCGGCTTCCGGACGTACAAGCAGACGGGCATCCGGCTAGAATCGGCCGCGACCTTTGTGGTTTCAGCAACGCTTGAAGTCGGTGAAATGTCTGCCACTGTCGAAGTGACCGCGGCGAAGCTGCAGGCGGATACCACTACAATCCAGTTGGGTGGTGAACTTGCGGCAGCGGAGCTCAAGGATTTCCCGTTGTTGAACCGCGCGTGGATCAACCTGCAGACCACCCTGCCCGGCGTTGTGGCTTCAAACGATCGCTTCACCAACAACTTCTCGACCAACGGCAGCCGGACCCAGTCCAACAACTATACTGTCAATGGCACAGACTCGAACGACCTGCCATTGAACACACCGATTGCCAATGCGATCAACCCGGATGCGATTCAGGAAGTCAAAGTAGTGGATAGTACTCTCAATCCTGAATATGGGAGAAACTCCGGCGGAACTTTGATGGTGACCACGAAGTCGGGGACCAATCAATTCCATGGTAGCGCGTTCGAGTTCTATCGCGATACGTTCATGAACGCCAAGAACTTCTTTTCAACGACGGTGCCCCCCTTTCATCAGAACCAGTTCGGCGGAACCCTAGGTGGTCCCATTGTCAGGAACAAGCTCTTCGGCTTCTTCTCTTACCAAGGGACGCGTCAATTCCAGGGAGTCGCGCAGAACTCACAGGTTTTCACTCCGGCGCAGCGGGGGGGTGATTTTACTGGCGCCGGGGCTTTGACTGGAACATCGCCATTTCCCTTGACGGGGGAGGATGGGGTTGTGCATCCACAGGGAACGCCTTATGCAACGCTCTTTCCCACAAACCACATTCCCACCGTTGATTTTTCTGCGCCTTCGGCAAATTTGCTGAACAAGTACATCCCTTCGCCGAACCCGGTTGGCGGGACTGCATACCAGTATTCCGAGCTCATTACCACCAATCCCAATCAATATCTTGGGCGCGTCGATTACAACCTCAGCTCAAAGGACAACTTATTCTTTTACTTGTTTCTCCAAAGGGCTGCGACACTTGATACGTTGCCCTTCCTCCCGGGGACGACAACACCACTGCCGGGATTTGGACAGTTTTCGAAAACAAAGATCTATCAATATACAGTCAGCGAAACGCACATCTTTAACGAGCACATGCTCAACGAGCTGAAGGTCGGGTACAACAGATTCAACTTCGATGCTGTTGAGCCTTCCAATGTTGTTGCACCTTCGAGCTTAGGATTTACAGGGATCGTCCCTCAGATCACCAAGTCTCAGAGTGCACCGCGAATCGACGTTACGGGACTCTTTACGCTGGGCTTTTCCGACAACGGTCCGCAGCCCCGGATTGATGATACAGGCCAGCTTCTCGACAATGTTTCCTACACCACGGGCAAGCACGCTTACAAATGGGGCGTGGACATTCGCCGGGGCCACGTTGCGAATCCCTTCGGCTTCGAAAACAACGGTGCGTTTGGGTTTTCGGGGAGCGGCCCATTCTCCACTGGCAATCCAGGCTCGGACTTCTTGCTTGGCATTCCAGACACCTATGGTCAATCGAGCGGCAGCTTCATTGATGCAAGCGCCTGGGAGTATTACTCCTTCATTCAGGATCAATGGAGACTGCGTCCCAACCTGACGTTCACTTATGGGATTGGTTGGCAAATCGACACGCCGCTGACGGACCACTTCAATCATGGCGTGGCGATCAACGCCTTCCGACTGAATCAGCAGTCAACAGTCTTCCCTACGGCCCCGACGGGACTGGTCTTCCCGGGCGACCAAGGGATCACTTCGGCGGGCTATAGAACGCACTACAACAATTTTGCTCCGCGCATTGGGTTTGCATGGAACCCCACGAGGAGGTTGACGGTTCGGACTGGCTGGGGCATCTATTACAACAACGCTGAGGAAGAACAGACGCTCCAGAACTTGCTTGCTCCGCCGTTTGCACTAGCCGATCTAGGGGCCGGTGACTTTCCGGTTTTCGGCAGTCCCGGTTTTGCCACTCCGTTTTGTACAGTCAACGGCGCAGGCTGCGTAACACAGAAATATCCGTACACGCCGCCTGCGGCTGGCACACCGGTGGATTTCGCCAACTTCTTTGAGCCCATGTCTCTCAATATCGTGGACCCGGCGTTTAACGTTCAGTACGCAATGAATACCCAACTGTCTCTACAATATCAGGTCTCGCCTTCCATCTTGGCTACGGTTGGCTACGTGGGGGCTCAAGGACGACGTCTGGAGGGTCGGCACGAACAAAACCCCTACAACGCAACCGTCTGCCTGGCGACTCCTGGTTGCCAGGCAGGCCGCGCCGGAGAATTCGGCTTCCCGGGTGTAGGCACGCTTGCCGATGCATCAATTTTTGCCTCTCTGGGTGCACAGTCCACTTTCTTGAGTTCGAACTACAATTCTCTTCAAGCGACTGTAGAAAAGTCGCTTTCGCATGGCCTTAGTGTACGTGCGGCCTACACTTACTCTCATGGTCTGGACAATGGCTCGAGTCTCGAGGGTGGCGGAACGAATGGACTGATTGTTCCAAGCAACTTTAAGTTAACCTACGGCAATTCGGCTTTCGATGCTCGGCACCGCTTGGCGGCAGAATACTTGTACCAGATCCCCGACTGGGGCTTTCACCACCTGCCAAGCAGCGTCACGAAGGGATGGACGTTTGCGGGTGTGACCTCACTGCAGGCCGGCTTCCCAATAGGCTTGACCGACTCTTCTTTCCGGTCGCTGCAATGCACGCCGTTCGCCAGCTTTTTTGGGTGCTGGGATCGTCCGGACTTTGTGAAAACCGCGACGATCTTCTCGAACCCACGAAACGTCGGGAACCTACCCAACGCGGCGGGAGTGAACCACGCCGGGAACTACTACTTTGATCCGGCTAGCTATAAGCACAACGCGTTTGGTACAGTAGGGACAGCTGGCCGCAATGTGTTCCACGGGCCTGGAATCAACAATACCGACCTATCCTTCTACAAAGACACCAACATCACCGAAAAAATGAAGCTCCAACTTCGCGTGGATCTGTTCAATGCATTCAACCATGCGCAGTTCAGCAATCCTTCTGGCAATGTCAACAGCTCGCTCTTTGGCCGTGTGACTACAACCCGAATTCCGGCGCGCATCACGCAGCTGAGCGCAAGCTTCAACTTTTGATTAGCGTAAGCTAATGGAATAGAAAGACATTTCCCAGGAGCGCTATAAAAGCCTAGAGTGTTCCTGAAGACTTCGCGTGCAGGGTAGCCTTCCTCTTAAGAATCTGAAGGGTTTGTCATTAGTCGAGGGAGTTGCAACTTCATGATCACGCGAACGTGCAAATACACAATATTTACAAAGCTTACTCGCGTTTCCCTGAGCTTTTCGACGTTGGTCATAGGTACCCTTGCGCAGACGCCCACACCAGAGATGGGTGGCAGGCTGGGTCAGAGCACGTTCGTTAGCGCAAATTTTATCTTGAACTTAGACGTTCAGGTGCTTGGCCCTGACGGCGCGCCGCTAAAGTCCGCCGCCGTGGTGACGCTATACGCTTCGTCTGGACTGCCGATATCAACTGCTACGACGAAGGGCACGCGGGCCCTCTTTACCCAGCTTGCGCCCGGGCAGTATTACATTGAAGTGGAAGCGTCGGGCTTCTGGAAGACAAGAGAGGACACAATAATCGATCCCTCGGTGGGGGACAATGTTGTCAATGTCTCCATGGTGCCTGCAGCTGCTGGAAGCGCCCCGATTATCTACTACCATACTCCGCTGCTCGCGCCGGAGGTGCAAAAAGAGCTCGACAAAGGCATTGCGGCTCTGAAGGCAAACCGGTTGGATGCTGCCCAGAAAGCTCTTAAGCTCGTACTAAAAAAGTCGCCGAATCATCCAGCGGCGCTGTACGTGATGGGTCTAGCCGCTGAAAAAAAAGGTAATCCCCAGGAGGCCCGGCAATACTGGGAAAAGGCGCTTTCGTTTGACCCGACGCAGCAGGTTGCTGTTTATGCCTTGGGCCAGTCGAATCTCCTGAAGGGCAATTACACCGAAGCCGATGAGTTGGGGAGGCAGCTCTTGCAACTCAACCCAAATTCATGGAAGGCCCACAGCTTAGTAGCGTCAGCAGCGTTCCGGCTGGGGAAGTACGCAGAAGCTGTATCTCACGCCGAACGGGCCTGGGAGTTGGGGGGAGAAGGCGCGGGCAGCATCTCGATTGTGTTAGCACAGGCCCTTGCAGTGCAGGATCGCAGGGCAGAGGCAGTGGAAGCTTTGAAGAGATACCTTGCAGCGAAACTGGATCAAAGCCACGCAGAGACAGCCCGGAAACTCTTGGGCCAGATAGAAAGCAAGGCAGATCGTTTCGCGATTGCTGGAAGCGACTTTGAAAAGGCGGCGAGTGACTTGGCACCGCCTGACATCAGCCCGGTTGTGGAACACTGGGTACCACCCAACGTGGACGACACACCTGCTCCTGTCGAACCAGGGGCCTCTTGTGACCTGAATGACGTTCTGGAGAAAGCCGGTCACGAACTGCAACTTTTGCCTTACACTTTAGACCGTTTTTCAGCGGACGAAACGATCGAACATCAGAGCGTCAACGAAAGAGGAGTCGCCTTGCGAGCATCCAAGGTGACGTTCGCATATGTCGTATCAATTCGTGAAACGCGCTATGGCTTCTTAAATGTGGAGGAGTACCGTAACGGGACAGAAGATCCTAACGTTTTTCCCGATCACCTTGCAACAAAGGGGCTACCCTCGCAAGTCTTCTTGTTTCATCCGTACTATCAAAACGATTTTGAAATGCAATGCGAAGGGCTGGCGCGCCAGGGGCCAGGGTTCGCCTGGCAGATTCACTTCCAGCAAAAGAGAGATGTTGCAAGCCGCATGCAGGTTCACTATCTGAACGGGAAACGCTTTCCGGTTCCTTTGAAAGGAAGAGCGTGGATTGACGCTACAAACTATGAGGTGGTTCGTTTACAAACTGATATTCGGGAGCCATTGAAAGAAGCTGGTCTCTACGCGCAGCATACGGATATTGAGTACGGCCCGGTTAGATTTCAAAAGAACAGCTTGGATCTCTGGCTGCCCATCCGGGCAGAGATTTATATGCAAACGAAAGGGCATAGGATCCATAGGCGACACGACTTCAACAAGTATCTATTGTTTTCAATCGAGCACAACGAAACTATCAGCAACCCGAAAGAACATCCAAAACCCTAAGTGGCCGTGGGATGTGCGGACGGAGAGTCACTTATCGTAAGCGGCCGAGGGGATCGGCGGGGGCAGGCATGGGGGCGGACCTACTGTTTCGCGGCGCATTTGTCGAGCCTTTGGCGGGAGCAGGATTCCGCGGGCCGATGCCCGCGTTGAGCCCAAGATGATCCCTCCTGTTATGCCGCAATAGCCTTTGTCTTCCTGCGTCGTCGCGCAGCCGTTTCTTCATCGCGCAAGCTGGCCAGTTCGTAGCAGCCGCAGATGGTATCGTAGTAGCCTCGCAAAACGTTTCTCTCTAGCCGTGTGGAGCTGGAAGGCGGCTGGTACGCCGTTGCTGTGCGTGCCCGCGACGCATTCCGATGAGGATCTTGCGCTGACCTTGCTCGAGGAACAGGACGCCTACGTTCACCGGGCCTTTCCATGATTTTTCCTCGGAAGGATATTTGGTTGTGAGTTTGCTTGTCGGGAAGTTCCGTTTGCACAAGGTCGGGCTTCCAGCGTAGGACTTTTCCATCAGGCGGCAGCCTCGAAGCGAGCTCGAGATTGGTCTGCTAATCTTTTTACCTTTGGTTCGCGATACGGAATTTAGATACGCTTTATGGAATCACATGTTTCTAAAAATATAAACACGGTTTTAGTACCGCCGACGGAATCAGCAGGTTAGCGAAGGTTTTGTTTCGAATCGTGACAAGTGCGCCTGGAAGGTAACTTGCATGTCGCCGCATGGAGATTCTCCGGCTCGTGGGCGTTTGAGGAAGCAAGTCGTCTCATTTGGGCTCGCTCGCTTTACTTGTCCCAAGGTCGGGGGGCAGGAGGGGTCAGTGAAGAGCAAGCATTTGATCATTTTCCATGGGTTGTGTTTAATTTAATGATTCTCGTCCTTAGTTGCATTCTGGTTAGGGAGGGAGACGCGCAGGTTATCAGCGGAGACTTGGTGGGGACGGTGCTCGATAAGTCGGGCGCGGCGGTTCAGGGCGCCTCGATCGAGGCGGTGAACGTCGAAACCGGCGTCAAGTACGCGACGAAAGGCAATGACACCGGCGAATACCGCTTCACCAACCTGCCCGTAGGGGCTTACAACGTTTCTGCTTCGGCTACGAACTTCGCCACCACAACCATTAACGGACTCCGAGTTGAGCTGAACAAGACCGTCACCCTGCCCATTACTCTTGAGGTAAAAAGCGTAGCCAACACCATCGAGGTTTCCGGCGCCGCGCAGCCTTTTGGATACCACCACGGCTCAGGTAACCAATGACTTTACCTCGCAACAAGTTGAGGATTTACCTTCCGCAACCATTGGAAGCGGCGTTCTGAATCTCTCCCTGCTCGATTCGGGGTTGCAACGAGCGGTGGCGTGGGGGTGGGAAGCGGGCCTTCGGTCGGCGGCCAGCGTCCGCGAAAATAACAACTTCACGATCGAAGGCGTGGACAACAACGACACGAGCGTCACCGGGACTCTGGTCACCGTGCCCAACGACGCCGTCGCCGAGTTTTCCGTGCTGCAGAACCAGTTCTCACCGGAATTCGGCCACTCCTCGGGCGGGCAATTCAATACCATCGTCCAGAGCGGTACAAATGAATTTCACGGGCTCGCTTATGTCTATAACCAGAACCGAAATTATAACGCCCTCGATACTTTGCAGAAACTGAGCGGCCTTACCACCGTGCCGAGATTTGATGACAACCGTTTTGGCGGCAACTTTGGGGGCCCAATATTCAAGCAACAAGCTTTTTTTCTTCGGCGACTTTGAATATGAGCCGCTAGCCTAGAGTTTTCCATTTTATGCGACCACTTTCGCCCATTCCACAAGGGGTTTCAGGATTTTTCGCGTAGGCGCATCCAAGGCAGGGTCTTCAAAAATCCTTTCTCGCCAAGTAGCGGTTCGCAAAGATCGCAGAAGGTCCTCGAACGACGTGGAGCATTTTTGTGTGTACCAAAGCCGGTGCAGAGTGAACTGAGGAGCCAGTTTGTACCCCGATTGCGCGTACCACAGGATTACCAAATCGTAGAGATCAGAGGGGCGGCTCAGCGCAAGCGGCCGGGGGGATCGGCGGGGGCCGGCATGCGGGCGGACCTACTGTTTCCCGGCGCATTTGCCGAGACTTTGGCGGGAGCGGGATTCGGCAGGCCAATGCCCGTGTTGAGCCCAAGATGATCCTTCCCGCACGCGGGGCAATAGCCCTTGCCCGTGTCTTCATCGCGCAGGCTGGCCAGTTCGTAGCAGCCGCAGATGCAATCGCAATAGCCGGTTTCCGAAGCAGTTTTGATGGGAACGAGAGCCATGAAGCTCCTTCTAGGGCCAGATAGTACGATGCCCCCGGATTCGATGCAAGCCGGGGCAGATGAGCATTCGGATTTTTTTGCTGCTCCCGGCGCTATAGGTTCCGGAGGTGTGCCAACCGGAACGGGGAACCAAGGTGTTCGCGCAATTCAATCCAATGCTGCTCCGGGATGGACAGGAAAACTTTCACTACCTCCGGATCGAACTGGCTGCCGGAGCATCGCCTGATTTCCTCCCGGGCGTGTGGCATCGGGAGTGCCCGCCGATACGGCCGGTCGCTGATCATGGCATCGAGCGAGTCGGCGATGGTGAAGATACGCGCCCCCAGCGGAATCTGATCACCTCGCAGGCCCCTGGGATAGCCAGAGCCGTCAAAAAACTCCTGGTGCGCGAGCACAATTTCCGCGGCATCGCGAAGAAATGGGATGCGAATCAGCATGTTGTAGCCGATTTCGCAGTGTGTGCGCATGATTTTTTTTTCCTCGTCGGTAAGCGGGCCGGGCTTTCGCAGGATGCCATCGGGAATGGCCATCTTGCCGATATCGTGGAGAAACGCGGCACGGGCCAGAATCGGCAAATAGGTATCCGGAACCGGCATGGTCTTTGCAACGGAGATGCAGAACGCGGTAACACGCTGGCAATGGCCCTCGGTTTCCGCGTCCTTCAAGTCCAGCGCGCTGCCAAGGGCCTCCAAAGTGTCGTCGTAAGACTGTTCGAGCTGGTCGAGAGCCTCTTGGAGCCGCGCGGTGCGATCTTCCACCTGCTGCTCGAGATCGCGTTGATATTTTCGGTTTTCGTTGACGAGCCGACGATGCTGCAGCGCGCGGCCCACGCCCAGGAAAAGCTGGTCCTTTTCAAAAGGCTTCAAGATGTAGTCGTAGGCGCCGCGACGGATGGCTTCGAGCGCCGTGGAGATGTCGTGGATCGCCGTGACCATAATGACGGGCACGTCGGGGTCAAACTCACGCACCCATTCCAGAAGCTTGATGCCATCCATCTCCGGCATGATCATGTCGCTCAAAATCAGGTCGGGAGTGGTGCGTTTGATGTGTTCTTGCGCAACGCGGCCGTTGTGCGCCACCGTGCAGCGGTAGCCTTTGGATTCGAGCATCGTCGAAACGACTTCTCGAATCGCTTCTTCGTCGTCCACGACAAGTATGTTCTCAGTGTCCAACCCGGTCAGCTCCAAGCACACATTATAAGTGACGGCACACCTTGCTGTCCGGCTGCTTGCCCTGTCGGGAAATAGCATGTTAGCGTCAAACAGGCCGTCCATCCAAAGTTTCTCGCCGTCCGCCCATGATTCGGGCACCTTGAGCACCTTAGTGATGGCACGTCCAGCCGGAAGGCGGCGCATCGTGTTGGAGAACCAAGGCCTGCTCGGGATCGCTTTCTTCGAAGCCAGTGCCTTCGTCATTCTTCTGGTACTTTTTCCGCTTTTCCGCCGCGAACAGCCTGGAGGTTATTTCCGCTTCTGGCATGCCGGGTGGTTCTGCTTCACGTTTTCGGCGGTCTTTGAAGTGATTTTCCTTGCGCGGCCGCTGGCTGGATTACATCTAGCTTGTCTGGTGACTCACACCGCCGCGGTACTGCTTTTCTTGGTGGCCGCAGTAAATCGTGTGGCCAGTCCCGACCGGCGGTATTTGGCGCTCCCGGTTATCACTTTCGTTCTGGCAGTGGTTTATTACGTGGAAAGAAGCGGACCCCAGCGATTTGCCTCCGTGCACTGGGGAACCGCTATTGTGGAAAGCATCGTTTGCCTGGCCGCCGGTTTCCTGCTTTTGCGATCCCCGTCCACACGGAGAGGGCACGGTTTGCAGCTTCTTGCGGGTGCGTTTCTCCTCCTTGGTCTGCATGGCCTCGATCGGCCGCACTGGCCGCAGCATCCCTACTTTTTGTTGCGCATCTCCTTCGATCACATTCTGGGAGTAGCCCTGGGCATTGCTATGGTGGTTGTGGTTCTCGAGAGTGAGCGGACACGAAGTGAAGAGTTAAACGATAAGATGCGCCGGTTGTCGCTCCTGACCGCGGCTACCACGCAGACTCTTTCCGTGCAGGACGTAATCGACCAGGTGCTGACGCAGTTGGTGGGAAGTTTAGACGCCACCCACGGCATCGTTTGCCTCAAGGAGGGAGAGGGCAAGGATGCGCAACTGGTAGCCCGCTCTTCGGTGGGCTACGAACCGCAGTTTCTTGCGAAGTACAGCAAGGTTTCCGCCTCGGAACCTTGGGCCCAGCGTGTATTGAAAGAAGAATGTCAATTCCTGGAATCGCAAGATGAGTGGGATCCGGCTGCGCAAAAACGGCTGGACGAAGCAGGGTTGAAGTCGCTGGTGACGCTTGCGCTTCCCGGGGAAAATGGGGCTTTGGGTATCATTGCCATCGGCGCTACCGAACGCCGGCGCTTCGCTCCCGGCGAACTTTCCTATCTCGTGAATATGGCCAACCTGCTCGGGATGACGCTGGAAAATGTTCGTTTGTTTGAGGAGGTTGCCACCGTGCGCCGCCAGTGGGAATACACGTTCGACTCTATCGGTGACCCCATCCTGGTTCACGATGCCCAGGGGCGCATCTTGCGGAGCAACCAGCGACTGCGTCAATTGCTGGGCCGCGAACGCGAGGCTATGGTCGGTTGGAGTGTTGCTGAGCTTCTTCCTGTCAAAAACGCGGCCTACAAGGTTTGCGCGTATTGCGAGGGAGTTGCCGGCGAGGGAGACAATCCAGACCCGTGGCTTCCCGGATATTTTCTCGCGTCCAACTCGAGTTTCGCCGATCCCAGCGGACGGGTCCTTGGCACCGTCCATGTCCTGAAAGACATTACCGAGCGAAAGCGCGCAGAAGAGAAATATCGAACGCTCGTCTCCAACGTACAGGAAGGCGTGTTCATTTCCACGCCACAAGGCCGGTTTCTTGACTTTAACGACGCTTTGTTGCGGATGTCGGGCTATGAGAGCCGCGACGAGTTAATGGCCATCGACATTCCGGGGGCGTTCTATAAAAATCCTGCCGACCGGGAGCGACTCAAGCGACTCCTAAACGAGCACGGCGCGGTGGCGGACTTCGAATTTGAAATGCGGCGCAAAGACGGCGAAGTGCGCACCATGCTGGAGTCCTCCATCACCGTGCGGGACGCCGGCGGAAACGTCACTGCTTACCAGGGATTCCTTCAGGACATCACCGAACGCAAGCAGGCGGAACTGGAAATCCGCAGGCGCAACCGCGAGCTCATGGTGCTGAATTCCATCGCCCAAACACTTACGGAATCGCTGGATCTTACCGATTCGTTGCACCGCACGCTACGCCAGATGGCCGAGCTTTTCAGCCTCGACGCCACCTCGCTTTACCTCTTTGATGCGAGCGGCACAAATTTGCGGCGCGTGGCGGCCGCCGGCCATCGCTCCGAATACTCGCGCCATTTTCCCGCGGTTTCCGTGAAGCCGGAGTTGCTGCAGCATATCAAGGACGCGCATGCAACCTTTATCTCCGCTCAGGGCCTCCCGCTGCCGGCGGTTTTTCGCGATGCGCAAATCAAAGAAGGAATTGCCACCGCTTACATTGTGATTCTCTGGTCCAAGGACCGCGTGATCGGCGGTCTCGTCGTGGGAACGCGCACTCCGCGCGAGTTTTCCCCAGCCGACGTGAACTTGCTCATTGCCGTCGGCAGTCAGATTTCCAGTGCGATCGATCGTTCTATCCTCTACGAAGAAACTCGCCAGGCTTACGAAAACCTCCGCCGGACACAGGAACAATTGCTTCACAGCGAAAGACTTGCCGCGGTGGGTCAGCTCATCTCGGGTGTCGCCCATGAGCTGAACAATCCGCTTACCGCCATTCTTGGATATAGCCAGCTGCTGACCTCCAGCGGGCAATTGGGGCCGCAAGGCGTCGAATATTCGGAAAAACTGTACAAGCAAGCGCAACGTACCCACCGCATCGTGCAAAATCTCCTGAGCTTCGCCCGCCAGCACAAGCCCGAGCGAATTCCCGTGAAGATGAATCAGACTCTTGAGGAAACTCTCGCGCTGCGGGATTACGATTTGCGCATGAACAATATTCGTGTTCACCTGGATCTGGCGAGCGATCTCCCGGTGACGGCGGCCGACCCTCATCAGTTGCAGCAGGTCTTTCTAAACATGGTGAACAACGCCGCTGACGCCATCTTGGAGCGCTCGACAGAAGGTGATCTTTGGGTTCGCACCGCAATGGAGGGCGAGCGGCTGATCATCGAATTCACCGACAGCGGCCCCGGAGTGAAGGACCCCTCTCGTGTTTTTGATCCGTTCTACACGACAAAGCCAGTTGGAAAAGGAACCGGCCTCGGCTTGAGCATCTGTTACGGGATTGTTACGGAGCACGGAGGAACGATTCGTGTGCGGAACGGGCCCGCGGGAGGGGCTTGCTTCACTATCGAACTGCCGTGTCAGTCTGTCGCGCCATCGGGTTCTCAATTGGACTCGCCCAATCCCGATCCTGGAAGGAGCGCGCACATCCTCTTGCTGGATCACGACGAGTCCGTTCTGGAAGCCGTGAGTACCTTCTTGCGCGGCCGCGATCATCACGTCCACGCGGCCAGGAACCTGGAGGAGGCGCGCGCTGTGCTCGAACGGCAGGACCTTGACTTGATTGTTGCCGACTTTCAGCTAGCGGACTCTTCCAATGGGGGTGGTCTGGAGAGTTGGCTGGCTCAGCATAAGCCCGTTCTTTCTCGAAAGTTGATCTGGATGTGTGCGGTTGCGCCTGCGGGTGAGGCCGCGGAAAGAATCGGCCAAAGCAGTACGCGGATTCTGCAGAAACCCTTCAAAGTGAGCGAACTGCTGGCCGCGGTGGATGAACTGCTTCTAAATAGGATCGATGCGGCGCCGATCGGGCGATGAGACCATTTCCGCTACCATCGCGGCGCGCTCGGCCAGCTTTCTCATGGTTTCTTCCAAGCGAACACTGTAGCCGCTGAGCAAATCGCTGAGATCACTGATTTGCGGGAGTGGTGTGAAACCGGCCCACACGCTTAGGCGAATCACCCGATATCGCCACAGGAAGTTCCACGTCAAAACTACTCTTTCCAGTTCTTGCCCGCCGGCGACTGCCGGGGAGAGCGCCGCGACAATTCTCGCGGTGCGCAGAAGCCTTTGGAGTTCCGCCTGCAAAGCAGAAAGGTAAGCCAGGGCGACGTTCCGGCGCTCTCTCTGCATTCGCCGCAACGCCTCCCGAGGGATTCTTTTCGAAGCAAACTCCAAGTCCGCAGGCGCCAGCGCTCGCCGGATCTGCGGCAAGTGCGTGACATGGCTCCCCTGAAGGTCTTGGGGAATCGCGGAGGATGGGGAAGGGACGGTATGGCCCTTTGGGTTTCGCAGCGACCAAACGAATACGACAAAGAGAAGCGCGAGGATTGCGAGGAAAACGTAGAAAGCGAGGCTCAAGTCTTTTCTCCCTCAGCGCGCCAGAAATGGCCCAATTGCTCGTCGAGAGCCTTCAAGCGAGCGTTGATCGCGGGAGACAGCAAACGATAATGATCTTCCGGAAGCAGTTGCGGTTGCGACCGTGCCTTTTGCGGATCGAGACGCAAGGCCCACCCCCACAGCAGCGCGCTCGTAAGAAAGGTGATTGCTCCGAGTAGGTTCCAGAAGGTCGCGTATTGCTGCAACCAACGCTCCAAGATGCTGTCATTCAGAACCTGGGAGCAAGAGTAGAGGAAAAAGCCAATGGCTAGAAAGCGAGCTGCCGGCTCGATAACAACCTGGTAGTAGCGAGCAAACACCAGCAGCGCAAGGATGGCAACTGCTATCGCCAGCTCGATACTGCGATCCGCAGTCAAAACGAACAACTGCCAATGATTTGCCGCAACCGCCCAGGAGTACGCTAGGACTAGGGCAGCCACCGCAACCGACAGCCGCCAACCCAACCCCCAGATTCCCCGGTACTTCGCCAGCACATGCCGACAAACCTCGGCCACGGAAACGGCCCGCGCTAGGACTACCATGCCCTGGGTTCCCCAGGCTATTTTGTACAAAGTGGCCGAACCAAAACTCCATCGCTGTAGGCTTGCGAAAATGATTACGGCTTGAAAAAGATTCAGCAGAGCGTAGAGGAGAAAGCAGGGATAGAGGCGGTAGTTCTTGCGGTACAAGAGCAAAAAGACCAGAGCTAAATTAAAGGAGAAACTCAAGCCCCACAGGACTTGTTCGAGAGTGCCAATTTCGGACATTGCGGCGCATAGTACCATCCCGCTGCTTCCCGGCAAACAGATAGTTCGTACGCGCCCGGTAATGTCCGAAATTTACTCGAGCGATAGCATTCGGGCAAGCGAACTCCCTCAAGCGAGCGTCACGGCAGGTACGCGTTCAGCATCGCTGGGGCTTGGGGGGGCGGCGGCAGTGGCGGCAACGGGTTGCCGTCAGCTACAGCAGGTTTACTTAGGTTTCCTTAAGTCTTCCTTAAGTCTACTTAAATTTACTTGCATTGTCTTTGCCAATACTCGACCCGGGCAGTACGATAAAGGCAGTCAAAAGCAAAAGAATCGACAGGATCACTCGTTTTCCTCATAAAGGGACCCTCCTCGACTCGCACACTGAGGGTTCTCGCAGGGGTTGGAAGAGTCGGAAAATGTTCTGATTTCGGAACAGCAGGGCCTATGGAAACACTGAGTAAACTTCAGCAGGCCCGCAGAGTGGTTCAGGACTTTACTCTGAATACGCTGGCGGGAATTGAGGGAGCGTTCGCAAGGCTCGTCTACGTGGCTTCCCTGCGGGATCTAGCGAGCGGCCGGTATGAGCACCAGGGGTTGGCGGCGCTGTACCCGGAGGGAGCCGTGCATCAAGCCCTGGAGTTATGTCACGAGCAAATTTTCGAGCGGATCTTGGAAATGCCGCTAGAGAAACAACTGGAAGATTTGCGCGATTGTCTTTCGGCCATGGAAGGAGGGCTCGCAGCCGTCGTTTCACACTGGCGGCAACTGGAACCTTACCGCGTCCTCCTGCCCGAAAACGCCCCCGATTATCTCAAGGAACTCTTTTTCTCTAATCTTCGGGCTCTCTTGGAGATTCTCCACGAGGCGTGTACCTCGGCCCATTCGGACGCGTGACAATCCCCGCAACCTGGCCGACACACGACATAGATTCTCAATGTCCGCCAGCCGGCTGATGTGGGAGAATGAAATCCGGGCGCCCCAGTTTTTCGCCGGCTTGCCTCAGACGAAGCCCCGGTTGCGTCAGCTTTCCCCCCTACCAGGTGGCCACGCACTGCTCAGGGCACCACAGAATTGCCTGGGTGCTAAAAAGTCGGAAAAAATCCGCTTTGGGTTCCTTTCAACTTGGACGGTTAGGGGCTCGCTCGTAGTGGCAGTTCTGCCGCCCGCTTTCAGGCCCGAGCGGCACAGAAATTCTGATTCTGCTATTCTGCTGGAGATATGGACTCGCTAGGAAAACGGGCGCAGGGCGCCCTGCTGGCTCTGGTTCTTGGTCTTGGCTGCAGTTTTGGCGCAGCACAAACACGTGGCCAGGACAGCTCTCCCGCTGCCTCTCATGCGGCTTCCAAATCGGCAAGCGACGTCGCCTTCCTCGCTGCCGCCGACGAAGTGCTCCAGGAGATGAGCGAAATCACCGGCCTGAAACTGATCACTCCGCTAAAGAAATCTCTGCGCTCCCGCGAGGAAATTCGCGCCTATGTGATTAAGCAGATGAACGAGGAAAAGAATCCCGCCGAGCGTTACGCAGACGCGCGTACCGCCGAAGCCTTTGGTCTGCTCCCCAGGGGGTTTGACCTGGATACTTTCATGGTCAACGTGCTTACCGAGCAGGTCGAAGGGCTCTATGATCCCAGGGCCCAGGAGTTTTACATTGCTGATTGGAGCCCGCCCGGTGACCAGCGTATGGTCATGGCCCATGAATTGACCCATGCGCTCGAGGACCAGCATTTCCACATCGAAGCGTGGAGCCGTGCGGCGCGTCCCAATGAAGACGCGGAACTCGCGCGTGACGCCGTGCTTGAAGGCAGCGCCATGGCCGCCATGGTGGACTACCTGATGCTCGGGACCGGCCGCTCGCTCAAAGACCTGCCGGAGTTCGATCCGTCGATGCTGCTCGGCGAACTGGAGAGCACGCCGACGCTCAAGAGCGCGCCGCCCTTTCTTAAAGACGCGCTGATCTTTCCTTACATCAGCGGGCTGAATTTCTCGGCGGCGATACTGAAGAACAGCGGTTGGCCGGTGCTATCCGGTGTTTTTGAAAAGCCTCCGGTCTCCACGCAACAGATCTTGCACCCTGGCTTGTACAAATCCGGCAGGACTCCTTCGACGGTTTCGCTCCCGTCGTTTGAAAAGATGCTTGGCAAGGATTGGGCCAAGCTCGATGAGAACATCCTGGGCGAATTTGGCTGGAAAGAAGTTCTGAAACCATTTCTGGATGACGACCGCGCCAAGGCCTTGGCCGCCGCATGGGATGGCGACCGTTACGCGACCTATGAGCAAAAAGAGACCAAGAAGCTGATGCTCGTGACCCGCCTGCACCTCGATAGCGAAATGCACGCAGACCGTTTCTTCGGGCAGTATTCCGAAGCACTGGAGAAAAAACATTCGGAGCGCTCCAATCTGATGCGGCGCCCGAACTTCTTCCAGTTCGACACACCCGACGGCGGCGCTTTCCTCTACTGTTTTGGCGACAGTTGCGTAACCCTCGAAGGCGCGACGCGCAGGCTTTTTGATGCTTTCACCAAAGCGCTCGATTGGCCTTCGGCTCCGCCGCCCCCGGAGCACCCCGGCGCGGTGCCCGCGAAGACCGCGGCGGCGCTTTTCTTTCCAGCCTCGCCGACCGCTCGATAAAGCGTTTCTCCTGCCGCGCGAACCTGGATGCCAGATAGGGATCGTGTGAATTGCCGAAACAGGCAGTGCGCTCGCGCCTGAGTTTGGCAAGTCCGACTTTTGCGTATTCCAGAGCGCGCGGGAAATCTTTGGCCCGGCGTTCGTAATAGATAGCCAGCTGTTCACACGCGTGAACTTCATCCTGGGAGTCCGCAACCATTTCCTCCCAGATTGCGGCGGCGCGCTCGTGTTCGCCGCGCCGCTTGGCCATCCGTGCAAGTTCCTTCCGTGCCCTGGCACGAACGTCCCGTGGCAGCCCGATAGCCAGGGCCTGCGCGCAGGCGATTTGAGCGCGCGAGGAATCTCCGCGGCGCTCGAAGAAACGAGAGAGTCCAAACAGATCGAGGCTTTCGTATTCCTCAAAGCGGCCCGCGGAGTCGGAGAGCATGGCATTGATTTTTCCGAACAGAGCTGCCAGCCCGCGCAGGTCCATCTGGTTGTGGCGCACAACTCCGGCTAGCGGGGCCAGCGGTCCGCCTCGCAAGTAATCGAAGTAATGCTGCGGGATCAGGGCGGAATCGACATCATCTTTGCGGTGCCAGCCCAGCCCCTCTCGATCGAGGACGCGGCGTTCGAGGTCCATCAATCGCACGCTGCCAAGCCGCAGCTTCCACAGCGCGCGGGCGGGATGCAGCAGGTCCAGATGCGCGGCCAGCTTGGGCGCCACGATTGAGCGCGTCATCGCAAAACGGTTTTCAAGCAGCGGCCAGTCAAACGATTTCCCATTAAACGTAACAAGCACGGGCCGTTCGGTGATGCGCACCGCAAGTTCCTGGAGTAGCGAATATTCTTCCGTGAAATCTCGCATAAAAAACTGCTCGACCTCGAATCCCCCGGCATCCCACCACCCGAGCCCGATGAGAAAGGCGTAGGTGCCGGTTCCTCCCGCGAGACCGGTTGTTTCCGTATCGAGGAAGAGCCATCTCGATGGATCCCCGAGCGTCGCTCGCGTTTTTCTTGAAGGAGACGCATCGCGTGTGCGCGAGAGAAGCTCCAGGCTGACGTCGGACGGCTCAGCATATTCCGGTGTGGAATACCAATTTCGAATCGCGAGATGCTCGCCGAAATGATTCCGCACCACGCCTGCGCCGAGGAGTTGCAGAAGCCTATCTTCTTCATCGGGAGCGCGCAAAGCAGGCCTGTCTGGCCGCGCGGCGGCTGGCCGCGCCGGTTCGAGCGCTCTGAGCCGGGAAAACCTGTCGGCGGTTCGAGGCATCTAGGCACACAAGCAGTCGAGAATGGCCAGCGCCGCTTCCTTGGCGCGCGGCGCGAGACCCCCCGGTGGCCCAACACAGGAAGGGCATCCCCATTCGCATGCGCAGGAGGAAATCAGCTCGCGCGTCTTGCGCACCAGCAGGTCGTGCGCGCGAAAAAGCGGTTCCGAGAAGCCGATGCCGCCCGGGTACGCATCATAGAGATACAGATTCGGCTCGAACAATTCGCGAGCATTTGTGGAGACAGCCTCCTCCATGCGCACCGCCACGCTTCGACCGTCTTCGGGGGCTGCCTCAGGCGGGCGCTCGCCGATGGCCGTGGCTAGATCGCGCCGGTCGCACATCAACAGCAGCGTCGCGACACACTCGAGCGCATGCAGCAAGCCCAACATGCCCGACTGTCGTTCGCTGACGGAAAAGGGAAGCGACTCGAGCATCGGGCGCTCCAGCGTAACCCAGTAAGCCGTCGTGTGCATTTCGTTTTCGGGCAGTTCCAGCTTGCCGTCACCGATGGTTTCGTTCGTAAAGAACTTGATTTTCTTGAAGCCCACAACCTGCGAGCGAACCAGAACGTCCCCATGGGAATGGGAGTGCGCCGATGCACTCCGTGGGCTTGCGCTGAGCGCCTTCGCCTCGCTCAGGGTGGCCGGGGCAGGGTGGTTGCCCCGGTCTGAGGCGGCGACTTCGAGGACGCGCACCTGGGTGTAGCGCACGGCGTCGGTGTAATAATCGACAGCGACTCCCTTCACGTAGGCCTTGCGTTCTTTGAAGTCCAGATGCTCGACGTGGTATTGCTGCCCGCCGTGCAGATAAATCGCTTTTTCGTGCACGAAAACCAGTGCGCTCGGAAAGTCAATTTCGCCGACAACGTTCGGTTCCCCGCTGATGTCGATGATCACGAAATTGTCGCTTGTGACCGAGCGAAGGCTCACGGTGTCGGCCGGATAGGCTTCCTGGGTCCAGTGATAATTCTCGCCCGCGAGATGCAGAAACCCGGCCTCCGCAAGCCGCGCGCAAAGATCCGGAAGGTCCACGTCGCCGAACTTTTCACGGGGGGCGATCGGCAATTCAAAAGCCGCGCATTTCAGGTGATTGATGAGGATTTCCAGATTGTCCGGCTGAATGAAGGCGTGCTCGGGCGTGTGACCGAAGAAGTAATCCGGGTGGCGCACCATGAATTGATCGAGCGGCGCGGATGAAGCCACCAGCACGGCGCAGGAGCTTCCGCTGCGGCGCCCGGCGCGGCCCGCGCGTTGCCAGGTGGCCGAAATCGTGCCGGGATAGCCCGCCATCACCACGGAGTCGAGCGAACCGACGTCGATGCCCAATTCGAGCGCGCTCGTCGAGACCACGCCGCGGATTTTTCCTTCACGCAGGCCGCGCTCGATTTCGCGCCGCTCGTTTGGCAAGTATCCGCCCCGGTAGCCGCGAATGGTTTCCGGTTTTCCCGGCAGATGCGGGTTCGCCCGCTGCAAGCAAGTAAGAAGAATTTCTGTGTGCAGACGGGAATTTGCAAAAACGATCGTTTGCAGTTCGTGCTTCAGAAACTCCTGTGCAACTCGCGCCGATTCGTTGATGTAATTGCGGCGAATGCCCAGCGCTCGATTAACCGTCGGAGGATTGTAGAAGACAAAAGTTTTCGCTGCGGCAGGCGCGCCGTTGGAATCGAGGACTGCAACCTTGGATTCGAGGAGGCGAGAAGCCAGTTCGCCGGGATTTGCGATGGTCGCGGAGCAGCAAATGAATTGCGGCTCGCGTCCGTAAAAACGCGCGATGCGGCGCAGCCGGCGAAGGACATTGCACAGATGGCTGCCGAAAACGCCGCGGTAGGTGTGCAGTTCGTCGAGAACGATGTACCGCAGATTCTCGAACAGCCGCGTCCAACGCGTGTGGTGCGGAAGAATTCCCGTGTGCAGCATATCCGGATTGGTCAGGACCGCGTGACCTTTTTCGCGAATGGCTTTGCGGGCATCGCCAGGCGTGTCGCCGTCGTAGGTGAAAACGCCGAAACCGTGATCCAGCCGCTGGTTGAGGTCGTAAAGTTCTGCGAGTTGATCCTGCGCGAGCGCTTTTGTGGGGAAAAGATACAGCGCGCGGGTGTCGGAGTTTTCCAGAATTGCGTTCAGGACGGGCAGGTTGTAGCAAAGCGTTTTGCCGGAAGCGGTGGGCGTGACAATCACAACATTTCTTCCTGAGTGTACCGCCTCGGCGGCGGCTGCTTGGTGTGTGTAAAGGCGGCTTACACCCTTTGCGGCATAAGCGGAACGGAGCTTCCCGTTCACCCACCCCGGAAAGTCGGCCCATTGCGCTTCCCGTGCGGGGAAGTGACGAATGGCGGTGAGAATCTCGCGGTTGTGATCGCGTGCGGCAAACTCGTCGAGCACTTCGTGGACCCGCGCGATGGCACTGCATTCTTTGGCTCTTTGCACCGCCAGCGATTCCGGCATGAAAAACCCTCCAAAAGCCTGCATAGCCAGGCAATAGATTCGCCTTTTGTTCGCCAAAGTAACATGCGGCTCAGTAACTCGCAAGGGGAAATCAGGTGAAATCAGGAGTGGGTGCGCAGGCGGAGGATCAGGAGGGCCCCGGCGAAGAAGAGAATCGTGGAGGCGGCGAAGGCGGTTTGCACGTTGAAAACGCTCCAGAGAGAGCCCACCAGAAGGCTCGAGACGAAATCGCCGACCGCATTGACCGCGGCGAGAGTACCGAAGGCCATGCCGTGCTGCTCCTGGGGCACGAGTTCCGCGGAGAGGGAGTCTTCGAGGGCTTCCTCCGTGCCAATGTAGAGACCAGCCAGAATGAAGATCACGACGAGCAGCGCTAAAGAATGCGTTCCCGTCGATAGGAGCATCGCGGTGACTCCCGCCAGCGTATAGCCCGCGGCCAGGACGCTCTTGCGGCTTGCGATGTGATCACTGAGCCAGCCGCTGAGATACGCGGAGCCGGCGTAGAAGACGTTACGCAGGGTGTAGAGGCCGACGGCGAGGCTGGCAGCGTGCTTGAGGCCGTGCACGGGCGCAAGCATGCGCGAGGCGTAAAGAATCAGCAATGAATGAGAGAAATCGCCGGCTCCGAAAACCCCCACGCCGACAAGCAGGCGGCGGAAGTGAATCGGGAGCGCCTTCAGTCCGAGCAAGAGGGAACGTTGCGAGGGGGTGGTCAAGGTCCGTTCGCGCACCAGCAACCAGAAGCATGCCACGGCGACGAAGCCCGGAAGGAGCGTCCAGAAAAAAACCTTGCGATAGGAATGATCGGTCACACGGAGAAGCCAGAGCGCGGTGAGCGGGCCGACGATGGCGCCGAGCGTGTCCATCAGGCGCTCGAGACCGAAGGCGCGGCCGTAGGCGTTGGGTGGAACGTCCGCGGCCAGAAGCGCTTTCCGCGCCGGGGAGCGCACGCCGCGGCCAAGCCAGGCTCCGACGCGTCCGAGAAGCACTTGGTAGGCGCAAGAAGCGAGACCGAAGGATGCCGTGCATAGCGCCGTTACGGCGTAGCCCAGTACAGCAAGCGGCTTACGGCGCTTCAGCGTGTCGGTGTAATGCCCGGCGATGAGCTTCGCGAAACTCGAGAGACCGTCGGCGACGCCTTCGATGGCGCCGAGCCAGGCCGGCCCTGCGCCAATCGCTCCAAGAAAAGCAGGCAAAACCGCCGTGGCTGTTTCGTGGCTCCAGTCGCTAAACAGGCTGGTGAGGCCAACGCCCAGAACGGTGCGGTTGAGCCAGGGTTGTTTCTCTGCGGCCTCGGACATAAGGGGGCAGTTTACACAACTTTCACCTCGAGAGCTCCGAAGAGCGAGGCGATCTCGGCGGTTTGCGCTTCGTGCCCGACGGCGTTGGATCGCGATTCCCCGGCTATCTTTTAGCGGGGCGGTAAAGGATGACGCGGACTTTCTCCAAGGTGATGAGGCCACCATCCACCATTTCGTCCAGCCGGGGAAGGAGTTGTTCAATGCGCTCGGTGGACTCGATGACCTCGAGAACGATGGGCAGATCCTGGGAAAGGCGAAGGATTTTGTCGGTGTGGTAGACGCTCGAGCCACCGTAGCCCGCGACGCCGCGAAGAACGGTCGCACCGGAGAAACCTTCCTTGCGCAGCATTTCGACAATGGCTTCGTAGAGCGGCTTGCCGTGCCATTTGTCGGACTCGCCGATGTGGATGCGCATCAGGGTGCGTTCGCCCTCGAATTTTTGATGTGGCATTTTGGGAGTCTCAGTTTCGAGTTCTAAGTCTTAAATAAGAAAGAAGATTTAGCCCAAATTCCCGCTTTTATCGTCACTAACACCATCTGCGACCGGTAAGCCCGAATGTTGAGATCCCGACCGCGCCGCATAAGCTCAGGATGACACATTCTCGCGCGCATCGTTCTAAGAGGGCACGATATATCCCGGCCCTACCGTCGTCTCAACTAGAATTTGTTGGCGAGCCGGATGCCGGCCACGGACAACAGCAGGCCTGCCAGCACGCTCGCACCCACGTAGGCTGTTGCGCCGAGCCACTCCCCGTCTTCCAGCATTTTGGCCGTTTCCCAGCCAAAGCTGGAGAAAGTCGTGTAGCCTCCAAAGAAGCCGACAGTGATGGCCATGCGCCAGTCCGCAGGCAGCACCATGCGATTCATGGTGAACTGGCCGATCAAGCCGAGGAAGAAGCAGCCAGTCAAATTGACGAGCAGCGTGCCGTAGGGGAAAGCGCTGCCCGCGCGAAGGTGCACGAGACCCTGGAGGCCGTAGCGCGCGAGCGTGCCCACCGCGCCAAAGATAGCAACCAGCAAGAGTTGCAAGGCGTCTCCCTTCCGCGGCGTGGCGGCACGCGACGGAGTCGTTCCAAACTCGCTCGGCAGTCCCCGAAGGATCGCCGCAAGCCACCATCAGACCCGGTCAAAAGCGGCCCGGTCATGGCGAACTCCATCGCCCTCAAATTGCGTTCTATTGTAGCAGCTGCTCGCGTTCGGAGCGTCGACCAGGCCTCGGAGATGACTCGGAGATGCCCGACGAAAGCGCCATGCCGCGCCAAACGAGTCTGGAATGGATCAGGAGCTCCGATGGCTCCCCTTATTCTTCTGTAATAGTTCACTCTGGACCCCTTGGAGGTCGTGTAAATCGTTTAGAATGAACACTGA
This sequence comes from Acidobacteriota bacterium, assembly GCA_003223215.1. Taxonomy (GTDB): domain Bacteria; phylum Acidobacteriota; class Terriglobia; order Acidiferrales; family UBA7541; genus Acidiferrum. The sequence continues at coordinate 73,826 of QHYH01000085.1, forward strand.
AGCAGTGTTGACCTGGGTTGGGACAAAAACAGTGCAATCCTCGACTGCCTCCGTGGCTGTCTTTTGTGCCGAACCTCCCACCGCCAGGGCACCGGGCAGAAAAAAAACGGCAGAAGCTCTGCCGCCCTTTTGACTCACGATGACGTGTGCTTCGAGAAGGAAGGCCGAGGAAGAGTTGCGTGGATGCGCGGTGGGGCCAGAGTCAGTGCCGCAAAAGAGGTATGGTTGAGGGGCGGAATCCAGCGTTGTGGGGACGCGGCTCGCGCTAAAGCGCGCCGCTAGGACTGCGTGGTGGCGAGGGTGTGTTAAGCAAACCGACAAACAGGAGCAAGAACGACCGGGACAACCTGGCCAAAAAGCGGCTGACCTGCTCCTTCTTGGTTCTTTTGTTTGGCGCGACGGGAGCGGTTGACTGGACAAGCAAGCCGGAGAGCGAAATCGCAAGAGGCGATCAATTCGAGCGGCGAGTCGCCATTACCGTGGATGATTTGCCGGGGGCGATTCCGGCGAGGCCAACGGCCAACGGGGAATTGCGCGAGCTCGAGCGGTACAACGAGGCGATTCCTGCCATCCTGAAAGCCCATCGCGCTCCCGCCACCGGGTTTGTCAACGAAAAGAAGCTGCACGTGGCCGGAGAACGAGATGCGCGGGTGGCGCTGTTGCAAAAGTGGATCGACGCGGGTTTCGAGCTGGGAAATCATACCTACGCGCACGTCAATTTCAATCAAGTCTCCGTCGCGGAGATGGAGGACGATACGATTCGCGGGGAAGTGGTTACGCGTTCGCTGCTGATGGCCGCGGGGAAGCCCGAGCGCTATTTCCGGTATCCGTACCTTGCCACCGGCCCCACACAAGAGCGCAAGGAAACCTTTGAGGCATTTTTGAAAAGTAGGGGATACAGGAATGCTCCCGTCACGGTGGACAATGCGGATTACATGTTTAACGACGTCCTGCATGAAGCGCTGGCGCAAAAAGATGCCAAGCTGGCCGAACAGACAAAACGGGAGTACTTGCAATTCGTACAAACCGAGTTTGCCTATTTTGAAGAAGCCGCAAAAAAACTGTTTGGGCGAGAGATCCCCCAAGTCTTTCTGATGCACGACAACCAAATCAATAGCGAAACGCTGGACGAACTGCTTGGTCTTTTGCAAAAGCGTGGCTACCAGTTTGTGTCGCTCGACGAAGCTCTTGCCGATTCTGCGTACGCGACTCCGGATCGCTTCGTTGGTACCGCAGGGATCTCCTGGATCGAGCGATGGAGAGTTTTCTTTGGGCAAAAAGCCGACTACGAGCGCGACCCCGACCCGCCGGAATGGGTCATGAAGAGATTCCGGGAAATCCGCGGAGCGGCAGCGAATCAATAGTGAAAGCGATAGCGCAGCTGGACGAGCATTTCGCGCGGCTTGAGAAAGTGCGTGCCGCCGAAGGTGAAGCTGTTGTCGAGCAGCACGCGGCGATTGGCGACGTTGATGGCCTGCAGATTGACGGAGAAGCGCTCGCCGAACTCCTTGCCGAGCGTGAGATCAAACGTGGTGTGCGGCTGAAGATGGTCGCCCGGAGTCATTGGCGTCTGGCTGCCGTTGGTGAAGCCGGAAGCGTAGTAGACGTCGGTGGACGCGTAAGCCTGCCACGGCAGAGTCAACTGACTACCGAGGTGCAGCGTGTGGCGCTGATCGTGGTCCAGCAAGCCGCAACCGCCGCCAAAAGAAAAATCCGTAAGGCCGCCGTTGATGCCACCGCAGCCGAGTGCGAGCTGATTTGAGTACGTGAGGTAGATCTGGCCACGCTTGTGGAGACGTGGTGAGCGCAGCGTGAGTTCCCAGCCGTTGATGCGAGCACCTTCAATGGTGATGGGAATGAAAATCTCCGAATTGTTGAAATTGTTGTGGTCGAAGAAGTTGCTGGCTCGAGTGAGAAAGTTGTCGGCGTCTAGTGTCCAGCCGCGGAGAGGGATGGTGACGCCGAACTGGTGTTCCTCGTCGCGCTCGCCATGGAGCGGCGCGAATCCGAGGTTTTGGCTTGTGGCGAGTTGCAAAAGCGGGCCGGAGACGGTGAGCAAAGGAGGCGCTTGATAGAAGTGGCCGTAAAAACCGCGAAAGACCCACTTTAATTTCGGAACGCGAAGGGAAGCACCGAAGCGCGGGCTAGTAGCGTTCTCCACCACGCCGCCGGAAAAGTGAGTTTGCCGCACGCCGGCATTGAGCGTGAGCCAGGACGTAGCCTTGAACTGCTCTTCAGCATAGACGGCCACTTGGCCGCCCGAGGGATTGTCGACTTCGGACACAGTCGAGCCCTGGCACTGGCTTTGCGACAGGTCATGACAGTCGAGACCAAACGTCTGGTGATCCTCTTGCGCAAAGCCGTATAGACCAACCCGCAAAGTGTTGCGCTTGGCGACCCAGGAAACAGTGGCTTGGCCGCCCGCATAGTTCGAGGCGCGATCTTGAATGGCCGAAGAAGGGAAGTCTTGTGCGCTGCTCTCGTAGTTCGCGGAATTGTGATGGAAGAAAGGCGAAACCGTGAGCAGCAGGCCGGGATTGAGCACGCGCACCCATGAGAAGGCGGCGAAGGAATCGCTTTCGCGGTTGGCGTCGCGGAGAAATTGACCGGGCATGTTGTTGGGATCGACAGGCTCAAAGGGAACCTGATAAAAGTCTCGACGGGATTGCGCCACGAAGCGAAGCTGGTCCTTCGGAGTGGCGTTGAGAATGAGCGAAGTGAAGCCGCCAAAACCGTTAGCGGCGTCGTGAATCACGCTAGCGGTGGGAGGCTCAAGCCCAAGGTTCGTACGGTTGCCGTTGAGGCTGGCGTAATACGCAAAGCGGTTAGTGTGCCCGCCAAAATTGAGCTGGTCGTCGGTTTGATAGAAATTGCCGGCGGAGAGCGTAAGCTCGGCTTCGTTGCTTCTCTCGAAGCCGGTGCGCGGCGCCACATTGAAAGTCCCATAAGTACGATCGCCATAGTCGGCAGAGTAGCTGCCGCGCTGGACTTCGAGAGCCGCAATGTCCTTCGGATCGATCTGCGGGCCAAGATTGCTGGCGATGTTGGTGTTGGGGATGGGTACGCCGTCGATGAGCCAGCTCACTTGATGGCCGCCGCGAAGGTGAAGTTGATCGTGGGTAAGATACGCCCCCGGAACGAAATCGGTAATCATGGCGAGGCTGTTGGAGCGCGATGCGCCGGGCGTTTCCTGAATCTGCAAGCGGTCCACCAGAGTTGAGGGCGTGACCGTCTCGGACTGGCCGTCTTCGGCAGAAACGGTGACCGTCTGTTTTTCTGAAGGAAGCCGCAGTGCGAGATGCAGAATCGGCGCGGTGCCGGAAAGCACGGTAATGGTTTGCGGTTGGGTGACGAAAGTTGCATCGGAAACGGAAACGGTATATTCGCCCACCGGAACGGCCTCGAAATGGAACTCACCCGCGGAGTCACTTTGTGTGCTTTGCGTAAATTCCGAATTGCGCGCTTTGAGAATTACGGTGATACCCGGGACGGGGCGGTGCTGCGGGTCGTGCACAATGCCGCGGACGTTGCCAAAAATCGTGGCCAAGGCCCCAGCGGCCGCGAATAGGAAAACTGCCAGAACCCTAATACGCTTCATTTTCCTCCTCCAATGGCCTAACGGCTTGGTGCGCGGACAAGATGCCCGCGGAGCGAGTGAATCAACGGTGTGGCAGGACTGGCCGCAGCTCAGGCGGCTAGGGCGAGGATTCTTGGAGGAGGAGAGAGAGGTTTAAGCGAGGCGACGGTATTTCGTGATCCAGGAAGAGGACCGAGCTCTTCGCAGGCCATCGTGGCGGTGACCGTGAACGGAGCGGGCAGCAGGAAAACAACAGGAGTCAGCGCAGGCCGCTCAGGATGGTGGCAGCACGACATGCTGCATTCTGTTATGGCGGGCAGGTCGTGGCCACAGTCCATGGCGTGCTCAGGGCCGGAAGGCGTCTGAGAGTGATGATGACCGTGAACCGGGCATTGCGTTCCGGACGTGCAGCAAGGTGCCGAGTAGAGAGACCAGACAGCCCCGCCAAGGGGCGCGTACAATAGCGCGACCGCAACTAGACAGAGCACCGCGAGAAGCGAACGCCGCCGGTTTTGCGACCTGGGGGGCATGTACAGTTCACACTTGTTGCTTATTATATCCTGAAAAGGGTTAGACGGCAGCATCCGCAATCCGGCTTCTGCAAAGGTGGAGCGCGAGGAAGCGCGACCGTAGTACCGTAGCAGCCGTGGCAGCCGGAATCTTGACTTGGCGTGCCCGGCGTCGCAGACTCGAAGTATGGCTCACGCATACGGCATTTATATTCGATTCGATTTTGGAACCGACGAGGAGAAAGCCCAGCAAGCACGGCACAAACTCGACGGATGGAGACAAGCATTTCGGCTGGACAAGCGAGTCCAATACAAGATGGACCGGCCGGAGAGTGCGGCGACGGAAGCCGCGCCGGCTACTGCGGAAAAACCGGCGGTTGCCGCCAAGGGAAAAGAAAAGCCGGCCGCCAAGGCCACAACCAAAACCGCGGGCAAATCGGGCGAATCCAAAGCGGCAAAGGCGGAACCAACAAAGCCGGACGCGGCAAAAGAGGCGGCCGCCGACGGCAGAGTGGGTTTGCTGGTCCGGCTCTATTTCTCCCCGCACGAGAAGCTTTCCGAGCAGCGCTGGCTTGCGCGCATTCCCGGCGAAGAGCCGTTCAAGAGCGCGTCGCCGAAAGTGATCCACCAGAATGATCCGGAATTCGAGGCGACGGACCAGCAATTCGATCCATCTCGCAATAGGGAAGATCGACGACCGGCGAGAAGGTTCGGTTGAAGCCAAATTGGACTGATTCGCTTGAGCCACGAATCACAACCAGGAAAGCGCGTTGGGGCGGTGGCAAGTCAAATCCGGTATAATCAACTCCCGCTGAGCCTCAAGCCCCTGACTCCAACACGAGGACGGAACGAATGGCGCTTCATACACGCGTCAGACTGACCAAGCTTGACTCACTCAAAGTTCAGGACCTCGATCACCACACCCTGCTCCACATTTACCGCACGATGTATCTTTCGCGTCGGCTCGACGACCGCGAAATCCAGCTGAAGCGTCAGAACAAGATTTTCTTCCAGATTTCCAGTGCGGGACACGAAGCGGTCTGCGCAGCAATCGGGTTAGTTTTGCGACCGGGCGTGGACTGGCTTTTTCCTTATTACCGCGATCGCGCCCTTTGCTTGATGCTGGGCGTAACGCCATACGAGATGCTCCTCGCCGCGGTCGGCGCCAAAGACGATCCGAGCTCCGGCGGGCGGCAAATGCCTTCGCATTGGGGACAGCCACGGCTAAACATTGTCAGCAAGTCCTCCTGCACGGGTACGCAGTTCCTGCAAGGGGTGGGAGCAGCGGAAGCGACGCTGTATTACCGAGGGCGCGCCAGAGCGCTGGCGCAGGCGAAAAAAGCGCCGCTCGGCCAATACGTTCGGCACCAGGATGACGAGATCGTGTACGTCTCCGGCGGTGATGGAGCCACGAGTGAAGGCGAGTTCTGGGAATCGCTAAACGTCGCGTGCGCAAGAAAACTGCCCCTGCTGTATCTGATTGAAGACAACGGTTACGCCATCTCCGTGCCCATCGAAGTGCAGACCGCCGGCGGCAGCATTTCGAAGTTGGTGCGTGGCTTCCCCGGACTACACGTCGCCGAATGTGACGGCACCGATCCGTTTGAGAGTTATTCGGTTTGCAAAGAAGCCGCGCAGTATTGCCGGGAGCGCCGCGGGCCGGCGCTCGTGCATGCCCACGTGACGCGCCCGTATTCGCATTCGTTGTCGGACGACGAAAAGCTTTATAAAGCGCCCGAAGAACGCGAGGAAGAAGCGCGGCGCGATCCGATTTCCAAAATGGCGCTGCGTTTGGTGCGCGATGGAATCTTGGATCAGAAGCAAATCGAGAACCTCGAAGCAGAAGTCGACGAGGAAATCCGCGCGGCCGCGGATCAAGCGCTTGCCGCGGAACAGCCGGCAAGCGATTCGATTCTTACCAACGTGTATTCGCCGGAGATGGATCCGACATCGGCGGCATTCGAAACCCAGCGGCATTTTGAGGGCGCACCGAAAACCATGGTGGAGATGGTCGCGCTGACCCTTTCCGACGAGATGGCCCGCGACGAGCGCATCGTCGTGTTTGGTGAAGACGTAGCCGACGCCAGCCGGGAAGAAAACCTGAAGCACGTAAAGGGGAAGGGCGGAGTCTTCAAAGCGACCTCGGGGCTGCAGCGGAAATATGGACACGATCGCGTGTTCAATTCCCCGCTGGCGGAGGCGGGCATCGTGGGGCGTGCGCTCGGCATGGCCGTGCGCGGCTTGAAACCCGTCGCTGAGATTCAATTCTTTGACTACATCTGGCCGGCAATGATGCAGCTTCGCAATGAATTGGCGGTGATGCGCTGGCGTTCGAATGGCGCGTTCAAGGCGCCCGTGGTGCTGCGCGTGCCCATCGGAGGTTACCTGACCGGCGGCGGCGTGTATCACAGCCAGAGCGGTGAATCGATCTTCACGCACTGCCCGGGGTTGCGCGTGGTTATGCCTTCGACGGCGCTAGACGTCGCGGGATTGTTGCGCACGGCGATTCGCTCGGATGATCCGGTGATGTTCCTCGAGCACAAACACCTGTACCGGCAGCCGTACAACCGCTCGGAGAACCCCGGGCCGGATTTCACGATTCCGTTTGGCAAGGCGCGCGTGGTGAAGGAAGGTAGCGACCTGAGCATCATTACCTATGGCGCTGTCGTGCACCGCGCGGAAGTGGCCGCCGCGCAACTGCAGCGCGAGGGCCTCAACGTGGAGATTCTCGACCTGCGCTCGCTTTCGCCGTTCGACTGGGAAGGGATCTCCGCGACGGTTTGCAAAACGCACCGCGTGATCGTGGCCTACGAGGACATGTTGAGCTGGGGCTTCGGGGCGGAAATTGCGGCGCGCATCGCCGATCAGTTGTTCGACGAGCTGGACGCTCCGGTCAAGCGCGTGGCAGCTGTGGATACGTTTTGCGCCTACCAGCCGAAGCTGGAAGACGTGATCCTGCCGCAGACGGGCCACATCGCCGCCGCTGTAAAACAGCTTCTGGAATACTGAGACTGGCGGGTTTAACTACGCCCTTGGAACCCGCAGGAAACTATTCGGTCATGATTTGCGTATCTAGTGATGGAATGCGGAGAATGCCTTCTGCGAGGGTTAATCCATGATTTGCCCGAATTGCCGAAAAGATATCGCCATTGGGTCCAGGTTCTGCTACAACTGCGGCGCCAAACAGCCGGAAACTCCACCGCCGGGCCTCTCACCGCAAACCGGCGGCACGAAGAAACTGATGCGCTCGTCCACGGATAAGAAAATTGCCGGCGTGTGCGCCGGCCTTGCCGATTACTTCGACATGGATCCCACGATGATTCGCCTGCTTTGGCTGATTGCCGTGCTTTGCTTTGGCACTGGTTTGTTGGCTTATGTGATTCTCTGGATGGTTCTGCCGCTGGCCCCGGGCGGCGTGATTTCGACGTCAGCGCCAGCCGCGCCGTAATCCCCTCGTCCGGCGCAAACAAGCGGGGGCTGGGCATCGGCACAACCCTTCGTAACGCTAGCTTCCTCGCTCGAATAAGGGTTTGTCCAAAGAAAATGCTCCCGCGCCAACGGTGGCCAGCGCAAAGCAAGCCACGGCAAGAGCCAGGGGAAATTCGTATTCGTGGATAGCCAGATAACCTTTGCTGCTATGCACCTTCCAGATCGCCACCCCCATCTCTGCGGCTAGCAAAAGCGCCGCCGGCCGCGTAAACAGCCCCAACATCAGAAGCAGACCGCCAAACACTTCCAGAACGCCTGCGACGTAGACGAAGTATCCCGGCAAACCGTGCTGTACGAAAAACTCCTGCATGCCGCCGCCCAAATGTGCCAGCTTGGGGTAGCCGTGCGCGAAAAAGATCACGCCGAGCGCGAGACGCAGCGCCAGCAACCCAAACGGCTGGAGCAGGTTGAGAGACTTCATCCAAATACCTCCGCAGAAGGCTCTTGCGCGATTTTTAGGGAAGCGGCGGCATTTTAGCAGAAAAGGATCGGGCCGAGCGGCGCACTCCGGCCTCGCAACGCTTTCGGGTACAATCTTTAACGCAGGCAGAGACGCGGAGCTTATGACCGAGAGGAAAATTCTGTTCATGACTAACGTCCCAGCGTTAGAAGAAGGCGCATGAAGCGCAGGCTCCTTATCGCCGTGCCGCTGCTTTGCCTGGTGGCCGTCGCCGCGTGGATGTTCCGGCCCAAGCGCGAAACGCAGAGCGAAGCCTTCGTCAGCGAAAAGGTCGCTCCCGTGCTTAGCGGCATCGCCCAGGTGCGGCAGCAGGTGGGTGAATTACATTACGGGGAGCGCGTCGAGGTCCTCAGCAAGCGCAATGAATACATGAAGGTGCGAACGCCCGGCGGCGCCATCGGCTGGGTCGAGGCGCACCAATTGATGGAGCCGGCGCTCTGGCAGCGTAGCATCAAGCTGCTCGAGCGCGTGCGCGACATGCCGGTGCAGGCGCGCGGGCGCACGAAAGTGTCCACCAACCTCCGGGTACTGCCGGGCCGCACCGAGCCGCGTCTTTACCAGTTCGCGCGAAATGTTCCGGTCGAAATTGTGGGGCGCGGCGTAGCCAATTGGGTGCAAACCACCGATGAAAAGGATTCCGGCGAGCCGCAGGAAAACAAGCGGGAAGATTGGTTCCTGGTTCGCGGCATCGCCACGCGCCCGCCGGGAGAGACTTCGTCGCGAGCCGCCGAAACCGCGACAACCACAGAACCAGGGGATCAAACCGTACCGATTGCCGGCTGGGTGATTGCCCGCTTTATCGAACTGGATTTGCCGGATCCCGTGCGAGAAGGCGCGTCGTCGGCAAACATCCGCCCCGTGGCCTGGTTTGAGCTGAATCGCGTCGCGGATCCCTCCGGAGACAAACCACAGTACCTCCTGGCCGCGACGCGCGGTCCGGAGGGCCCGGCATGCGACTTCCGCGCGCTGCGGGTGTACACCTGGTATGCGAAGAAAAGCCGCTACGAGACCGCGTTCATCGAAAACAATCTCTGCGGACAACTGCCCATTCGCGTCGGCAAGGGGTCCAAGGACGAGCCCGAATTCCGATTCCGCATCATGAACGGAGACAAAGAAGAACGTGTCTACCGCCTGATCGAGACCGTGGTGCGGCGTGTCCGCGAACCAGGAGAATCTTCGGGCAAACGGGCGGCAGTGAGACACGCCAAACCAGCAACGCGTTAATCTGGTTGGCGGTCGAGAATCGAATGTCCTTTTGCGGCACCATGGCGCACGCGGAGAAAAACCAAATGACCCTGCATATCAGCGAAGCGGAAGTGCGCCAAATGCTCGACATGCCGCGGGCGCTTCGCGCTGTCGAGGAGACTTCGCGCAAACAAGCTGCAGAAGAAGTCGTTGTGCACCCGCGAAGACGGTTCGAATTGTCCCACAGCGGCTTCTTTCACTACATGGCCGCGGCCGACTATTCCGCAGGATTTGTGGCCATGAAGCAATACACATTCGTACGCGGCAAGCTGCGCTTTCTTGTTCCGCTCTATGAAATGGCCAGCGGAGATCTGCTCGCGGTCATCGAGGCCGACTACATGGGGCAGTTGCGCACCGGAGCGGCCTCCGGCGTAGCCACCAAATACCTGGCGCGCGAGAATTCGCGCGTTGCTGCCATCATTGGAACAGGCGGCCAGGCGCGCACGCAGCTCGAAGCCGTTGCTGCGGTTCGAAAGCTCGAGTCCGCGCGTGTTTACGGCCGCGATGCCGCTAAACGAGAGAAGTTCTCGGGGGAAATGTCTCGGCGGGTGGGCATCCCCGTGAACCCGTGCTCTTCTTCCGGCGAAGCCGTGCGTGGCGCCGACATCGTTTGCACCGCGACGACGTCCTCGCAACCTGTCGTCTTCGGCACCGACTTGGCCCCGGCCGTGCACATCAACGCCATTGGCGCGAACCATTCACATAAGCGTGAATTGGATGACGAGGCTGTCGCCAGCGCCGACATTATTGTCGTCGATTCCGTCGAGCAATCGCGCCAGGAAGCGGGCGACCTGATCCTCGCGTTCCAAGGAGACGAAATCTGCTGGAACGGTGTCCGGAAGCTATGCGATGTGGTCGCCGGCAAGGTCAGCGGGCGCACCAGCGACTCCGAGATCACCCTGTTCAAGTCCAACGGCATTGCTTCGTGGGATCTGGCCGTTGCTATGAAGGTGTATGCTGCCGCCCGCGAGAGAAAACTCGGCAGGGAACTGCCGTTTTGGGCTGACGGCTCCGGGAGTTAGCCGATTGGAAGACAAGGGCTGCCTATTTAGAAAAGCGCGCACTCGCGTTCAAACGAGAATAAAAAGGCCAAAAGGCATAGTAAGCTGTCCTCATGCGAACGCTCCCAGACCATCTTCGCAAAGGCATGAAGCTTGTCATCGTGGGGTGCAATCCCAGCGAGTCTTCCGTCCGTGTGGGCCACTACTATGCCGGGCGCAGCAACGAATTCTGGCCCATCCTGTACGAGAGTGGTGTCGTGCCCGAGCCCTTTGATTACCACGACGACCGGCGTGTGATTGAATTTGGCATTGGCCTCACCGACTTGGTCAAGCGCCCCACCAAAGGCGTCGAGGAGTTGAAACGCGAAGATTTTGCGGAGGGACGCATCGTTCTCTCGCAAAAGCTCGAGGAGTTTACTCCCCACGTTGTGGCTTTTAACGGAAAGCTCACTTACGAGCAATTCGCGCAGCGCCGCTGCAAGTACGGGATACAGAAAGAATTGCTTTATGGCGCGCGTGTTTACGTTCTGCCCTCTACAAGCGGTGCGAACAACAAGTTCAAGAGCGAAAAACTGCTGCACTTTCGAAAGCTCGCCAAGCTGGTAGAGAAGGTTGAAAAAAACAGGGACACTCAAGCACACTAAACGGGGCACTCTATGAGCAATGTTCCACAACCGGTACAGGCTGCTTCCGTGCTCCTGGAAGCCAGGCACGAGGGCATCGCCACTCTGGTGATGAACCGTCCCGACCGGCTGAACGCTCTGGACACCAAGCTTGTCACCACGCTCAACGATACTCTCGGTCGCATCGCAAGAGATGGATCCGTTCGCGTTGTAGTGCTCACCGGGGCCGGTCGCGCGTTTTGCGCCGGAGGCGATCTTGCCTTGATTGGACAAGATCGCTCGATCGCCGCGACGCGTGACCTGGAATTGCTCCTGGCCTCCGGGACGCAAGCCGTGCTAACCATGCGCTCGATGCCGCAGCCGGTCGTCGCCGCCGTCAACGGCGCTGCCGCCGGCGCGGGAATGAACCTCGCTCTCGCAGCGGATATTCGAATCGCCGCGGAGGGGGCCGTGTTCGGCCAGAATTTCGCCAAGGTCGGCTTGTTTCCTGACTTCGGCGGGACGTATTTTTTGCCGCAGCTCGTCGGCCCGGCAAAGGCCGCCGAGCTCTTTTATACCGGCGACATGATCGACGCAAAAACCGCGCTGCAACTGGGAATCGTGAATCAAGTTGTCCCGGCCACCGAGCTCGAAGCCGAAGTGAACTCGCTCGCGCAAAAAATTGCCCAGGGCCCGCCGCTCGCGATCCGCGCCGTCAAGAAAACTTTGTTTTCGAGCGAGAGTGAAAAACTGACTTTGGCGCTGGGACAGGAGGTCGAGGAACAAATTCGCTGTTATCTCTCTCAGGATTGTAGCGAAGGAATCAGCGCATTCTTTGAAAAGAGGCCGCCCAAATTCCGCGGCAACTAGCTCTCCTTTTCCTCTCCTGCTACGCATGACTACCCGTCCCGAAACGATTCGGTTGCACATCGAGCACCGCAGGGCGTGGATCACGCTCGACCGCCCGCCTTTGAACATTCTGAACATCGCCATGATGAAGTCGCTTGACGCGGCGCTCGAACGCGCGCTGCCGAAATCCGATACGGTGATTTTTCAGGGCGCTGGCGTTAGAGCATTTTGCGCGGGCGCCGATGTTGCCGATCACACCCCCAAGCGTGTCGGCAAAATGCTCTCCGCGTTTCATGCCGTGTTTCGCCGCCTGGCCGCCGCCGAGTGCCTGACCATTGCTGCCGTCCGCGGTTACTGCCTCGGGGGCGGCATGGAACTCGCGACGTTTTGTGATTTTGTTCTTGCTACGGAATCCGCCAAGTTCGGCCAGCCGGAAATCAAGCTCGGCTGCTTTCCTCCCGTTGCTCTCGTGACCTTGCCTTGCCTGATGGGCATGCAAGCGGCCGCGCATCTGATCCTCACCGCCCATCAGATCAGCGCCGCCGAAGCGCATCGCCTCGGGCTCGTCTCGCGGGTTGTTCCCGATAATGAGCTTCCCGCTGCGGTGGGCGCGCTTCTCGACGAGCTTCGCGCGCTCAGCCCCAGCGCTCTCCGTCTTACACGAAAAGCGTTGGCGCGCCTCCATTCGCCCGATTTTTTGGCACAGCTCGAAGAAGCTGAGCGGTTATACTTATCCGAGCTGATGCAAACGCACGACGCCCAGGAAGGCGTCCGTGCCTTTCTCGCAAAGCGCAAGCCGGTTTGGAAGGCAAAATAGTATGGACCAATTGGAGATTACTCCCGCCGAAGTGAAGGCCCGGCTGGACCGCGGCGAGAACGTGGTGCTCGTGGACGTGCGCGAGCCATGGGAATTCGAAATCTGCCGCATCGAGGGCGCGAAACTCGTGCCGCTCGGCACGTTGGCCGCAAGCCTGAACACGCTGCCTGACGTCGATGAGGTAATTTGTTATTGCCATCACGGGATGCGAAGCCTGGATGCCGCGGCGTGGCTGCGCTTTCAGGGCTTTGAGCGCGCCAAGTCCTTGGCCGGAGGAATCGAGCGCTGGTCGGTCGACGTCGATTCCAGCATCCCGCGCTACTGACTCCTTTTTTTGGTCGCGCGGGGCTGACCGTACCATTTCTTGCCGGGGTCGAGCATGGCGGCGCCGAATCGCCGAGGAGCCAGCTTGCCGAAGGTCAAAATCAGGTTCCTGAACAAGCCCACCTGAACCACTTGCCGCAAGGCAAGAGGTCTCTTGCTCGAACTGGGCGCCGAACTGGAGTCGCGCGATTTAAGTACGGAGCGGTTGACCGAAGCCGAACTCGATGCCCTCGTCGCCCAGCGCGATTACAAAGAGTTCTTGAACCCGCGCAACATGCTCTATCGCACGCAAAACATGAAGGAGCGTCCGCCGTCACGCGCTAAAGCAATTCAGCTGATGGCCAAAGAGCCCAATCTGATTCGCAGGCCGGTGGTAATGCGCGGCTCGCAAATGGTTCTGGGTTTTGACGAAGAAGGGTACAAGAAACTGCTGAAATGACCGCTCGTTTGGCCGGGGAGAACACGAAAGAATGGAGGTGAGGACCATCGCCGTGATTGGCGCGGGCGCGATGGGGCGTGGAATAGCGTATGCCACGGCTGTTGGCGGATACAAAACCGTGCTGGAAGATATCTCTCCACAGGTGCTTGTAGAAGCGATGGCCTGGATCCGGCGATCCTTCGCTGAAGGCGTCGCGCGCGGAAGGTTCGATGCGGGCGTCAGCGGCAGTGCGCTCTCCTGGCTTTCGACCGCCGCCGATGTAAAAGAGGCAATCCGCGACGCGGAACTGATCATCGAGACGGTTCCTGAAGAACTGGAAATGAAGCTCGAACTTTTCACCATTTTCGACAGGTTTGCCAAAGCGGGCGCGATTTTCGCAAGCACTGCCTGCTCTCTCTCGATTACGGATTTGACCGACGTTGTCGTTTCGCGCGAGCGCTGCATCGGCATGCATTTCTCTCATGCCGTTTCAAAAAGCAACCTTCTTCGGCTGTTACGCACGCCGTACACTTCCGAAGACACGGTAGCCACCTGCCGTGAAGTGGCGTGCCGCATGGGTAAAGAAGTTGCCGTTGTAAACGAAGCGCCGCAGAATGTATGAAGGCGGGCAGTCCGAGACGCTCGGAAGAAAATATGAAACCACTCGCCGACAGAATCCTCATCCAGCAAGGCGACCTGACGGAAATGGACACGGACGCCATCGTCAACGCCGCGAACAACGATTTGATTCTCGGAGGGGGCGTGGCCGGGGCCATTCGGCGAAAGGGCGGCGACGCCATCCAGCGCGAGTGCGATGAAATTGGCAGCATTCCGGTGGGGTACGCGGCCATCACCACCGGCGGAAAATTGAAGGCGCGGTTCGTTATCCACGCGGCCAGCATGCGGCTCGGCGGAGCAACCACCGGCGACGCGCTGCGAAGTTGCACGATGCATTGCTTGAAAATTGCGAACGAACGAGGCTTGAAGTCCATCGCCTTTCCTGCCGTGGGCACCGGCGTTGCCGGATTTCCGCTGGAAGAATGCGCGAACATCATGTTGCGCGAAGTCGTGGAACATTTGCTCGGCGAAACTTCGCTCGAAGCTGCGCATTTCGTGCTCTTCGACGATGCCGCGAAGGAAATCTTCGAACGCGCGTGGGAGAAACTTCAGTCGGAACTTGCCTCGGGTACCGCCGGAGCAAAAGGCGCGTGACGCCGCTCGAAGAATTGCTCGCCGAGCGCATTCGCCGCTACGGCCCCATCCCTTTTGCCGACTTCATGCGCGAATGCCTGTACCATCCGGTGTACGGCTATTACAGCAAAACGGAATTGCAGCGGCTCGCCGATTACTACACCAGTGTGGACGTGCATCCGATTTTTGGCAGGCTGCTTGCGCGCAAATTTGCCGAGATGTGGGAGCAGCTCGAACGGCCGAAAGAGTTTTTGCTGGTGGAAGCGGGGGCGGGCGTGGGGCGGCTCGCAAGGCATATTCTGGATTTCTGCGAGGCAACGCTGCCGGATTTCTTCGCCGCGTTGCGTTATGTCGCGGTGGAGCTGTCGGCGTCCCGGCGCAAGCAAGCTGCGGAGCGGTTGGAGCGGCACGGCCGGGCAAATCATTTACGCATTACACAGGAAATTCCCGAGCATGTTCCGGCGGGCTGCGTCTTCTCGAATGAACTGATGGATGCCCTGGCTGTGCACCGCGTGGTGATGACCGCGGGCAGCTTCGAGGAAGTCTTGGTTGGCTGCGACCACGGGAGATTTGTCGATGTGCTCGGCCCAGTTTCCACGTGCGCCATCAACGACTATTTTGCGACGCAAGGCATCACGCTTCACGAAGGCCAACACGCGGAAGCGGGACTCGAAGCGTGCGACTGGATTGCGGAAGTCGGCCGGCGCATCGAGCGCGGATTCGTGCTGACCATAGATTACGGGCATCGCGCAAGGGAACTCTTCGACGAACGGCACATGCGCGGGACGCTGCTGGCCTATCAGCAGCATCGCGTGAGCGAGGATTTCTACCGCTCGCCAGGAGAGCAGGATTTGACGGCGCACGTGAATTTTACGGCGCTGGAAAACTGGGGAAAGCGGTCGGGCCTGAAAACCACGGAGTTCACTTCGCAGACCGCTTTTTTGCTGGCACTGGGGCAGCCTAACGAGTTCGCCGACGTCTACGACCCGGGCCAAACGGAGACAGACCAGATTCGCGCGCGCCTGCAACTCAAGACGCTCATCCACCCCGAAGGCATGGGCGAGCGGTTCCACGTGTTGCTCCAGCGGAAATAAGTCTTAAGTGCTGGGTGTGGCGAAGAAACCGTCTTCGTGCGACGAGGGCTTTGCGGTTGCGAGAAAAGTCGCGCAGCGGCCCACGGCGGCGACGGCGGGCTGACCGCTCCACAGTGCGGGCACGACCGCGTATAGGGGCTCTCGGACCTAAACTCACGGGCTATTGGGGGAAGGATCGGGTCTTTTCTTGAGAACGGGTTTCTCGCCGGAACCGGGCGTTGGCAGCGCGGTGGAGGGCTTTGCAGGCTCGGCCGAAGCAGGCGTGGCAATAAGTTCTCCGCCGCCTTCCGAATAGGGCTTCTTGAGGAAGGCCTCAGCTCTCGCTTGGGCGCCGCCGGTATTGTCGTTGGTTTGCTTAGCTTTGCTGTATTCGTTGACGGCACGCTCGCGCTGCCCGAGGATGTCGAAGATTTCGCCAAGGTAGATGTGGCTCCAAACCTCGGTCCACTTTTCCGAAGGTTCGGGGACGTTTTGCAGGCACTCGCGGAAGGAGTTGCCGGCGGCGGTGTAGTTCTTCTGATAGAAGAAAGCTTCGCCCATGCGGAAGTTGGCAAGCGGTCGGCCGGGCTGGGTGCTAAGAGCTTTTTGGTATTGCACGACGGCATCGTAAAACTTGCCCTGTTCGGCAAGATCTTCGCCACGGGCAATGGCGGCGCGGGCGCGGAGCCCGGTACTGGATTTGAGGATGACGTTGTTCGGATCGATCTTGATCCCGAGCGGCTTGGGGCGACCAAAGACATCCACCGAAAACTGCGTCTCTAGACCGGTCGCCTCAATAGTCTTGGTTTCGGGATTGCCTTCGGTCTCAATGCGCAAGTCCACAGGCATATGAAACGTGTCCAAGGGCTGCTTGATTTTGCCGACGACGCGGAAGCCCTTCGGAGTGCGGTAGACAATGTAGTCCAGGGCGAACTCGGGGATGCCGGTGGAATTCAGCCACTGCGCGAAAAAGCTGCGGAGGTTCGGGGGATCCTGAGACTGCTTGCCCTTGGCGGCAACCTGAATCTGGCGCTCGGCGAGATTCTCGAAGTCCTCGTTGCGGGCGGACTTCTCGGCAAACCGGAAATAGAAATCGCGCAGGGTGGTTTTGAAGGCCCCATCGCCCATCATGGCGCGCAGCATGTGAAAGAGCATCGCGCCCTTGTTCATCACCACGGAGCGGTAGTCGGGTGAATACGGCGCGAGGCGGCCGGCCTGGCCGACGGGCGCGGCGTCTTCATACATCAACGCGCCGACGGCAAATTCGTCGACAGCGTGGAGCCCGGCTTCCTTGCCGGAATTCTGCTCCGCGTAGAGCGCTTCGCAGTAGCGCGCGAGGCCATCGCTGATCCAGACATCGTTGGGAGTGGCGGGAGCCACCTGGACTCCGAACCACTGCGAGGCGACCAGCCGGGCGATAGCGCGGTCGCTGGCTTTGGGGTCCCAAATGCGCTGGCTGAGAAGAAGAACGCCGGGAGCGGCAAATTCGCGGAGCGTGCCTTCGGGCATTTGAATCAGCGTGAAAGAAGGATCGGGGATAGGGCCAAACATGTCCGAGAACGTCACCACCGCGCGCGCAACATCGGATGCAAAATCCTGCGCATTGGCGGACATATTACGCGGCGCGTAAACGTTGACGCTGACGCCTTCTGCCTGCTTGGGATTGAGCTGCAAGTTGCCGGCGACAAATGTGCCATGCTGCGCGGGGCGGTTGCACTCAAAGGTATACAGAACCCGCGGGCCCTCGACGGCGTTTTTCTCTGGCAAGGGCGTCGGAGCAGCGGCTTTGCCGGAGCCGGCAACCGCAAAATTGGCGGGAACGTTCAACCGGAATGTGGCGGTGTAGCGGTCGGAAGGATAGTCGGTTAGCGGAAACCAGCGCGCCGGCAGAAGCAGATATGCGCCGTCCTTGTTGATGGAGGCGACGCGTACGCCGGTCACGGGGCTACTCTCTTCATTGAAGAGCAAACCCGCGTAGTTGAAAGTGAGGGTGACGGTGCCGCCCGTGGCGATGGGGGTGAGAAGCTGCACGTTAACGAACAGCGGATTCTGCTTGTCGCGTTCAAAGCTGAGCGGCTTGCCTTCCGGGCCTTTGACTTCCTTGATGACCAAATTGGGATGCAGCTCGACGCTCACGTTACTGGACGCTTCGCCGGCCTTGAAATCGATTTTGGCGGTGGCGGAAAGCGACTGGCCGATGGTGTCCAGCGCGGCGGAGACGTCGTAGTGCGTGGCGAGAAAATGAACGGGGCGCGGAGCTTGTGCGGGGAGCGGCGCTGCGCCCCATGTGAAGAGCAGCGCGAACAAACCGGTAGTGCCAAAAAGCCCTCGACAGCGGGTCATCGGACCCCTTTCCATACGATGCATTTCCCCAATCAACTCTACACCTAATAGGATACCAAAGTGCTCAGTTTGCGTTGCTTGAAGCAGGGCAAAGGAGCCGGGCGATCTCATCCGCGGCCCGCTCAACGGCTCCCGGGGGGCCAAGGAGATTTTGCACCTCTTCGAGGCCGCGTTTCATCTCTGAGACGCGCGGGTTGGGGCTTGGTGAGCCAAATAGCAGGGATTCCGCCTCGGCAGCAAGGTGCTGGGGCGTGAAGTTGTCCTGGATCAATTCCGGAACAACGGCGCGCCCGGCGATGAGATTGACCATGCTGAAAAACTTGGTTTTCACCAGCGGCTTTGCCAGGCGCGCGGTGAGGGACGAGACGCGATAGACGACCACCATGGGCTTGCCAAGCAGCGCGGTCTCGATGGTGGCCGTGCCGCTCGAGACAATAGCCAAGTCGGCCGCGGCCAAAGCGTTGTAGGTGTCATTCGAAATCAAGCGCACGCGCCAGTCAGTGGGGAAGTTTTTCTCGAGCCGTGCGGCATCCAGCCCCGGCGCAACGGCGACGACGATCTGGGGCGCGCCGCACATGCGCCGGCGGATCCTGCCGAGCCCTTCCACCAAAATGGGAAGATGATGCGCAATTTCGCCGAGACGGCTGCCCGGGAGAACGGTGATAATCGGAGCGCCATCCTCAAGACCGTATTTCCTGCAAAATAATTCCCGCGTCAACGTCGCCGAGACGCTGCCGACCAAGGGATGGCCAATGAATTTTACGGGGACACCGGCGTCCGCGTAAAACTTCTCTTCGAAGTGGAAAATGCAAAGCGCTTCGGCAAAGCGACGGCGCACGAGATTTACGCGCCAGGGGCGCCAGGCCCAGAACTGCGGGCAAATGTAGTAGACGTTTCGAATGCCGCGGGGGCGCAGCTTACGTGCCAGGCGCAGATGGAAACCCGGGAAGTCGGTAAGGATAGCCAGCGGCGGCTTGCGCCGTTGTGCTTCGTCGACGAGGTGGCGCATCGCGCGGGTAAGCGAGGGCAGGCGCTTCAGGACTTCGGTGATGCCCACGACGGAAACTTCCGAATAATCGGTGATGATCTCCACGCCGGCGGCGAGCATCTGCGGCCCGCCCATGCCGAAAATCGCCACGTCGAGGCGCTGTTTGAGTGCGGAGGCCAGGCGCGCAGCGTACATATCCCCGGAGGCTTCACCGGCGGAAAGCAAAAGCGGAATGGGTGGCATGTGCGGCGATGGACACGGTCAGTCGCTCGCCCGCAGCGCAGGCGGCTCGGCGGTGCGGCGAGTTTCGATCGGAATGTGCAGCTCCTGCTCCTTGTACTGGAGCTGGTAAAGACGAAAGTAAATGCCGCGTTGCGCGAGAAGCTCCTGGTGCGCACCTTGCTCGCGCAACCGGCCCTTGTGAAAGACGAGGATGCGGTCGGCGTACTGAATCGTGCTTAGGCGATGCGCGATGACTAGCGCGGTGCGTCCGGAAAGCAAGCGGCTCAAGGCTTCGCGGATTTGCAATTCGGTTTTCGTGTCGACGCTGGAGGTGGCCTCATCGAGAATCAGGAAGCGCGGATTGTGGGCCAAGGCGCGGGCGAAGTTGATGAGCTGGCGCTGGCCGACGGAAAGCGTGGAGCCGCGCTCGTTGACGCCGGTGGCGGCGCCATTCGAAAGCGAGCGAATGAATTCGCCGAGGCCAACTTCCTCGAGAGCGCGCTCGACCGTCGCGTTCTCGATGTGCTGGGTGCCGAGGCGGACGTTGGTTTCAATCGTTCCGGTGAAGAGAAACGGATCTTGGAGCACGATGCCGAACTGGCGGCGCAGGTCCTGTAGCTGGATGGTGCGAATGTCCTTGCCATCGAGAAGGATTTGGCCGCGCTGAATATCGTAGAAACGCAGCAGCAGGGAAATGAGCGTGGTCTTGCCCGCTCCGGTATGACCGACGATCGCAAAGGTTTGGCCCGGTTCGACGCGGAAAGAGACGTCGCGCAGGACCCAATCTTCGTCCGCAGGTTCGGGAACATTGCGGTAGCTAAACCAAACGTTGCGAAATTCGATTTCGCCGCGCGGCTGGACGAGCGGGATGGCGTTGGGATCGGACTCGATGGTGACCGGCTCGTCGAGAAGCTTGAAAATGCGCTCCGATGCAGCCATGGCGGATTGCAGGATGTTGAATTTCTCGCTGAGGTCCTGAATGGGCCGGAAGAAGCGCTGGGCATACATTGTGAATTCGATAAGCACGCCGATGGTGAAGGCGCCATGAAGTATGCGATTACCTCCGTCCCAGAAAATCAGAGCAATGGTGGCAAAGCTCAAGAATTCCACCGCGGGGTAAAAGAGCGCGTAGGCCAGGATGGCGTCGCGCCAGGCAAGCATGTTGTCGTGATTGCGATTGGCAAATTCGTCCTTGGCTTTTGCCTCGCGATTGAAAAGCTGCACCACGCTCATGCCCGAGATGTATTCCTGGAGGAAGGCGTTGATGCGGGCAATGGCAGTGCGGATGCGGCGATTGGCGTCGCGGACGTATTTGCGGAAAATCAGCGTGACCAGCAGGATGCCGGGCAAGACGGCGAGAGCATCCACAGCCAGATGGGCGTTGATTTTGAACAGCAGGCCAGCCATGACCGCGAGGAGAAAAAAGTCGTTGATCATGGTGACGACACCGGCGGCAAAGAGGTCGTTGAGCGCGTCGACGTCGGTGGTGACACGGGTTACCAGGCGGCCGACTGGGTTGCGATCGAAATAGCTCATGGGCAGGCGCTGCATGTGGCCGAAAATCTCGCTCCGCATGTCGTACATGGTTTGCTGGCCCACCCGCTGCATGATGCGAATCTGCACATATTGCGCGAGAAAATCAAACGACAGCACGGCCAGAAACAACAGACTCAGCCAAATAACCCCCATCCAAGCCTTGCTTTCGGGAAAGGCCTGATTCATCGCCGGGACCAAATAGCCGTCGATCGCTTTCTGGAAAATAGCCGGGGGCGCGAGCTCGAGCGGCGTGACCACCGCCACCAGCGCGAGCGCCAAACCCACGCGCCAGCGGTACGGCTTCATGTATTTCAGGAGCCGCCGCATCAGGTGCGAGTCGTAAGCTTTGCCTAAGGCCTCTTCTTCGTGCAGGTTGCTCATGCGTTTTCGAGCTCTTCCTCAAGCAACTGTTTCTGGTACAGGTCCGCGTAGTAGCCGCCGCGCTCGAGCAACTGGTCGTGCGTGCCGCGCTCGATAATGCGGCCTTCCCGGAGAACCACGATCTGGTCAGCGTTCTTCACCGTGGAGGTGCGATGCGAGATCAAAATGGTGGTGCGACCGCCCATGACACCGCGCAATCCGGAGAGGATTTTCTCCTCGGTTTGCGTGTCCACGCTCGAGAGCGCGTCATCCAGGATCAGGATGCGCGGGTCGCGAACAATGGCGCGAGCAATGGCGGCGCGCTGCTTCTGTCCTCCGGAGAGCGTGATGCCGCGTTCTCCAACCGCAGTTTCGTAGCCGGAGGCGAAATCCTTAATGTCACAATGCAGACTGGCGATTTCCGCACCTTCGCGGACGCGCTCAGGATGGTAATTGGGCAAGCCGAAAGCGATATTCCCGCCAACCGTTTCGCTGAACAAATAAGTGTCCTGAGGCACGTACCCGATGGAGCGGCGAAGCGCTTCCAGGGGCCAATGTTGAATGGGGTGGCCGTCAATCAGCACGGTTCCTTCCCTCGCCTCCCAGAGCCTGGCAACCAGAGCGGCAAGCGTCGTTTTCCCGCAGCCGGTGGGCCCGACCACAGCAAGCGTGGATCCAGCAGGGATTTTCAGGTTGATGTCGGAAAGAACCGCGTGCGGACCGCTGCCGTTCGATTTGCCGGCGCCAGGGGATCCATTGGCGGGGGAAAGGGAGGTTGGGTAGGCAAAAGTGAGGTCGCGAAACTCGATTTCGCCGACGGGGGTCGAGTCTTTCGGAAGGGTCGCGCTGCGGTCGTCGATATTGGGTTTGGCCGTCAAGATGAAATCCAGGCGGCCCATCGAGGCGGCGCCGCGCTGGAAGATATTGGTGACCCAGCCGAGCGCGATCATGGGCCAGACGAGCACGGCGAGGTAACCATTGAACGCAATCAGGGCCCCGAGCGAGATCTGTCCGCGAAGGAGTTGGTGGCCGCCCTGCCACAGCAAGACGAGAAAACTCGTACCCGACAGCGCCGTGAGCGAGGGCATGAACATGCTCCAGGTACGGATGAGGCGGATGTTGCGCGAGACGTACTCGCGATTCGGTTCATCAAAGGCCTGGATTTCCGCCTCTTCCTGTGCGTACGCCCGAACGATCCGCACGCCGGCAAGATTCTCTTGAACGCGCGCGGTGAGAGTGGCGAGCGCGGCCTGGATTTTCTCGTAGAGCTCGTGAATGGTTTTGCCGAAATACCATACGGCAACGGCCACGATTGGCGCGGGGAGGAGTACCCACAGCGTGAGCGAAGGCGAGATCGTTACCATAACCAGGATGGCCATAATCATGGTGACGAGGGTCGTGGCGCTATACATGATGCCCGGCCCAAGCACCATGCGAACAGAGTTGAGGTCATTGGTGGCGCGCGACATGAGTTCGCCCGTGCGATTGCGCACGTAGAACTCGGGTTCGAGAGCCAGCAACCGAACGAGGAGGTCGCTCCGAATGTCGTATTCGATGTCGCGAGAGACCCCGATGAGCTTCCAGCGCGCTCCAAAGGAAAGAAGGCCCTTAATTGCGACGCAAAGGACTAGAACGAGACAGTAGATCCCCAGGGTGCGGCGGCTATTTGGCTCGTAATAAGGAATGGCGCGGCTGAGCGCCGACAGACGATGCATCGCCGCCACTGCCGCTCCGGTGCCGCCTGCGTGCTCAAAAGGAGCAGGGCTGCCAGAAAGCGTGTCCGTCAAGATGCCAATCGCCAGCGGGAGCACATTACCGATGATTCCCATCAGCACGACCATGAACAACCCGAAGACGATGCTCCAGGTATAACGCCGCAGATAGGGCAGCAACCCGCGCAGGCCTTTGCTCGGCGGCGGCTCCTGTCCGGTGTTGGCTCCCGACGGGTTCGCGCGGGTCGTTGCCTGGCTCATCGCAAAGAGGACCTCGCGGTGTCAAGGGACGGGGATTCGAGCAGAAAATGTTCGTAGGTGCGATCGAGCGACTGGTAACGCTTGGTCCCAGGATTCCAGCGCACGCCGATGGGCAGGACATGGGAATCGGTGACGCCCTTCAGCGGTGTGAAATAAAGCTCCAGCCCTTTATCCTCGCTTTGTTCGTACTGCAACCGCCAGCCAGTCACGGCGGCCAGGGGCGTCATACCGAGAAACCCTTTCTGGTTTTTCAAGTGTTCGTCGCAGCGCAAAAGCTCCGACCATTTCCCTTCGTCCTTCTCGACCACCACAGCGCGCGTCACGATGGTGCCGGGCAGGTTATTGGTGGGCGTTTTCGGCACCACGTTGGCCGCAAGAAATTCCTGCCTGCCATTTTTCGCCAGATCGCCGAATAGCAACACCTGGGTCTCCCTTCCTAGCAGAGACTCCGCCGCCGACTGGATATCGTCGGGGACGGCCGGTGCGGCAGGCTTGGCTTCGGCCGGGAGGGCAGGTTTGCTCGGGTCCGTGCCGCAGCCGGCCACAAGAACGGATATCGGCAGAAGACGCAGACACAAACGCAACGGGATTTTTCCGGTTCGCACCGCCCCGGCACCGACTATCCTCTTTAGGAAGGACGGCGCCCGCCCTGTCCCGTTAGCACACGAACGGTCTTTCGATGAGGTCTTTACCATCCAGCCCTGGGCCCGCGAGCGTAGTCCCGACATCGGCTCGGGGTGCCCTACTTTCCCCGGAGTGCTGAGGATTGCCAGCTTCGGCGGCACTTCCGGACGCGCCGAATCCTTCGCCGAATACCACAATTCTAACTGCTGACGGCGTTCCTTTGGAAGGACTCTCGGAATACAAATTGCCATCGGCGCTCTGGCTAGCGCTGGGCAAGAATCTCGTCTAGCCGCGCTTCCATATTGTCCTCGCCTTCCGACCATAGCTCGGTGCGCTCCACGGGCAAAACCTGTGCGATGGCATCTACCCAGCCGAACAATTGTTGGATGTTTTCCCGGGTCTTGGCGTGATATTCCTTCAGGTTGCTGCTCGCGGCCATCCACTGCCGGAAAGTGTGTTCGACGGGGTGTTCCGAAGAATGGAAAGATTCCGAGGAATGATCTGTTGTCGCGGGCCTAAGCAATCGGCCATGGCCGGTGAAGAAATGCTCGAACCCCAAGTCCGCTTGAAAGTGCCCTGCGGAAGCGGCAATTCCATCGTCGTAATCCAGGCCGTGGCAGCCCAGCTCGAGAGGCTGCGGTTTGCGCTGCCACTTCAGAGCATCGATGTCGAAAGCCCATAGATCCCACGTTGCGCTGGCGATGTAAGCAGTGTCGGAATGGAGATGCTGGGCGGCCATGGCAGCTACTTCGGCCGGGCCGGCATGGAGCGGGCGCAAGTCCCATTCCCCGATAGGGGACTCGCCGGGATCGACTGCCTGGACGATCAATTCGTCAAAAGTGTCGTGAGCGGCGGAGAGCGGCGCGGTGGTCAGAAACCGCGCGAACTCGGGAATCATCTTTTCCAGAGAGAAGTCGCAGGTCCAGACGCGCAGATAGGCATGATTGGCCATAACCATCGAATCTTCGGAATTATACCGGGGTCAAAGTGAACTAGCGAATCGGCGCGGCGAGGTGCGCGGCTAGCTGGGAGACGGGCCCGAGTGCTAGCTTCCCGTACTGGCGCCTTTCGCAAGCGGCGAAGGAGGGTCGGTCGGCGTGAAATTCTTGGCGATTTCGCTGAGCCGCTGCCGCAGGGCATCCCCAACGCCTTCGAAAACCTGCGCGCAGGCGGCGCGAAGTTTTTCTTCGGCCGCGGCAGCAATTCCTGAAATCATCTCGCGCGAATTGTGATCAAGCGACGACACTGTGGCCAGCAGCCATTGATTCGAAACGCTCTCAAGGCGAGTCTTGTGCTGCTCCTCGGCTTGCTCGCCGATGCGGTCGTAAACCCGCTTGATTTCTTGCTGGTGAGCATCGGTCATGGTCTTCCATTGTTCCAGCAGGGGCGCCAGACCTTGCGACACGGTCTTCTGCGCTTCAGCAACACTGGCTTGAAAAACACCGCCCAAAGACTCCTGGAAGCGCTTCAGAAAGGCCGCCTGCTCGGAACTGACTTGCTGGGCGAGCTCCGACCGTGCTTGCACGGTGGAGCGCTTGAGTTCCTCGTTGTATCCCCCGAGCTCTTGCCTGGCGGTGCGCTGAATTTCGTCGATAAACGCGGCGGTGGTGGTGTCGGCTGCTTCAGCGAAAAGCGCGCGCGCGCGTTCGAAGGAATCGCGCACCACTTCATCCATTTGTGTTTGCGTATGACCGATGAAGTTGCGGCTGGAATGATCGAGCTCCGTGGCGAAGGCGCTGGAGATGTCGCGGGCCTTTTCGCGCAGTTGATTTGCGGCGTGCTCGACGGCCTTTTCCGAATGACTTTGCATCTGTGTCTGGGCTTTTTTCTCGTACCACGCCACGGATTTGAGAAGTTCCTCCACCACCTCGTGTTTTAAGTCGCTTACTCTTCCTTCCAGCTCTGCAACCGATTGCGCAGAGATCGCTTGCGAAGATTCGCGCAGGATTTGTTCCACGCTGCCGAGATTCTCGCGGAAGTGCTTCAGGGATTCGGCGAACGCCTCGTCGGTGGAGACGCGGATGCGATCCTGTTGCAGCGTCAAAGCGGCGGCAGCCATGGAGCGGCTTCCCGCAAGACGGTGAATCGCTTCCTCGGTCTGCGTGATCTGCGGTTCGAGCATCTCTTGAATCTGCCGTTCGAATTGCTCCCGCGCTTTGTTGGCGGCCTCGTCAAAGGTGGACCGAATACGCCCGTTGATCTGTTCCACCAAAGATTCCGACTCGCGACGCAATTCATTGCGTCGCTGTTCCCATTCGGCGGCGGCTGCTCCCGCGGATTCGCTGAGAACGGCGGCGTGCCGCGCCGTTTCTTCCTGAAACTGAGCGACCAGCGAGCGCAGGTGCTCGTTTAATCCTCCCGCGCCGCGGTCTTGGGCTTCGGCGAGCGTAGTGTCCAGGCGCTCGCTTGCTTGCGCCTGGGCCGTCTCAACTTCCTTGGAAAGCTGTTCTCGCCAGGAAGACTGAGCTCGACTGAGGGCAGAAGTCACTTGCTGCTGAACTTCGGCGGCTTGGGCTTCGAGGCCCTCGCGCTGCGCTTTAGCGGTTTCTTCCTGCTGCTTAAGCGAGCGAGTGATGGATTCTGCTCGGGCCATTTGCGCTTCGGCCTGCTCTGCGCGAGCCTGCAAGCGCGCGGCCGTTTCCTCCGCCTGCCGGCAGCTGGCTTGGAGAGAGTCCGTGGCGGTTTCGAGTTTCTCTGTGTTTTCGCCGCGCTGTGCCAGGGGTTCCCGCGAGAGCCTCTCCGTAAGATCGCGGGTCAGCTGCTCGA
The DNA here is from genome assembly GCA_003223215.1 of Acidobacteriota bacterium. Lineage (GTDB taxonomy): Bacteria > Acidobacteriota > Terriglobia > Acidiferrales > UBA7541 > Acidiferrum. The sequence goes on from QHYH01000085.1 coordinate 100,193, forward strand.
GCTGCGGGGCCAGCCAGCGAGGCAGTTCGGCTCGCAGCGCTTCCGCTGCCGCGGCACGTGCCTCGCGCGACTGCTTATCGCTCTCCTCGTGAAGCCTTTCCAGCGCCCGCGTAGTTTCATTCGCGATTTCCACGCGCCCTGCGGCAAACTTTTGCTCCCATTGTTCCAAAGAGAGACGGCGTTCGGCGGAGACCGCGTGCGAAGCGGCCTCTTGGGCAGCGGCTTGAATTTGCTGTCGCGCGTCGGCGACCAGTCTAGCTACCTGTCGCGCCAACTGGAGCGACGCATCGGTGGCACTGGCCGGAGAAGGAAAGACCCGCACATTGTCGCTCGCATCGGCCCGTGGGAACTCGGCTTCGCCGAGCGAAGCTGGCGCCTCGGGTTCCAGAACAGCTGTGGGCGGCGGCAAGGCTGGTGGCACGGGTGCGCCGTCGACGACCGGAGGCGCATGCACGCCCTCAGGGAAAGCAAACCAGTCTTCCGGAGGAAATGCGATGCCCCACAGGTTTCCGGACACTTCCAATTCCACCGCCACCTGAAAGAGCTGGCGGACGGTCCGCGGTCGCTGGATCCAGGCCACGCGGCCCCGCACAGATCTCGGTGGCTGTCCGGTTTCCGGGTGAGGAATTTCCAGCTTCACCCACATATTCTTTAGCACGTAATGCTTCGATTGGTAGCGGCAACCGTGGCAGTTGAGGATGAGCGAAGAACTGCGCTCGACAAACGGGCGCCCGAGTGCGTCCACACCGGTTACGACGAGAGGAACGGCTTGTACGATGCGCGTGCTGCGGCGCTTCCTCGGTTCCGCGTTTGGATTGGCTCCCGACTCCGAGGCCATCTCGTACGTCTCGTCGGCAAAATTGCTGCCCGTATCGTTCATGCAAACCGCCGCCGAACCTCAGCGTTTCTGACTTCGCGTTACTGCAGCCCGCCGCGCTACTTTGAGGCGGAGCTTCGCGGGTTACCTTCTGAAGTCGGCTTGCGGTTCGTTCCCACGAGAAACATGCAAACTTCTCGAGCGACCCAGATTGGCCCAACCAGCAAATAAATCGGTCCCTGAAAAAACGCCGGACGATTTCCTTCCATCCGGTGTCCGAGAAACAAAAGCACCCACCCCCCAAGAAACAATGCCGTTCCCCAAATCCACTTCAGGAAAAGCACAAGGATAATCCCCGCAAAAATCATGGGGATACCGATGGCATGCAGGAGCTTGTTTGAAGCGGACTCGTGCTCGTGATCGTACTGTGCCATGTAGTGCGCCAGGCTCGGCATGCCGCGCACCTCCGGGCAGCCGCTTACGGGCTGCCAAGTCGCGGGTGTGGGGCCATCCGCGTTCAAGCGGCACTCTATACCTAAATTGCGGAATTTTCTAGAGCGTTCTGAGAGTACTAAGAGTTTCTCCCCAATCGTCCTTGCTGAATGAGCGGTGCGTAATGGTGACTCCCTCCCGTCCAGATGCCGGGCGACGAGACGCAACTCGGAAAAGGAGGTTGGGCCTTTTCCACGAAGAGAGGCGTGGCCATCAGAAAAGCCGCAAGATTGCTTTCCGATCTGCTGAAACTGCGGTAGTGAATCCTGATCTCGTCGGGCATGCGCTTTGGAAGCGGCGGCAATGGCTTCACCCACCTGAACGTGGTAGCCGTTTAACGGCGCGTCGGAGCGGTGGGAGACGCTCTCGCCGTCCGCGTGGCGGTCTTCCTCGGAACACCGGCTTTGTCCGAAAACTGAAATGTGATGAACAAAGGAAATTCGTTTTGGCTAGATTTCTGGATTTGTGACGAGGTGGAACAATCTGCTAAAGGTCGCGGCGGCCCTCCATCGCCTTCAACATAGTGACTTCGTCGGCGTACTCCAGGTCGGCGCCCACCGGGATGCCGACGCCGATGCGGGTAACGCGGACACCCAGAGGCTTGAGCAGCTTTGAGAGATAAACGGCGGTCGCTTCACCTTCCGCGGTGGGGTTCGTGGCGATGATGATCTCCTCGACCGTCCCGCCCTTCAGCCGCTCGATCAGCGACTTAATATGAAGCTGGTCCGGGCCGCGCCCGGAAAGGGGCGAAAGGGAACCGCCCAGGACATGATACATGCCGTTATAGGTGCGCGTCTTTTCGATGGCCAGGATGTTGTGCGCTTCTTCGACCACGCAAATGGTTTTCTTGTTGCGCGTGGGACCGGCGCAGTAAAGGCAAGGGTCGTCGTCCGTGATGTTGTGGCACGTCGAGCACTCGCGAATTTTCTCCTTGGCGTCGCGAATAGCGTTGGCGAGCGCCAAGGCGTCTTCCGGGGCGGCACGCAGCAGAAAAAACGCCAGCCGCTGCGCGGTCTTCTGGCCGATGCCGGGAAGGTGCTTCAATTCATCGATGAGTCGTTCCACCGGAGCGGCAAAATCTGGCATGCAGCATGTGTAGCACAGGCGCGCGTGAGAGCGCAAACCGCTTAGAGTTGGCGGTACATGACGTAGGCATCGACCAAGCCGACCGTTGGATGCTCAAAGGCCTTGGGAAGGCGGCCCACGATTTCGAACCCGGACTTCAGCCACAGCCGGACGGCGCGCTCGTTGCTGCTGACCACAAAATTAAATTGCATGGCACGGAAACCGCGCTGCCGCGCGCGTTCGAGCGAGTGCGCGCACATCTGACGAGCTACGCCGCGGCCCGTCGCGGAAGGCGCGGTCATGTAGCCGCAATTCGCCACGTGCGCGCCGCCTCCCCTTTGATTGGCTTGCAGGAAGTACGTGCCGACGATTTCGCTGTGGTCTTCCGCGACAAAGACTTCGTGGCCCGGCGAAAACCAGTAGGCCAGTGCTCTTTCTCGATCCATGTTTCGCGGCAGCGGATAAGTCCCGCCCGCGCGAATCACAGGCTCCAGAATTGCCCAGATCGCATCGGCATCGCGCGCGTCGATCGCTTGCCGGACCAGCATCTCCGGTATCTTGCCACGACACGGCTGCCATCCTTCTAATTTCTTTGTTTTTAGGAGCTTATTTGCCTCCCATTTACTGGAAGGTCTTGCAAATGAACAAATTGCAAGATTTGCGGCCAGCCGCGTTCTAACATGGGAAGAAAGAAAGGATCAGACACTCCAAGGACGCCGGAATGCCCTTTGTTGAGCTGATCATCGTCCTTTTCGTCATCCTCGCGGTCATTGCTCCTTTTCTAACGCTGTACTTGCTGAGGAAATACAGGAAGCTGCGCGAGGACTTCGACAACGCTCGCAGAGCGCAATCCAGCGAGGCCGCAAATTTACGGCGGGAAATCGCCGAGCTAAAGAAGCAGATTCCGTCCGTGCTCGCCCTACCGCCCGCGCCAACTGTGCCAGGAGAGAAACCGCTCGAGCGGCTAACGCCTCTGGCGCCGGCTCCCGCCAAGGAGGTATCTGTACTACCGTCACGGGTCGAGCTGCCTGCTCCCGCGGCGCAACCTCCTCAAAAGGCGCCTATGCCGCCAGCGTGTCCCGCACCTCGCGTGCCGGAGCCAGCGTTGCCCGCCGCAGCGAGAACTCCCGCAGATGTGAAACCGGCGGCTCCCGTTGCGCCGCCTCCCGCGAGCAGACCGCCTGCGGCACCGGTTCAGTCTCCGCCGTCGCCACCAGCGGCTCGGTCTGTGCCACCGGCCCTGCCGCACCGCGAAGGAGAAATGTCGTCAACTCTCGCGGCGCGAATCTCCACTCCCTTGCCGGTCTCGGCTTTTAACGTTCGAGCGCCTAAGAGCTCTGCTCCGAGGCCGACGCTTCAGCAACGCCTGAAGGCCGTGTCCTCCATCGAGCAGACGCTCGGCACCCACTGGCTCTACAAACTCGGAATCATCATCCTCGTCGTTGGCGTCGCTCTTTTCGGCATTCATGAATTGGGCACGCTTGGCCCGCTCGGCAAGGCTGGCATTTCTTATTTCACGGCATTGTTCCTGCTCATCGGTGGCATCGCCCTCGAGGAGCGCGAGCAGTATCGGTTGATCGGAAGAGGCGGTATCGGCGGCGGCTGGGCTCTGCTCTTCTTCACGAGCTACGCCATTTATTACGTCGAAGCCATGCGGGTCTTCCCGAAGGATCTCCAATGGCTCACCTTGGATTGCGTGCTGATGCTAATCGTCGCCGTGGCCATGGCGCTGCACACGCTGCGGTATCGCTCGCAATTCGTCACCGGTCTGGCTTTTCTGCTGGGCTATTTCACCGTGGCGCTCAGTCAGAACAATGTCTACAGCCTTTCCGCCGGTGTGTTTCTGGCGATTGGCCTGGTGTCCATTGTCCTGAGGATGGGCTGGTTTGAGCTGGAAGTTTTCGGCATTCTCTCGACCTATCTCACGCATCTTTACTGGCTCTATCACCTTCTCGGCCCCAACGGCGCGCGGGGCCATGCCTTTCCCGAGTATCACTCGAGCTTGGCCATTTTGTTCCTTTATTGGCTCATTTTCCGTTTCTCCCACGTCAAGCGGTCGGTCAAGAGCGACTTCGAGGAGCACGTTTCAACCGCCGCGGCGGTTCTGAACATGATGTTGCTGCTCGGCTGCCTGAAGTTTCAGTCGGTCGATCCGACACTCGCCTATATCGCGTTGTTTGCCGTTGGAGCTGTCGAATTTATTTCCGCGCAGCTTCCTGCAACGAAGCGCCGCCGTGAAGCCTTCGTCGTGCTCACGGTGGCCGGCGCAGCGCTCATGCTTGCTGCGGTTCCGTCGCACTATACCGATAACCACATCGCAATTCTCTGGCTGGTCGGCACGGAAGTTTTCTTGATTGCCGGCGCAATGGTGCAGGAAGTAGTCTTCCGCCGGCTGGGGCTGCTTACCGGACTTCTCGTTGGCATTCGGCTCATCGGATTCGACTTCCGCGACTTGGTGAATCTGCGGAGCCATGGCGAAGGGCTGGAGCCTGCCGCCGGGACCCTCTTCGCTTTCTGCGCCATGGTGTTTTACCTCAACGACCTTGCCATCGGCACACGCTGGAGGGAATTCTTTGAGAGTTCGCCCGATCGGCCGCTTCTGACGGTCCATTCCTATTTCGGTGCGTTTGCCGGAGGCGCGGCGGCTTGGGCGCTCTTCACCCAAGATTGGACCGCGATGGCGTTCGCCGCGCTCATGCTGGCCCTGGCTGCGATGGGAAAAGCGCTCGAATCTCGCCATCTCCAGGTGCAATACGCGCTGCTTGGCCTCCTCGCATTCCTCCGCGCAGCGGCGGTCAACCTGCATCTCGAAGCTCCACACGCGCATGTGCGCATGCGCTTGCTGACTCTGCCGATTCTCGGCGCCATGTTTTATCTGACGGCCAGGCTCGCAGCCCAGCGAGACGATCTTGCGCAGCGCCCCCTCCGTGGTTTCTTTGCGGCGGCGGGCTCTGCCCTCATCGCACTTTTGATCTGGTTCGAAGTTCCCGAACTTTGGCAGCCGCTCGTTTTCATCGCCTTCGCGGTGATTTTGTCCGAGGCCGCGCGCGCCTTGACGCATCACGCCATCGGCTGGCATTCGCACATCCTTGGCGGCCTGGCGATTTACACCGCGCTCACCGCCGATGCGACCAAGGTGCACGCGTGGCGCACCATTCCCGTTCATGCACTGGGCGCCTTGCCGGTTGTCGCTGGGCTTTACTGGCTGGCGAAGCGCGTCGGGGTCGCCAATCCGCACCATCTCGGCATCTCCCGGGTTGCTTACTCCTGGGCCGGCGCTGGCATGATGATGTGGGTTCTCGAGGAGGCACTAGGTTCTCCCTGGATCGCCTTCGGCTGGATCGTTGTCGCGGTCACTCTCACCCTTTCCTACCGCGCGATCCGCTATCCGCAGCTTGCCTGGCAGGCCAACATCGTCGGCGTGTGCGCGCTCCTGCGCGCCTACTTCTACAATTACAGCTTCGCACAGAGGTTCTGGGGCCCCATTTCGCTGCGTGTCTTGACGATTTCGCTTGTCGCCGCTGGATTGTATTTTCTCTCGCGCCAGGCCGCGCCCTCCGAGCATTACAAGCGCGTGGTAGCTCTCTTTCACTCCTTTGCGGCGACCGGGCTCCTCGCGTTTCTGGCGTGGTACGAATACCCGAACGGCTGGCTCGCTCCGATTTGGGCGGCTTTCGCGCTGGTTCTGGCAATCGCGGATCAGCGGCTGAAATTGCAAGAATTGCCCTGGCAGTCGCACGCTCTCGCAGCGATCACCTTGGTGCGTGCGGTGAGCGTGAATCTCTACTTCACTCTGTCCTGGCATGGCTTCAGCGTGCGCCTGCTTTCGCTCGCGGTCGTCGCAGTGATTTTCTACGCGCTCTCGCGGCTGATCCGCATGCCCGACGAGTGGCGTCAGCTCGACCTGCACCATGTTTATTCCTGGGCCGCTTCGGTCATCGTCTCGCTGCTGCTTTGGTACGAATTGCAGCCGCTCAGCATCGCCGTGGGCTGGGCGGTGTTCGGCCTGGTCCTTTTCGAATACGGCATTCTCCGCAAGATTGCCCAGTTCCGGTATCAAGCGTATGTCGCCTTGCTTGCCGCGTTCGCGCGCATCTTCTTCGCGAACCTCACCGCGGGCGAACCCGGCGAATTTTGGGGGCCGCGCATGTACACGATTCTTCCGCTGGCCCTGATTCTGTATTTCGTGTACGCGCAATTGCCGCAAAAAGAGGAAAACGTTGCGCGCGACCGCCGCTTGCACTTTGACACGCTCGTCGCCTACCTGGGGACGGCGACGATCGTCGCGCTCTTTTACTTTCAGTTTCCCATCGAGTGGGTCGTCGTTTCCTGGGCGGCCCTGGTGTTTGCCTTGCTCGGTGCTGCGCTCGCCCTGGATAAGCCGCTCTTCCTGCAGCAGGGCATGCTGCTCACGCTCATGGTGTTCTCACGCGGCATGGCACATAACTTGTTTGGCGCAAGCTATTTTGGCGAGAGCGATTGGAAGGGCAACTATCTGGCGGTGAGCGCGGCCTCGGCCATGCTGCTAGCGAGCTTGGCCTTTGCCTTCCGGTTGCGCGGCCGTTTCCAGCTTGGGCTCAATGGTAGCCGGCTGACACGGCTCGTGCACGCAGCGATGCGCCGACCCGAACAATTAGTCTTCTTTGTTCCCGTTCTTTTGGTGACCTTCATGCTCGCTCTGAAAATGAAAACCGGCTTGATCACGGTCTCGTGGGGGATCGAAGCGGTGCTGGTTTTTATGCTCGCGTTTGCGGTTAAAGAGACAAGCTTCCGCCGCACCGGCCTGGGGTTGCTCTTGGTGTGCGTCGGGAAAATCGCCGCGCTCGACTTCTGGGGCTTGCAGATACGAGACAAATACATCACGCTCATCGTCGTCGGCATTGCGCTGACGTTCGTTTCTTTTCTCTACACCCGCTATGGTGACACCATTCGGCAATACTTATGAAGCGCTCCGTAGCTTTCGTCGTTTTCTTTCTGGTTTTCGGTTTTGCGCTGGCCGGTCTCTACTGGAGCCAGCGCCGCGCGAAATCAATTCCGGTCTCACCGAACGCGATCTTGAACATGGCTGCCGACGCGCAACGTGATCTTTCGCGCTTGCCCATGCATCTCACGCGGCTGTCCGACGAGCAGGAAGTCGCGATCGGGCGCGAGTTCGCTTCCCGCTACGCCAGCGAGACGCGTCCGCTCACCGCCGAGGAGCAAGGGCTCGAGAAATACGTCCGCCGCGTCGGGGCCAACATCGCGCTTCACGCTCGTCGGCATCTGCCGTACACGTTCACCGTTCTGCACGACCACAACATGCTGAACGCCTTCTCGCTTCCCGGCGGACCCGTGTATATCGGCGAAGGCATGCTTGATTTGATGACCAACGAGGACGAACTCGCCAGCGTGCTGGCCCATGAGGTTGAGCACATCGACCACTATCACTGCGTCGAGCGCGTCCAGGTCGAAGCGCAACTGAGAAAGCTCGATCTCGATGTGGTCGGAGCGCTCGTCGAGATTCCGCTGGATTTCTGGCAGGCCGGCTACCACAAAGACGAGGAGTTCGAAGCCGACCGCGAAGGCATGTATCTCGCCGTGCAGTCCGGCTACTCCCCCTATGGCGCGGCGGATCTCTTTGAGCGCTTCGCGAAACTGTGCGACGAGTATGTGATCCACGCAAAAAGCCCGGATGAAGAACTCTCCCAGCTCGCCATCCAGAGTTTAAGCGGATATTTCCGCTCGCACCCGCTGCCTTCCGAACGCCTCGCGCAGGCAAACCGCATCATCGCGCAAGAACACTGGGAATCCCGCACGGCGCGAAAACCGTTTCACGTCGCATATGAAGTGCGGAACGGCGAATTCGTGAAATAGCAGGATAGGCGTTCTTCTCACGGTACAGGCGTGTCTCGATCCACAAAGGAAACCCGCAAGAAATACGCTACGAAGGACGGTTAGCTTGGACTTACGACGGAGGGCGGAAGACCGATCATTTTAGAACAGGCCCGGGATTTTCAGGCCTGCGATTCCCGGAATGCCGCCGGCAAGGCCCTTCATCTGGTTGGCGAGTTCTTCATCAACGCGCCGCGAAGCCTCGTTGACCGCGGCGCGAATCAAATCCTGGAGCATCTCCTGATCTTTGCTCGCGAAAACTTCCTGCTCGATGCGCACGTACACAATCTGTTTCTGACCGTTCATCTTCACCGTAACCATCCCGGCACCCGCGGACGCTTCCACGGTCACGGAATTGACTTGCCGCTGCCAATCTTCCTGCAGCTTGCCCAATCGCGAAAGCATTTGTTGGATGGCGCCCACTTCCATAAGCAATCCTTCTTGCCGCACGTCACTTTTCTTGTTGCCGCGATCGCACTTCTGTGATTTTACCACCGAACCGCTCGAGCATCGACCGCACCAGCGGGTCGCGCTCGAACTGCGCGCGCAATTCCTGACTGCCGGACGCCGCCGCCGCTGCGGCGACAGAATCAAGTCTAGCACAGACTCGCACGGCGCGGCCCAGCACGTTGCTGGAAACGGCACGGATCCTTTCGAGCGGCTCGCGCCCTTCGATCATCTCCGCAAACGGCCGCTTCTCCGGAGAAAAATAAATCCGCAGCTCCGCGCCTTCCAGTTCCCAGCCGCTGCTGTGCTCCACGAGTTCGCCCAGAAATTTTTGCTCCGCCTGGATGGCGCTCTTGATCTCCGCCACTTGTTCATGGGAAATGCCGCTGACGCGAATCGTTTCTTTGCTGTCATTCGGCGCTTTGACTCCGGGAGTCGTAGCGGTTGTCGCATCCCCGGCTTCCGAGGGAGAAGCGAACCGCTGACTTGCCTCCGGATGCGCCGATGCTGCGGGTGCGAAGGTTTGTGTCAGCACTTTCGGCGGCGGCGCCGTTTGTCGCAAAGTGCTTGACGCTGCCCGTGCCGTTCCACTGCTTGTGCCGCCCGGAGCGCCGCTTTTCAGCTCCGCCAAAAGCTCTTCCAGGGGCGCAAGTCGCGAAGCATTAATCAGCCGGAGCAAGCCCATTTCGAGATGCACGCGTGGATCGGGCTTCCGGCGTAAATCGTCATCCGTTTGCAGCAGAATCTGAAAAAATCGAGTCAGGTCTTCTTCGCTGAACAAGGCCGCGGCCTTGGCGATGGCCGGCCGCTGGTCCGGCGTCGCGGCAATCAACTCCGAGTCCGCTCCGCACACGCGCGCAATCAGCAGATTGCGCATGTGCCGGATGGCTTCGCGGCAGAAGTGCTGCAGATTGCGCCCTTCTTTTTGAAACGTGTGCACTAATCCGAGGGCGCGGTCCGCGGAGCCCGCAGCAACTGCGCCGACCAGTTCTTCCAGTGCGTCTTCCGGCACTACGCCCAACAGTGCGCGCACCTGGTCGTCGGGAATGATGTCTCCGCAATACGCACGCGCCTGCTCCAAAAGTGACAGCGCGTCGCGCAAGCTGCCTTCCGCCATGCGCGCGATTACCGCCATCGCACCCGGCTCGATCTTCAATTCTTCCTTCTGCGCGATTTCGTCCAGCCGCTTGGTGATTTCCGCAAACGTCAGCGCGCGAAAATGAAAATGCTGGGACCGGGAACGGATGGTGTCTTCCAGGTTTTCCGGTTCCGTCGTGGCCATCACAAAGACCACGCGGTCCGGAGGTTCTTCCAGGGTTTTCAGCAGCGCGTTCGAGGCTTCGCCCGTCAGCATGTGCGCTTCGTCGAGAATCACGACTTTGGTTCGCGAAGCCGCCGGCACATAACGCACCATTTCACGCAGCTCGCGGATCTGATCGATGCCGCGGTTCGAAGCCGCATCGATTTCGATGACGTCGAGCGAAGTGCCCGCCGCAATTTCCCTGCACGAATCGCACACGCCGCAAGGCTCCGGCGTCGGCCCTTTCACGCAATTCAGCGCCTTGGCCAAGATTCTGGCAGCCGTCGTTTTTCCCACGCCGCGCGCCCCGGAAAAAATGTATGCGTGCGCCACGCGGTTGTTTAGGATGGCGTTTTTCAGCGTTTCCGTAACGTGCTGCTGCCCGACGAGGTCGCGGAACGTCTGCGGCCGCCACTTGCGGGCTATGACTTGGTAGCTCATTGTGAAGTTCTTAGCTCTAAGTTTTGGCTTTCCATTCTTTACTTACAACTTAGAACCCTACGACGGAAAACCTTTTGCGGCGAGAGGAACTTCGGGTCATCTGCGGCACCCGAGGTAAACCCGGTACCGTTGCTCCCTTCCGGGCCTGGCGGGGTTCGCGGGACCTCGTTGCACAGAGCCCGAAGTTCCACGCTCCGGCGGTCGCGCGCGTTCGCGCGTCCGCAGGAAAAATTCTAACACACTCATTTGCTGGTATGGCGCAGGGCAGTCCGCGAGCCCTGCGGCTGCTTCGTTCCATTTCTCCTGTCGCGTTGTTTCAGGCTTCGAGCTTTAGAAACTTGCAGCCTGGTTCGCTAGGACTTCGGCTTTGCCGCCGCCGGCGCGTCCGGCGGGTCCACTTCCGACGGGTTCACCCAGTTTACTTTGAACGGCCCCATGGCATGGACCTGGACGATGGTCTCGCCCTTGCTCATGGCAAAGTGCCGCATCTCCTTGGGTACCATCAAAAAACTTCCCACATTCATCGTTTGCAGTTTGCTTTCGTCAAAGCTCTCTCCCATTCCGACAAGAAAAGTTCCTTTCAGCACCGTCACGTTCTCGTCCGTGGGATGCCAATGCGCGGGAATCTTGGACCCATCGGCGCACCGTATCCGCAGAACGAAGGGCGCGGCTTCTGCATTCATGTCTCCCGCGACAGGTGCGAGATCGCATCCCTTAATTATCGGTGTCCATTTCAGATCGCCGAAGCGCACGATCTTGTGCGCCTCGCTGCTTTCCTTTCTCTCCTGGCTGAAAGCCGCCATCGCGGGCGCAGCGATTGACAGAAAGACCACAAGCGATTTCGCCACGACAGTCTTCCTCATAAGGTTCCTCCGTTCAAAAGATTGGCCCGATTTGGGCGCCCCGGGGTTGGCGAAAAGATACTCCCGGCCCGCATGCGAGGCATGACGTGCCACTCGCGGTCTTCGTCCGTGCTCAGCTGCCCACACTCAAGGCATATGCCTGTTTTTATGCGGAGAAACCGCTTCGTCGAGTTCTAGTTTTCCTGCTAAACGCGAATGCGCCGCGCAACCGGAAAGCTTTGCGCGGCGCATGGAGTTCTTTCCCCCGCCTTACTTCTTCGGGAAATTCGGGTCCGCCTTTACTTCGTTGATCTGCTTGGTGTGGCGCTCGCTGTGCGCCGCGATGAACAGGACAAATTCGTATCCGTCTAGCTTGCCCAACGGACTATCCGTTACGTGATCGCGCAGTCCAGCGGTGCTCTTCAAAAAATCCTCTGTCGCCGACCGGCTCTCGATGAAATGCTTGACCGAGCCATCCGACGAACCAAAACGGTTGTTGGGCACCAGCGGCTCCGGCGCCTGCGCTTTGTGTGTGCGGTCCGGAACCATCGTCAAAACCGCCTGGTCAGTCTTCTTGACGTCCCGCCCGGGTTCCCCCGCCGGCCCGCCCATGACTTTTTCCTTGGTGAAGTCCAGGAGAAAACCCTCCGCCGCCGCGATGTGTTCGATCACTTGCGCCACGGACCAGCGATCCGGCGCCGGTTTGAAGTTCCACTGCTCCTCGGACAGGCCTTTGGTCGCTTCCAGAACATTTTTCTTTGTCGATTCCAGGTATTGCAGTGCGCGGTCCTTTTCCGCCTGGGTCACTTCCTGTGCGGACGCCGCCGCTGCCCCGGACATCAGAAGCAGCGCGACGAGCGTCCCTATCAGGGATCTGTTGCTCATCTCTTGCGTTCTCCTTTTGCTTGACTTCGGTTGGCGAAACGGGGAGCAATAGCATAGCACATCTGCATGCGGCGACGGGACGCCTCTCTCGGGAGCGTTGAAATTTGGTGCCGCGCGCGGAGCCAGGACGGGAAACGCTGTTTCAGGCCTCAGAAGTGGCTCCACAGGAGAAGCTGTCGGGCAAAGGAGTCAATCGGTGCATACACATACGGAAACGCGAACAACGCCGCCACTAATCCGAGGACGCCGTAGGAATTGCCGCGCAGCCAATCCAGGTAGCGCTGCGCCCGCGTCTCGCTCATAAACAACATGATTGCGGTGCTGCCGTCCAGCGGCGTCACCGGAAGCAGATTGAACGTGCCCAGCAAAAGATTAAGCGAGAACATCGCCCCAATCAGATTTTCCGCGAAGGAACCCTGGTGCAGCCATCCCTGATGCCAGCCGACACGCAAAACAATCGCGGCGATAACCATCAGCGTGTAGTTCGTGGCCGGACCCGCCAGGGCCATCCACGCGGCCCGATGGGGATGGCGCCGCTCCCAATGCGGATCGTAAGGCGCGCTGGCCCAGCCGATGACGGAGTGGGTCAGGACGAGCATCAGGATGGGAATGATCACCATGCCCCAGGGTTCGCGCTGGATGTGCGGCACGGGATTGAGCGTCACCTGCCCGCCGAGGAAGGCTGTTTCGTCGCCGCCAATCTTGGCAGCCAGCGCGTGCGCGGCTTCGTGGCACGTCGTGGAAAACAGGAAAACCACGTACCAGATGAATCCCAGGGCGAGGAGGTCAGGGGAAATGTTGGGCATGAAGTATGTTTCCTCGTCTGCTCCTTGTAGTGGCGGGTCTCGAGACCCGTGTTTCTCTCCTTGTAGGGGTCGCCTGGTGCCTATCCCGGCGCTTGTCGGGGAGCGGGCCGCATCTTAAACCTTTATTTTCTTGCTGCGATTAGCGTAGATGGACCGCCGCAGGTTTGCAAGGGGACATTCGAGCATCCAACGACGATACCCTGCTGCCGCCTCTGCAGCTGACGGGCAGCGAGCCGAGCGACCTCTCCGTTTCTTTCCCGCTGCGAAAGGCCGACTGTTTGGGGCCCTCTACCTGCCGGAGGGGCACGATCTGTCGTGCCACCGCGGCGGAAAACACAACGAAACACGCCGAAAGCTGGCGCACTACGGCGAGGATTGCTTGGGGAAGGCTTTGATGCCGGCCGGTGAGAACTCGAAGCGGACCTGCCATTGGCTGGGAACGCTGCGGCCACCGACTTCGGGCGAGGCGAATTCCCAACGGCGAACGGCTTTCAGCGCGGCGTCCGCGAAATACTTGCTCGGACCAGGATCCTCGAATGAAGCGTCGGAAACATTGCCGGCGGCGTCAACCTGAGCGAACACGGTAAGGCGCACTTTGCCGGTAATCGTCGCGAGTGCTTTGTCGGGAACATCGGGCAAAAACTGCTCCAGCACTTCGCCATGGCCGGCAGTGGTGCCGGAGTGGGCTGCCGAACTGCTCGGCGCGTCCGCCTCGGTTTTCGCCTCGGTGCGGAGAGAGGCGGGAGAGGGAGAGGCAGCCGGCGGCGGGGAAGCGTCTTTTGCCGGTGGTTTCGCGGCGGCGATCTTTGGCGAATCCTTGCTAGCGGCAGATGAACCGAGTTTTGCGCTGCGAGAAACTCCCGGATTTGCCGCTGGCGCTTCCGGCCCCGGCGCAATGGCGCGGGAGGCGGCGCTTGTCGAGGCAGAGGAGGACTCCGCGCGCCGGCCGAGGATTTTGGGCAGCGCGATGATGGCGAAAACGACTAAGACGGCAACCGCCAGCGGAACGACGTAGCTAGGCAGGACAATGTCTTGCCTCGCGCCGCCCACTTTTAAAGACCCGAACGATGGTTCCTTTGTGAGCGGCGGCAGGCTCGGCGGCATGAGCGGCGCGGGCTTCGAAGCTTTTGCCGCAGGGCGCCAAAGCGGTGGCGGAGACGGGATGACCGGCGCCGGTTTCGGCGCCTGCAGCTTTGCAGCCGGAACGGCAGGAACAGGCGACAACGGCACGGACAAGGGCGACGCGCTTTGCGCCGCGGCCGCAGCACGAGGTTTCAGGCTGGCTGTGATCTGGGCGATGCTCCAGCGAAGCCGGGGATCCCGTTCGAGCGCGTGCTGCGCGATCTGCCGAAACGGCTGCGGAAGAGATTCCGGTACCGAGGGAAGGGAAGCGCCTCCTGGTTGCGCGCCGGGACCGCGTTGCGTCAGCACCTCAATCAAGATGACGCCCAGCGACCACACGTCGCTCGCGGCGGTAAGCGCCTGATTCGCGGATTCCGGGGCGTCGTACGGTGTGAGCTTGGCGGCGGACTTGCGGGTTTCACCGGCAGGGAAGAGCCGGTCGGTCGAGAGTTTGACTTGATCGCTGGTGGCCAGAATGTTTGAAGGCTTCAAATGCGAATGAACCAGTCCCTGAGCGTGCAAGTTGCTTAGGGCGTCCAGCACCAGGCCGAGCATGTCGCGGGCTTCCGACGGCGTGAGCGCCCGTTGCGGGAGGATCTCGGAAAGATTTTCTTCGGCGTGTTCCATGACCACGTAAAGCAGGTCCATGTCGGCCAGGCGGCAGCGGCCGCCCTGGTACAACTGCAGCAAATTGGGATGCGTGAGTTTCGAAGCGCGGCGCCAAAGGGAAAGTTGCAGATCGACCGATGCGCCTTCAGGAATCAGCTTGAGCACCGCTTTGGAAGATTGCGGGCCGGCAAGTTGCGTAAGAAAAACGGCGGATTCGCTCGAGCCGCCAAGATACCGCTGCAAAGGAAACGTATTGTTGATGACCTGGCCTTCGTATTGTTTCCAGGAAAAGCTCATCATTGCACCTCAAGTCGGAGAGTTCTTGCCTCCGCTGAATGCGGGCACGTGCATTCGGCCAGCCGGATATCCCAGAGAGCGCGGTGGCGTCTTGGACGGGGCTGGATCGTCGAGATTAGAATTTGAAGCGCCGCGGCCAAGGCGCTCGCCGGGATTATTCTGGCACGAAATGGGTTGCCATTGCGAGTGAGATCCTCAACAATGCTATCATGAATGAAACGCCCCAAAAAATCGAACTTATTTCGGGATAATTTCCGGTTATTTCGGGATCATGCTGGGATCACGCGGCGCGCCGGCGCTTAGGTTGCTTTGGCGACGGTTGAAGCAGCCGCCTGGGGCCGCTCACGAAGGGATTGCTGCGCTCAAAAAAGCGAAGCAGTTTGTCGGCCGCGCGCGTGATGCCGATGCGCACGCTCTTGCCGATGCGGCCCACGGGGTGGTCGATCGCGCCAAGCCAGAGTTTTTCCTCCGCGCAGAGATCGACTCCGTCGTGGCGGCGATCGATCTGCAGGGCTTTTGCGAGACGCCCCGGCCCGCGCGTGAGGTCCAGGAGCTCCGTGGTTTTGCGATGCCGCTGCATGATTTCGATTCCTTCAAGCGGCTCGAGCGCGCGAATCAAAATAGCTGCGGCGGTTTCCGGCCGCTCGCTCACCACGTTGAGCATGAAATGGGCGCCGTAGTTGAAGAAAACATAGGCGTGGCCGGGGGCAAGATACATCGAACGGATTCGCGGCGTGGGCCCTCGAAAATGATGTCCGGCGGGATCGCCCGGAGGATAAGCTTCGGTCTCAACGATGCGCCCGCTGACGCGTCCGGCAGGCAAATCGTGCACCACGACTTTGCCGATCAGGAAGCGCGATAGGGCGACGGTATCTACGGGGAGTTCCGGGCGGCGGATGCGGCGAATGGTGATTCTCTGCTGTGATGCTTTGCGAGCCGTCCCTGGCGAAGGAAAGGGCGAGGCCATGCGAATTCACTTTCCGCGGGACAAAATCTGCCGAAGATCATTCGCTGAAAGCAAGTCCTGGTATTCACGATTCCGCCGCAGGAAGCTCGAAACATAGGGACACAAAGGAACCACACGAAGATGATTGGCGCGGGCGAAGTCCAGCGCACTGCGCGTGAGCTTGGCGGCCAATCCCTTGCCTTGGAGCGGCGGTGGCACTTCGGTGTGCTGCAACACGACGCCATCCGGGAATCGGCGATAAGTAATAAGAGAGCGAAGCCCATCCACAGTGGCCTCGAAGCGGTGGGCCTCTTCATTGTGGGTGACAACTACCTCGTCCAGGTTCAGCTCCACACGCACCTCGCCTCCGGTGGGTTTCTCGCTTCCCGCCAGGATCCTCCGGAGGGCAAAATTCTATCAGCAATTCGCCAACGGCTAGGCGCCCGAGGAGTCCGGCGGCTCGTTGTGGAAGAGGCGGGCCAACTCTGCATGCTCGATGACCACGGCCGGGTCGTTCTGGATGGCGTCGAAATACTTCTTCTGGAACCCGTCGCCGGATTCTGTCGGAACGAACATCTTTCGCGCCAGGGAAAATGCTATTTTGGTGTACTCCGGAGTGATCGGCTCTTCTGCGGCAAGAGATTCGTCGATGCGTACCACAAATTCCGAAATGTTATGCAGCCAGGCGAATTGCGAATGGTCCACCACCAGACGGAATAATTCGCCGGCGTTGACGTGCCCGTGATCGCGCTCGTAGTTTCGGCGTTCCATCTCCAATAACTTCTTGTGCACGCGAAGAAGCGCCAGCCGCAAGGCAATGAGCCTTTCGCGAGCCGGGGAGTCGTGGTTGGAGCCCTCCAATTTGGAGTTTGCGGAGTCCATGTTTGATGTCTACATCACTATTTTCCGATAGCCACTGTCAATTTTCAAAACACGTGCGCGTAGTCTAAGACATAGCGATTGGAGAGACCCGAGATCAGAGATCAGGAGGAAGTGCCTCGCGCCGACGGCCAGGGCAATGGGTTCTCAGCAAAGAATTGCGGGAATCAGCAGACCGCTTCACGACCTGGCGTGCGCTTCCAGCTGACGCGCATTGGGCGGTGTGAATCTGCTTACTGGTGATAGCGCCGCTCGCCGACGGGCAGAGCAATCGGCAGCCGATTGCCCGCGGGCGGCAGCGGGCAGGTGGCGTATCCCGTGTAGGCACAGGGAGGATTTTCCAGGTGGTTGAAATCCAGCACCAATTCGCCGGGCTTGTCGAGACCGTTCGTCGGGAAACCGGTATAAAGGAAACGGCACGCGGGATAGGTGGTGGTCGCGCTGGTGGTGTCGCGAAGGATAAAGAAAAGCTTGGCCACCGTCGGATCCTCGAGGACCGGCTCGAGGCGCAGGGCCTTGCCGTCCACCACGAATTCTGCGGCGCCGGGCACAGGTTGGTCGTAGTTGGTGCCGACGAGAGTCGCAAGCGTAATGGTCTTGAACGGAACGTAGGGGATCCACTTGGCGGTGACGCGATAAGTTTCCTCCGGCGGATACCACTCTAGCCCGTGAAATGCAGTAATCGAGGGAGACTGGGCGTCCTTGACGCGCAGAGCGAAGCGGGATTCGCGGCGAATGACGTACAGGTTGAGGTCACCGATAGTCATGCGGGGCGCGACTTTATCTTTGTTGGGTTCCGCGCGGAGAGATTGCGGCTTTGCGAGTGCGCCCGCCACTAGAAAATCTTGCGGGAATCCGCCCTTAGGCGGATTCAGCGTGACGGTTTCTCCCTCGAGATGCAAGACGGCGAGATGCGCAGGTCCTTTCGCGAGGCGGATTTTATTGTCGGAGCCGGAGCCAACACTATTGTCGCCGGGTTGCAGCCATTCCAGTCCAACCAGTGAAAGCCAGCCATCGGGCTTCAAAAGCTCCGCGGCGTGTTGGGTTCGCCAGGCGGCCAGATCGCTCTCTAAATTGCCGGTTTGGGCGAGGAGTGCCGCGGCGAGCAAGAGCCCAGTGAGGCCGCCATGCGAGAGTCGAGACAGGAAGCGCATACGCAAGTATAACTCCGGCATGGGAGGCTGCGGGTGCCGCAGAGCGCGCAATTGTAAATCCTTCTCCATGCGGCGACGAGTTGCGCGGTGCTGTGCCGCAGCGACTCTTAGCGAAACGTCGGCGAAGAGTGTATGCTTTCCAGAGCGTTGGCCGAGTGGGGCAGACCTCTGATAGAGCTCGCTTGGGTGCGTCTCGTCGATAGTGTGCAATTCCCATAAGCAGTCGAATGGTTTGGTCCTGGAGGAAACTTCATGATTGTGGGCGTTCCGCGAGAAAGCTTCCCAGATGAGCGCCGCGTGGCGTTGGTGCCTTTGGTGGTGCCAAATCTCACAAAAGCGGGATTCGAAGTTGTGATCGAGGCGGGGGCGGGCAGTAGTGCGGGCTATCCGGATGGGGAATATGCCGCGAAGGGCGCAAAAATCGTGACGAGTCGCGCTGACGTCTTTCGCGCCGCCGACATCGTCGTGCAAGTGCTGTGTTACGGCTCGAATGACAAAACGGGTAAAGCCGATGTTCCGCTGTACCGCAAAGGCCAGGTGCTGATCGGATTTTTGCGGCCGCTAGGCTCGATTGAGACCATTCGGGAAATCGCGTCCAGCGGCGTGACTGCCTTGTCCGTGGAGCTGATGCCGCGCAGCACGCGCGCGCAAAGCATGGACGCGCTTTCCTCGATGGCCACGATTTGTGGCTATAAGGCCGTGGTCCTTGCCGCGGATAAATTGCCGCGCATTTTCCCGATGCTGACGACCGCCGCGGGAACCATCACTCCCGCACGAGTGTTCATTATCGGCGCGGGCGTGGCCGGCTTGCAGGCGATTTCCACGGCGCGGCGACTCGGCGCGGTCGCTTCGGCGTACGACTTGCGGCCTGTCGCCAAGGAACAGGTGCAGAGTCTCGGTGGGCGGTTTGTCGAGCTTCCCATCGAGGCGAAAGACGCGCAGGATTCGCGTGGCTATGCACGCGCGCAGGACGAAGCTTTTTACCAGCGCCAGCGCGAGCTTCTCGGAAAAGCCGTTGCGGACAGCGTCGTGGTCATCACCGCCGCAGTCATCCCGGGGAAAAAGCCGCCGCTGCTGGTAACCAAGGACATGGTGGCGAGCATGGCTCCGGGTTCCGTAATCGTGGACCTCGCCAGCGAGCGCGGCGGGAATTGCGAGCTGACCAAAGCGGCTGAGACCGTTGTGGAACACGGCGTCACCATCATCGGAACATTCAATTTGGCCAGCAGCGTGCCTTACCACGCCAGCCAGATGTATGCGCGAAACCTCAGCGCGTTTCTGCTGCATCTTGTCAGGGACGGCAGGCTGCAACTGAACCTGGAAGACGAAATTGTCCGCGAGACGCTGCTCACCAAGGATGGCGAAGTCTTCAACGCGCGCGTGCGGGAATTCTTTTCGCTTCCGGCCTTGCCGGCGGCGTCCAAGGAGGTCGCGAAATCATGAAGCTGGACTTGCTGACCAGCCTCTACGTTTTCATGTTGGCCGCGTTTATCGGATTTGAAGTGATCCGCCGCGTTTCGCCTTTGCTGCACACGCCGTTGATGTCCCTGACCAACGCGCTCGATGCCATCGCGGTGGTCGGAGCGATCATCCTGGCCGGCGAATCTCACGAGCATCGCGCGCTGCTCGCCAAAGTTCTCGGCACCATCGCCATTGTCGCCGCCACCAGCAACATCGTGGGTGGTTTCCTCATCACCGACCGCATGCTGCGCATGTTCAAGGCCAGTGGGCCAAGAAAGCAATAACCGGCGTGCCCACCGAACATATCATCGAAGCCACATACCTAATTGCCACGGCGCTTTTCATTCTTTCGCTGAAGTGGCTTAGTTCTCCGGCTACCGCGCGCCGTGGCGTCTTCGCGGGCGAAGTCGGCATGCTCCTGGCTGTTGTGGGCACGCTGATGTACCACGGGATCGTCGAGTACAAATGGATTGCGATCGCGCTCGTTCTTGGCTCCATCATCGGCGTGCCGCTCGGGGAAGTGGCCATGACGGCGGTCCCGCAGCGGACCGCGCTGAGCCACGCGTTCGGCGCGCTGTGCGTGACGCTTGTCGGCACGGCCGAATATTATCTACGAACGCCCGACGTGCCGCCGTTCATGATGAGCGTTCTCTCAATGGAAATTATTTTGGGATCGCTCACGTTCACGGGTAGCTTGATGGCCGCGGGAAAACTGCAGGAAATCCTTCCGCAGCGACCGTTAACCTACAAAGGGCAAAACTTTGTCAACCTTGGCTTGCTCGCGGTGGCTGTTGCTGTTGCGGTGGCGCTGGTGATGCATCCCGAGAAAATGCAACTGTTTCCGGTAATCGTCGCGATACCGCTCGTTTTCGGGGTGATGATGATTATCCCCATCGGCGGCGCGGACATGCCGACGGTCATTTCTCTTCTGAATTCCTATGCTGGTCTTTCCGCGGCCGCGATGGGTTTCGTTTTGCAAAGCAAACTGCTGATCATTGCCGGCGCGCTCGACGGGGCTTCGGGCTTCATTCTGTCCGTCAACATGTCCAAGGCCATGAACCGCTCCTTCGCCAATGTGCTCTTCGGCGCCTTCGGTCAGGAGCAAGCTTCCGGCGCCGCGGGCGGCGCGGAGCAGGCGCGCAGCGTGCGCAGCGCCACGCCCGAAGAAGCCGCTGCGATTCTTGCGGCCGCCAACAAAGTCGTCGTTGTTCCCGGATACGGCATGGCCGTGGCCCAGGCGCAACACAAAGTGCGCGAACTTTACGACGCGCTCACCAAACGCGGCATTGATGTGAAATTCGGGATCCATCCCGTGGCCGGACGCATGCCGGGCCATATGAACGTGCTGCTTGCCGAAGCCGACATTCCCTACGACAAACTTCTCGATATGGATGAGATCAACGGTGAGTTCCCGCAGACCGACGTCGCACTGGTCATTGGCGCAAACGACGTCACGAATCCCGCCGCACGCACGGATCACTCCAGCCCGATTTTTGGCATGCCCATCCTCGACGTGGACAAGGCGCGCACGGTGATGGTGATCAAGCGCAGCATGGGCGCCGGCTTCGCGGGAATTGAAAACCCGCTCTATTACATGGACAAAACGCTTATGCTCTTTGGCGATGCCAAGAATTTCGTTGGCGCTATTGTTCGCGAGTTGGCCAGTGGCCACGAATAGGATTCCGGACCTACCCTGCGGTCACCCGGATCGTCATCCCGACTCGCGGGCCGTCGTTCCCCCGCGGCCGGTGGCGGAGGGGTCGCCTTTTCTGCCTCAGATTCTTGGGATAAGCGCCGCGGTCCGAGCCCATTATTTCGCATCGTGAAAAATGATTCCCAGCGTGTAACGCGTGCCGCGATGCACGCGGCTGACTCCGTGCTTCATGCTTACACGATAATAGCCGCGCGCGCCGCGCACCGGGCGGTAGCGCGTCGTGAAGACAATCGCTTGCCCTTGATCGGCATGCACCACTTCGGCTTTGGATTGCGCCCGTGGTTGCTGTTCCACCAGAAGAAACTCCCCGCCTTCCCAGTCGCGGCCTGGCTGCCCAAGCAAGAAAACCATCTGCAACGGAAAAGCGACTTCGCCGTAAATATCCTGATGCAGGCAGTTGTATCCGCCCGCTTCGTAGTGCAGCAGCAACGGCGTGGGCTTGATCTGCCCAGCTTTGTGACAAATCTTCAAAAACGCCTTATGCTCAGCGGGAAAACCTGGGCTCTGGTCTCCGAGATTTTCCGCCCACTGGTTGGCGAGTTTGGCGAGATGCGGATAAGCGCTGGTTCGGAGCGAGGAGACGATTTCCGGCAGCGGATCGCCAAAGTATTTGTAATCTCCGACGCCGAAACGGTAGCGCTCCATCACGATTTGGCTGCGGAACCGGGTTGCCTCGGCGTACATCGCCGCGAGCGAGGCGCATTCCTCGGGCGCAAGAATCGGCGCCGTTAGGGCATAACCGCGCTCGGAAAGGGAAGTCCTCGCCGCCGCCCAATCCAGCGCGGCGATGCGTTCCTCGACGGGGTGAGCCGCCGATGTTTTTCGAGCCGGTTCGGCCACGGCATTCCTCAGTGGCAGCTAATCGAAAGCGCCAGACGCACAGTTTAGACCAGGGCGAGCTGGCGTTCTATCCGGTATGCGCCGCCAAATCGTTTCTCCTTTACCACCTCGGTGCGCCGGCCTTATGGCCTACCGAGGAAGGCTCTTCTTGAGCGTGCTCCCCACCCCCCTTTCGGTGCTATAGTGGTGGGCGCCAAATGCAATTTCTCCCGATCCAAGGAGGTTCACATGAGTCAGAGACCGACCCTTCAGAACGGTTCGCGCCGGGCATTCCTCCAATGGTCCGCTGCAGCCGCGGCCGTCTCCGCTTTTCGTATCGTGAATGAGCCTCTGCTCGCCGCTGCGGCCGTCGACCGGGATCTGCAGCATTTTCCTCCCGGCTCTGTGGTCATCAACGCCAACGAGAATCCTCTGGGGCCGTGTGACCTGGCGAGAAAAGCGCTCAGCGAAATCATCCCGGAGGGCGGGCGCTATTGCTGGTGGCTAAAGGATGAGCTCGCGAAATCGTTGGCAGACTCGGTCGGTGTAAAACCGGAAAACGTCGCGATGTTCCCGGGCTCGAGCGAGCCACTACATTTTTCCGTGATGGCGTTTACTTCGCCCAGCCGCAGCTACGTCACCGCCGACCCCGGCTATGAATCCGGAATGCACTCGTCCAAATTCTCGGGTGCGCGCGTGGCCAAGACCGCGCTCACGAAATCCTACGCGCACGACATTCCGGCCATGCTTGCAGCCGCGCCCGACGCCGGCCTTTTCTACGTTTGCACGCCGAACAACCCCACCGGCACGCTCACGCCGCACTCCGCCATCGAAGAATTGCTGGCCCAAAAACCGAAGGGCTCCGTCGTGCTGGTCGACGAAGCGTACATTCATTTTGCAGACCTGGCCGCCACGGCCATCGACCTGGTGAAAGCCGGCCAGGACATCATTGTGCTGCGCACCTTCTCAAAGATTTACGGCATGGCCGGCCTGCGCTGCGGCGCGGCCATCGCTCGACCCGATTTGCTCGAGAAACTGGTCCCGCAGGGCGGCGGAAGCGCCATGCCCGTCACCGCGCTGGTCGCCGCGTCCGCCAGCCTCAAGCACGAGCATTTGGTCCGCGAGCGCAAACTCGTCAACACTACCATTCGCCAGAAAACCTTCGATTGGCTCAGCAGTCAGGGGTATTCTTTCACGCCGTCACAGGCCAACTTCTTCATGCTGGACGCCAGGCGTCCCGCAAAGCAGGTGATTGACGCGCTGGCTGCTAAGAAGGTGTTTATCGGCCGCATCTGGCCGGCTTGGCCCACCCATCTGCGCATCTCGGTTGGCACGCAAGCAGATATGGACGGTTTCCAGTCTGCGTTCGCCGCGGTCATGAAGAATTCCACCTCCGTCAGTTACGCGCTCCCGGCAAGGCCGGCCGATTCGAACTGCGACTACTTCTACGCCGACGGCCAAATGTTCCCGCGCGCATAGGGCACTACAGAAGCGGCCTCAAATTCCGGAGGGCCAGATCGTCGAAAGCCGAGATGGCTCATCCTGGTGTTCGTTTGCTACTTCGCCATCATGGTGCATGCGCTGCCACGCGCCAGCCGTTTGCCTCAACCTATTTTCGGGCTGTGCGCCGTTTTCAACTTTGCCACCATCGTTAGTATTGATTTCGGAATCAGAAGCGTGCCGCTGCAAATAACCGCGACCTGTCCCACATCGGAAAATGACAGCCAAGAGAACCGACGAGCTAAGGCTGATCTATCGGCAGAACGTGGAATCGCTTCTTTCCCGCAAGACGGTAGGTTGCAAAATCTGCTTGGTCGATGGTGAGAATAGCACTGAGCGATTCCCTGTTTGCAAGATGAACTAGCGTCGCATCGGCAAAATCCATCGGCCGATCCCAACATTTCAACATCAACGAATGTAATTGTGCTAACTCAGATTTTAGGTAAGCCACTGGTTCGACCAGTGAGACCAGAGCGATGGCCTGCTTGTGTGGCAAAGAGCGGAATTTCACGGGCGAGCACTTCTGGGCCCGTGGATACGCAGTGTCCACAGTGGGCTTTGAGTTGGAGCAAGTCCGCAAATACATCCGCGAACAAGAGGCCGCGGATGGTAACAGCGGCAGTTTCTAAACTCATCCACGAAGGCGCGCCTTAGCGCGACGCCTCA
>QHYH01000205.1:0-3391 GCA_003223215.1 Acidobacteriota bacterium
AGGCGGATGATATAGGACGTCGTCCCGAGCGGCGGCACTTGTGAGTGCAAGCGGGACATCCAACCGAGGATGTGGGGCTCACGGCGCAATTGGTCCAGGCGCTGCACCCCCGGATGATCCGCACCAAGATAGCTCAGGAAGTTGCGAACAGTCCCGCGGTAGTGACGAATAGTCTCATCGCTGAGTGCAACGCAGAGGGAATCGACAGCGCGGTCGAAGAGAAGAGCGAGAGGATGCTGGAGCGGAGGGCGTCGCACGCGGTTCATGAGGTGGTCACTGGGAGGGGGCGAATGTGCTGCGCCACCGCGCGCGCATACTGCTGGTAGACATCTTGCGGGGTGACGGTCACATAAATCAGCGTAGTTTGGATACCAGCGTGCCCCATCAACTGCATGAGCGCGGGCAGGCTCATGCCGGCGCGGATCATGTCGGAGGCAAAGCTATGCCGGAAGCGATGTGGGTTGGCGAGCTGGATCTTAGTGGTCTGACGATGGTGGCGAAATAAAGAACGTAATCCCGCACGAGTCATACGCGCTCCACGTGCGCGGCCCTTGAGGGAAACGAACAGCGCGGCGGAGCAGGGATTCGGTCGTTCCAGGTGCAGGTAGTGTTCGAGCAGTTGCACGGTTTCTGGCGCGAGCGGCAGGAAGCGAAATTTGTTGCCTTTGCCACGAACGCGAAGCTGCGCTTCAGAAAGCAGCACATCATCTCGATTCAAAGCCAACACTTCCGCGGACCGCAGCCCCTGCAGAAGCATCAGGCCCACGATGGCCAAGTCGCGGGTGGTGCGGAAACTGGACCAGAAGCGCGCCACTTCATCGACGGAGAGTGGCACGATGTTGCGTTTCGGTACTTTGACGCGCAGCCGGCTCAAAGCCATCCGTGGCCGGCCCAGACCCATAGGCCTGCGCTGCAAGAACGCTTGATGAAAACCGCGGGCGATCTGGCAAGGAGCCTCGGGGAACTCGTTGTGCATGGCGCGATCGGCGACGGCCACACGATCATTGATGGTGGAAGAGGAAGGCCGGGGCTGTTGGCTAGACTGAAATTTCACATAATCCAGGAGCGTGGACTCGGTTAGGTCGCCTTCCCGAATGGCGCCGGTGTGATGAACGCTCTCCCACCAGCGAACAAAGTGCAGCAGGTTGTAGGCGTAGGTGCACAGGCTCGTATCCGCCAAGCGACGAACATATTCGCGATCCAAGTAACGATTGATCCAGCCAACCTCGCGGCCGGTGGTCTGCTCGACGACACGAAACGGACTCTGGGCGTTAGGGGAGATCTGCTGCTGGATCAGGCGGAACTTCACGGCTGGGCAACCCCGAGAAGAGCTTGGAACTGTCCTGCGTCACCACCGTGGACGAAGAAGGAGTTTGGATCGTGGCCTTCGGGCAGGAGCACACGGCGAGCGGCGATGCCTTGCGCGCGGAGACGCTGTGCGAGCTGCTGTGAGGCTTGTTGGCCGCTACCGTTGGCATCGACATCGAAGGTGAGAAAGACCGTGCGCGGGCGATCGCACAGCTGACGAAACTGGTAAGTGTTGAGATGCGCGCCCAACGAGCAGGTGAGGTGGCGAAACCCCGCTTGCCACAACACGGCATAGTCGAACAGTCCCTCGACGAGAATCACCTCGGAGCATTGCTGGACCTGCTCCCAGGCGTACAAGCCACCCTTGGAGCCAGATGTTGCACATAACATCTGGCTCCTAATGTGAAGTTGTCAGTAATGTGGAGTTGGCACGGCAAGGCGCCGCCAATCGCGGCTTTCCGGAGTTCCAACTCCACATTTATACGTAGCATCGGAACGGCCGCCATCAGGCGGCTAAATCCACTTTGGAGATACCGATGCTACACTCGCTCTTTCCCAAGGCTCACCTCAGGTTTCTGTCCCTGCCACTGCTGGGGCCGATCGCCGATAGCTTTGACGATTGGCTTGCCGCCAATGGCTACACCCGAAGCTCGCGCGAGTATTTTGTCAGCAAGCTGCGGCATACGGATGCCGACCTTCGGAGCCGTCAGGTCAAGGAGGTCGCCGATCTGACCCACCCGGTTCTCCACGGTTGTTGGAGGACTCTCAGCAAGACCTATCCGGGTCATGCAAAAACCGTGCGAATACTGGAACGATATCTGGCCGCGAACGGCTTGATCATTCGTGACCGACCAGCCACAGGAACGTCTCCTGCCTCGATTCTGATCGAGGAGTATCTGAACTACCTGCGCGAAGTACGGGGATTCGCTTCGTCCACTGTTTCGAACCACAGGTATACGGCCCAGTGCCTTCTCCAGCACTTGGAAGAAAAGGGGATCGCACCGAAGAAGATCCAGGCCAGCCACCTGGAATCCTACGTCGCCAAAGCTGGTAAACGCTTGAGCCGGGCAGGTCTGCAACAGGACATCGGTGCGCTGAGAGGATTCCTTCGATTCTTGGCCATGGACGGCAGGGTTCCCGCCGGGCTGGACAGCCAGATCGACACACCGCGCCTTTACCGGCTCGAGCAATTGCCGCGCGCCCTCCCTTGGGAAACGGTCCGCACCCTTCTGCGATCGATTGACAAAACCTCGGCTAAGGGACTGCGTGACTATGCGATGTTTCTGTTGATTGCGACCTACGGATTGCGCACCAGCGAGGTGGTAGCCATCACCCTCGACGACATCCGCTGGAGACAGGACAGTCTGCGAATCCACCAACCTAAGACCTCGTCGCTCTTGGAACTGCCACTAATCAACGAAGTGTCGTCCGCGATTGTGAAGCATCTGAAGCGAACTCCACCGCCCCCGCGGTATCGCAGAATCTTTCTGAGAATGCGCGCCCCCATCGGCGTGCTGAAACGCACGGCCGTCGGGGAAGCCTTTCAATCCTTGGTTCGGAAAAGCGGTCTTCGCATTCCCTTCCAAGGTCCGCATTGCATGAGGCACTCGCTGGCGGTTCATCTTCTAAAGAGCGGAACCCCTCTCAAGACCATCGGCGACATCCTCGGACATCGTTCCGCAGCGAGCACGTCGACGTATCTACGATTGGCGACCGGGGATTTGCGCGAAGTGGCGCTTCCGGTTCCAGGGAGATGGCGCCAGGCAAAGGAGGGAGAGCGATGACTGGAACAGCTGCTGTGTTTTCGTCTCGGCTTGCACCCCTCTTGACGCAGTACGTGGATTTAAAGCGGGCCTTGGGCCAGCGTTTCGACAACCCAACTCGCACTCTGCAGTCGCTAGACCGATTCCTCCAGGACCGAGCGACCAAGCACCCCGACCTGAATGCTGCTGCATTTCAGGCCTGGTGCCAGACCCAGGAGCATCTTGCTTCCGGTGAGCGGCGCGTCCGCATGCAGCAGGTTTACAACTTCTGTCTTTATCGCCGTCGAACCGAACCCCACTGCTTCGTTCCTGATCCTGCC
>QHYH01000205.1:3435-38027 GCA_003223215.1 Acidobacteriota bacterium
AAACTGTTGCGAGCCCCCTCGGGGTTGAAGCGAGTGCCATCCTCACCGCTTCGCCCCGAGGTGATTCGGCTTGTGATCGTGCTCTTGTTCACGACCGGAATTCGGCGTGGGGAGCTGCTGCGCCTGACCCTAGGCGACTACAACTGCCGGGACTTGACCTTGCTGATTCGAGAGTCGAAATTCCACAAGTCACGCCTGCTCCCTCTCAACGATGATATTGCCGAGGAGATGGATCGCTATCTGCGCGCCCGAGCCCAGCGGAAACTTCCCATTTCCCCGGAAACGGCCCTCATCTCGAACGCCAACAAGGGTGGACGAGCTTACAGCGGCAGGTACCTGCAACTCTGTCTACGGTCCCTACTCCAACAATGCTCCATCTTCACGCCACAGGGGAAGCTGCCGCGGATCCATGATGCTCGGCACAGCTTCGCCGTCAACGCACTGCTGCGCTGGTACCGAGAGGGCGCCGACGTCGGAGCCAAACTCCCTTTGTTGGCCACCTATATGGGGCACGTCGAGCCGCTCCGAACGGCCGCCAGCGAAAGATTCGCCCGGCACTATGGCGAGCTGGTTGTGGCCGTGCCGGGCCGGAAAGGAAGGCAGCGATGAAGAGGAAACTTCCCAACCTGCTAGGCGCCATACTTCGCGATTACTTCACCGACCACCTACCACGCCTTCGCGGGATAAGCCCGCACACCATCCACAGTTACCGCGACAGCCTTGTGCTGCTTCTGCGTTTTCTCTCTGCGCGCAGCAAGCGACCCGTGGCGGAACTCGACTTGAAGGATCTGGACCCACCGGGAATCCTTACGTTTCTCTCTTACCTGGAGCAGGAACGTAAAAACGGAGCAGCAACACGAAACGTCCGGCTCTCCGCCATTCATGCCCTGTTTCGTTTCGTGGCTTCGCGGAACCCAGAGCATCTGGACCTGGCGCAACGGGTTCTCGGCATCCCCTTCAAACGTGCACCGCAACGCGCCATCGATTACTTGGAGTATGAAGAGATCGAATCGATTCTGAAAGCGATCGATCGGACCAACCTGCAAGGAACCCGCGACTACGCTCTCCTGGCCACGATGTTCAATACCGGAGCCCGTGTGCAAGAGATCGCCGATCTACGGGCCTGTGACCTCCAACTGACCAAGCCCTTCCAAGTGAAACTGTTCGGTAAAGGGAAGAAAGAGCGCTACTGTCCGCTGTGGCCGCAAACCGCCGCGGTCTTGCGAGCTTTCGCGACGGAACGGAATCTGGATTTGCGGTCAGAAGTGTGCGTCTTTCTGAATCACCATGACCAACCCTTGACCCGGTTCGGTATCCGCTACATCCTTGCCCGGTGTCTTGCCCGTGCTTCCCGGGATGTTCCCAATCTCCGCAAGAAGCGGCTTCACCCTCATAGTATGAGACACAGCACGGCGGTAGCGCTGCTGAAGTCCGGGAACGACCTATCGACGATCGCCCACTATCTGGGGCATGCCAACCCGACCACGACGAATCGATACGCGAAAGTGGATCTGGAGATGAAACGTCGCGCGATCGCGCGGGTCAAACCAGTTCCGCGCCAGTCGCGCACACCATGGAGCAGAGACGCCACCATCCTCGATTGGTTGGAGTCCCTTTAAGTCCCAAGAAATGTGGAGCTGGGAACCCAGAGAACCGCGATTTGTGGGGCTTTCGCGTGCCAACTTCACATTACTGACAACTTCACATTAGGAGCCGGGGAGGAACCGATGAGCGAAGGCCGCAGTGATGCTGCGGCCGTAGAGGTTGACGACGTGTCCACGCCGATGACAGGGGAAGATGATGCGCTGATAGAAGGCGTCGCAGCCGTGTGCATTGATCAGACCGAGACGCCGTAGCAGATCGCAAGAATAGCCTTGAGCGGTGAGATGCCGGCGCAAACTTCCGCCAGGGGCGTAGCCGATGCGCAGTTCTTGGATCGCGGTGGGATCGTACAGTCCGCGTTGCTTCAGATAGCAAAGCGCTTCGGGGTAGCGATCGAGTTGCTGTTGATAAAAAGCGGCGGCTTGCTCGAGCGCGGCGGTGGGATCGGCTGGAGGAGCACTGTGCTGCTGGAGGTAAGCGAGGCTTTGACGGAAGGACAGCTGGCGGGACAACTGAACAAAGCGCAGGAGATCGCCGCCCTGACCACAACCGTGGCAGTAGAAGAGATTTTTGCGGGCGTTGACATAGAAGGAGGGACGGGTTTCCGGGTGCAGGGGACAGAGTCCGACGAACTCGGGGCCATGACCAGCAGGCCGGAGGACCCAGTTCTGCTGCCGCAAATAATCGAGCAGTGAAAGGCGCTGTTTGAGTTTTTCGAGATCCTCGCCCATGGCGCTGTCGCCTCTGGATGTGAACGTAGGCGAAGGGGGTCAGCATTCCCAGGCAAGGATGGTGGGTGGAAACATTTTCTCAGCAACGCAAAGGCCAGAGGATTTGCAGAACCGGACTCACCCAAGATAAAGGCCCGGCTTGAGGATCAGCCGGAGCAGCGGGTGCCAGCCAGTGAGTGATGCGGGCGAGCGTTTGGCGGAGAAAGGAAAGAGCTGGTTGGGAGCGATCCAGTCCGTGGGCCCAGCGGCGAAGCGTGGAAGAATCGGGCACGCGATTCGGGTCTTTGAGTGTAGGCGTGGCTTCTTCCCAGGAATAGCGCTCCACAAAGCGCCGTCGCAATCCCTGACAGCGCGCCAGCAAACTGTAGTGGGTGTATGGGAGAGAAAGCAGTGGAAGAAAGGTGAAGGTCTTCCCGCAACCAGTGCAGCGACCCCGACGGATCCCAATCCAGTCGTGATGCGCATCGTGGGCCTGCTTTCGGCGACGTCCATGCCCGATGATCAAATCGCGTCCACAAGCAGGGCATCGCCGCACGATGTCGTCGGCGCAGCTCTCGGCCCACTCTGTTTCGAGCTTGTGTGCCGGGACGCAAAGTGGGATAAACAGAATCGTAACTCATGGAGCTCTGCACTCCCCGGCGTTGACCTGCCAAGATCTGAGCCGGAAGCAGAGCTCCTTCCGCCTTAAAAAAAATCCAACTGGAAGAGAATACCGCTTCTCGGCTATCGCTTTTCAGGGGTGTGATTCAAAAGATTGGCCGCTAATAAAGGACTTAGCAGGGAGAAACCACGAAACTCTTTGCCGAGAATTGTCGAGCGTGCCAATGGATTCGCGTATACAGTGCCCATATGCGCCCTATTTGTTTCGCAACGGTGCTAGGTCTCTCCCTTGCCCTTGCGGCGATAGCTCAGGATGTCGCGCACGAGCCCAAGGTCAGTAGCGAATCGTTGACCAAGGAACAGGTCATCGTTTATCGCGCTGTCCTCCAGGATTTTCTAAAGGATTCTACGGACACGCTCAAGTTAGCAAACACGACCGAACCGATAGAGGAGACCGCTGGCCTTTTACTCGCGGATGTCCCAAGACATCCTCGTCCCCCGTTCCCGACGCTTCGGCTTTGGTTGTACATCATATGGACTCTGCAGTGGCACTGAATTTAAAAATCGACCTCGTTGACCCCCATCGTCAGGAAGAGAAAATCAAGAATGGTGACCCTGCAATCCTTATGAAGAAAGTCATCAACGACGGCGAAAGCGTACCACAAAAAGAAATAGATGATGCGACTGAACAGGCCGTTAAGAACGGGTTGTTCACGCTTTCTGAGATTATCTTCAACAAACAACATGACCGGGCCTTAGTTAGCTACAGCTTTGTTTGCGGAGAGCTTTGCGGGCAGGGCCGCCTTCTGCTTCTCAAGAAAGTGGGAGGAAAGTGGAAGATTCACAAGACTTGCCAGGAGTGGCTTAGGTGAGTCGCCTCGATAAACGACCGAAGCACCCGTCAAGTCCTGGTTAACGCGGTAATCGGAAACTTTAGGTCCTGGTACGGGACTTGTCCGATTATGCGAGTAACCAGGCAAATGGATTACTCCCCGACTAGCCAATGACGCGTGGCGTTAGATTAGCCGAAAGTCCCTAGCTGGAAAGTCGGGTGACTTGGCTGGTAATCTGCACAGCGCCTTCGCCGCCAAGCAAACGACGGTTTAGCGCTCCACCCGCAAAAAGCATTTCTTCCATCGCGGCATCCACGGCCGACTGCGTCAGGACATTGCCATGCGAGGATTCGATCTGAAACTGGGCGCATCGGCGCATGAGTTCCTTAATGAATGCCCCACTGACACCCTTTGTACGACTAACAACCAGTTCCATTAGTTCTTCAGAGATTTCCAGCCCACGAGCGTAGAGTTTCACTAGCTTCGCGCGGCCTTCCTCGTCAGGCAGCGGAAACTCAATCGCCTGATCAACGCGGCCGGGCCGGGAAACCAGGGCTGGCTCGATCTGCTCCGGACGATTCGTGGTCAGGATGAGCAAGACCTCGGCATCCTCTTGCAGACCGTCCATCTCGTTCAGCAGCTTGTTCAGAAGAACCTCCTCGCCTGGGCCGTGCATGTGCGTGCGTTCACGAGCAATGAGGTCCACGTCCTCAATGACCATCATGGACGGCTGCAGAAAACGCGCTAGCCGGAAATACTCCCCGAGCAGCCCGACTTGCTCTGCCGTCACGAGTAAGGTCGTATGGTTTTTCAATTGCGAAGCCAAATAATGAATCGTATATGTCTTGCCCGTGCCCGGCGGTCCGTAGAACAAAATTCCCTTTCGCGTCTGGAACTGCAACGCCTTTAGCTGTTCTTTCGCCTTCATGAATGCGGCTACATTATGGTCGAGCACCTCAAGAGTTTTATCTGGCAGGATCACACTGTCGCGATTGATTTGGGCCAAACGGTGCACTTTGACCATGCTGCCGCCACCCAATGGATCGATGTGGCCTTCCAGAGAAATGATCCGGCCTCGATACGTTCGGCCCTGGCCGACCAGAAGTTCGAGCTCGCGGAAAAACTCCTGTGAAAACTGCGCCCCACGCTCTCCGGCCGGGACGGCAATTTCAACCTGCACGCCGGTGCGGAGCCCGAAGCGACCGCCCGGTGCCATCATGATCGCGAAAGGCAAATCCTTATCGCGCGACAGCCATAAACCGTTCTTCAGACAGCGAACTGGAATCGCTTCGCCCACGTCGATCTCGTCGCGTTGAAGTGGACCGGCATCAATCGGGAAATAGGCTCCCGCCAATGTGTTCGCTAGCGCCGGTACCTCATGCTGATTGGGCGACAGGATTCCGAGAAGCTTTGTGCCGGTACGCGGTTTGAATAGATCCTCAAGCGCCGATTGGATATCGACCCTGGCTGTTATCGGAAACTGGCGCCCTGCCGTTGCGATTTCGCCGGGAGACACGCCGAAATGCCTGAGCAGAGTCTTGCGTAAGCGCGACCCTCCAACGGCTCCGTGACCGATAGAAAACGCGAATCCCATTTGGCCTTCATGATAGGTCTTCCATTGGTTGCCGCCAAGCGACAGTTACCGGTAACGACTACACGGGAGTTAGGCCGGCCTCCGTCGCTGGCAGTCATATAGCCCTCCTCAGAGGACCACAATCGAACGCTGACTCCCGAATCGCAGGTAGGGTTTTTAAATAATCCTAGTTCTTCTCCCGGAGCGTAGCGAGCTGCTTTTGTATCGCCGCACGAGTGGTGTTGAACTTGACTCTGCCCAACATGTTTTCAAGCGCTGGAATCATGCGGGCATCGTCGAGGTACTTGCCGTACGCGTTCAGGACCCAGTCGATTTGGTATTCGTCCACATCAGCAATATGAGTGATGATTGCCTCGCGTGCGGCTTGGAATTCCGGCGTACTGGTCTTGCCGCGCTGGGGCAAGGAGGTCAGTAGCGTAATAGCAGTGCTTGTTAGGTTGGCACCTTGTCGCAACGGAAGAGTTGCAGCGATGCGGCGCACGTAGTCGTCCTCGATTTGCTCGATCTGGGGTAGTGGGTTGGTCGAACCAGGATTGTAAGGCGATTCCAGACGAGACTTCAGAGCCACCGCCATGTGGAGCACCGCGCCGGGCTCAATCGGCTGTTGTGGATCGCTCATGGCCTGTTCGAGTGTGGAAACGATCAGTGCCCGATTGCGTGCCACCCAAAGTCCGTACGAGACGTCCACCCCGAAGGGATAGAACTCTTTCGGGTGAAGATACAGCGAGAGTTTCACGTGGGTGGACGGGTCTCCCGTCAACCATTGAAGCTGGCTGGCGTGGTGCTGTGCCGCGCGAAGATCGGGCGCTGAACGAATCAGTGACTCAATATGTTTAGCGTTAGTGGCTTCATCCGTGTCATCCATCGGGACGGTATCAAAACTCACGTCATTGCTGGTAAGCGGACCAGCAGGCTTCGGATGCAGGAAATCGCCAATCGAAATCCGAGAGGTGACCACATGCACGGTGTAACGCCCAAGCTCGTCGAAGCGATACAAGGCGTTGAGGGGCAGCTCGATGGTAACCGGCCGGTCTGGCTGCAATTCATTTGACGTTTCGTAATCCGGGAAGTAGCGGCGTTCGCGGGAGTAGTCATCCAGCCAGGGATAAACGCCGTTCGCTGGAGATAGCACAACCTGATCGACCGGTGAGGCAGGTTGCGTGGTGATTTCGTTGATCCGATAACCAGGCACTCTTGCTGTAAACGTAAGCTCAAGGGTGATCGGTTCCCCGCCACGGTACGAATCCTTACCGTTTGCGAGCGACAACTGCACCTGGATATCAGGGTTTTGTTGGGGGCGTGCTCCACAAGCTGATAGCACTATCAATGTAAGACTGACACCGCTTCGCATCCACGCCACCGCTTTCACACCCACGACAGAAAACAATTGTCGCGCAAGAACTCTATTCCAGACAATGGGGTATGCTCTCAAGACGCTTGGAACGATCCCTCATTCGCAGTAACCACAATTGCTACTCGTCGCCCCAAAACCACATGTCCGATTACGCCACTATACGTCCGTTGAGAGGCAAGTGCTGCCTCGATAGCCTGAACCACCCCATGCGATTGGTGAGATATTCGCATCTTTGAAAATGCATCGATCGAACGAAACTGACTGCCCTTCGGGGCAGAAGAAAGCGCCCTTGGACGTCGTAGCGGACGTGTGTCACCTAAATTATGCATAGATCTCGCCTGATCTGAGGTGCAAGCCGGAATTCCGACCTCATCAATGTTTTCTCTCCAGTGTGTTCAGCGTCGTTTGATTTGTTTTTTTCTCTAAGTCGCTCCCTGTCGTTTGTATCTCGTTGATTCCTTTCACTCGCCTGTGCATAGAAAGCTATGCACAACTTACAAGCGTAAAGCACTGGCCAGCACCGGCTGAAATTTCCCCTGACTCGAAGCGATGTTGCGCAAACGATCCATCAGTCGCTGGAACAATCCGCGCTCCGGATACTGATCGCTATAGCTAATGCCCACTCGCCCGGCGTGCCGCCAGATCTTGGCTGCTACAAAGAGAAAACGCAATCGCGCTGTCACCAACGTCGTGTGCTTCAGATCATTGGCTTGCACCTTTTCTTCCCGGTTGAAGAGCAGCAGCCAGCAGTTCAGGTTGTAAGCCAGCATCGCCAACTGGAAATGCACGCAGTTGGCAGCCCACTGCTCGGAAGGGTGCGCTGCCAATCCAGCGTCGTTGTTGGCTTCCTTGATCAAGTTCTCGGCACCGGCTCGCTGGTTATAAACCCACACCAGCAGGTCGATGGGCCCCTTCATGTTCGTCACAAAGACTCGATAGATGTACTTCGGGGTATCAAACAGCTGATACTGCGGTTTGGGAGTCTCGTCCTTTTTCAGGTAGCGCAGAGCGATGAACCGATAGGCCTTCCCCCAACCCTCGGGCTGATACTGAAACTCGCATTGTTCATCGGCATCCGTCTTCGGCGAGGGCCTCCAGTGGGCCTTTTCTAGCTCTTCGAGCAAACGCGGGGTCTTGCGCGCCACGATGATTACGCTTGGACAGCATCCCAACAATAGAACCCAGCATCAGCCCGTGCGAAAATTCTGCGCACGCAACGGGGCACGGCGGCAAAAACGGCCTCGAGATGGCGCGCAATCTGCGCTCCCGTGGGCCGATCTCCGTTGCGCAACTCACCGCCGATATATTCCCGGGTCTCGGCGACAAAGGTAAGAATCGGCTGGTAGCTCTTCTTTCCTTTATTCTTCGGGTTGTAGCTCTTGCGCGCCCCCATCTGCCGACCGTAGAGAGTGTGCACCGTCGTATCGGTATCGAGAGTAATCGAAGGCAGTCGTACGTTCGCTGCTTCCCAAACTCGTTCCCGCAGCAGGCGCTGCAGCTTCAACAGTTGCTGGGCGACGGTCACTGGCAAGGAGGTCAAGAAACGCCAGAAGGTACATTGCGGTGGTAACGTCCCCACCTGCAAGATTCCCGTCAGCATCGGATCCTGGGCCACGTATCTTGAGAAGAAAATTATCCAGAGTTCTTTTTCAAGGACGGCCTCAGAGCGCGTCCAGATGCACTGAGATTCTTCTTTCTGCTCCCGATAATAACGTGGCTCAAAGTGTCTCGAGGAATGCGAGCAGCTTCGGCGAAGCGCGCCAGTGGCGATGCCCCTGTTTCGCAAGGCCAGCTCGCTTCCAGAAGGCCTGGAGCGCATTGCGCTTCATTTTGAGGTTGGTCGCGATGTATCGGTTGGTCGTGGCAACCGATGCATGCCCGAGGTAATCCCGAATAACGGAGACATCCATGCCCGCCTGCAATAGCCCTACCGCGCTCCCATGGCGCATCATGTGCGGTGTCACATGGCGACCCTGGAGGCTTGACCGCGTTTCCGAAGCGCGCCGAACATACTTGCCCAGCAAGAAAGCGACGCCATCCCGAGTCAGGGGCGCACCGCGGGCGTTCAGGAATAGGGGTTTGTCGGTGGCACTGGTTTTCACTAGCCGACGGAGGGCCGCAGCCGTCTCCGGCCACAGTGGACAGAGACGCTCTTTGCCTCCCTTACCCAAAAGTCGAACCTGCCGGGGACGATCCAGTCGGAGCTGCCGAGGGTGGACACTGAGAGCTTCACTGACTCGAGCCCCAGTGTTGTACAGGAAAAGGAGCAAGGCTCGATCGCGCGCCGCAAGAGGTGTTCGCTCTTCTACGGCGGCGATGATGGCACGGGCCTCCTCTGGTTCCAGATAGCTGACGACGCGGGCGGCCGCCCGTTTGGAGGGAATCGCTAGGATGCGACCGTACTGATCAGCACGTGCGATATCGTGTCGGAGGAGGTGTTGGGCGAAGCTTCGGAGAGCCGCAAGACGAGAGTTCCGGGTCGTGGCAGAATTCCCCCGTTCGGTTTCGACATGGCCCAAGAAGCTGAGCACGGCTTCGGCCTGGATATCATTCAGACTCAGTTCTGTTATCGACCGGCGCTTCCGGTCGGCGAGGAATAAGAAAAAAAGCTTGAGTGCGTCACGATAAGCACGGATGGTATGGGCGCTGGCTCCTCGGACGCTTCCCAGATAATCGCGGAAGAAACTCTGTACCAAAGCTAACAGGCTATCGTGGATTGATCGGGTCATGATCACCTTCGTCTTCATTGGCATGCAGATACCGAAGCCGGAACCGATGACCGGCAAGACCCAACAACTCCGGGGTGACGGTCAGGTAGGTCTCCGTCCCTAGGATGTCGTCGTGGCCCATGTAGGTGGAAAGCCAGGGAAGGCGGGCGTGCAGGTCGACCCCTTGGCGATACCAGCGGGTCAACCGGTGGACCGCGAAGGTATGCCTCCAGTCATAGGGCCGCGGTCCCACCCGGCCGCGCGCGGGCTTCAAACCGGCTTTCTGAAAGAGTTTTCGTAAAGTCTCCCACGCCGTGTTCTTCGGCAGGGTTCGGTGGTTGGCGCCAACAAAGAAATGATCATCGGATTGTGCAGCAGCAAAGAGGCGCCGAGCGCGGAGATATATTTCCAGCTCTCTCGCTAGCGAGCGGTCAAAAGGTACCCATCGAGCCCGTCCCTTGAACGTCTCGACAAAAAGAACTCGCGCAGGGACGTCGACATCTCGCATCCGCAGGCGGAGGGCTTCCCCAAAACGCAGTCCGGTGCAGTAGAGGAGCAAGATCAGGGCTCGGTACAGGCGCGGGCGAAATGGTGGCCGAGCCAGTTTCTTCGTGAGTTTCAGCAGTTGATGAACTTCTTTCTTCGACAAGATGTAGGGCAAGAAGTCGGACTTGCCCGGCAACTGGGGCCAGCGCGGCTCCGACAGGGAGGAATGGGCGGGAAGCCTGTGAAGATAGCGGCAAAACTGCCGCACTATCGTGGCGTCTACCGAGACGCTAATGGCCTTGCGCTGGGGCTTGCTGGCCAGCCAAGCGAGAATCGCTTGATCGAGACGCCAGCTTCGGTGTTTTCGTGCATATTTTTTGAGAAACCGATCGAACTCCCTCAACGTGAATTCGCTTTGCGCATATCGATAGCCGAGGCTCCGCTTGAATCGGAGAAAACCCTGGAGTTCGCGCGACAAAGGACTGTGGAACTGGGCTGTCATCGAGGCACCGGTAAAGCTACCTGGCGCAATCGCCGCAGGGCCACTCGGACGTACACGGAAGTAGAGGAAGGTCGGCGATGGCCCAAGATGTCGCCAACCACCTTCGGGTTGACGCCGGCATCGATCTGCCGAGTCGCGTGACTGTGGCGAAACACATGTGCACCAAGTACAAGTGCGTCGACTCCGGCTTGGCGAGCATAGAGACGGACGCGCTGACGGATGGCACTGCTGGTGAGTGGCGTGTAGGGTATTGTCGAGTTCAAGAAAATTCGCCGCGACTGGACGTGAGATGGACGTTCTGCCTGAAGGTAGACAGCCAACGCCTTGGCCACTGGAGGCAATAGCGGCAGCTCAATTTCCGCTTTGGTTTTTGGGCGCCTCACATGCAAGATCTCCGACTTCCAATCCACATCCTCCAGATCCAAACCCAATACTTCCGCCGCTCCCAGCCCATAGGTGGCCATCAGCAATAACCAGGCGAAATCCCGCTTGCCCGGCGGCTCCTTCTGCTTAATCGATCCGAGGAGGCGGCGTACGTCCCCCCACGGGAGCGCCCGGGGCGGTCGCTCAGCCCCGCGGATGCGCGGCGAAGCTACACAACTGGCCAAGTCGCAGCGTAACCGCTTGGTGGTGTAGAGAAATCGTAGGAATGCTCGCAAGGAACTACAGTAATCTGCGACCGTCCCTTTAGAAAGGCGTGCCGACAGACGACTCACGAATGTGTCGATGTCGGCCACACTGGCTTTAGAGACTGATTTGCTTCCACCCGGCAATAGAGCGAGGAAGACCTTCGCTGTCTCGATGTCTTGCTGAACAGTCTTTTCGGCAACTCCATAATGAGAGCAGCGGTACTGTCGGTAGGCTGCTAACAACGGCGTCAGTTTTGCAGGTGCTCTTGGCGGACGCCATTCCGAAACTGGGACCTGCAGCGCACATAGTGCCCAGGCCCAGGCGTGAAGGGCATGCTGAGCAACAAAACATGTGGACGGAGCGACTGGTCCTTTTGTGAGCGGGCCGACATAGGCATGCAGGAACCGTCTTAGTCCATCAAGGGTTAGTTGGGAGGTTTCTTCCAGGTGGCGTCGTCGGCAGTAGGCGCGGAATCGCCGGACCCAATAGAGGTAAATACCTACCACCCCATCGGAAATACGATTCTTTTTCCACAAACGGACTACCGCTTCTTCATGGTCTAAAGTGGAGCTGCCTGCAGTGCCGGGTTGACGGGCTTGCGCGGCTTTTTCGTTAGGGGACATGCTTTATCTCAGCAAGAGCGCCTATCCAGCGCGCTCGGCATCCGCAAATCTCGCACACGACCCAGCTCCACGCGCGTTCTGCTCCGGGCGAGAGCCAAGGTTTACTTGGTGGAGGAGCCTCGACGAGCTCTAGAGCCGGAGGCGCAGCAAGCCTCGCATAGGAGGAAGGATGTGAGGAAGCTTGATCTGTCACGCGGGCTTTCAAGCGTTGGAGATACTCGCGCTGGCGAATGCGATGATCCTCACGCCCTTCGGCACCGAGACTCTGCTCATAACGGCGATTGGCTTTTTGACGCTGCAGGCGACGGGCTTCTCTCCAGCAGTTTGAGCTGCAATGTCGCTGGCCGCGATAACAGTGGCAGCAAATGTGAAACACCCTACCGCAGGGAGGATAGTGACAAACGAGCTGGTAAAAGACGGTGGAACAGGCAGTCAGCACGCACCTTAGTTTAGTTAGGAGGGGGCACTAGAGAACGTGGGCCGATCATGCCACAGACGAAGAGCAATTATCTGGAGCACGAAGGCGGGTCTCACTGCGTCTGGACGGCCTCGAGGCCATCCTTGAAAAAGAACTCTGGATAATTTTCTTCTCAAGATACGTGGCCTTATCAAGAGCTCGAGATAAGGCCACGAAACGAAGATGGTTCAGCCGAGAGAAACCCACGTAGATGGCCAGCACCATCCCCAGCAAGAATTGGTAGATGGTCATCGCGCGCGGAATGCGGTGAATGGTCAGAGTTTCTTCAATCAGTTTCTTAAAGCCCAGCTTCTCCAACATGGTCGATACGGGGAATAGACCACCATACGGCGTAAGATTCTTGGCCCCGAAGTCAAAAGGCGTGGAAGCCGCAATTTTATAGGGCTCCGGACTATCTGCAGGAAAACCTTGTTTGGCGCGGGTTTTCTCGATATGCTGCTTTTCGTTCTTCACCATTTGGGTGACCCCTTGAGGTTGAGTTCGTAAAACCGGGAAGTTTCGCGAACTCATTTTTACCCCATGTTTTTGGGGTCCCCAAATGGTTCTTTCAAATTAGAGCCCTACCGAAGCCCACCCCAGTGCATTATTCAGGTGTCACAATTCGGCTCCCGAGTGGGTCATGAGAAAAAAGACTGTTGGCACACGGAAATTGTTGTTTCTGATCTGCGTTTGCGTTCTTTTGGCAACTAGCGTGCCGTAGGCCAAGAACAGACTTCTCCGGACTGGAATAGCCATGACTTCTCGTTTCGCGTCCTGAACATAATGAGTACCGGGCAACTGTTATGGGTGTGCGGGACGGACGAAACTGTCGCGGTTTCATCCGACAACGGCGCGCATTGGCAAGTGAAGCATCAGAAGGTAGACGGCGCTTTGCTATTGAATATTGATTTTGCAGACTCGAAATTCGGCTATGCAACAGGGACCGGTGGCCTCATTCTTGCCACCGTAGACGGCGGTGAAACATGGGTGCCACACTCTGGGACCAGTGAAACGATCTTGCAGGCTTCCTTTGCCGACCTACAGCATGGTCTTGTGAGGACGCCCACGTCACTGCTATTCACGGTCGATGGTGGATTGCACTGGACAGCGGTATCTGTAGGGCAGAATGAGGAGGACATCAAGCACTTTCCATACACCTTCTCTTTAGTTGCCCTCGATGGCGTGCACATGGCAGCGATGCTGAAAGAGGGTGCTGCACAATATGAGTCTCAGGCCTTTGTATTTACGCAAGATTCAGGAAAGTCTTGGAATCTGCTGAATATTCCGAACGTTACGCTGTACAGTTTCCTCCGTTCTGAAGCCCGGTATTGGGCTGTTGGGACTGAGGTGATACATAAGGACCAACCAGGGGGCGGATATGCTGTACCCGTCGCTTTGTACTCCTCTGACGGACAGAAGTGGAACCATTCCACTAGTGATCTGTCAGGCTGCAAACTCGAAATGTGTACGGTATGCAATACGCGAGGCTGTTTTTCCTCCAATGGTGTAATCTCACGAGTGTTCTTAGAAAAGCCAACTTACAGCGCGTTCCCCGCAACCAAAGAGCTGACCACAAAGTGGGCATCCACTGATTTCACAGTCTGTTTTGTGGGTAGTAACCTGTATTGCGCAGCCTTGAAAGAGTTAGCGCAAGCTCCGAGTAGTGCCGGCTCTCCGGTGCCGACAGTTGTCGCTCCTGGCCCATTAGGTGCTCCGATACCACAGGGACCCCGATGCATTGTTTGTGGTGTTGACCGGATTTTCATCGACAAGAAAGCGCAAGGGGCTTACACGATTAAACTCGTTCTTGGAGTCGGTAAGAACGGAACGGTGACAAGTGTCGAAGCTCAAGGTGCTCCGACCCCCGAGGTCAAGCGGCGAATCGAACAGCAAACTCAGCAGTGGATATTCGAACCGTACCTTAAAGACGGTGCCCCGATTAACGTGAAGCTAAACACCACCGTCAGTGTGAACGTTATAAAGCCTCGGTGAGGCGCTTTAAACCGCATTCTCCTAGATTTGAAATCCGTCGCGAAAGCGGGCCGGTCACTTCTACGAGTACGGCACGAATCAGGAGCTAGCGGGCTCATTCCTCAAGAATGCATTATCTACAAGGACATCCTACAATGCACGCAGGTTATTACTGACGATCAAATACTGGAGAAATTGTCGTGACGAAAGATGAAGCTTTGAAGCTGGCCGAGCATTGGATTGCCGCCTGGAACGCTCATAATCTGGAATTGATCATGTCGCACTATGAAGATGCAATCGAGTTGACTTCGCCGGTTGCAGCACAACTGCTGGGGACGCCTGCGGGGAAGGTGAACGGAAAGGCGAATTTGAGAGCTTACTTTCAAAAAGGGATGGAGGCCTATCCGGAACTGCATTTTCGCCTTGAGGACATATTCTTGGGTGTAAGCAGCGTGGTGCTCTTGTACACAAATCAAAAGGGGACACGCACAGCAGAGTTCATGGAGTTATCGGCGATTGGAAAGGTAGCACGGGTTGTGGCGAACTACAGTGCTTAGCAAGCGTGATCCGCCTACGCCAGAGTGAACTTCACCGACTCTGCGGCCTTGTTTCGCACACCGCTTGTCTGGGTTCATCCTCTGCTGGGATCAGTTGGACGATCCGACGGTTTGGGCACTGCAAGGCGAAAGGTCGCAGAGTTCCTCGACGCCTGGATGAACCGTAGTGCTTCCTGGTAAACGCCGAAGTCCCGGTGCTTTGTCGCTCATGGTGTGAAGGCGATTTTCGTCTACCTGTGGCCTGACCGCATTCCTATCGTTGCGAATTGGGGTCAACTCCTGAGATACAGCGATCGCGTCCATGTGGAATCCACAGCGAAAGGCACCAGTCAAATGGACGGGAAACGCCGCGCGGGGGTTAGCCCATAGACTCCTGGCCGACAACGGCGGTAGGGCCTGTTTCATATCAGAGGTTCATCCCTATGGGCGTGGGTAAAGGTTTCTTTAGGTGCCTCCAAGGTACCTGCTAGGCGATTGAAAGCAGCAAATGGAAAAACTGAACGAGGAACTTCGGAACTTCAGCGGCGCGATTCTACGTGACAATGCCAAAAAGACGCCCTAAACTGGCCTGGAACGCGATGGCCGCACTAGAGACCACATGACACTCAAGGCGAAAGACCTCTCTCCCGATCAGAAGATGGTTATCGAAAGCTTGCTCGGGCGCTCCATTGCCGAGAACGAGGAGATCAGTATCCGCGCAACGACCTCACCTTCTGTCCCTGAGTGGCTTCAGACCTCTTGGAAAAGCGCGCAAGAGCAGGGACTGGATCAGCTCTCCGTGGAAGAGATTGATGCGGAGATAGCGGCGGCGCGGAAAGCGCGCCGTG
The DNA here is from genome assembly GCA_003223215.1 of Acidobacteriota bacterium. Lineage (GTDB taxonomy): Bacteria > Acidobacteriota > Terriglobia > Acidiferrales > UBA7541 > Acidiferrum. The sequence continues at coordinate 18,911 of QHYH01000205.1, forward strand.
AACGTCGGCCCTCGGAGCAATGATTCGGGTCGTCCTCGACACCAATATTTTGATTTCCGCGTTGCTGCAACCCCAGGGTTTGCCCGCTCGGACCTTTGTGATGGTGCTTGCCGGGACCACAGCACAGCTTTGCGTCAGCGGCGATGTATATGCCGAATATGAAGAAGTCATCCGGCGTCCCAAGTTTAACCGCAGCGAGGTGATCATCGACCATGCGCTGCGCGCTATCCGACAGAATGGATTTTGGGTCAAGCCGTCCGAAAGGGTGCATGCCTGCTCTGATCCCGATGACGACATTTTCCTGGAGTGCGCCTAGGCCGCACACGCCAACTACCTCGTGACCGGCAATCTTAAGGATTTTCCTGTGAAATGGGCCGACACCCAGATTGTAACCGCTCGCCAGTTCCTCGAGGCCACGATGTGACTCCTTAACCTGCCTACCGTTATTGGCGTCCACGAGAACCCGGTTTTAGGGGAAACCCGGCACATCAGCGGTTTCCTTTTTTTGATAGCCTTTGGATTTATTATCGAATTAAGCCCGAAAAAACAACATTACGACGAATACGAACAGGAATCCGGCGCGGTCGCTCATTTGCACGCAAAATAGTTTGCTACGAACGCCTCAACTGTTAACAGCTAGATCCCGTCCACAAGTCGCCCAAGTTGTCACATTCTCATGGGCCAGCCGTCGGGAGGCGGCCAACCATGAGGAGCAAAAGCAAGAAACGGAAACCGGCTTGGCGGAGAACCAAGCTCGGCCTTCCGGATCTGGATCACGCGAAAGCGGCTGTGCTTGCTAGCTTGCATTCTCCGGAATCGCAGCGCAGCTATCGGCATGCGATTGACGAGTTTGTTGGATGGTATTGTTCAGAGCCTCGCTTGTCCTTCAACAAGACGGTTGTCACCCGTTACCGGATTCACCTCGAAGATCGCCGGCTGGCCCCGGGAACCACGAATGTGAGACTCGCAGCCGTGCGCAGGCTGGCCGACGAGGCGGCTGATGCCGGCTTGCTGAGCCCAGAACTTGCGGCCGGTATTCGCAGGGTAAAGGGATCCAAGAGATTGGGTGTTCGATTAGGGAATTGGTTAACCGCAGAACAGGCCCGCTCCCTCTGGCAGCTCCCGAACGCCGGAACGCTAAAAAGCAAGCGGGATCGAGCGATTCTGGCAGTTTTACTAGGCTGCGGGCTTCGTCGTAGAGAACTGTCCGACCTTACGCTCGACCATCTCCAGCGTCGCGAAGATCACTGGGTCATTATTGATCTGGTCGGAAAGGGGCGTCACATTCGGACCGTTCCCGTTCCTGAATGGGTGAAGCGAACAATCGACGATTGGCTAGCAGAAGCTGGTGTCACGAACGGCAGATTGTTCCGGCCTGTTTGCAGAGCAGGAACCGTTTGGGGCGAGGGAATAACGGAAAAAGTGGTCTGGCATGTCGTGAAGGAGTACGCCGCGAAGATTGGAGTGTCGAAACTTGCACCACATGATTTGAGGAGGTCGTGTGCCCGGCTCTGCCATGAGGCTGGTGGAGAGTTAGAACAGATTCAGTTCCTACTGGGACATGTGTCCGTGCAGACTACTGAAAAATACTATGTGCGGAAAGTGGATATGTGCCGTGGGTGTCGTAAGTCGCCTGTTGTCAACGGGCGCGCTTGGCTGGACTCAGCATAATATCCTCGGTTGACTGGTGGAGGTCGGGTCGCGGTTGCCATACACGCGTGTCCTGAGGAAGGGTTACAAGGAATGGAGCCAGTCAAGAAGGTCCTTGTTCTGCTTCCAGCAGGGGATCGTCTGGACTAACGAAGGCTCACTGATTTTTTCCAGTGCGTTTCGCTTCATCTCCAGATTTGCCCTCGCGTAAATCTGAGTGGTTTTAGCATCCACGTGGCCGAGGAAGTCGCGGATCATGTCGAGAGAGACTCTGCTCTGCAACAGGTGCATACCCTTTGTATGTCTCAGCGTGTGGGGGCTTACGGTTCGGTTTAAACTCGGACACTTGCTTCGTGAAAGAACGAAGTATTTGTGAAGGATGTAGCGAACTCCGGAACGGGTCAGTCGCTCGTGGCGCGCGTTGTGGAAAAGAGGCTTGTCGAACTGTTCGGGATGATCGAGGTGGTTTTCCTGCATGTGACTCCGTAGAAGCTGAACTGTGTTTGCCATCAAAGGCACAGCGCGCATTTTGCGCCCCTTTCCCAGAAGGCGAATCTGCGCGGGTGGATCCAAACGCACGTCTCCGACGGAGAGATCGACCAACTCCTGAACACGCGCTCCCGTGTCGTAAAGTACGCTCAGCAAGACCGCATCTCTTCGACCCTCTGGCGTGCGGAGATCTGGCTGCGCCAGTATCTCCGCCAACTCTTCTTTGGAAAGGTAGCTGACGGTTGGGCGAGTGTGTCTCCGCAGCGGGATCGCGAGGATTTTTTGACACTCATGCATACGGGTCGGCTCTTCCGCCTGAACATATCGGAAGAATGCATGCAGGGCCGCAAGCCGTTGATTTCGTGTGCGGGGTGAAGACTTTCTTTCCCGCTCCAGGTAGTCCAGGAACGCTTCGACAAACGAAACGTCGATCTGTTCGAGACGTAATTTTTCCAGAGCGATTCCCTGCACATCACGGCAGAATCGGAGAAGGAGAGTGAACACGTCGCGGTATGCCTTGATAGTGTTCGGACTGACATTCCGCTGGGCGGCCAGATAGTGCGTCAAAAAGCTCGTGACGTGAACGGAGAAATCGGTCGGTTTCATCGCTCGACCCTCCGCGGAATGACGTCACCAAAGGCTGCGCCCGCTCGTGCCGTAATCTCGGGAAAAAGTTCGGCGGTAAGATGAAGGTAATGCTGAGTCCCGGAAAGATTCACATGCCCGAGGTAGGTCGCCAGAAGAGGAAGTTTGGCATTCAGATCCTCACCGTCTTGGTACCACCGTCGTAAGGCCTGAACAGCAAATTGGTGACGTGCGTCGTGGATCCTGGGCCCCTTGCCTCGGCCGCCGTGAGAAATTCCACACTGCAGCAACAGTTGACGAAACAGCGTGTAAACGGTGCGTAAGCTGAAGGGCCCTCCATTTGGTCTCGGGAAGAAGATTGCATCGGGCGGGCGTTTTTCAAAATGGGCAGCGTACTTTCGCAAGCGGTTTACGAGGGGCAAGGCGGGGGGAACCAAGCGATCTTTGCGGAATTTCGCCTGGCGTACCGTGATGATGCCTTGATTCAGATCGACGTCTCGAATGCGTAGTTTCAGCACTTCTCCGGCACGGAACCCGCAGCCATACAGGAGCCGAAAAACTTCCGGCATAATAAGATGCCGCAAAGGCGAACGCGCCGTAGGCTCGAGGGCGTCCACGGCCCGGAAGAACTTTCGAAGCTCTTCGTCAGTCAGCATTCTGGGCACGAAAGTTGATCGGTTTCGAGTTGCTAATGTGAAATCGGGCACATACGCGGAATGGCCGAGCCGCAACAAAAAGCGAGAGAATTGCCGAGTGACAGTGATCCTTTGCTGGTGGGTTGCCGCACTTTCGTGGGCTTTCTTTGCTAACCATTTCCGGGCGACAGAGCCAGGTAACTCTTGGATCGTGAGTCCCTCCTGCACCAAAAAGTCGTCGAGGCGCCGCAAGATTCGAGTCGCTTCATGATAGGCGTACCCACAGGCATGCTTTTCTTGAAGAAATTTCTCCATGCAAGGAGTTAGAACGCTTTGGAACCTGTTGGATGAATCAGCTGGCATGATTCACCTCGTCTAGATTCAATGCCACACCCCGCAAAGCTTCTACATCCGCCTTGGCGTAGATACGTGTTGATTCCAAACTGGTATGACCTAAGATCTCCGCGATGGTCGGAAGCGGCGTCCCCTTTTCTAGAAGCCGAGTCGCTAAAGTATGGCGAAGCGAATGGAGACCGCGCTTTTGTGGGCTCCGAAAGGTGATCCTCGCTAGCAGGCGCCAATACTTAACAATGTGGTGCAGATGGTTGTTTTCCCTGAAAGGATCAAACGGCGGGTTCACCTTGAGAAATACCTCTCGGTGTGTCGTTTGGGGACGGCCCGACTTCAAGTAGTCAATCAGAGCCTCACCGACCTCGCTGGTCAAAGGCAGAGTCAATGGCGTGCTTGTCTTCGCTTGCGTGATTTCTATGGTCGACTCCGCCCAACGCAGGTTATCCAGTTTGAGTGTGCGAATATCCCCAGCACGCAATCCCAAGCGGCATGCCAGTAAGAGGATGGCGTAATCTCGCTTCCCTTTTGCAGAACTGCGATCGACCGCACCCAGAAGCCGGACGATGAGTTCCTGATCCCACACCGAAGGAATCGTTGCATCTCTGGGAGCACGGATTTTCGGCAACTCCGCACTGAGATCTTTTTGCAGAATCCCACGCATGGTGAGGAACCGGAGAAAAGAACGCACATACGATACAAGTCCCCTAACCGTCCCTGGCCTCAAGTGATCTCTACAGGACACGAACTCGGACAGATCCGCCGCCTGAATTTGGTCCAGTGTCCGCGCTTTCCTGGAATGGAGAAAATCTAAGAAGATTGTCAGTTCTGTGGTACACCGCTGAAGGGTCGATGGTCGAAGATGGAGCCGATCCTCACAATACTGCTCGTAATCACGAAGTGTGTGCTGCATGGTCGGGACAAGATGGATTGCCTGCACCTCCGTCACTGCTCGTTGAATGCGCCCGGTCGTACCGAACTCGGCAAGCACCTTTACGCTGAACGCCACATGCCGACGCCTGCCATCGCCCGGCCCATCCACCTGCTCATCCCTGACGCGATACTCCTCCAAAAAGCGTGCCACCAAATCCGCTGAAAATTCGTTTCCCAGGTTCTTCTGGTGGGAAAATTCGATGAGGTGTTCCCAGATTGCTCGATACCGATTCCGTGATCTCCTGCTGTAGCCCAGCCGTTCGATTTCGACCACAGCGTCAGCGACGAGTCGCCCCAGCTGCAAGTTTTCCGAATGGGTTTCTTCCATGACGAACCTCCTCTGTAACGTGCGGCTCCATGGCCACCGAGGAGTGCATCATGAAATCTTATGTGCTGTAATCCAACAGGAATGAATTGACCGGCAAGCACTTACAGCAGCAACTCTACATAACGTCCCACGGCGCATACATCATATGTGCTGCAGTACATATAAAATATCTTGGCTGCAAACAGCGGCTCCGCGGAGCAGTGAACGACCGGATTGGAATTGAGCCAGAGTCTTGAAATCCTGAAATCCTGAAATCCAATTATCACTCCCAGCCAGACCATTTTCTGATTGGTCTGTCGATTTCCACGATCTGACCATATTATCGGCACGCCATGAACAACTCGCACCGCTATGACAAACTCCCAAACTCCGGGGCCGGGCGACAGAGTAAAAGCCAATAGACACGTCCATGTAGGGTACAGGCCAGCACTTCTCCGCGAACGCCACTTACCAGGACTTAGCCAACGGTGAAGTATTTTCGTAAACTCTATTCATGACGTTCACTAAACGGCTTCGCGACGGAGTATGTCGCGGAGAAATCACTTGCAGTGTGCGAATCTGGACGCGTCCCCACGTCAGAGTAGGCGGGCGGTATCGTATGGAGGAAGGCGAGATTCAGGTCGATTCGATTCAACCAATAGGGTTTCCAGATATTACTCCCGAACTGGCGCGCGAGTCTGGGTTCCTTGGCGTTTTGGACCTGCTCAAAGTCGCGAAACACAGTCGAGGTGAGAATATTTATTTAATCCGATTCCACTACGTGCGACCGCGTGCCAAGCGAATAGGTCAGCGTAAGTCAAAAGCACATGTCCAGTAACGCGACATTACCAGGCAGTAGCACGTTCGGAGGTGGCTCAAGATACTATCCTTGCCACGCGCGTCCCTCTGCGGCGAGGTCATCTCAATGCGACTGAAATCTGCGGTGGTTTTCTTCGCAGGTATGTGTTTGTTTGCAGCGAATCAAGTGCTCGCTGCGTCGCCAAAAGATAGATGCGCTCTTCCTCCGAGCCTGCGTGACGAAATCTCAAAAACATATCCTCGTGCAAGACCTGTAAGCCTGGCCGATTTGGATGATTATGCTCGAAAACAGTACCGAAAAGACTTCGGTACTCGGTGCCCTGGTTTGGTCAGAGTGAACTTCTATGGTGACGGGAAGCCAACGTGGGCCTTGCTTTTGGTCGCAAAGGAAGGCCCGAAGCAAAAACCCGAACTGGTTGTGGCCCATCAACTGGGGAACGCCTGGGATATTCGCTCATTGGACACCGCAGATGGGGCGGTAGCCGTCTGGAGCGAGGGGCCTGGCAAGTATGAGGGCACGTACGAGGGCAAGCTGATTCGAGCTAAGAATCCTGCCATCCTAATTGCGGACTATGGGTCGTTTACCATCCTTTACGCTTGGACAGGCAAAGAGGTGGAAAAGATTTGGCTTTCGGATTGAGGGGCGTCAACTTCATTTTCGCTGTGGAACTTCCTAGTGCTTGATAAACAGCGATCGCGGACAAGTGGAATCCGTAGCGAAAGCTGGCCGGTCAAATAGACGGCTTCGCCACTTACCAGATGGCCCTGCTGGCGAATCGTGATAAATTCCGTTCGGTCGTGGTCTTGCGCCCTGCAACGAAGCACGCACACTCGCGTGATGAGGGAACCAAACTCCTGACGGAGGTGTCTCAATGAATGTGCGGATGCGTTCCATGTCGGTCCTGCCGGTTGTTTTGCCGTTTTTCCTTGTTGCTGCCCTCACCCACTCGCTCAGTTTTGCAACTGTTGCTCAAAATCGGGCGCAAAAGGAATCTGCTTCCTTCAAGAATGTCGAAGAGACCGTGTCGAAACTCTTGTCGGTGCCGGTATACACGGCGTCAGACGAAAAGCTTCTCAACGAGGCAGGTGATGGGGCCGCCCTTGCAATCACGAGAATCGTGGGCGAGCAAGAAATGAACTCGCCTGAAACAGGAAAGCGAATACTTCTCATCCTGCACTTGGCGTTTGAGGTCCCCCAATCCATCATCGAGCGGAACAAGACCCCGAAGGCAGCACTGCGTTTGCTCGACCAGTTGGAGCATACCGATTACGGGCGGCAGCCCAACCTAATCGGCAATGCACGATTTGAAATCAAGCACAATTCATCCACCGGGTGGCCTCTGGAGCCTGTAACTCTACCCGGAGAGCCTGTCATTGATTGGGGGCACACTCAGTGGGTAGGCAACGTGCTCGCTTGGATTGCCACTATTAAGCCCGGGATGACGCGAAGCGACCTGCTGCGCGTGTTCACCACAGAGGGCGGCTTGTCTACGCGGACGCACAGGACCTACGTGCTGAAACAATGTCCGACTATCAAAGTTGACGTAGAGTTCTCAATTTCAGGGAACGAAGCGGAAGACAAAATCACCCAAATCTCACGGCCCTATTTAGACTACGGCCATTACGATTAGACCTTGCCCAATCCTAGGTCCATATGGAATCCGCCGCGAAAGGCTGCCGGTCAATTGGACGAGAACGCCACATTACTGGCCAATCGTGATGCCCGCTCGATGCGTGACGGGGAAATCAGGAATAGCGACATACCCAAGCAAAAACCAGGAACCACGCAAACGCAGTTCCCATTAGAAACCAGAAGACGATGGCCCTAAGCGGGACCACGCGATACGTATCATGAATGGTGATGTCCAACCCTAGGCTTGTGTGTAACCAAAACCGGAGAACAAAAGCTATTGCCACCAGCACGCCTATTCCGACCAGATGCTTCATCCGGACCCTCCGCAGAAGAGGAATGTTACGTCCGTGCTGAGCAAAAAGGAACATCTCCGATTACGCCACTTACCAGGCACAAGTACACGCTCTGCCAAAGCGGACTACAATGTGTCGTGATGCGCCGAGTCGCCGTCATCGCGATACCGCTAGCCGGCACAGCCGTCTTCGCTGCGCCTCCAGAACCGTGCTCGCTCGCCTCGACAGTCACAGATGCTAAAGTTACGATCGCCATTCCGGACGGCCAGACACTTTTTCGAGAGGGCGAGATCATTCCGCTGGCGCTGTCGTTTACTTCCACAGCGGACAAACGCTACTGGGCCGACAACCGCAATTATGACCGCAGCGGTCGGCTGACCATCGAGACCTACTGCGTCGAACCCGCGGCGCGGGATCCGCTCGCCGATTATTTCCGCGCTGGCGCCTTTATGGGAGGCGGATTAGGCAACACGCAACAGCTTTCCGAAAAACCATTCACCGCGACCGCCGAGTTGAATGAGTGGAGACAACCTGGGCCGGGACACTATCGGCTGTACGTCGTGAGCTATCGCGTGTGGCGTCCACCGGACCCGGGCGAAGCGACTCCGTACGGCCACGTGTCGCTAACTCTGCGCTCGAACACGATTGAGTTCGAAATAATCAAAGGGGGTGCCGATTGGGGCGACAAGCAATTGCAGGACGCCACCGCGGCCTACCAGAACGCGGCTGATGACGAGCAGCGAAAAGCAGCGCGCAAACTGCGGTTTCTGAACACGAAGCCATCGGTGGAAACACTCGCAAAACTGTTCTGGGGTTTGAACGACCAACCTGGAGGGTGGGACCTGATGTTCGGGCTTTTCGGCTCGCCTTACCGTGCGGAGGCGATTGCGGCCATGCAGCGCGAAATCAACAATCCCGTCCATACGATCACGCAAGATTTTCTGCGTGCGCTCACGAAGTTGCAAATCAACGCCGATATCTCATGGGACCCGCCAGCGTATGATTCCGCGCATCCGGAAGTTTCGCAGGAGTATTGGCACAAAAGGCAGACGCATGAACGCGAGCTGATGCAGGCGGCGATCGCGCCAACCGTAGCGGCTCTCCCGCAGAAAACGGGCCGCGCTCACGCCCTGACAGTGCAGGCACTCGCCGAGTCCTCTGATCTGCTCGATGCCTCGACCGCATCGCAAATTCGCAAAGAGCTGATCGCTGCGTGGGGAGACCTGCCGGAAAAGACGAAGCAGGAGTTGATCCAGTATCGTTGGCCGCTCATTGCTGGGCCGGACATGTTGCCCATCCTTAAAGAATTTGTATCGCGCCCGGCGCCCCCCTTCCGCACCATGGACGCCATGGCCCGCGATGCCGCGATCCAACATATCTATGAACTCGACGCCGCCAAAGGACGGTCGCTGATTCTTCGCGACTTGCGTGACCCCAGGGCCCAGCCCTCCATTTCGCTGGTCAAACTGCTATCCACCGATGAGCTCCGGCCAATCTTTCAGGACGCCGTCGGACGGATCGAGAAAAACGACGCGCGTGAACTGGACTATCACCTAGTCGAGCTGTTTGGAGACGAGTTGGCACTCGCCGGAATGAAGACCGTGTTCAACGACCACCTCGGTCAATGGGGGTGCGATCCGCAGACGGCCATGTTGCGCTACTTCCTCAGACTCGAACCGGAATTCGGCGTGAAGGCGGTGGAAGCTTCGCTCGCCGCCAGGAAAGTGACTGGCTGCTATCACTTCCTGTTGCAGGAATTGGGAGACGCTCTGCCGAAGGTCGAGCCACTAGCGATTAGCGCGCTCAACGACACTGACCTCGAAGTCGCAAACGATGCCGCGCTGGCCTTAGGACGTTGGGGCACGGCAAGCGCAGAGACGGCACTGTGGACACGGCTCAAGCGCTTTCATCAGGAATGGCAAGGGCGTGAAGGCGACTTGCGCGCGACGCCCCCTTACACTGATCCGATTGCGCGCGCGACGGCGCTGGAGAGCACGCTCGTGAACTCCATCGCCACAGGGACAAACTGGATCTGCGACCCCGAAAAACTCGCGCAACTGAGCGCGCTAGCTTCGCCCCGACAGCAGATACAAGTCGCAACATGGAGTAAGCAATGGGCGCAGGGCCAAGCCTTGATCCTCCCCAACTGGTATCCCGAGGACCGCTTGAGCTTCGGGGTGCTGCAGTATTCGAATTTGGACGAACAACAGTGCATGGCAAAGCTGTCGCAGATGCCGCGCGGGATGAAATTGTACTTTCAGATCTGGAAGCCGGGACAGATTTCGCCACCGGTGAGCATGGAAAAGCAGGAAGCAGTGTTTCAGGTGTTGCGCAGACATGCTGCGCAATTCGGGGTAACAATTGAAGAAAAGAGCGATCTTTAGCTTCCGCGGAAAATTGCAGATCAGAAGGACAAGTCCTGATTACAACGTTCGCGGAGATGTGAACTCACCCTCAAACACTGGCGGGTCATTTGGACGAGAACGCCACTATGCGTCCGCTGACACGGGGCTAAGAGTTGTTTTCGCAAGCGATGTGGGGAAAGTGGGACTAAAATGTGGCTATGCCGAGTGACGCTGCAAACAAAGCAACGAGGCGGGAGTGGCGCGAACTTGGCTTCTTCTATGACCGTGACGACCAGACCAGGGTGTGGAAGCTGACGAGTTCTCGGGCAGGCTTATTGGGTTTTCGAGACGCCCTCCTCTCATACGTGGCTGATCCTCGCAACGCATTGAAGTCGGAACACGAGCACTACGGCCCGTATTCTTACCTTGAGGTTATGACTTGGCCGGAAGCTGGGTTCGATGCTCACGCGATTCGCGGTCCGCTGGCGGATCTGACGCGGCTAGCGAAACTCATCGAAGCCAAACTTGCCACAGCGCGTCCTGGCTCGTCTCTGCTAATCAAGGAGGAGTTCGCACCTGATAGTCCGTATGGTCTCGTCCTCGATTTGCGGGAAGACGGATTCGATCCCGCAACGGCAGACCCTCTTCTCCCTGCCGAAGACGGCTCTCATCTGGACGTATGACGCCGCTCGCGTATTTGTGGATTTTGACTTTGCCGAGTACCCGACATAACCAGATGGAATCTGTCGCGAAAGGCCACCGGTCAAATAGAAGAGAACGCCACAAATCAGGCAATCACTCAGAAAACAAGCTTTCGAGATCACGAGCACCGTGAACTACACGCAGAACGAGAATCTTACGCTCGCTCGACTGATAGAAGATCAAGTGTTTGGCGAAACCTGCGACCGGCATGCGGCGGGTGCCACGAAGTTCGTCTGCCGTGAAGCTACAGCGTGGCCCAATTCTCGGACGTTGAGCAATCCGCAACAGCGTGGCAGTGACCGCCTCTTCCCAACGTTGCGCCAGACTCCGATCTGCTTGAGCTTTGTACCAATCAGACTGCTCCAAAATATCTGCAATCGCTGCATCACTGAAAGCAACCCGCAGTTTTTTCACGCGCGCCGAGCCCGTTCACGTAGCGCCGAGATCAACCCCTTCTTGCGGATCTGGCTGATCGATACTTCAATCTTCGGTCCCTTTGCAGCGGCGAGCAGCTCTTGTTCGAGATTGGTCATCCGACGCTCTTTGTCTTGGCGAATTAATTCTCGGATGTATTCGCTCGGTGTGCCCCAATCTCCGGTTGCAACTTGGCCCTCCACGTAGGCCTTAAGGACTTCGGGAAGTGAGATGTTTAGAGAGGTCATTGGCATACCTTCATTTTATGTCATGTTATGAAGGGTTCGTCAAGGCCGTGTACAGCCACGCCGCCACTGCAAACACAAGCGAGACAAGAACCCCGACAATCCAGCGTGGTCTCTTGGGAGCTTCTCCCTAACGAGAGAGGTCTCAGCTCGATTGCGGAATACCGGTCACTCGACCTAAGTCCCGGTAAACAGCGTAATCGGAAAAGTAAAGTCCTGGTACGGAAGATGTCCGGTAACGCGCTTTACAGCACTAAGACTTATCGGGCCCTAGGCGGCCGCCAACGATGAGGCTGCGGCACCCAGCGGTTGCGGCTTAGCGCCCTTGATCAGGAGCCACAGCATGATCGCCAGCTCTCCGAGCATGGCGGGGAAGGCGCTGTTAAAGACCCTCGCCTCGTATTGCGGCCACAATAAGCCCGTGAAGCTGACGGCCAGATAGGCGAAGCAGTTGATGATCAGCCAGACGCCCAGGACCCGGGGAAGGAAGCGTGACCGGTACACCAGCAGGCCGAAGGGAAAGAGCCATAGGCCCCAAAAGATCTCGTTGGCAACGACGCCGCCGTGATGCAGGCGGAGGAACAGCATGGCGAGGGCGTCGCGCTGCGGTTTGTCGAACACGGAGAGGAAATCGGCGCCACGCACGAGCAGGAGGGCAGCGACGTCGTTCAGCGTGTTGAGGAAGTAGATTGGCGTCACCATCAGACTCCCCAGGATCACCATCAGTCGAGCGAGGTCCTGGTCCACTCCCTTGAGCAGCCGGTACAGAGCCAGGGTGAGGAAGATAGCCATGGTCCCGGTGAGCAGGTCGCCGACGATTCCCAGACGGAAGAGCAACTCGTGCGCGGCGATGTTGTTGGCCGTCGCGGTCGCGTTCCCATGCACGAACAGTTTGCTGGGAATATAGATGAGGCGGAGAGGGGCCGCTAAGAGGAGCAGGTACAGGAATCCGGCGACTCTCCCTGGGTTGCGGGTTGAGCTCATGTTCCCTCCCTGGTTGTAAGGGGCCTAGCGTAAGGGTCTACCAGAGATACGCCTAAGACTATCAAGAAGTTTCGCCATACGAGCAAACGCGGTTGGCCTGGGCACTCGGCGGGCGGCTTCTGCCTTTCACGCTTCGAGTCACGACGATTGCATCTCAACGCCTGATTAACGTGCTAACAGCGTAATCGTAGACTTGAAATCCATCGTGAATGGCTGCCGGTCACATGGACGAGAACTTACCAGGCATTGACAGCACGATGGGCTGGCTGAGCCTGCTACGTTTCTCCCTTGCGAGATTATTGCAACTTTGCGTATTCCGTTTTTGCAGCGATGAGAATGGGGATGTCTGGGTCGGCGTCTTTCCACAGCCTCAGAAAATACTGATATGCTGCGCGCGCCTTGGCGGTGTCGCCTTGGAGCGCGTATGCGCGGCCAAGTTGGAGATGGGCCAGCGCGCCCAGCGGGACGGCCCACACGATGCCAGGGTGATCAATAATCTTTTGGAATTCCGCGGCGGCAGCGCTGCCGTTCCGCTGTACGAGATAGGCCTGCCCGCGTGTGTAGATCGGATTCAGAAACCCGAAAGTGCCCAATTCATAGGGGCTCACGATTCGCAGCAGGTCGATCGCTTTATCAGGGTTATGAAGGTCCAACGCAACGTTGGCACGGATCATCGGGAGCCAGTATTTCTGTACGCTAGTGTCAAGAGGAAGCTGCCTGTTCAATTCGTCGGCCAGCTTCTCTGCTCCCGTGACATCACCTGCCAGCGCGAGGGCTTGCGCCGCCCACATTGGGACAGTACCTTTCGAGGTCAGCCTCAATGCCTCCCGTGCATCCGCCCGGGCTTGCCGCGCGTCGCCGAAGTATCCTTCGTTCATGGCCGTGGCTACCCAAGTGGTGGCACCCTCCTCCCTAGCACCATTTCGTTCGGCAGCTTCTCCTTCTTGCCGCGCAAGTCCACGCGACTTGCTCCTCCGTCCTCCGTCCTTGGTATGCCGCAGCGACGACCTCGCAGAACCACAGAGAGGATTCCGCACCGGGTTTGCCCGCGACACTCGCAACCAGCCGGTCCATCTCACGCTCGTCGCCCCTTAGGAAGGCCAACTGGTAGCGGATCCCAAGCAACTCCTCGCTTTCCAGCTTGCGCTCTTCTGCCTGCTTGACCACGGCCGCCGCTTCATCCACACGGTTGAGAGAAAAATATGAAAATGAGGCAACGACGTAGTTGTCCTGGTTTTCCGGCTCCAGGCGTAGTGCTTGGCGTGCCTCCTCCAGCGCCTCTTCATACTTACCGAAGGCTGCGTTGAGCGTTGCCAAATTGTTGTAAGGTACCCAGTCCCGCGGATAGGTCTGTTGCCATAGCTCGTAGACCTGGGATGCCTTCTCCAGTTCGCCTGTCCCATGGTCGTAATAGTGGGCCACGATATAAAGCCGCTCCCACTCGGTCACCTTGTCTCGCAGCCCGTAGGCTTTGTGCATGTTCTCGGCTGCCAAAGCATTCTCGTTAAGATTCCAGTGGACCATCGCTACACGGGCGTGGGCCATGGCAAAGTGCGGGTCCAGCTCCACTGCACGCTGGAAGAACGGAAGGGAAGCGGTTACACCCTTCTCAAAAAAAGTCTTCATCCCCAGGCTATAGGCCTTTAGAGCGTCCAGCGACGACGTGGTCGCTAGCTCCACGGGGGCGCCGTACTTCTGAATCGTGGCCAGTGACTCGCCCAGCTTTTTTCGCATCCTGGTTGCAGATTCACCCAGCGCCCTGAGCACGTGCTCCCGGGTATCCGCTTCCACCTGTTCGCTGGCCAGTTCGTCTCCGGTCTGGCAGTTCAACGCATTTAGCCCGATGACGTAGTGCGTGCCCAAGCTCGAAATTGTGCCAATCAAAAACGCCTTGCTGCCCGCTCGCTGGCAGACTTCGCGAGTTACCTCCCGGGTCAGCCGTTCGTCCTTCGACCGTTTCATCATCTGCAAAACATCGCTTGCCTTCTGGTCGGAGAGGATATTCAGGAAAGGCGACTGCTCAAGTTGCACGCGCAATCCCTGTTTCAGCGTGTCGTCAAAGGCGGAATCGCCTGTGGTGTTGACGAAATCAGCGAGAACGATGGTGTCTTTCTCTGTGAGGCGCAGTCTTTTCCAGCGAAGATAGAAGCTTGCGATGCTTGCTCCAGCAACAAGAAGTACCGCAGCAACAGCGAACAAGATTTTCCGGCAGACTTGTCAAGCATCAAATCGCGTAATGAGAGTACTCACGCTCGAAGAGAACACGAACCGAACTGATCAACGTGGCCTGAACTGACGGCGCCTCTCGGAATTGCGGGTGGATCACGGGCAAAGGCTGTCGTTGCGGGTGGGAAACCCCATCGAAATTCCCGTCAATGGTCCAGAAGTTGTCCCGAACGTGTGGAGTCAATCAAAAGAGTCCGGAGCTAAGCTTGGAGGAGAAGGAAATCCTCGCGCGTGACTTGATCGGCGTTCTTGCCGCGCTCGGTGAAACGTCTTCCGAGCGTGGTTGCCTTTTGAGTGGGTCGGGGTTCTTGCAAGCGAAGCCAGGCGTTCGAGCCACTCGTAGGCATAAGACGCGGTTTCCTGGTCTTGTACCTCGTCGTTCGTTACGCGCGTCTGAACCCGGAACATGCCGTGCATCCGATTGCTGCAGCCAAAACGGCCAGGACTCCTTTTCTCATGCTTGTTCACTCCTCTCCCGTCACAACCTTTTCAATGCTGCTGGGCTTCAGTCTGGTCCGTGATTATTGGAGTGACAGCGGAGGCCCGCCCACT
Source organism: Acidobacteriota bacterium (assembly GCA_003223215.1). GTDB lineage: Bacteria > Acidobacteriota > Terriglobia > Acidiferrales > UBA7541 > Acidiferrum. The sequence goes on from QHYH01000205.1 coordinate 34,071, forward strand.
CGCTTCCCTTTGAGGTGGAAATCGACATCGACATGGTCAGCGATTTTAATAAACGGGATACCCTTGTTCATCCCATAGTCCTTACGGTTGAACACCATTTTTCCTTTGAGCTCGCCCGAGCCAGTGCCTTTTCCGGAAACTGTCAAAGTCAGTTTTTCAGGGTTTGATACGCCGCGGATGGTGAAGTCGCCATCCACTTCATAGGTTTCGTGGCCGGTCTGGACTATCTTGGTGGATACAAATGTGATTTCCGGATAATTCTTGGCGTCGAAGAAGTCGTTGCCTTTCAGCTTGCGGTTCTTCATGCCGCTTCCGGTATCTACGCTGTCAGCGTAGATTTTGATCACGAGAGCGCCCGTTATTTCGTCAGGTGAGAGGAAGGTTAAAGAGGCCTCCCACTTGTCGAATTTTCCCGCAATGGCCACCGACGACTTCACGTGAAACTTAATCGAGCTGTGCACCGGTGTGACCTCGAATATGGGACCTTGCGCTCGGCTCAGCGGCGAAAACATAGCGAATACTAGGAGACAGAGGATTATAGGTCGCATGCGCACTCCTGTGAGCAATTTCGATTTTGGCAGGTACCGAGGACAGTAGGTACAAATATAAGAATTCACCGACGCGCTGCCAAGCCCGTAACACCACGATTCTGCTGAAAACCCTCTTGGAGGGGACCTGGTAATTTTGACAGTGGGATCTTGCGCCGCCTGGCTTCAGTATTCCAGCCGAATGCGGATGCCACTTAAGCGCATGGACGTTCGAGTCCCAAAACTGAAAGGAGTGACAGCTATGCAGCGAGTGATTGGAGTGAGGCTCGTGGGGGTGCTCTTGCCAGCATTGATGTTCGCCATCGGTACCCGCGGCGACGAGGTCAAGGGAATGATCATGGCCCGTTCGGGAGATACGATGATCGTGACCGGCTCGGGTGGGAGAACGACGGTGGTTCTGAACACGAACACAAGAGTCAAGGACGACAAGGGGCTTTTCGGCCTCGACAAGCAGGAGATGGCCGACACGATTTTGATTCCGGGGCTGAAGGTGAAAGTGGAAGGATCGTCCGATAGCGAGGGCAAGTTTGTGGCCGAGACGATAACTGTTGACGGGGACGACCTAGAAACGTCTGCGATGATCGAGGCGGGCTTGCATCCTACCGCGGAGCAGGTCGCTGCCAACGTTGTAGCCATCGAAGGCAACAAAAAAGGCATCGCGGCCAATCAGCAGAACATCGCGGCGAATCAACAGGCGATTGCGGGCAACAAGGAGGCTATCGCTTCCCACTCTCACCAGATCCAAAAGAACATTAATGACATCCAGGAGAACACTGATCGCTTCAACCGGCTCGACGACTACGATGTGAAGGCTGAGGCAACCGTAAAATTCAAAGTGAGCAGCTCCACGATCTCGAATGAGGACAAGGAGGAGCTGAAAAAGTTGGCGGAAACGGCCACCGGCCTTAACGGGTACATCGTTGAGGTGAAGGGCTTCGCCGACTCGACAGGCAGAGCGGCCATGAATGAGAAATTGAGTGAAGATCGCGCCAAGGCCGTAGTCGGCTATTTGATGAGGGAGTGCACCGTGCCGGTGTGGCGTATCGTGGCACCGGGCGCAATGGGCGAATTCCAGCCGGCGGCCACGAACGAGAATGCTGCTGGGCGGGGCGAGAACCGTCGGGTTGAGGTCAAGGTCCTCATCAATAAGGGAATCGCAAGCAGCCAAAGATAGACTCAGAGCAGTGGGCGGATGCATGCTCACACGCTGCTTTTACCAGGTGGGCCGAAGAGCCTCGGCGTTTTTAGGCCGAGGATATAAGGCCCCTCTTTCTTTTCCTTCCGAACTGCTCTCTATTTCTGTCCGAACGACCTATGGGCGGGCAGCCCAAAAGTAAAGCCTCTTCGTGGTCCTCCGCTGAAGTAGGGCGGTTGTGGGAGGAACCCACCGAAGCCATCTCGGGAAAACAAACCGAGAGGCCGTAGGAGTCCTCGCCGCTTGCGGCGGGGAGGATTTCAACTCCTGTAGCGGCGCGTGGGCGTTCGGCGGCCCCTTCCGCCACCGAAGTCCTTCCCAACTCGGTTTTCATCACACCAATGAACGGGTTTGAAAACTACCTGGCGGCTGCATTCGAGAGAAAGAAAGTTCCGCTGACTGTAGTGGCCGACCAAGCGCGGGCGGCCTATGTAATTATGGGGACGTCCGAGGGAAAAAAGCCAGGAGCGATGAAGATGCTTGTCTTTGGTCAAATTCATGCCGATAACGCTGCAAGCATTCAAATGGTTGACCAGAGAACCAGCGCAGTGGTCTTTGCCTATGCCGTCAACAAAAAAGAACACCTTGCATGGGGACCAAACTACGGCTGAGGCATGTGCAAAACACCTGAAAGAGAAGTTGGAGAAACAGTAGACTCTCCACTCCCCAAAACAGCGGAACGTGTCAAGTCACGCAATCCCCGGATGGGTTTTTGGGCAGACATCCCGAGCAGCGTTATTCGCTCGCAGCGGCCTCGCCTTTCATAAGGAGGCACAACTGGTCCTCTGGGATCGCAAATTCGGTGTTGCCACACCTCAGGCAAACTATTAGCTCCGGAAAGACCCACACGACCGGTTTGTCGAGATTTTTCAGTCCAGGAGAGTGGATGGCGATCTCTGCAGTGAACTTGCTCTGCTGGTCTGATGCGCACGCCTTACATGTCACGGTTCGTTCTCCCTGTCACCGCATGTCTACGACGGAGCGACAGAGTACAACGTTAAGAACCGTTATGTAAATACGATTCTATATGCTTTGGAAACATGCCGCTGAACAGGGCAGCTCCCTGCGGAGTAATCTTCCAAATCCAGCTTGTCCAGTAAGCGCGCTCAACAAAACGTGATGCCAGCGACTACTTGTGGCGTCTCTGCTGTGCCGCAACAATAGATTCGGCGCGGCCTAGGCCGATGACGACTGGTTCCAGGCTTTCGAATATCAATCCTTCTTGACATGCCACCCTCTACGACCCCGGGGAGTTCGGAGCCGCGGCGTTCCAGTCTCGCGTCCCCACGTGCGCCAGTTCCCTTAGAATGCGGGCGGCCAGCCCCCTCCTGAATCGTGAACTTCGCATTGAACAATTGAGCTCCAAATTCGATCAACTGTTCTCGCGGAATGGTGAATTCGTCGCCGTCCTGTAGGTGTACAGGTACCGCCACTTCGCGCCCGATTTGTGAACTGCGGCTTTGCCCCAAAGCCACAATCCCAATGGTTAACGGAGATACGGCAGCAAGCCATAGACATTTCCGTCGCAGAGTTTTCGTCATGAGGCCACCCTTAATCGTTGTTCATCGCTCTTCCGACCATGCGTAAATTTCCGCGACAGAGCGTACCGATACGAAAGAAAAAGATCGTAAAATTCGCATCAAACACGAATTCAAGTGCGAATTCAAGTAATGATAGTACCAAGGCTCGAAGAGAGCCGAACGGATTGTCGTGAAGGCTGCCCGGCAAGCATGCGACATCAACTGACATTGACACGTTGACAGCTAAGTAGGGACAGATTAGTATGCACGACCGCAAGTCTAGCCCGTCGGACGACCATGTCCCCATTCGTCCCGTGCACCTTTATTTTTGATCTCTCCTTGGAGGCTCTTATGAACATTTCGGCCAGCAAGGGAAACGACAGCGCTCAAATGCATTGACCCTCCTCCCTCGGATTAACGTTGATCCACCCATTCAGAGCAAGTGGAGAAGGATTTTTTCTTCCAGGTAGCTTTTCGGTTTGAGAAGGGGCTGGGGGATTTATTCGGGGGGAAGTGGCAGCGGGATTTGAGGATGCCATCGGAGCACTTCATTCCAATCGTGTAGGCAGGGGCGGAGACGTCGGACTCTGGGATAGCGAGCCATCATCTGCCGAGCCAGATTCTCTCCGGTGCCGTCGGCATCAAAGCCGCAGTAGACGATATAGCCCTGAGCCAGGAGTGCAGAGAGCCAGCG
>QHYH01000206.1 GCA_003223215.1 Acidobacteriota bacterium
TATCGCCTTGTAGCATCAGGTAGCAGTACGTAGATAATACGTAGATAAGGTGAGGACTGAGACGGCCTATACTTTGTTCCGAGCTTTCTCTTCGGGGCTATTTGTGAAGACTGCAAGACTGTTTCTTTTTTTCCTGGCGTTGATCCCGGCACAGGCGGCCCGTTGGCCCCGGGAAGATCGCTTGGCACTTAAGTCCCAGCGAGCTAAGGAGCTGATGGCAGAAGGGAAATTCGCTCAGGCCATTCCTCTCTACCGGGAACTAGATCGGGCCATTCCCAACAACCCCGGCCTAAAGCTCAACCTCGGCATGGCCCTAGATATGGCTGGCAGGCAGCGGGAGGCCATCCCTGAGTTGGAGGCGGCGGTTAAGCTCAAGCCGGACCTCGCGCCCGGGTGGCTTTTCCTCGGGAGTGCTCGTCTGAGTTTGGGCGAGACGACCTTGGCCGTTAAGGCTCTTCAAGTAGTCCTGAACTTGCAGCCGGAAAACCGTGAGGCCTCGCAAATGCTCGCAGGCGCACTGTTCTCTCTGGGCCGTGTGGAAGAAGCAGCGCAGCAATACCACAAGCTCACTGAGGCTGATCCCGAAAATCCGCCAGCTTGGTACGGGCTGGGGCGCTCCTACGAATCGCTCTCTGGTCGCGCTTTCGACAAGCTACAAGAGGTTGCTCCTCAATCTTCTTATTCATTAGCCTTACTAGCGGAAACGCGCCTGCGGGACCAACAATTTTCAAGTGCGTTTTATCTTTACCGTCGCGCGCTAGAGGAGAAGCCAACGTTGCGCGGCTTACACAGGGCGCTGGCGGAGATTTATCGGCAAACCGAACATCCGGGTTGGGCAGCCGTGGAAGAGGAGAAGGAATCGCAACTTCCTTCGCCCGACTGCGCCAAGCAAACGCCGGAGTGTGATTACATAGCGGGACGGTACAGTGAGCTGGTCGCCGCGGCAAAAGGAGTCAGCACCTCTGAGTCCTTTTACTGGCGGTCGCGAGGGTACAACGAGTTGGCACTCCAGGCGTTTGCTCAGCTCGGCGAGTTGCCACCTTCCGTGGAGCTGCACCAACTAAAGGCCAACATTTTCAACAATCAAAAGAAATACAGTGAAGCTGCCGGCGAGTGGCATGAAGCGCTGAAGCTTTCGCCCGGTGACGCAGAACTCCAAAGACAGCTCGCCATCAGCCTAAAGCTTGGCCATGACTACAGTGCAGCTCTGGAGTTGTTTAAAAACCTCCTCCGGCAACAGCCTGCGTCGGCCGAGTTGAATTATCTGACAGGTGACACGTTGCTCGCTTTGCAACGCGCAGAAGAGGCAATCCCTTTGCTCAAGCGTGCGGCGATTCACGATCCTAAATCTCTGGCCGTCCACAAATCCTTGGCTCGCGCTGACCTCGCCGCGGGAAGAGTCATGGATGCGATTCCTCATCTGAAAGCAGCGCTGCCTACCGATGATGATGGCAGCCTGCACTACCAGCTCGCGCAAGCCTATCAGGCAAGTGGCCAGCACGGGCTGGCCACAAAGACGCTAGCCGAATACGAGACGATCCAGCGTTCGGCTGCCGCAGCACGCGAGGCGGCGAAGCGAGAGACGGAGATCACCGCTCCCTAAAGGAGTCGAAGAACGCGCAAGCTATTTTGCGGGCTCGTGAACTTCGAGGACTTGGTTGGTTGCGACATTTCGCAGCATTTGGACTGTGCCGCTTGGCCAGCGAATCTCAACTCGGTCTATCTTCTCCAGCCTCCCCGTTCCGAAATGCACAGTTGACGGGCTGGAAGAAGCGTAGCCCACGGCGGTGGTCACGTGATTGGACTGATTACCCAGTCGGATCTTGGCGCCAATGCCGTCGCGGTTGCTTCGAGTGCCGGTCAGTTTCACGACGAGCCAGTGATTCGCGTCGGGGCTGACGTTCTGCCAAAGTTCGGCGGGCTCACCGAGGGCACTGACGACCACATCGATTTTTCCATCGTTGTCAAAATCCGCAAAAGCGCTACCGCGATGGGCTCGCGCTAGATCAAACCCCGCTTCTAGGGAAACATCGCGGAAGGTTCCGTCCCCGAGATTGGCGAACAGACTGTTCGGTTGTTTGTAGTGTGTGGATCCGAAAAGATCAATCAAATCATTGACGTCGGAATTGGCGGTGAACAGGTCCTTCCAGCCATCGTTGTTGAAATCGAAGAGGCCGTTGCCCCAGCCGCTGCGCGCGGTAGAAAGCGTTGCCAGCCGGGTCTTGTGGGTTACGTCCTGGAATGAGCCTTTGCCAAGATTCTTAAATAGGGGAAATGTTTCGCCCGCCAGAGCCGTAACGTTGAGGTCACAAAGACCGTCATTGTCAAAATCACGAAAATCCGCTCCCATACTGGCGATAGGCAACCCATTATTTGTCAGGGCCACACCAGCCTGGAGGGCAACTTCTTCAAACGTTCCGTTGCCAAGATTGTGGAACAAGAAGTTGGGCAAATTGTCGTTCGTGACAAAGATGTCCGTGAAGCCGTCATTATCATAGTCGGCAAAAGCCACACTCATCCCGCGGCCGATGTGCGCGGCAATGCCTGCCTTTGCGGTGACATCTTCGAAAGTTCCATCGCGCCGGTTCCGATAGAGCGTATTCGGCAAACCCTCAAAATATTTTGGGTGGCAGTACACGCGCAGGTTGCGCTCACGATCGCCGCAGTACCGGTCAAAATCGGGAGTCCAGTGCGCATAATTGACGACGAAGAGGTCTAACCAGCCGTCGTTATCGTAGTCAAACCAACCCGCAGCAACGGACCACTTGTCGCTCTTAATCGCCGCTTTCTCCGTCACGTCCTCGAACTTTCCGTTGCCCAGATTGCGGTAAAGAATGTTGCGGTAGACACCAGCGACAAACAAATCCGTATAGCCGTCGTTGTCGTAGTCCGCTGCGGCCACGCCCATCGAATAGCCGTCGCCCGCGACTCCGGCCTCCGACGTGACGTCTGTGAATTTCATTCCGCCGTCGTTTCGGTAAAGCCTATTGAAAAACCTTGGCGAGTCCTTTTCCAGGGAGGGAATCGAAGCCCCATTTGTGAAAAAGATGTCCACCCGCCCGTTGTTGTTGTAATCAAAAGCCGCGACGCCTCCGGGCATCGTTTCGATCATATGCTTGCGGGCTGTAGGGTTGTTTTGAAGGACGAAATCCAGGCGGGCTCGCCGGGCAACTTCACTGAAACGAATTGGGGAAAGTGCGGAAGAAGGCTTTAAATCAGCTCTCTTTTCCGGCAGCCGCGGAAGGAGCAAAGCCCCGGCGCCTGCTATGAAATTCCGTCGCGAAACCATCAATGATGGGCGGAACACAGCTAAATCTGGGCGCGAGGTTCGGCGCTCGGTCCAAAATCGTGCGGGACTTTTCGCATAGGGTCAACCACGGCCAAGGACAAACCGATCAAAGCGGCGGACTACGTCACGGAGATAGGCTTCATCACCTCCCTCAAGCTCGGTGATGGCACTGCCAGAATAACCTATGTCGGCAAAGGCCTGCCGCACTGCGGCCCAGTCCACGTCCCCGTCACCCAGGTTGACCCACGCGTATCCATCTTCCTTGCGCTTGAAATCCTTGACGTGAACCTTGACGATGCTGTTTCCCAAGGTGTGAATCCAGTCCTGCGGATAACCGTAAAGGAGCACGTTCCCCACGTCGAACCAGGCTTTTATCCAAGGACTTTGAAACTCACTAATATATTTGGCCATCTCAAGCGGGCTCAGGAGGAATTTGTTCCAAACTTCTTCGATGGCGATCATCACTTTTAATTCTTCCGCGAGCGGAAGCAGCGTGCGGATTTCCTTTTGCGAACGCGTCCAAGCGTCACGGTAGGACGTTTGCGGATTCACCACCGCCGGGACGAGCAAAACGGCATCTGCTCCCCAGAACTTGGCGTTATGCAAAGAGGTCCGCATTCCCGCAAGACTCTTCTCCACAACCGCGGGGTCGTTTGATGACAATGGATACTTCCAATGATCCATGTTCATCACCGAATCGATGCGGATGTTGGCTGCCTCGGCGGCTTTCTTGATCTCCTCAGCTTTGTGTTCGTCCGGTTCTGTCGGCGCCTGTACAACTTCAAACCCGGCGTCTCGCGCCATTTTGAAGCGATCGGCGATGCTAAGCTTCGCAGGCAACATTTCAAACCAAACGCCTTTCTTGATGGAAAGTGTTGGCGGAAATAATAGAGTCTCAGAGGGTACGTTGACCGCCAGCGAGTCAGCCAGAGCGCGGCCGCTAAGACCTGCCGTGCAGGCAACACGGACCGAAGATTTCAGAAACTCGCGACGGGATGGAAGACGCATCGTCACACCTCAGCGCAGTTTGTTCAAGTCAATCTTTGAATCCCATACTTCTTTAGACTTCATGGTTTCTTCCCAGCTCACCTCGTGTCCCGTGTATGCGGCGCTGCGGGCCATCATGCAGGAAAGCGCCGATTCAGAGCCCTTCGCGGCCTGGTTATGGAAATTCCCGCTGGTGATGCTTTCCACGAAAGCTTTCTTCTTTTCGCGATCCGCGAATTCCAAATTGGACGTGAAATTTCCCGCTACGGAAAATGCCTGCGGTTCGGCGCCAGGCTTGAGCGTCTGAGGCGCCTGCCATGGTTCGTCGCCCCAGATCCCGAGCGGGCCTGTGTAGGGAGATTGCGAAGTGCCCTTCGTGCCGAAGAAGCGCTCGGTCACGTCCCACCAGCCCTTCGCAAACTGCGTAGAACTAAAGGTCACATCTACATTGTCGGGATAATGGAAGACGACGTTGTAATTCCCGTAGACGTCACCATCGTTCGCCGGGCGGCCGAGACGTCCTCCCGTCGCGGAAGCTTTCAATGGGTGGTTCTTGAGAACCCAGTTGCAGATGTCAATGACATGAATATTTTGTTCCACGATGATGTCGCCCGAAAGGACGCGGTCGTAGACCCAGTTGCGCAGGCGCTTCTCAACAGGAGATGCATCGGGCCAGGCCGGCCTGTCGATGTAGCCAGCCAGATAATGCGCTTCGCCGCAAGCAATCGTGCCCAAGGCTCCGTTATGGATGCGCTTGACCAGATCAACAAACGGCGGACAATCGCGGATCTGGAATCCCACGTCGAGACTGAGTTTTCCTTCCGCACGCTTGCCGATCTCGATCACCTTCAAGGCTCCGGGCACGTCCACCGCCACGGGCTTTTCAAGATAGACATGCTTTCCCCCAGCGACGACGGCTTCCAGGTGCTGAGGATGATAATAAGGAGGCGTTGCGATCACCACGGCGTCTACCTCCTTGGAGGCCGCCATCTGTTCGAAGGCTTTGGGACCAACGAAGGTCTGCGAAGCATCAATTGCTGAATAGCCCTTGGCCTGCTGCACTCCGTCGAAGTGTTTGCGGGCATTGTCCAGTTGATCCTGGAACATGTCAGCCAGCGCAACCACGCGCGCGTTGCCCGTGTCGACAAGGTTGGACGCATCCTCAGTACCGCGGCCTCCACAGCCCAGCAAACCGACGCGGATGGCGGAATTTGCAGCCGTGCCGCGTACCAACTTCGGTCTGATGAGTATTGCGCCTGCCGTCGCCGCCGCCACGCCGATGAATTTCCGGCGGTCCAGTTCACTCGAGAAGTTTGGTCGCTTCGCTTCGCCTGTCATGTTTCCTCCCGTCGCCCGGTACTACCCGATCAGGTTTTCCAAGTATGTCGTCTTCGCATCGCGAACGTCCGCCACTTGCTGCGGTCCGGAAATCTCCCGCTCAATGGTGACCGCGCCGCGATAGTTGAGCTGCCTCTGCCGTTCGATAATTCGCGGAAAATCCACTTTGCCCTTGCCGATGGGGACCTCCTTGCCAAGTTCCCTCGGGTTCGCCGGCCACATCCCATCCTTCGCGTGGATTCCCTGGACATACGAGCCGAGGAGTTCAATGGCGTCGACGGGATTTCCTTGCCGTAGAGAATCAGGTTCGCGAGATCGAAGTTCACGCCCTGATTGTCGAGCCCTACGTCCTGAATCGCGCGCACGACGTGATGGGTGTCTCCTGGCCGGTCTCGTAGCGGAAGTTCTGCCCATTGTTTCTGCAATAGCCAACCACCTCTCGCAACGCTGCGATCGTTTCCTTGTAGACCGGATCATTGGGATTCTCCGGTATGAATCCGCAATGCGTCTGCACGGCCTGGATGCCACATTGTTTGGCAAAATCTGAGGCTTTTTTGATGTGGGCGATTCGCGCAGCGCGCGTCTCGCGCGGAACCAGGCCAATCGTGAGCGGCCCTTGATAAAAGTCCCAAACTTCTTTTCCTGGTCCTCCGACGACCAGAGAGGTGGCTGCAATCTGGTGCTTCTCGAGCGCTTGACGAAGGCGGCCGACAAGATCCATGTCGAACTCGTCCACAACACCTGGCTTGTGGGTAGACCGAGATCGCGATCCTTGGCCATGGCGGCATCCGGATCTTTGCCGATCCCGATGATCAGGCCAAGGCGCAACGGCTTCTTGCCTTCGTTGGCAGCTACACGGGGCGCGCTTTGAGCAGGGCTGAGGGACTCAATTGCGGGGTTGCCCGCAACCACCGCATCTTTCTTAGCTGCAAACCTCCTGCCGAAAGGAGCGGTCAAGGCTGTCGCCGCAGAAGCTTGCAAAAAAGCGCGACGATTCTGTCTATTCATGGTTTACCCGGTTGGCGGCACATTCCGCGCCGCTGATCAAAATCACCCAGCGCATTCTACTGCTCCTGAATATAAATGTCCTTCCACCGCACTCTCACACCGCCGCCGGTATGAATCTGCAAACCGATTACACCGTCTACGAATTTGGGCGACGAATCCGTAAAGTCCACAATTTTTGTGCCGTTGAGCTGTGTAACGAGATGCGCGCCATGCACCGAAACTTCCAGGTCATTCCACTCGCCAGGCTTCAGCGCCTGCTCGCCCTCTGCCGTGGGCATCGCCACCCAGCCGCGCCCGCCGCTTTCGTACAGACCGCCCGTATGTTTTCCCACATTGGGGTCGACCTCTACTTGCATTCCCTCAATGTCGGGCCCATGCTGCGGGTCAATGCCGGTAATCTTGGCGTGAACGAATACACCGCTGTTGCCTGCCGCCTCGCCCTTGAACTTGAGGCGCAAGGTGAAATCGCGATAGGTCTTCTCGGTGGTTAGATACCCGTACTTGTTGGCGGTGCTTTCGCACAGGATGGTCCCTTGCTCCGCGAGCCACTTTTCGTCGCCATTCTTCTTCCAACCGGTCAAGTCTTTCCCATTGAAGAGAGGAACCCAGCCGCCTTCGCGAGGAGCCTGAGCCAATGCACCGAACCCTAGGAATAGCGCCACGGCGATTATGCCAGCACATCTTTTCACGACAAATCCTCCGCTTCTGCTTGGCTACGGGTTTTAGCGGTCACGGAAAAAAACACTGTCATGCTTCGGGCTGGCGAAGCGAGACGGAATACCGGGGCACGCTGTAACGTGCCGTGCCCCGGGCTAAAGTTCTACAGATTAGAACGCGAAACGTACGCCGAGGCGGAACTGCCGCTCGTCGAACTTGGCGCTATTGATTTCCATAAAGCTCCCGCTGGTAAGGTCGGGATTGGGGTTGTTGAAATGTGGTGAATTGAAAAGATTTGCGGCGTCGACACGGAGTTGCAAATCGAAGCGTTCGGTAATCTTGACGGTGCGGAACAGGCTAAAGTCCAGGTTCACGGCGCCAGGTCCCAGCAGAGAATTGCGCCCTACGTTGCCATAACCAACGCGAGTCACGGGCGCAAAGGCCGCAGGGCCATAGTAGGGATTGCCGGGACCGACTCCGCCAAGTTTCTTGGCGGGCCCGACCTGGTCGGGCGTTTGGGTCTGACCTACTGCGTTCAATGAAGCCCCTGAGGCCGTAAGACCAAAGGGTTGGCCGGACACGGCGCTGAAAATGCCGCTGGTCTGCCAGCCGCTGAGGATCTTCGTAGCCGCGCCGCCACCATTCGCCCACTGCTTGTTCTTACCCAATGGCAATTCGTAGACGTATGCCAATTGGAAGATCTGCGGGGTATTGAAACCCGCCTGGGCGCGGTTGCGCCGCAGGATGTTGGGATCGTTCCAGTTAAGGCCGGCCCACCCGTCATCATCCGTCCAATTGATGGCTTTCGAGTACGTGTAGGCGCCCTTAACCATGAGACCCTTTGAGAACTGCCGCGTGATGGCAGCCTGGAGGGAGTGGTAGTTGGAGCTCAGGAAGCCCTGCCAAAACAAAGTGCTGGCCGTGCGGTTCCCGAACTGGGGTTTGTTGTAAGGCTGCCCCGCCTGACCCGTGCCAGGGAGAGACGCGTTGAGGTCGAGGTCACCGAACTGGTGAACTGTCTGCGTACCCACATAGCCCACGGAGAAGAAGAAGTTCGCTGGAAGTTTCCGCTCCACGACGAGGTTCCAGGACTCGATGTAGCCCCTCTTTAGCAAGCCGGGGCCAACGCTCCGCTCCAGTGCCTGGGGCGGAAGAGGAATGGTCCCGCTGCTGATGTCGGGACAGCATATGGACGGTATACCGACGGGAAGAGGTCCGCCCGGAAGCGGCGCAGCTAGCGGCGAGAGTGACCCCGCCGGAACAAAGCCGTTTACCCCGGCAAAGTTCGAGCCCACCGTGAGCGGGTAGAAGCCGCGGAGTGGCCTTGCGAGAGGCAGCGGATCGACTGATATGCCAAAGCCCGCTCGCACCACCGTGCCGCTGTTAATCTGATACGCAAATCCAACTCGAGGGGCGAAGAGCTTCTTGCTGGTGGTGACTCCCAGGTGTGCGGAGTTGCCACCTATCCCGCCAAGCAACACATTGCCCGTTGTGAAGTCATAGCGATCGAACTTGAAAGCCCCATCGCGCGTCATGAGCGGATAGTATTCATACCGAAGGCCCAGTGTGACGGTGAGCTTGTTGGTGATGCGATAGCGGTCCCCAACAAACCATCCAAACTGCCATTCCTTGGCCGTTGCTTTGATAAATTGCTCGCTCTTGCCCGTCCCGTCGAAGAGTCCGAGCTCAAACTGCGCGAAGGCGTTAAACAGGTTCGGGGAGGCCCCCCCATTGAGAGCCGTTGTGCTGCCGCCGAAGTCAAACTCTCCGCGCGGGCCAGATCCAAGTTCCGGCTGCCAGTGGTTCAGGTGGTGGTGGATAATGTCCGTTCCCGCGCTGACTTGATGCTTACCGTGAGACCACCGCACGTTGTGCGAAGTGGTAAAGCTCCAATCATTTCGGAAAGCGGGGTTCCACCCCTCGGGGTTACCTAGGTTGGCATAGCCCGTGATAGCGAATAAGGGGAAACCGCTGCTGCGCAGGTCGGAACCGTTGTTGGTGCCCGGAATCCCCAGGACGTCCGATCCAATGTTTGTCCCGTAGTCCGGAGTTTGGCCGTACTCGCTCATGCGCGTGAAGCCAACGTTGCCGTCGACCACTAGGGTGGGAGAGAGAGTCAGAGTATGGCCTACCGTCACGAGCTGCACAAAAGAGTGGAAGTCTCCCAAGCCGCCGTCACAGGCACAGTCTCCAATGGCCTGGCCCAGGCTTGGCTCACCATGAAACACGGACTTCATGGCGCTGTACTTGGCAAAGATGCCGTGCCTGGACGTCCGGTTCCAATCCACCTTGGCGTCAAAGTTATTCCGATTCAGTTTCTGTGTAGCCGACTTGGAATAGTTGTCGGTGTTGGGTGCTCCGGAAGCCAGGGTCGGAATAAGCGCTATGATCTTCGCCGCGATGGGGTCAATCGTCGGAAGCATGTTGCCCGCGTATTGTCTGCGCCCAGTACCAGCCCCAGTGCCAGTGGAAGGTGAAAAGATCATTCCCACGCGGTCTTGCTGGGACACGTTATTGGTATCCGTCACCATAACTGGAGTTTTGGTGCCTGCGCAGGGAGCGGCAGATGTCGTGCCGTCAGTGCAAACATAGTCGCCGAGAATGCCACTAAAGTCTCCGGCGCGAATGGCGGCAGTCGGCAATGTGACAAGCCCGGTGTTGCGATTGTCGCGTTCATAGGTGCCGTCGTAGCTTCCGAAGAAGAACAGCTTGTCCTTCTTGATGGGGCCACCGAAAGTGCCGCCAAAATCATTGAGCTTACTGTCCCCCTTGGGGCCAGTCTCAAAGAATTGCTTTGCCCGCAGAGCCTGGTTCTGAAAGTACTCAAAACCAACTCCATGGAACTGATTGGTGCCTGACTTGGTAATGACGGTGATGGCCGCGCCGCCCGTCATCCCCTGCTCGGGATCGAAATTATTGGTAGAAATATTGACTTCCTGAACGGTCTCTGCCGGCGGGATATAAACGGCATGGTGAGGCAGCCAGACGAACACGTCCGCGGCGCCGTCCACGCGCGTGTTGTTATTATTGCGATTCGTGCCGTTAATGTTCGTGCTCAAAGCGCGTTCCGGCGTGTCGGCGATGGCATTCTGAAATTTCCCGGGAGTCGCGCCGGGCACAAGATTGATCAGCGTCTGGAAATTCCGGTACTGGTTGAGCGGCATGTTCAGGATGGCTTTTTCGCTGAGGTCCGTGTGGACGTCGCTCTTTTCGGTCTGCAGATTCACTACAGATGCCTCGACGGTGACCTGTTCGGACACCGCGCCCACTTGCAACTTTGTGTCGCCGTTGGTGACAGTGTTGGCCCCGACAGTAAGACTTGTTTGAGTAAGGGGCTTGAAGCCGCTGGCTGTGACCTTGAGGTCGTACTCCCCAGGTGCTACGTCCGTAATTGTGTAATGACCGTTGTCGTCGGCGTCCGCTTCACGCGCGACGCCCGTCGCACGGTTCGTGACAACTGCGTGTGCCTTGGGCACTCCCGCGCCGCTCTGGTCCGTCACCGTACCAGTTACCGAGCCGTACAAAACTTGCGCCTTCAGCGCAGGCACGAACAAGACGGTTTGAACGCTCAGGACAGCTAGGGTAACAAGTCCAAAAATGAACGACCTCGCCTTACTCATCATCCCTCCTTTAAGCATCTTCAATGCATTGCAACCCGAATGCATTGCAACCCGGTTACCCTCGACTGAGAAATTACTAAAAAAAGAAAACGCACCAACTCGAAACGAACCCGCAGTTACGGGCACTTCGTCATGCCGCTCAGTTCCAAACCGCCGGTCGTCCATCGGTTTACATTCCTATTGGTTCCCCGGCGGAAAAACAGCACACTTGGCCAGAAGGATGGCCGAATGGGCAATAGCTATATAGCTGCAAATAGTGGTTGTCAAGTGGGAAAACTTCTGTTCGCCGCATGGTCTGTGTACCATGACAAGCGGCCCACGCTGACCGACAGATTCGGGAGAGAAGATGCCATCTAAGAATCGAAACGGTTTGCCTGCTTACCAGAGGATCCAAAGCGACCTCCGCGAGCGCATCGAGTCTGGGGAGCTGCTCTCGGGGGACGTAGTTGCTTCGGAAAGAGACTTGGCAAGGATTCACCAGGTAAGCCTGATGACAGCACGCCATGCGCTCACCTCGCTCGAGCGCGAAGGCATCGTCGAACGCCGCCAGGGCATCGGCACATTCGTTGCGGCTCCAAAGATCCACTTCAACAAACTGATGAGCTATACAGAGCAGATGGCCGGTCGCGGCCTGACCGCGGGATCCAAAGTCCTTTTCTCGAAAATCATTGAAAACGAAGAGGGAGCCACGGCGCACCTCTCCTTGCCCCCAAGGAGCAGCGTCAGCAAGCTCGAACGACTGCGCCATAATGCCGGGGAGCCGTTCGCCCTCGAAACGTGCTATTTCCGCGCGGCCGAATTCCCGGATCTTCTTTCGGCCCCGCTCGAGCGCGAGTCACTTTTCGTTTTCCTAGAACGGAAGTATAAAGTGGATATCGGCCACGCGGATGAGGAAATTGACGCCACGGCTGCCGATCGCCGGATCGCCAATCTCCTCGGGATCCCTTGCCGGGAGCCGCTGCTCCGCATTCGTCAGGTTATCTATTCCACTAGAGGGAAAGCGATCATGTGCGTTCTGGGCTTCTACCGATCTGAACGGCACAGCCTTTTGGTCCGCCGATTTCGCTAGGATTTTCCGGTGGTGGATTTGGGTCGGAATTTGGGATTTCCGGCAGCGTGCTCAAAAGAAGTGCTTGGGAAGACAGAAAAATACTGGTTGTCATCAAGAGATTATTCAGAACTCCGCCGCGAGGCTGTGCGCATTATTTCCAGCGCGGTGGATTTCCATATGCGATGCCCCGGTGAATCTCAGCCCTCGCCCCGGATGCTGCGGCCAGTTCCCTGGCGAATGGTGACAATTCGGTCAGCTTCAAGTCTATCCCATTCTTCACGCCGGTCATCCGGCCAGTTCACAATCAGTTTTTCGATCTTTGTATCCTCTCCCAGCCCAAAATGAACCCGGATGTCGTTTGCGCTTAGGTAGCTTCCGTCTGTATGGGCGCGCCGCAAGAGGCTTCGCCCGTGTAGGCGAACTTCGACTCTAGCGCCGATTGCGAAGAGGTTTCCATTGCCCGCTTCCAGTCGAACGAGTAGCCAGTGATTATGGTTCAAGGACCGAGTCTGGTTCAGCAACAGCCGCGCCGGGCCATTGTTGTTAGCAACGACGATGTCAATTGCGCCGTCATTGTTAATGTCGCCGAAGGCTGCGCCGCGGCTCACTTCGGAAAGGGCAAAAGCAGGCCCTGCGACCCCAGTCATTTCACGAAATTTCTTTCCGGTGCCTTCATTACGAAATAACTGATTATTCTGGTTAAACGGATACGCGCTTCCTCGCAACGACTCCATGCGATTCACGGCGCCGTTGGCAATGAACAGGTCAAGCCGACCGTCATTGTCGTAGTCAAACCATTCGGTGCCAAAGCCCGTGTAAGGAAAAGTCGGCAGCAACAAGCCGAATTCCGCTGACGCGTCATAGAAGTTCCCACGCCCATCGTTGACATACAGGTTCGCGCCTTCGTTGGTCAAATTGGTTTTGAAGATATCCTCATCGCCGTCACCGTCAAAATCACCGGCGGTCACACCCATGCCCGCCTGCGGTAGGCCGTCAACGCTATAGGCAGCCCCCGCCAGCAGGCTCTCTTCTTTGAATGTGCCGTTTCGCTGGTTGATCCAAAGGTGAGCGGCGGAGCCATCATTGGCGACGTAAATGTCCGGCCACCCGTCGCCGTTGAAATCCGCGCAAACGACGCCCAGACCGGGCCCGATCGCGGCTCCGATTCCCGCAGCTTCCGTCACATCTTCAAACGTGCCATCGCCGCGGTTGTGAAACAGGCGCGCCGGTATCGGCTGGTACATCTTCGGCGTGCAATAATCCCGATCACCGGTGGGCGCAAAACAGTGCTTGTTTCCCTTCACTGTAAAATCCAAATAGTTTGCGACAAATAGGTCAAGGCGCCCGTCGCGGTCATAATCAACCCAAGCCGCACTGGTGCTCCACCGTGGATCATCAACACCAGCCTTTGCCGTCACGTCGGTGAACGTGCCATCGCCATTGTTGTGGTAAAGCACGTTGCGTCCGAAGTTGGTGACGTAAAGATCTTGGAAGCCGTCATTATCGTAGTCGCCCACCGCGACTCCCATTCCGTAACCCACGTGCCCAACTCCAGCTTGCTCTGTGACGTCCACGAACTGGAACTTCCCAGTCTCGCTCAGAAGATTGCGGAACAAGCGGTTGCCGGGCTTCCA
Source organism: Acidobacteriota bacterium (assembly GCA_003223215.1). GTDB lineage: Bacteria > Acidobacteriota > Terriglobia > Acidiferrales > UBA7541 > Acidiferrum. The sequence continues at coordinate 13,585 of QHYH01000206.1, forward strand.
ACCCGCTGGAGGGGGAAACTTGGCGTGACGAGGGTCCTGAGCAGGATCAAATGTAGCGCCCTGAATCAGGTACACATCCAAGTCACCGTCGTTGTCGTAGTCGAACAGGGCCACGCCGGAGCCCATGATTTCCGGCATGTAGAACTCGCCCGTCGCTCCTGTGAAATGGTGGAACTTCAGCCCCACTTCCTCGGCCACGTCCCGAAAGAGTGGAACCGGAGAAGGATGAGCGAAAACCGGGCTCGCAAGCTCGCCAGCTAACCCAGAAAGTAGAAGCTCAAGAAAGTCGCGCCGGCCAAATGAGGATCGTTGACTCGACGCTGAAGATCTGTTCGTAGAATCCCGATTCTTCACTGCGGCTTTCCTGACGCCTCTAGAGTCCGCAGATCGCGCTCGATGCTTGTAAGGAGGGCGGATTGACCAAGCGCTGCTGCGCCATCGCGCGCCTGACGAATGTAGCGCAAAGCGTTTTCCCGGTCGCCGGCGCGCGCGAAAGCGGCGCCCAGCGCATAGATATATCGCGGCGTGTTTTCATCCTCCGGCTCAAGCGTCCTTTCCAACTCCTGGATCCCCTCCTGGTATTTCTTCTGATTCACCAAAATGCGGCCCAAATTGAAGTGCGCCTGGCGGTCGCTGGGTTTGTTCTCGATGGCTCTGCGGTATTCTGTTTCTGCTTCTGAGAAATTGCCTCGGCGCTCCAGAAGATATCCAAGGTTGTTGTGTGCTCCCGCGTAAAACGGATTGATGTCGATGGTTTTCCGGAAAGCCTCCTCAGCTGACTGAAATTTCTCGGCGCTCAAGAGAAGCACTCCGTAATTATAGTAGCTCTCAGCGGAACCCTGATCGATGCGAATGGCGGCGAGATAGTGCCCTTCCGCCTTGTCGAATTGGCCCAGCCGTCCGTACAACTCGATCAAATTGATGTGCGCCTGGACCAGTTGCGGATCGATTTCGAGCGCCTTCTCGTGTGCCGCCAGGGATTCCTCTAGCTTCCCTTGTTTCTCAAGCTCAGCGCCGTACTGCACCTGGTAGGTAGCGCTGTGATTGAGGGCCCGAACCTCTGCCATCAATGGGTCACCTGTGGGAGGCGCGCCGGTTTTGTTTTTCTCATAGACGCGAAGCTCTTCCTCGGCTTGCTGGGCTTTGCCGAGGGCACGATAGCTCAGCGCCAAAGCATAGTGGGCAGCGGCGAAATCCGGAAACAACTCAATCGCCTTGCGGTAAGCCTCGGCCGCGCCAGATAGGTCACGCCTGGCCGCACGGACACGACCCAAACCGTAGTGAGCGTCCGCGTTATCGGGGTGCTGCTCGACAATCTCGGCGTAGAGCTTTCCACTCGCGTCCCAGTCGGCCGAAGCAAGCAGGCAATTGGCGAGGCGCAACTCTGCAGGCGGATAGTCCGGATGGACATGCAGCGCTAGACGCAGCGTAGATATCGCGGTGTCGCAGCGTCCTTGGTCCCCTTCGACGGCCGCTAGGTAGTAAGTCCATCGAAAAGAGTTTGGTTCGAGTTGCGCGGCGCGTCGGTAACACAAGGTCGCTTCTTGGAGCAACCCGTAAGTCTGGAGAACCATGCCGAGCCGTCCGCTCGCGCCTGCGTCCTCTGAGTGGCTGCGAGCGTAGGTGAGAGCCTCGTCAATTTGGTCTCGGATGCCCGGAGAAAAATTGTTAAGAGTCAGCCGCGGTAACTCGGGGACAGAGGAATTGCCCTGGGCTCCAAAAGTGGGCGACGCAAATGCAAGCCACACAAAGGGCGTCAAGCACAGCGTCTTCCGCATCACTTCTTCTCCATAGATCTGTTCAACAGAACATTGTCCAGCAGAGCCTGGGGAGCAAGTCAAACGCAAGGAAAGTGTCACCGGTCAGGAAAAGATGGGAAGAGTTTACGAATCGCTTCCTCGCTCGGTTGATGTCCGTGTTCGGTGATCTCAAAAGCCTCGGCGTGCTGAATGCCAGCCCAGCAAAGCGAGCGCGAGAAAGGGAAAGGTCGCAATGCTCGGCATTGCCTACCTCACGATCGTGCGCAAGTGAGGGACGAAGGCCTGGCAAATGCACGTGACTTGATGTTCGTGTTTGACGCAATATTAGGTCAACGTTATACGCAATATTAGGCCTACATTATATTAGGTGTATGGCATGGGACATCGAATTCACGGATGAGTTCGGTGAGTGGTTTCGGAATTTGGATGATGCCGAAAAAGTCTCAGTGACGGCAGTGTGGACTTGCTTGAAGAACTTGGCCCAGCGTTGGGCAGGCCGCACGTGGACACGCTGAAAGGCTTACGGGTGCCGAACATGAAGGAATTGCGAGTGCAGCAGGCGGGCAAGCCGTACCGTCATCCTGTTCGCGTTCGACCCTCGGCAGACGGGAATCCTGCTGATTGGCCGGCGCAAAGGGGCGAAGGATTGGTACCGCAAGATGATTGCTCTCGCGGAGAGGTTGTATGCGAAATATCTCATGGAATTGAAGAAAGAGGGGTTGCTTTAAATGCGAAACAAGTGGCGTGATCTGAAAAAAGAAACAATGAGCGCGGCGCAGCGGAAGGCAGCACGCAAGCTGACCGACCGCTATCTGGCTGAGATCGAGATCCGTGATCTGCGCGCCGAAATGAAAGTGACGCAGACCGAGCTTGCCGAGAAGCTCCACAAGACGCAGACGGCCGTGTCGCAACTGGAAAGCCGCTCGGATTGGCACCTGAGCACCCTGCGCGAATACGTGAAAGCGCTCGGCGGCGAAGTTGAAATTCGCGCGGTGTTTCCGCAGAGAACGATTCGCCTCACGCATGCGGCGCAGCTTGGCCGCAAAGCTGCGCGTCGCACGTAGATGGCTCATCCCAGGACCCGCGAAAAGAGTTGAAGATCGCCAGCATGCCACGCCTTGCTCCCGGTGTTCCTGTCAGCCTCCAACGACATTCACGACTATTTGCGATTCGCCGAGAGCCTGCTCGGAAAGTTCGCGGAAGCGCTGCTCGCTATTCCCAACATCCACGCCCGATTGCGGACCGGGCCTCAAAACTGACGGTTCAAGCGCGTCCCTTTCGGTGCCGCCGCCTTCGAACGCGAGTCTCCAACACGGCTATCGCGAGTATCGCAACTCGGACGGCAACAACGGCTGGGGAAGTCCGACCGCTTTCTTCAAGCCTCTCGAGTCCCGGTTGCGAGATGCGTTCATATCCTCTTTATATCCTCATTGCCGAGAATGACATTCCGGCGGATGATGCGTCCACCAACAACCATCTCACTATTAAATTCGGATAATTGGAATATCCGCACATAGACATTTGTACCACATTGTGGTAGTATCACAAGGTGATATTCATTGAGTCCCGGCCCTTCACCCGACGGCTCTACCAGCTCCGTGGCGCTGCCGACGAATTGCTGAGGGCGATTCACGGAGAGCTCATGAAGGAGCCGGGCCGGGACGACATGGTTCCTGGCCTCGGCGGTGTGCGCAAAGCCCGTATTGCGAATCCCGGCCGTAGCAAGGGAAAACGTGGCGGCTACCGCTATTTGTACTTGTACCTGGAGAAGAGGCAGCACATCCACTTGCTGATTTTGCTCGATAAGAATGAGCAGGAGGATGCCACCGAAGAACAGCGCAAGCAGATGCGGGAGTGGGTCACAGAGATCAAGAAAGTATCGGGAGGCTAAACATGGCGAAGAAAATCAAAGGCAGTATCTTCAACGACATGAAGGAAGCCCTTCACGACGCAGCGGCCTACGAGCGCGGCGAGGTTGTAAACCTGCGCGTCACGCGTGTTCCGCCGCCGCCGAGACAGATTTCTCCTCGGGAAATTCGGCGTATCCGGCAGGCGCTCAACGCCAGTCAGCCGCTTTTTGCTAGCTACTTGAACGTAAGCCCGAACGCTGTGCGAAGCTGGGAGCAAGGCACGCGTCGTCCTCGACAGGCCGCCCTGAAACTCTTGACGATCGCGAGGAAAAACCCTAAAGCCCTGCTGGTGGCATGAGTGCAGTCACATTTGGGGCGGGCCCAGGCGGCCGCGCTGACGTCACTTTTCGATGGCCATTTTTGGAGCAACTTTGGAGCAACCTAAGAAGGGCTTGAAACTTACAATTCTCTTGGCCCATCATCTCGCCTCGGCCCCAGTCGCAGAATCGGGGCCTGGGGCGAATGCTCAACGTCGCCGTTCGGCTTGCAGTTGGCGCTACTCCCGAATTCGAATGCGGTCAACTTCAACGACCAGTAGCTTCCCGCGGTAATGCTCCATGGCAGGTTGAAGTTTTAGGTAGCCGGCCAGCCGCGCCATCAGGAGAGGCAGGGTCTAGGCATGACGCTCCTGGTGATTCTGGTGGCCATGGCGGCTGCGTCCAGGCGCGGCGAGCCATGCGGGTGGACCCCCGATGGTGGCCCTGCTGTGCGAGTAACGGATGCCGAACGGCCCGCACGGCCGCGAAATCCATGCTATGATATAGGTGTGATATAGGTACTCTGCATGGTCACGGCACTCATTCATTTGAATCCGGATCAGAAGAAGCGGCTTGCGCGCCGGGCAAAGCTGCGAGGCAAATCCTTCTCGCAAGAAGTTCGTGACGCGGTCAATTTGTATCTCGATATTCCGGTCGAGAGCGAAGAAGAGCTGAGCGCGCTCGCTAAAGAGGCCAACCGCGCCACAGGCAGGATGATCAGGAGACTCGACGAAACGATCGCCCACGTTGATCGTGTTCTGCGCCAGTTGCGGAAAAATAGATGAGCTGGGCCAGCGAGGCCGTGGGAGCAATTCGGAAGATCGTTTTGATCGAGGATCGCGTGGACCGAATGGCAAACCAGGTGGATCAACTTGCAGAAACCTGCCAAGAGCTAGACCGGCGACTCCTGCGCCTGGAAGCAAAGTTCGAACTGATCGAGAGAGTGGCCACGACCCGCCGTTCGCTTCGAGGAAAATCCAAAAGCTAACCGCCTGAAGTTGAAACTCGGCGAACTCTTAATCCGTCCAAGGTCTCGCGCATTTGACCAAACTCCTGTTGCCCGAGACCTCTCAATGAAAGAAGGAGGGGTGTGAGAAGAGACCTGTGCGCCCTAGCTGGAATTGGCGCGCTGTGTTCAGCCGTACCGACCACTGCGGCAGGATCGGGAACGCCCCAATGCGCAGTCATGGGTCGGCCGGGCCAAACGGGGCATACTTCCTTTGCAGCGTTATCGCTAACCGTGAATACAAAATCAAGATGCGGTGCGCCCGGCTTTGCAAATTCATCCCAGCTCTTGCTGCGCAGCCTTTCGGTCGGCAACCGCGCCCCCTCCAATACCTTGATCGCCTCCGGCCGAATCTTCCCTGTTGGATGGCTACCTGCGCTGTACGCGGTGAAATTTGGCGGGCCTCGATGATTCAAAATGGCCTCGGCCATAATCGAGCGCGCAGAATTACCGGTACACAAAAACAGAACGTTGTAGCGTCCCTGCATTTTTCGGTTACCCCTTTTACCACGCCAGGTGATTTCATCGGAAAAGAAACCAATAATCCAAATCACGAAGCTGAGCGCGTCACGCACAGGAACGAACCAAAGAACACTGAGTGGATTGAAGCAAAGGGAGACTCTTCCTTGTTGGGTCGGGGCAACGAGGATTACCTCGCGCTGGACACATTACGGTCTCTCGAATATCCGCTGAATCCGCGGAAGTTGAGCAAATTCTGTCACCTAATCTAAGTCGGGCAGCTCTTCTCGCGAGATCAGCAGATGGATCGATCGGGCTTGCCCGGGCGTTCGCTCGATGAGCCGGCGCGATTCGAGCGTCAAGACCATCTGATGCACGGCTGGCGGAGAGACTCGAAAGTATTGCTGCATTTCGGCCTCCGAGGGCGCGCATCCGTGGATTTTGGCGTAGTAATAGATGAAGGCTAGGTACTGGCCCTGTTTATCCGTATACGTTTTCTTCATCGCTATCACAGCAGTGAAAAGCAACTATGACCGAAAAGGAATCTAAGCCGGTATCCGAACTTCGAATCGCGGACCTAAAGAAAAATCCAGTCTGGCAGATCATGAACGACGACCGCAATGCCGAGCATCCAAGTCACGAAGCTAAGCCGTCACGCAGAGGAACGAACCAGAGAACAGCGAATGGATTCAACCGGAGAGCTGAGGGTTTCGTTTGGAATGGGCAGTGAAATCGATCCAGCGCCGATCGCGCCCGAGGTATTCGCTTTGCCCGGCGCTCGCCACCTGAAAGGATTCAAGACTGCCACGTCGAAATGCGGCAAATCGCGTTCGCTCCTAGTACCTGCTGGTGGCCGATAGCGCATTACCGTGCTTCGACCGTTGCATTTCTGGGCGAGGTTGAGGCCGTTGGGATTAGATTAGCTCTGAACGACCAAGTAGTGTTGCCGGAGGGATCTTATAAAACGTGCACGTCGGCGCCCAGCGAGCGAAGCCCCCGATCAAACGTAACGAGCTTAAGACCGGCGACCACGGCAAACGCAACAAGGTACGCATCCGCCCATACCTTCGGAGACGAACTGCGAAGCGCAGAGAACCGACGAAACTCAGGCTCGATGGCCTCGGGTTCAGCAAGCAGCGCGATCCGATCGTCGGCGCACACCTTGTCCCACAGGGCCCACGCCTCGGACATTGTCTTGACATCGTTCCCCATAACCATTGGCGTTGTCAAAAGTCGAAGAACAGTGATTTGCGTGATTCGGCAGAAGAAGAACTCTTCTTCGCTGGAGCGTTCAAACCATGCTCGAGCCTTCTCCGAGTGGATGTGGCGGCTCCAGAGAAGCGCCAGCCAAACGTTGGCGTCAAGGAAATTCAAGATGTTCATAGATCTGTTCGTTCGTCACATCCACCTTCGGTCCATCCGAGACAATCAATGGAAACTTCACTCGCCGGGACCGAGGACGCTTGCCTTCGACGAGGGTGACGCGCACGCCCAAGAGAATGAGCTCGCGAATCGACCGTCCCTGCGCGGCCGCTTGCGCCTTGAGTTTCCGGTACAAGGAGACCGGGATGTCGACCGTTGTCCGAATGGCTTGCTCTTTCATGAGAGCATTATCTCCTGCGTGCCATAAATATGGAACATCTTTTCTGCTTTTCCCTGGAGCCAGGATCCGAATTTGACCTTTCAAGCTAGAACAGCTAAAATGGCTAGAAAGAGGTGCTCCATGGAGACCGCCGAAAAGGGGCGCGTGCTGATTGTCGAACCCAATCCCTCGATTCTTCGCTCCTATAGCAGCCGACTCTTGAAAGCCGGTTTTGAAGTGACGGAGGCTTCCGAGGCCGCAACCGCATTGCGCAAGATCGAAGACGCGCAGTTCGACCTCTTGATCAGTGAACTCGAACTGCCAACAACGGACGGCCTAACACTGCTTCGTCGCGTGCGGGCCAAGTTTGTCGACCTGCAATTTGTACTACTGCTCGAAGCGCCAGACAACCAACGTGCCGTCGAGGCCGCAGAGTTCGGAGCCTTCCAGTCTCTCATCAAACCCATTCGCCCGCATATTCTCGAGAAGACAGCAGCTCTAGCCGTGAGGCTGAAACGCGAACGCACAAATCCTCACATCGCGCCCGGGGGAAGACTCTCGACGAGGTCCGCCTCGGTAACAGCTACGGAAGCGAAGAACGAGTTTGGGAGGCTACTCGAAAGGGCCATGCAGGGCGACATCGTCGTGATTACCAAGCACGATGCTCCAAAGGCTGTTTTGCTATCAATGGAGAAGTTTGAAACCCTCTCTCGCACTCCGGAGTCCAGAATCAACACCTTGAGTGCCGAATTTGATGCTCTTCTCTCCAGGATGCAGAGATCTTCGACGCGGGATGCGATGCAAGCAGCCTTTAAGGCCTCGCCGGAACAATTGGGAAAGGCTGCGGTAGCAGCGGCGCGCAAGCGTGCCTAGGGTTCCACGGATTTACGTGTTGGCGGGAACCAATGGCGCTGGAAAAAGCAGCATCGCCGGAGCGATGTTCCTGGCGCACGGAGTGGAATATCTCAACCCGGACGTCGCCGCGAGAGAGATCACCTCTCGGAATCCTGGTATCTCGCAAGTGGAAGCGAACAGCGCCGCCTGGCAGGAAGGCAAGCGCCTGCTCGAACGCGCTATTGTCGAGAAACTTGATTTTGCGTTTGAAACAACTCTCGGTGGCAGAACGATCACGGGGCTTCTTGAAAAGGCACTCGCGGAAGGGATCGAAGTGCGAATCTGGTATGTGGGTCTGACCACCGTTGAGCTGCACATCGCTCGCGTAAAGTCCAGGGTGAGGAAGGGTGGGCATCCCATTCCTGAGGAACGAATACGGGAACGATACGTCCAGAGTCGACTCCATCTGATTCGTCTCCTGCCCAAATTGACAGAGCTCTTGCTCTATGACAACAGCGAAGAAGCAGATCCTGGTGCTGGCAAGACACCCGAACCGAAGCTCTTGTTGCATTTGGTAGGCGGCAGGATCAACCGATGGTGCGATCCATTCGAGGTACCGGAGTGGGCCAAACCTATCGTCGCAGTCGCCATGAAACTCGGGGCAAAAGGTTAGGCTGCTTTATTCTGGGTGACATACTCCCCTGCCTGAAGGCAGCCTGAAGGCGGGGGCTTCTCAGGCTACGATTACCCTTACTTCGGGTTGCGTTAACGCCAGAAGGCTCAGTCCGAGCCTTAGGATTTCCAGCGCCGAGGCGTGGTCTCGCGTGGTCACTAAACCGCACTCCACACAAACATGCTCTCGATCGTTGAGCCGTTTGGGGTTTGGCGCTCCACACGGACAACGCTGGCTGGTTCCATGGGCAACGACCACCAGGAACTGTCTTCCGGCACTTTCAGCCTTGTAAGACAGTTTGAAAAAAAATGCCGCCCAACCCGCGTCGTGCACCGATTTCGCCAGCATGCCTCAGCACAGGCTTTTCACCTTCAAGTCTTCGACAACGATTATTCCGTATTTCTTGACGATCTCCCGAGACAGCTTGTGTTCAAAATCATTTCGTTGGTTGAAAATCCTGCGGTGAATCTTCGCTACCAGACGTACGGCTTTCTTCCAGCGATTGGCAACGACGTCGCCGCGATCCGTCACCAATATCGCCTCGCCGGACTGAACCTCTCGAAGGTATTCGCTCAAACGGTTTTTCAGTTCCCGTGCGCCTACGCTTTTCATAGCTACAATGTAAATTCATGAAGCTACATTTTCAACGTTCCAGTTAAAGTGGTGGGCAACAGCAGGCGATCTACCCCGGTGGCCCTCGCTCGCGGCTGTGCGGAACTGTGCATGAATCAAACGTCTTCAATACATTGGGGTTACCTCTTAACCGAAAGCAGTTTCCCCGATTTGTTGCACACGCTAGTAGTTGAGATGCGCAGTGGAATTGTTGGTGCCGGGCTTGGTGCTTTGCAACCAGTTGCTCTCGCACGTGAGTGCGAAGATCATCTCGGGTTTGCGCGAGAAGCGGAGCGAGCCCGATGTATGGAATAACTCTGACATTCCAGCACCGGGGGGATCGCTCGAATGTATCGCGTCGGGCGGCTTTCCCAGGGCAACTACGCCTTTGTAGAGCGCAACCCACTGCAACAGCACAAAGGCGTGACAAGCCGAGCGCTCCGAGGCAGACGGAGATGTTGGACCGGCTGCCGGCAGCAAGCTCATCGACGCGCGACCAAATCGCTCACGGAGATCATGCCGCTCGTATCCGAGCACACGCGCGGCGCAACTCAGCGCAACAATCGGGGAGACCAGCCACAATCCGCTGGCTGAGACGACTGCGATGGACACGCCAACGCACAGCATCGTAAAACCGGTGTAGATGGGATGGGGAAGCAGGCGAAAGATGCCTTGTGCGACGTATCGGGGAGGAGGGTAAGCATTCATTGTTACGTGGGCGTGTGGTCCAAGTGATTCTTGTGATTCGCCCGCAGCCTTGACTAGCAGAATGGACGCGTGGGCGGCCTGCAGGGTGGGTCACATTTGATCGCTTGACATCTGTCCGTAACAAATCGTTGAGTACGATCAGTTCCGAGGTGTCTCCATGATCGACATGAACGAAGCCGGTGCATTTCCTTCCCTTGACCCTTCCGGGAATTTCACCGTCCGCATCGGTCTGTACCTTCCCGGCATTCGCGCAGTGGACGGCTTCTCCGTCGTGGTCCGCATCATTCACACGGACGACCGCTTCAATCCTGCGGTCCCAACGACAGATTGTCCACTGCACTGGGTGGACGGCCATCCCCTTGATCTTTGGTCAATCACCGAATCGATCGTGGCCGCGCCGGCCCCGAGTCACTACGGTCAAGAAGGGACATACCTCTATCGCTTCCAGCTTCTGTGGGCTGCGCCAGGTTCCGGTGCTGCCTCACAAATCCTTGCTCTTTGGTTCACAGATCCCTTCGCTCGCGCAACCGAGATCGGGGAGCTCTCGGCGTTCACCCTTGCTCGCGACCCTTCGCTCTTCGAATGGTCGGACGCCAACTACAAGACACCTGAGCTCGATGATCTCGCGGTCTACGAACTCCAGGTCGAAGAGTTCAACGACACTTTCGATGGCGTCATTGACCGCCTCGACTACCTGCAAAGTCTCGGCATCAACTGCCTCGAACTCATGCCGGTCACAAGCGTCAAGCTCGATTTTGATTGGGGCTATGGCCCGCTGCACTACTTTGCGCCCAATGCGCGCCTTGGCGGTGGCGATGGTTTAAAGCGCCTTGTCAATGCCTGCCACGCCGTCAATATCGCCGTCATCCTTGACGTTGTCTATCAGCACGTCGATCCCACATTTCCCTACAAGCTCGTTTATGACGCGTTGAACAATCAAGCCGGGCCGCCCCACGTTCCGAGTCCCATGATCGGCGGCGACGGTCTTTTCGGACCGCAATCCGACTTCAGTAAACCCTTCACGCAGGATTACTTCGCAACTGCCAATCGCATGTGGCTTGACGACTATCACGTTGACGGGTTTCGTTACGACGAAGTCACAGACTTTTACTTCTCGGCGACCGACACCGCCTACGCCAAGCTCTCCTATGACACGTATCAGCACTCTCTCCGCATACCCCGGTTCGGGCGGGACCCCGCGAGCTACAGCCGGATCATCCAATGCGCAGAAGATCTCTCGAACCCCCGCGACGTCCTTCGTAACACGTACACATGCTCCGTCTGGCAGAACGAGCTGCTCGGCAAAGCCGAAGACATGGTCCGCTGGAATTATGTCGATGCTAACTTCGCCCACCTTCTCGACACCGGCTTCAGCGGCTATCCAAACTCAAAAACCGTCAACAATGCGGCCGGTGCTCCCGTCGACATGCCTGTCGCGCCGTTTCAGTATCTCGAATCGCACGATCACAGCCAGCTCGTCGTCTTCGCCGGAACTCAAGGTGACGGATTTTTCCCACCCGGTGACCGCAGCCGTTTCTACAAGCTTCAGCCATACACCATCGCGCTCTATACGCTCGAAGGCGTGCCCATGCTCTGGCAAGGCCAGGAGTTTGCGGACAACTACCATCTGCCGGACAGCGGCTCCGCTCGCGTCGGTCTCCGACGCGACACGCATTGGGAATTCTTCTACGATAAATTCGGTTCCCCACTCGTGCGTCTATACCGGCGCCTCGGTCAGCTCCGCCGCACATGTTCCGCGTTGCGCAGCCGCGACTCGTATTTCTATTACCTACAGTCCTTACAGGGCACCGCGGTTATCGCATATCACCGCCACGCCGCCGCCACCGCCACTACGCCCGAGCAATTCCTCATGATCTTCCTGAACTTTGCAGACAGCGCCGAAACCATTACTGTTCCCAAAAGCCGGCACCTGGAAAGAAATGATTGATGCAGATCTCCGTGTCCAGACACTGGCCGTCCCTGCCGACGGGGCCAACAAGTCCGTGGTCGTCCCGTCAAACTACGGCTGTGCGTTCCTGTGGCCCAGCTGAACATGCCGCCGGACCACATTTTCCATGTCCCAATTTCCTGGTCACTCATTTCCGTGGATGATGGCCAATTCGAGGAAGCTGATTCGGAATGTACGGCGACGACACTCGCGGAAAGACGCCATACTCGAGCTAACCAATCAAGTTTTCGACCTCTCGGGCGCCTAGTTCTGTAGGAGACCCGCTCGCGTCTTCTCCATCAACACAATACGCCGGAGGATTCTCAGGTTGCCCCTCAGGGTCGATTTGCATTTCGTGGAAACATTATTCGCAGTGCTGAAACCAAGACTATGCCCATCGTAGAACCCGTTTCCACAGTCGAAGGCTAGGCTACGGTGTGCAAAGAGGCGGGTCGCTAAAGGGAGGTTTGGGTGTCTCTTGCGCGGGTTTGGTTAGGCTCAAGTCTTCAAAAAGCAATGAGGGAACTATGTAGGAAACCATCGGCAAGGATTGCGCGGCCCCGAATGAGAGAAAGAACGAGGAGCTGAAATTGAATTGCGGTGTGTGTGGGCTGCTGAATACTATTGCGGACTTCGATGCGGCCACGATTCCCTTGAATGATTCCGCGGTCAACCCGGAAAGATGCGCGCCTCGAATCATCTCTTCACGGCCGTCAGGATAGACCTTATATGCGAGCAAAACCGCTTTGCCGGCTCCTGGCTGGCCCGTCATCCCCGAGAACATTGCTAATGCCTGCTCTTCCATGCCTGCCCCAGTCCCACCGCCTATCTTTCGCACCACAATGCCGTAATCGAGGTTGCTCCTCTTCATCATCTCCACCAAGCGGCTCTTCAATTCCGTTTCGCTGAGGCCTTCTCTGGCTTCAACGATCAAGTTGCTCGGGATGGGTCCGCCACGACGGCCATTGCCAGTACTGTGTGTCACCCCTTCCACGGGTGTGCGCGCGGTCAAAAGTGTTTTCAGGATGCCGCCTTCGACGAGCCGAGTCTCATGTGCGAGGACTCCGTCGTCGTCTACTTTATAGCCGCCGAATAGTGGTTCCTGGCCATAGACGGAAAGCGTTGGGTTATCCACGACACTCAAAAAATCCGGCAAGACGCGTGCGCCAATCTTGCCGACAAACGATGATCCGGCGAACTGAGGAAAACGCTCAAAGATCGCTTCCATCTCGCCCATCCCGGACACAGGTTTGCGCTGTCCCGCCAGACCCCCTGCAAATTCCTCGGCGAAGATTTCTGCTGCGGCGCGGCCTTCAAAAAGTACAGGACCGTTGTAGCGAGCAAGGACAGGCGCATCGCGAAGTGATTTGAGCCGCCCTCCCATTTCTTCAATGAGGGCTGCAACCCGGTCATCCGGGGGCAACCGATCGCGGGAATCCGAGTAAAACGTAACGGAATCTCCTAATTTCATTCCGTCGGCGGCTTGCGTCGAGCTAGCCGCTGTGAGCGTGACCAACGGATGTGACTTTTCGTAGAAAGTGCCCTCGCTATTCAAATAAAGCGAGCGCCCGTTGCTTACGGACAGACTAACCATCGAAGAGTTCAGTCCAGGCTTCGCGCCCAACAGCTTCGAGAGCTTTCGGACGCGCATTTCGGCATCCGAGCGCTTCATTTGGACCGCCGGCTCGATATCCATGATTTGCGTCGGATTCTCCTTGCTGAAGTCGGGAAGGTCTTCTGCCCGAGTTTTGTTCTGCAGCGCAGCCTTTTTTGCGGCAAGCTGCTCGACGGCTTGTTTATAAGAGCCATCGGTCGCGAGCCAGACCTGCCGGCGAATTTCCAGGTAGTTGTCATCAATCGGAAGCTCGTTAAATCCAAACTGCGGGTGAATCGTGCCTAACGAGAAGGAGGGAGGGGATAAGAAATTGGAGTTGTCGAAGGCATAGTCGCCTACACGCACTTCCACCGTCAAAGCGCGAATACGAGAATCGTCGTCGGAACTGCTAAGAAGACTTCCACACGTGGCTGAAGCCTCCAGTCCCCGTGCTTCGTGTATGCGATAGGCAATGAAGTAAGGCTTATCGAGCTGAGGAAGTCTCAGCTTTTCCATGGAGCGCGCCAACTCGTCGCGCATGGCGCGAGTTATCATTTCTCCGCCTGGCTTTGCATCCGTCTGTGGCTCTTGTTGCGGCTGGACTAGACTTGCTCCCACGACGCATAAAAGCAAACTAAGAGGAATGCGCCACACTCTCAAATTTCTTTTCATGGGAGCGCTCCGGCCAAATCTGTTCCAGGGGCTGGGAGAATCGGCGCCCGCTCCTGGGATTTCTCTTTTTTCTGCACTTCAATTTGAGAAATCAAGATATCTGGCGAAGACGCCGACACGGGGACCCAACCAGACTCGGCTCCGCACACGCCATTAAAGGTCTGGACGTCGTCATCGGCTGCGAGGATTTTGCTGAAGACGGTGAGCGGAGTGCCAATTAGATCCACGCCGCGGACAAGTTCTTCCCTCCCGTCGGGGTAAACGCGATAGACCATAACTGGGATCACGTTGAAGGCATTTGGTATGAAGCGCTGTGTTATCGTGAATCCACCTTCAATATCGTCAAACATCAGGCCAAAGGGATTGTTCTGCTGCCTGATTTGCTCGATGAGCATTTTCTTCAGTTCGTCATGGGAAGCCGACTTCGATGTGGCCACGACGAGATTCGACTGCCGGGCAATAGCCCGAAATCCCGGCTGGCTTCGGCCGTGGCCGTTCGAGTGATCAAAGCCGGCAATCGGCGACCGCGACATCAGGAAGCTTTCGAATACCCCATTTTTCACCACATCGACGCGGCGCGCCTTCACACCCTCATCGTCGTAGAGGTAATAGCCGGCCAGTTCAGTACTGCCAAGCCGCCGAAGTGTCGGATCGAAATAAACAGAAAAGGAATCGGGAAGAATCTTTTCGCCGACTTTCTTCTTGAACGTCTGCGCTTCGTTTTCGTCTTTTTGCCGATGCCCCTCGATCCGGTGGCCAAAGACCTCGTGAAAGAAGACTCCGCTGGCGCGGCCGGAAAGAATCGCGGGACCCGTGTAAGGCTCAACGATGGGCGCATTCTTCAAAGCATGGAGGTCGGCAATCATCTTATCCACGGCTTTTAACACGGCCAGGTCGTCGGGCAGATTTTCGGGCTTAAAGGCAACGAAAGATTCGTAACGCGGCAACTCCATCCCGTCTTCGGCTTTTGTGTAGGCGTAAAGCAGCAAGCGGTAATAGACGGAGGAGGTCTGAAGTTCCGAGCCGTCACTATTGGTGTACCAGCGCGTGACTCCTTCCGCGCTCAGTGTTGCTTCTCCCTCGTAGATGTCAGCCGAGCGGGCGAAAGGAGCCGTGTACTTCCGGATCTTTTGCTCCCAAACGGGGCGTTCCAATTTGATCTCGACTGGTGCTTCTGTGTATTTCTCAGCCGGGTCTTTGGAAAAGTCCCCAGAAGCATCCTCAGGCGCGACCTTCACCTGGGCGTTGGCCTTCGCGAGGGTGTAATGTTCAAGCGCCTTCTTGTACTTTTGATCAGTTTCATACCACAGGACTCGCCTGATGGCGTTGGAGTTGTTTTCGAGCGGCACCTGAACCATGGAGAAGCGGTCGCTGAAATCGAAGAACGGCAGGCCGCCTCGAACGGGATGCGTACTGTCGAAGCTCGGGTCACCCACGCGAAGATCAATGTTGAGCTGGCGAACGAGCCCTTCGTGGCTTGAGGTAATTGTGCCGAACGCACCGCCAACAGAAATGGAGTGCGTCTCTGTGACCTCATAGCTCAAAAAATAGGGAGGGAGGGGCTGCTTTTTGAAGCTCTCCATCGAGCGGGACAGCTCCTGGCGCATGGCCGCAAGAACCGTAGTGGGCGTCTCCGATGGCCCTGCTACCGGCAAAAACGCGAAGACGCACAGGCCTAGAAAAACGCCAATGCTGCTCCACGGCTTCACATCGTAACCTCTGAGTGAAACGCCCCTCTGAAGATCAACGCGCTTTTTCGTCGCTACTTTAATCGTAAATCGGCTTTTGATAATCAGCCCTTTGCTGTATTCACCCGTAGGGTCAACTGCCCATAACGTACGGCCGGACGGAAGGCAAAGACGCAAGAAGTGACATAC
Source organism: Acidobacteriota bacterium (assembly GCA_003223215.1). GTDB lineage: Bacteria > Acidobacteriota > Terriglobia > Acidiferrales > UBA7541 > Acidiferrum. Next base: position 29,477 of record QHYH01000206.1, read on the forward strand.
TCCGCCTCGTGGACGAGGCGGCTTCTCAAGACACCCATACCCTTACATCAGGTTTCGTTACGTCTTGAAGGCTCAAGCCGAGCCTGGGTATTTCCATGGCGCTAACGTGGTCTCATTTGCCGATGAGACCGCATGCAGTGCAAACGTGCTCTCGGTCTGAAAGTTTCTTCGGCACTCGTGCTCCACACGGGCAACGTTGCGATGTTCCTCTTGGGTCACTACTGTCCGGTTGTCGAATTCTCATATCGACGCAACTAGCTGTAACGTAGTGGTTTAAGTGGCGTTTTGACTTTTTTCGATTTGAAATGTAAACGGGTGTTTTTGGCTCCATTCCGGCTGGTCTGATTCTGCTAAACGATGGGGTGTGAATACCGGACGAACTGTTTTTTCGCAGCTAATGGATTTTCTGCCCGCCTACGAGTTTCAGAAATGTGTAAGCCGGTACCGCGGCGATCACAAGGTACAAAACTTTTCTTGCCGAGACCAGTTTCTCTCGATGGCTTTCGCGCAACTAACGTATTGTACCGGCCCGCACTGCATTGAGGGGATCGTCGCGGTTTGATGTCGTGAGCTGAGCGAGCACGCGTCGTGGGGCTCTGCCCCCCGAACCCCCCGGCATTTACTTCCCCTCCCGGATGCCCGCGACGCTTGGAGACCGGCAGGAGGGATCCGGTATGGGTCGCGGGGCGCTTGCCAGCGGAGCCCGCTCTGGTCCGCGATCTCCTGCCGGTCACAGAAGTCCGTTCAGGCAGGCACGGCGGACGAATTCCCGTTCCCGTTCCGATGCGTGTCTGGAGTGGGGAGCGGAACGCGCACCCAACAATCCCCGCGACGAACGATGTGCCCCGCTGCAGCCAGACGCGTGAGTGCCTCGCCGACACGCTCGTTGCGCACGCGGACGGCCGCGCGGAGTGATGCGCGCTCGAGTCCGTCGGGGCCGGCGTGCTCCAGGGCATCAAGAATCATGGCATCGAGATCTGCTGAGGCAGGCGGCGCCAGTTCTTCGGCGCGCACAATGCCCAAGTGCATGTCTTGCTCGGTGCCCAATAGGGCCAGCGTGAGCGGATCGGGAGGGGCGGCGGCGCGATGCTCAACCGACAGGATCAGCGTGTGCTGCCGGCGGCGGAGGGAGAGCGCCGTATCCACCCAGGCAAAGAAATCGCCCGAACCGCGCAGGCTCAACCCACCGGTGGAAGAGCCATTCTTGCGGGCATGATGGACGATAATGATCGCCACGTTGTAAGCGCGCTGCAAGGCGCGCAAGTAGCCGAGAATCGCGGCCACCTCGCCCGCTTGGTTTTCGTTCACCTGATGCAGGCGGACAAAGGGGTCGAGAACAAGCAGACGCGGCGCCTGACGGCGCACGGTTTCGGCGAGGCGATGCTGATCAGTCAGCAGATCCAAGCGCACCGTGGGTGCGGTGATGACGTCGATGGGCAACGCGTTCAGGTCCAGACCGCGATGGCGACAAAGGCCGAGGAGCCGAGCTTTCACCAGCGGCGCCGCATCTTCGGCCATGTACAGCAGCACGCCCCCGGCGTCACACACGGGAAACGTGTCGAGACACGGCGTGCCGCTGGCCACCGACACGGCCACATCCATGCCCATCCAACTCTTACAGCTTTTAGGCAAGCCGCCAATCGTTCCCACGCCGCCATGGATCCAGAGGGGCTCAATGAGCCAGCGGCGTGCGGGATCGGGCTCGTCGAGATCGGCCGCGCGCACCACGGGCAGTGTTTCCCGCTCGCGGGAGCTCATGCCAGCACCACTTGACCGACCGGCGACTGCTCGATGGCGGCCTCCATGGCGTGATCGTCGATGAAATTCTGATTGCGTTCGTGGGCTTCGTACAAAGCCCGATGCAGCAGATGGGCAGCAACGCGCCGTAGCCCGCGGCTGGTGCGGAACAGGAGTTCGCGAGCCGAGTCGGCCAGGATGTTCTGTGTAGCGCCGGCGGCCTTGAAGGCATGGTCGATCATGGCGCTGAAGGCTTCGCGATAGAGCGGCTCGAGGTGGAGGTAATGCACGATGCGCATGGCCAGCGGGGCGTGCTGTTGCATGCGCAGATGTCGCGCCAGAGGAGGCAATCCGACCAGCCACAGCGTGAGCAGATCGCGGCTATCAAAGGCGAAGTTCAGGAAGGCGGAGAGATCGATGAAGAAGGTATCGGAGAGATGTTGTGCCTCGTCCAGAATGAGGATCGGTGCGATGCCTCGCTCATCGACCAAGTGCAATAGACTTTTCTTCAGGCCGGTTGCCACGCTATCAGGCTTCAATGACAGACCCTTGATTAACAAAGTGGTATTAGAGCGAGAGTGCCCGAAATACCTTCAACAAGAGGCGGGACTAACTAGGCAAGGGCTTCGCCCTTGATATCCCTGCGGGATATGGAAGTCAGCAGTCAGGATTCAGAAGCCAGAATG
>QHYH01000011.1 GCA_003223215.1 Acidobacteriota bacterium
ATCGGTCGTGCGATTCGAAGGTGGTGTCATGTGTCGCATGATTGCTTCAATTGTTCTGCTCATAGATTTTGCCTCCGTTATTTGAAGTTTTCGTGCTAACACGATCCGCCTCGCACCTGTGCTTTGGGAAAGACGATGTTTCTTGTCTCGATATGCCGACTCGGCATACTAGAACCAGCCGTGGAACTGAGGCACCTGCGCTACTTCGTGGCGGTGGCCGAGATGGAAAACGTCTCGCGCGCGGCCCTGAAGCTCCACGTATCGCAGCCGACCTTGAGCACGCAGATTCGAGATCTCGAAGACGAACTTGGATTTACGCTGTTCGAGCGCACCGGCAAATCGGTTCGCCTGACTGATATGGGATTTCTACTTCGTTCCTTACTGTTTCATTTTTTCATTATGCACCGAGCGATGGGCGTTTACTTGCGTTTGGTAATCCTCATTCTCGACGGCGCGATGTGCCTTCGTTGACTTCTCTCGGTTGGTGACCAGCGAAGAACGGTCCACGTTTTTTAACAACTGCTGAAGTTCTTCTTTCGTCGGATTGATGCAGTAAACGGGAGATCCAGGTTGTTGTCGCCACGACTCAGCGATTGTTCCCGCGTCAACCGAATCGAATCCAATTCGATCAATAAGTTGAGCGACGATTTCTTTCGCCTTGGGATTGTCTCCGGAGATCGGAAGAGCAACACGGTCTCTGCTTCCCGTAGGGCGTCCCGCCCCGGCCAAAGCCTTCGCTACAATCGAGTTGAGGACCTTGAAGACGGGCCTCCTAATCTGCTTCTCAACCCACGCACTTTCCGTAAGTCCACTTTCTATCTCGTCGATACGCCCGTCGCGCCACGGATAATAGTTGCCGACATCAATAACAATGGTTTCTTTTTTCGCTTTATTTAGAAGCCCTTTAGGCAGCACTGGAAACGCCTTTTGAGGAAGGACTAGAAAAAGGATATCGACATCTTGAACGACCTCTTCGACTGAAACAGGTATTGCTCCCGTTTTCGCCGCGAGCTCTCTGAGTGAGTCTGGCCCTTTCGAATTTGCCATTTTCACCGGATAACCCGCATCTCTTAACTTTTTGACAATCACTGCACCGATATCTCCTGGTCCAATCAATCCAATGTTCACAGATTTTCCTTTTCTCAACTCAGTTTCTTCTTGCGAATGGTGACCTAGCGCAGACCGCCAGAGGCCAAAATTATTTCTCCCGTCAGCCAACTTGCCTCGTCGGAGGCCAGGAACACTGCGATCCGTGCAATGTCCGAGGGCTGCCCGATGCGACCGAGTGGCGTCATGGCAAGCAATTGTTTCTCGAAATCACCTCCGACTCCGATTACGCCGGCCGCGCGAGCGCCTTCGGTTGCCGTTGCACCGGGGTTGATCGAGTTCACTCGAATCTTTTTCGGCCCCAACTCCTTTGCGAGCACCCGTGTGATTGCATCGACGGCGCCTTTAGTTGCCGTGTAGATCGAAAGGTTAGGAGGGTTCAATTGTGACGCCGTTGACCCGATGTTGACGATGCTGCCGCCGCTCGGCCCGAAATACTTGACGGCCTCACGAATCATCAGAAGGGGGCCGAGTACGTTCGTATTGAACTCTCGGTGGAATTCTTCTTCGGTCACTTTCTCAAGTGGCTCTACCTTGTAGACCGCGGCATTGTTTACGAGCACGTCGAGCGCACCGTAGGCGGCCTTGACTTCGACGAAAAGCCGCGCCACATCGGCTGACTTCGAAACGTCGCCTTGGATCACGATTGCCTGGCCGCCGGAGGCGGTGATCGCCGCCGCCACGGCTTCCGCGCCGCGCCGGTCGGAAGCGTAATTCACCGCGACCGATGCTCCGGCCGCGGCCAGCCCCTTGGCGATTCCCGCCCCGATACCCTTAGACGCACCCGTTACCACTGCTGTTTTCCCGTTTAGTTTCCCATTCTTCATTTTGTTCCTTTCAAATTTCCAGTGAATCCAAATTCGTTCACCACCGACAACATCCCATCGGTCGCGCCGCTTCAGTAAAGACGATGTTTCTTGCCTTGATATAGGTTAAAGCAATGCTTGAGAGGGCATATGGAACTCAGACACTTGCGCTACTTCGTGGCCGTCGCGGAGATGGAAAACGTATCGCGCGCGGCGTTGAAGCTCCACGTATCGCAGCCGACCTTGAGCACGCAGATTCGAGATCTCGAGGACGAACTTGGATTTACGCTGTTCGAGCGCACCGGCAAATCGGTTCGCCTGACTGATGCGGGATTTTTATTTCTGAAAGAAGCACGAGCGGTCTTGGAAAGAACCAATGAAGCCGTGCGGAATTCGCGCGCGTTTGCGCAAGCCGGTGAAACAGAGCTACACGTTGGTTATGCGCCGACACCAAGCGGACACATCTTGTCAGCAACAATCCGCGCTTTTCAAAAGGCGATGCCTAACGTTCACGTGAAACTGCACGATTGGAGCAACGAGGAAATTGCCGTTGGCCTGCGAGATGGACGACTAAGCGTGGCCTTAATCGCCCGTGCGCTGGAGCGTGGCCCATTTCGTGATTTCCGTTTTGAAGAATTGGTACGCGAGCATGTTCGGCTGGCGGTGCCGCCGAACCATCCATTTGCACGACGTCGTTCCGTCTCGCTGGCTGATGCCGCGCAGGAACCATTCATAGGACTTACGCGCGAAGATTTTCCGGATTATCACGGGTATCTCGCCAGCCTGTTCGCTTCGGTAAAAAACAAGCCGCGAGTGATACAGGAGCATGATGGCATGACCAGCGTTGTCTCCGCCGTCGAGGCCGGCACAGGTGTGGCCGTTGCGGTGGAAGCGCTTGGTTACGCTTTCGGCAATCGGGTGAAGTTAGTGCGACTCACTCCCGAGCCAAAGCCCATCTCCTTCGGCATCGCTGCGCGAAAAGGACGACTCAGTCCAGCCACCGAGAAGTTCTGGCAATGCGCAAAGGAAGCCGCCGCGTCAATCGGAGTCTTTCCGAAAAAGTAGCATCGCGATAATCTCGCAACGGTTCATTAACCACCGTCAGAGCGCGATTGCACAAATTGATCGACAGCGTGCATTGCCTCTGCCGCATCGGATCCTTCGATACGAATCCACACCTTTGTCCCTTCCGGTGGGGCCAGCGTCATCAGGTCCAGTACGCTTTTGCCGTCCACTTCCGTTCCATTGTAGCCGACTCGGACATTGGAATGAAACGGGAGCATGGTGCGCACGAACCTCGCTTCCGACCAGATGTGATGCCGCTTTTGTACCGTGATTTCCTTTTCCACCTTCTCGACTCCATTGCTTTGATCTGTCAGCCGACTCGACGGCGACGCCATATGTCGCATGATTGCT
>QHYH01000012.1 GCA_003223215.1 Acidobacteriota bacterium
CTTTTGGTGTCCGGAGAGTGGCTCGTAGGCCGAAGGCGCAGCCGGAAGCGGGGGCTGCGAGTTGGCTGACGGGGCTGCCGAGGCTGGATCGGGATGGGATGACGACTGCGCAAGCGCCAGCGAAACAGCCAGCAGAATATAGATCACTACGAAAGCGAGCTTCACCCTTTGGGGCGCCCTCCAAGGCCGCGTCTCTAGGACGTCAGTTGCTGGTCAGAGTTTGTATGGGAGGCTGAATTCGCGTCTGCGCTGACAAACGTGAGCTCATTTTATCTCTGAAAATGGAGACTTAGAGGGGCTAAGTGGTTGTATGTGAATCGACTGTGGGACTAGAAGGCTTTGGCACTGATTGTGTGTTGGGAACTCCCGTTCCCGGGAGCCTGTGCTTCGGAATAGCGCGTCACGCTCTTCGCGGGCCAGAGCTAAACCACGAAGGGCACAAAGGCACACGAAGGAATTTTAACCGCAGTCATCAGTTAACGAATCAACGCGTTTTACCAAGTGCTTGTCCTCTTTCTTTTCCTTTCACGGCGACATAGGCCTCCAGCGCATCGAGCCGGACCCCCAGAAACGCCGATATTGTTCCAGCCAGGCGTTGGCCTGCCGGAGGGCGAGTGGCCGCAAGCGGCAGATATGCTCTCGGCCCCTGATTTCACGGTGCACCAAGCCAGCGCGCTCCAGCACCATCATGTGCTTCGAAACTGCGTTGAAGGAGACCGGGAAGGGCCGCGCGATCTTGCCAATTGTCGCCGGCTTTCGCGCAAGAATCTGCACGATCGCGCGCCGTGTTGGATCAGCGATTGCCGCAAAGACATCGCCCAGATGGTCCCGATGACGTTCAACCATATGGTTGAACATTAACGGTGCCAAACGGCAATGTCAATAAATTTTGTTCGAGACACTCATACCAGAAGTTAAGGGGGGAGGGAGGCGCCTTCAAGAGTGAAGTGCCGGTACAAATAGGAAAGGCCGTGACATTGGTTATGCTCCAGCCACCAGCTCCTGCGAGGAAGCCAACAGCGTGGACGCATGCACCATCACGGCCCTCGATGTAATCACTGCTTTCGCAGTTCCAACCCCCAACGGCTCCTCGCAGAGTCCGTCGGTTTTTTCGGGTCTGGTCGCTCTTCAGGTTGCCCTGCCGAACGGATCACCCAGCCTACTTCGGTCTGACTAAATTTTAATTTGAGTCAAACCTTTCAGCCGTCGACGAAAGGCAAGTTAAATGCTTCTCCACAAAATGTCAACGCCCCTTTTCGGTGCAAACTGCACAAAAAAATGCGGGCGAGCGGACTTTGCATTCTATTGAGCAACTTGGAGTTGCAGAGCTGCATCTGTGATGTGCCCGCTTTTCCACAGCTTCTTCCACAATTGGGAAAGCAGGGTGACAGTGGAAAACGAACCATAGAATACATCTTGACGCGCGACGATAACTGACGCACTCTTGGGCAAGACGGAACTCTGAATGTTAGCGTTGGTGGCTTACGTCGACGGTGGGTCGCTGGGAAATCCGGGACCGGCGGGTATTGGGGTCGTCATTGATGGTGGTCTCGACGGCACGATACGTATCGCGAAACCGATCGGACGGCAGGACAACAACGTCGCCGAATATTTCGCCCTGCTGGAGGCGCTGCAGTGTGCCGTGACTCTCAAAGCCAAGAAACTACACGTTTACTCTGATTCGGAGGTTGTTGTCCGTCAGATGAAAGGCGAATATTCGTGCCGCAGCCCGCGTCTCTATTCGCTGAATTGGATCTGCCGCAAGCTGGCCCGCTCCCTGCACTTCTCCATCTCCCACATTCACCGTGAGCACAACGCTGAAGCTAACCGCCTGGCCAGCTCGGCTGTGCGGAAACGGTTATTGCGCAAGTCAGCAAAGGTCCCTTCGCCAGAACTCGCGCGCTTACCCAACCGAATTTAGTACCTGAAAATATCTCCAGTCGTGATCCTATCGAGGCTGCTGTTAAGCCGCCTCAAACAAGTTATTAAGAATCTGAAGCATAAGCTAAGATGCTGTTCGCCGGAAGTGGTTTTCGTGTGAGAATATGCCCTTCCCCTTTTCTAACAAATAGTCCTCCTGCATGTGAACCGAGATGCACATGAATAAAGAATTGATTAGTCAGAGAGACTGCTCGACAACGATCCTCCAGGTCTTGTTTTTTCTTTCCGGTGCTTCCAGCCTGATCTTTGAAACCATTTTCACTCGCCTGCTTACTTACACGTTTGGCAACACAGCCTACGCGGTCAGCACGGTGCTGGCGAGCTTTCTCGGCGGACTCGCGGTGGGCGCTTTCGTGTTGGGTGGATGGCTCGATCGGCGCGCGCCATCCCTACGCTTTTACGGCGGGCTCGAACTGCTGATCGGCGTTTATTGCCTTTTTATCCCCAGCCTGTTTGGGTGGCTGACGGAATCCTATGTCGCGCTCTATTACCGACTCCAGCTGGGAACTGCCGGGTTGACCACGCTTCGAGTTGGGCTCTCTTCTATTCTTATTCTGGTCCCGAGCTTCCTAATGGGAGGAACATTGCCGGCAATAGCGCGCTTCCTGGCGGCGCGCCGCTCCGATTTCCAATCTGAGCTGGATAGGTTTTATGCGCTCAACACTCTCGGTGCAGCATCGGGTGTGCTGATTTCCACCTACGCGCTGATACCCGTTTTGGGAATCAGAGGAACCATTGTGATCGCCAGTTCCATCAACATTCTGATCGCCATCGCCTCGAATATCCGCGCTCTAAGTCAAGGCGTGGTTTTTTCTAAGAGCGAGGAACAGGAGTCTCGTGCTTCACTTCAGCAACCCACGGCAACTATGCCGCGTGTTGTTTCCGGCATACTGCTCTTGTCATCGTTCCTGACCGGAGCTGTGGCTCTTGGCTACGAGGTGGTGTGGACCCACGTTCTTGGTTTTCTTGTGGGCAATACGGTTTACGCGTTTGGGCTGATGCTATTTACCGTTCTCGCCGGATTAGGCCTAGGCGCGCACATCGCGGCCAATCATCTAAGCAGCCCTTCGCGGTGGTTGCCAGGCTTGACCGGATCTCAGGTCGCTTTGGGCCTGACAGTGTTCATAAGCCTTCCTTTGTGGCCGCTCATTCCGGCTCTTTTCGCGCAAGGTGTCTCCGGAGCGTACAATCGCGATCTTTTGGCCATGGGAGTGCTGGTGATGGCGCGAATCACCTATGTTTTTTTGCGTAATCGCCGCGAGAACCGTACTCGGGTGCTGCCCCGGTATCGCACTTACGAGGCTCACATCCTGGGCATAACGTTCGCCGTCTTCGCGGCGGGAGTCATGCCCTTCCTTTGGAAGTATGAGACGACTTTCTTTTTGGCTGGCGAACTGCTCCGATTCCTCTGTGTTTTCGGCCTGCTAATCGTACCCGCGATCTTGATGGGCTTGAGCTTCCCGCTTCTGTTGAATCTCTACAGCCGAGGCTCGCACCAGGTTGGGCGAAGGATCGGCACTATTTATGCTGTCAACACGGCCGGAACCGTACTGGGATCGCTTGCCGCCGGCTTTCTTCTTCTCCCTCGCCTTGGTTCGGTTCTTGCATTGCGAAGCGCAGGAATGACCAACGCAGCGCTAGGTCTGGTGTTTGCCCTTGTGCTGTTACGACAAAATCCGTCCCGCAAATGGCTCTTGCCGGCGGCTGCGGTCTCGCTCGCATTGCTGTTATTCGTACCCTATCGTGGCTGGGACATTCGCAAGGTAACCGGCACCTACGCGTATTTCGACCCGGGCTGGCGCGGCCAGCAAATTGTGTTCGCCAAAGAGGACATCCAGGGAGGGCTTACCTCAGTGGCGCAGATCGGTTCCATACGCACACTGCTCTCGAATGGGAAATTTCAGGGGGATAACGCTGAAGAAATCATTACGCAAACCCGCTTTGCGTTAATTCCGGCTCTCTTTACGCAGCAGTTCGACCGCGCGTTGGTGATCGGTCTGGGCACCGGCAATACACTGCGCACCGTTGCCCACCTTCCTTTTCGTCGTGTGGATGCGGTGGAGCTAGCACCTCAGGTAGTGGAGGCCGCCCGGCAGTGGTTTTCCGACGTGAACGATCGCGTGTTCGATCACGACCTGCGGGTGAAACTTTCTGTTGGCGATGGCCGGAATTTTCTTCTTCTCTCGCGTGAACGCTATGACATGATCACGATAGAAGTGACTTCGTTGTGGGTAAGTGGTGAGGCGGACCTTTACAACAGGGAATTCTACGAGCTCTGCCGCTCGCATTTATCCGAGCATGGAGTGCTTCAGCAGTGGGTTGCGCTTCATCATCTGCGTACACGCGATCTTCTTGTGATCTTGAACACTGCTGCGCAGGTGTTTCCGCTCATCGCTTTCTTTCAAGGCGCCAACCCGGGGCATGGATTGCTGATTGCTTCATCTTCTCCCCTTCAACCCGACTATGCTCGGATTGCCGCCTTCGACGAAGATGCAAAGATTAATCAGGACTTACAATTGATGGGCCTGCCCAGCATGTGGTCGTTGCTCGGCGAACTCGTGCTTTACGATCATTCTTATCAGCAGGCAATCTCTTCGCTCCCCGCTATGACCGGACTCCCCAGAGATTTCTCCTCCACTGATCTGCGCCCGTATCTCGAATATCAGGTACCAAAAGGTATCACACTGAGTTATGACACAGTGAAGCCGAATTCGGAATTTCTGCAGCGATTTCGAATCGCTTCATTTCCTCCGGAGCTCGCCATCACCAATCTGCCATCTGAGAACGAGCGCAACTTGATCTTTGGCTATATTGCCGAACGACGAGGGGATTTTACCCAAGCGCTATCCCGGTTCAAGACTGTAGAAGGTCCCGACGCGAACCGCGCGCAGCGGGAGATGCTGAGAGTGCACGACACGTTGCCAAACTCCGTCCCGGGTACTGATTGAAAGAAGCGGCGAAGCTACTGAGTGTCAGCGCTTCACTTAACAAAACTCAGTCCATGGGGCACGAAGGCACCAAAAACGTAAGCGTACATCATGACGATGACTCCTACGATTCCCCCTAGCGCAACCGAGTGCCACATCACAAAGCGAAAAATAAGACCTTCATTACCCACTTGCTCGGTGGCCGCCGTTGCGATCGTGATCGATTGTGCATCCACCATTTTTCCCATCACGCCTCCGGCGCTGTTGGCCGCGCACATCAGAACTGGATCGATGCCGAGTTGCTGTGATGTAATTCGCTGCAAGCTTCCAAAAAGCGCGTTGGATGATGTGTCGCTGCCAGTAAGCGCAACCCCAAGCCAGCCGAGAAATGTACCGAAGAACGGATAGAGCCAACCAGTGCGAGTGAACGCCAATCCCAGCACTGCATCCAGTCCCGCGTAACGCGTGACGAATCCGAGTCCTAACATAAAGGAGATGGCGATCACCGCCAGCCGCATGCGCACCACAGTGCGCCAAAAAACTCTGATTAAGCGCAGTGGACTCAGGCCGAGCAATAAGCCGACAACGATAGCTGCGAAAAAGCAGCCGGTGCCGGTCGCCGAGAGCCAGTTGAAGTCATACCTGGCGCTTTCCGCAGTAGGTTTGTCGACCACTGGC
>QHYH01000207.1 GCA_003223215.1 Acidobacteriota bacterium
TGGTTTCCTGCCTGCGCTACCACCGCCAAGGAAACTTGACTTTCAGGCAGTGGATCGCTTCCTTTCGCGGCGTCGAGGAAGCGGCGTTCTACGCCTCCGACGATCTATACCCTTGTGTCACTCGGGCCATGGCGCTTTGCGGCGAGGCCCTCAAACAGCTCCGTCGCCGGGGCGCCTGAGATCGCGCTCCATCAGCGCTGCCTCGGATTTCGCTGCTGGCGAATTTCCTCTAAGAGCCTCTTCAAGCACTCTTCGCATTCCTCGCGCAACCGCACAACCAGTGGTAGGTCCCCCGAATTCGACGGGCGAAAGGGATCAATAGCGATGATATTCAGTCTGCGGAAAGTCGGCGGGGACGCTCTGTCCCTTCTCACGAGCGATGTCCTGAACCGGGCAACAAGTTTCGTTATTTACGCGATGGTCGCTCGGCACCTCGGCGCGCAAGAGTTCGGTCAGCTTACGCTGGCGTTTTCGCTGTTTTACATGTTCCAGATTTTCGCGACTGCGGGCCTGAAGGTCTTCGTCATTCGCGAAGTCACGAATGACCGCTCCCTTACGCGCCTCTATTTCCTTAACTCCTGCGCGATTTTGGCAGTGTCTTCGCTTGTCTCAGTAAGCGCGCTACTGCTATTCCTTAGCCTGATGCGCTATTCGCGCTCCACGAATCTCGTGATTATTCTTCTTTCCCTGGGGTTGTTTCCAGCCGCAATTTCCGCCGTTTGCGAAGGCATTTTTCAAGCATGGGAACGCATGCGCTGGATCGCTTGGGTCAATGTGCCGATGAATCTGGGCAAGATGATGCTGGCGTTCCTGCTGCTCTCGCGAAACCACGGTCTGTACGCGGTTGTCGGCGTCCTGGTATCTGCATTTCTGATTGTAGCTATGGTCGAGACTTGGTTTGTTCTGCGGCGTTTCCCCGCGCCGCCGGCACCCTTGAGTCTCTCGTTTTCGCTACGCACCGTTCGTTCGGCAGTCACCTTTCTGGGAATCGACGGGACGCTGGCGATCGAGGGGAGCACCATCGCCCTTTTTCTCTCCAAGCTCGGCTCGGTGGCGCAAGTGGGCTTGTTCGGCGCCGCTTGCCAGGTGATGGTCCCGCTTAATTTGGTGTTTCAAAGCTTGGCGCGAACCATTTTCCCGTTGATGTGCCAGAGAGTTGAGCCCGGTCTGCAAAACCTCAAGCGCATTGCAGTCCCAGCCATTGAATTGCTGCTCATGTTGGCAATGCCCGTGGTCGCCGGATTTCTCTTCTTTGGCCGATGGGTCTTGTCGCTCTTTTACAAGAATCCCGCCTTTCACGAGGCAGCGCCCGTGTTGCGCATCATCGCTTGGGCGTTACTGCTGCAGGTGTTCAGTCAAGTGCTCGGCCAAGTTCTCCTGTCGACCCATCGCGAAAAGGTCACTCTGCGAATTGTGGTGGTCTGCACGATCGTCAACCTGCTCGCGGGATGGCCGCTAATCAAGTTCTTCGGTCTTCGCGGCGCAGCGATCACGTTGGTCCTTAACAAACTGGCCGGCAGCATTCAGCACTACGTCCCTGTTTCGCGACTGCTATCCGGGATCCCGCTCGGCAAGATTATCTGGAAACCTGCGGTCGCGGCAGCATGCATGGCGACTTATCTCGGGTTGGCCGCAACTCAGAGAAGCATTCTGACGGGCATTTTCGCCACGCTGCTCTACGGCCTTGTGCTACTCGTCCTGGGGATCTTGGCCTGCGGAAGCATCCGCGAATTCAAGACCCGATTTTTCTACACGTGGTCAGGTGCCACCGCGCGGCAGGAAGAGATACATTCATGACCGAATTGTCGGTCGTATTGATCACGAAAAATCAGGCGTGGAATGCTACCCGCCTGATCGAATCGGTGCTGGAAGCCATATCGCGCCTTTCGTCGACGGAGGTCACATTGGTCGACTCAGCTTCAGCGGATGAAACCGTTGAGCTGGCGCGGTGCTATCCTGTCAGCATCTTGCGTCTGCGAGGGGGGGCAGCCACTCCCCTGCGATCGGTCGATACGTGGGTTACCAACACGCGAAAGGCGAGTACATCCTGTTTCTGGATGGCGAGACGCGCCTGGTTCCGGGAGGGCTCCCACGGGCGCTTCGCGCACTCGAAAAGAACCCGCTCGCTGGCGCGGTGACGGGACGTGTGATTAACCTTCCCACTTCAGCGGTCGCAGAAGAGCCCACACCACCGCTTCTCAAAAATCTGCCGGAAATCCCAATAGAGGTGCGGTGGGGTTCTTCCGGAGGTCGTGGCGCGGCATTGTATTGGGCTCCGTTCTAGAGCAAGTTGGTATGTTTAATCCTTACGTCTGCTCCGATGAGGAGCCTGAGCTTGGACTGCGCATTCGTCCGGCAGGCTGTCGGTTCCTCGAGCTCGACTATCCGATTGTGCGTCATTACAACGATGCGCCCGTTGCCTTCTCCACGATATTGAGTCGCCGGCGCCGCAATTTCCTTCTCGGAATCGGCCAAGGCGCTCGCGGTCGCCTAACAAGCAAACTCCTTTGGTCCTGGCTGAAGGAACGATGGTGGGGTCCCACAGCGGCGTTGTGGTCGGTCGCCACGCTCGGCACTCTTTTAGCGAGCCTGGCCGCACCAGATTCTATCTGGCTGAAGATTTGGAGTTTGTGGCTCTTTCTGACACGTACCGCTATCTCCTTCCGAAAGCGCAGTCTTGTGCATGGTCTTGTGGCGATCTTCAACTGGCTGCTTATGGCAGAAGGTTTTGTGAAAGGGCTCCTGATGAGCCCGCTCGCACCGGAGAGCTTCGCAAATCTCGAAGTCATTCAAGAGCACGCGAATACGATCGAAGAAGTTCGCGCCGCGCGCTCGCTCTCTAGTGTTGGTACGCCCCCAAATCGAAACTCCCTCCCTGCGGCCGCGCCTTCCCATTGATGTCCGTATAGACGTACGTCCTCAGATCGTTGACGATTTCTGCAGGCAGGTTCGGCAGCGTCGTGGGGTCGATTCCCGCGCCTATTGCCGGGCTCGTCGTTAGCACCGTTAAACCTGGCCCCAGTAGCGATGGTGCTAGCGCGGTAGCATACTGTCCACCTGTCAAAACTGGTGGATTCACGAACAAGGGATCAGCCTGCACGAACTGTGCGGAAGCATTGGGTGTGAAATTCAGCGGGCTTCCGTAGTACAGATTGCCATAATCGCTGATGGTCGCATTCGTTCCTTCCGCGGAATAGGTAGGATTGGCCGTATCCCATGCCACCGCGATGTTGTTGATGAAGTACCCGTTCTTCGAGTTGTTGGTCGTCAACGAAGCCGCGTTCCCCAGTGTTGCGTCCAAATTATTCTTGTAGCAGGTGTTGTTCACGATCCAGAAGTTTGTCACAACAAAAGCCTCGATGCATCTCCCGCCGTTGCCGTACACAACGTTGTTGATGATCAGCGCCGGAGGTGTGTTCGCGGTGCTTGCCGAATAGGATCCGTTGCTAAGGTCTAGAATGATGCCGTTGCCGTCGGTGTGATTGCTCGAGCTGTCGTATTCCCCGACCACGATGTTGTTCGCGATCACGTTGTGGAAGCCCGGGTAAGTGTCGAACCATTGATCGCTGTTGAACGAGATACCGCTGGTCCAGCCGTACCACTGCGGCACGCTTGTGGACGCCGGCATGTAGCCATTGTGGTAGACGGTGTTGTGATCGGCAGTGAGGTAATCGCAATCTCTGGTGCCGACCCCAGAACCCCCCGTATTGCTCATAGAGTTTCCGATGACGCGCAGGTGATGGCCACCGCGGCAGAAGAGGGCGTCGCCGGCATTGCCTCCCCCATCAAAGTTCAGTCCGCGAAATTCTAAATAGGATGGCCCGGTAGGAAACGTGGTGCCGCCGGCACCCAAGCGGAACATCGGCGACGCGTCCGCAGCTCCCGTCCACACAAAGTTCACAGCGCCATCTCCGTAGCTTTTGTAGACAATCCATGCGGATGGGCTCCCGTTTGTAGGAGGATTGAATGAAGAGCTGAGGTTGTAGGTTCCCGCGAGCAGGCACACGACCGAACCCGGCTGAGTCGCAGCGGCCGCGCCGTTGAAGGTTTTTGGCGCCGTCGCGCTCGTGCCGGAGTTCGCATCATTACCCGACGACGAAGCGAAGATGGTGCAGTCGCTCGCAAGCCCGCCGCTGTTGACGGTGAGTGTCGCCGGGCTGCTGGTCACGCTGCCGGAGGAGTTGCTGACCACCACGGTGAATTGTGACCCGTTGTCCGATGCCGTCGTGACGGGAGTGGTAAAGCTCGAAAAAGTTGCGCCGGAAATCGTGGCACCATTCTTCGCCCATTGGTAGTTCAGGGGAGCTGTGCCTGCGGCGACCACTGAAAATGTCGCTGACTGTCCTGGTGTCACGGTCTGACTGGCAGGTCCGGTTGTGATCGTCGGCATCACCGTCGATGCATTTACGGTCAGCGTGGCGGTGTTGCTCGTTACTGAACCCGCAGAATTGCTCACCACTACATCGAACGTCGAGCCGTTGTCAGCCGTCGCGGTTGCTGGCGTCGTGTAGCTGGCAGAAGTCGCGCCTGCGATGTTCGCGCCGTTCTTCTGCCATTGATAGCTCAACGGCGCGGTGCCAGTCGCCACGACGCTGAAGGTGGCCGGCTGTCCTCCTGTCACGGTTTGATTTGCCGGTTGCGTGGTGATCGTCGGCGCAACCGCAGGCGCATTCACGGTCAGCGTCGCGGCACTGCTAGTGACTGACCCTGCCGAGTTGCTCAGTACCACGTCGAAGGTCGATCCGCTGTCAGCAGTCGCGGTGGCCGGCGTAGTGTAGCTCGAAGAGGTCGCCCCGACGATATTCGCACCGTTCTTCTGCCACTGGTAACTCATCGGCGCTGTGCCGCTAGCCACCACCATGAACGTTGCCGCCTGCCCCGCAACGACCGTTTGGTTGTTAGGCTGCGTCGTGATCGCCGGCGGAACCGGAGCCGGATTCGCGCTGTTCAGGCTAGCAACAGATCCGGTGCAACCGCTGAGCAACAAGAGCGGCGCCAGGGCCAGCATGGCGAACGATGCCCAGCCCTGCCAAACAACCCGTTTTTCCCGGGGCCGCTCTATTGCCATCGCTTGCGCCACGGCCTGCACAGATATCCGGATCGATCTCTGACTTTTCTTCACTCTCTTTTCCTCTGCCAGCGAGCAGTCAGAAGCGGGGTAGGGAGCCGCTGATGTCGCTGATCCAAAAGCGCCCGAAGTTTTTGGCAACAGCTGAAATTGCCTGCGGGATGGTAGACAGACGAAGACTCACGAACTACTGGCGTGAGGGACAGGTTTGGTGCAGGGCACTCACTGTCTTTGGGCCAGCAATCGAGTGTCCATCAGGACAAAGCGGAAGCCGGCGATCCTTCCGACCGCCCGCGAGCTCGGGATCGGTATTACAGCCTACGGCGTGCTGTCGCGCTTCCAGGGCCAGAACCTCCAGGTCAGCCTCGCGCTCGCCGACGCGCTGGCGAAGGTCGCCGAGGGCATCGGGGCGACCGTTGCGCAGGTCACGCCCGCCACCGCGAGCAGCTGGCCGAGTCGCTCGGCGCGGCCGACGTGGTCCTCTCTGCGAAGACCTGGCCACCATCGAGAAGGCTACCCCGCCGGCGACCGGTAGCCTGCCCGGCAGAGGGCCGCGCTCGACAGCGAGCGATAGAGCAGTCCCTGGCACATCTTCGATCGAACATCTTCGCGAAAATCTCGCAGCTGCAAGGCTAAAAATTCCTTCCGAAATGATCGCCGATCTGGATTCAATCGGCGAGGTTCTAAGCGGTGAAGGAGCATAAAAGAAGACAGGAAAAGAGGCAGGCTGCTGCGGGGGAGACCACCTACGTTCAAATGATAATCACTAGAGGCACTTGGCGCGGTGCGGGGAGACTGCTGCAAGTCGATCCCAAAGAGGCTGAGGAGAGAATTGCCAAACTGAAGCCTTTACACGGAAATGAAGGCGAGTGAATAGGTATAGGAGGTTCCAGCTGGTACGGATCGCAGCGGAGCAACGAAGCAGAAGCCCGGAGTCAAAAGACTCGCATCCGAGCCACAACCCGGCTATAGCCAGACGCGACAGGAGGGGGCAAGTCTGCCCGGGGTGCGGGGCACACAGACTTACCCCCTTGGTGACCTTCCGCAAAGTGAAGTGTCAGTGTTACTGTGGACCGAAGGGTCGGCGGCGCAATCCGGGAATCACTGTAATTGCATGCGGGGTTTCGATGAATATCGTGAATTACGGCTCCACCTCCCGATATACACACGCCTACTAGTTCCATCGACCAATTCTTCTTCGCCTTCATGCTTGCCTATTTGTCCTTCGTGAACCGTATAATCCTCGCGGAGTGAGTAATGCAGGTGCCCGTCCAAAATTTTCCTTCCGGACGACGCGAAACAAGGACCACAGTTCAGTGAGTGCCCAAGACAAGCCACAGCCACGCGGAAGATGCCGGGTAAGTCACAAACCCTAAAGTTGTGCGCGAAGTGCGCAAAAACGTGGGACGAACAGGAGAAAAAGCCAAAGGCCGCTGGAGCGACGTGAGTGCGAAACAGATTGACGGACAACAGCAAAGAAGCGCCCAACGCAGCATCAGCCGGGCAAAAAGGCGACATTCGAGTGAGCCAGACCGTCCCCGCAAGCAAAATAGTGCACAGTCCTTAAAAGGAGGAGCGGTGGCTCGCTTGCTCGCCTCAATCCGTTCGCGGTCCCCAGCGCGGTCGTCAATTCGGTGTGGTATCGGGCATCCATCCTGCAAATATGATCTGCGATCCACAAGGTTGAAATAACAGACGCAGGGTTCGAGATTGCCGCCACCTTCCCCGCGCGGAGGGTGCCGATTCGGCGTCGGTTTCCGCGAGCATAAAGAACCACGTATGGTCGTCAAGGAGAAATCGCTAGACAATGCGGCGTAACGATAGTTTCGGACGACCGTATCACGTCTGCATGGTCCATTCGCCAGTCCGCACGAAGAACTGCAAGCCGAGCGCGAAGGTATTCGATGGAAGTGTGTGGCAGTAGACGATTCGTGCGCGGCCCCAAAATTCGCCTAGCGAGGATTGGACAAGTACTCTGGTTCCCGGTTGCCAGGGCCAATCACTTTGGAGACGAGCACCATTGGTGCTCACGTTTTCCGTCGAAGCATTCTTTGTGACCAACGGATGCTCTCCGTTCGAGAGCAGAACTCGAAATCGCTGCGGACTTCGCAATTCTCTTCGACCGTTCATCGGGACCTTTTCTGAGGGGGGCTATTTTACAGAAATTGGCGCGATGATATCGCAAAAGGTTACTTTAATCCAAGCCGGTATTTTCGGATCGGCGCGCGACCTGGAAGAGCCATCTAGCGGGCTTTCTTTTTTTTGGTACTCGAAAGACGAGGCTTGCGCCGTCCGCAACCGGCTGGCCGCTGCACCGGAACTTGGGGACGCCGTGCCCGGAACAGGAGGCTTTCGAAAGGTTCGTTCTTTGCTTAGGTGTAAGGTCTGAAGCTTCATCCTTGTCGTAGAGCGTCATCAGCCAAATCCGGATCGAAGCGGAACTGCATCGCCAAAGGTTGACCACGCATTTCCGCGGGCAGGACAAACGCACAACGTTCGCGCCGGATTCCGTCACTCTCCAGACCGAAGCGGGAAGGCTGTTTCAGGCCCGCCCGAATCCTCGTTCGTCATTTTCCGGTCAAGTCCTGGACTCGCCGTGGGATGAGTTGCACACGACGGAGAGATTTGGCTCGAGCTGGACGAGGCCGAGACCCTGCATTTGAAGGGTGGCGATGTGGTTGTACAAAACGGCACGCGCCACGCATGGCGAAATAAAGGCACCAACCGCGTCACGATGCTTTTTCGCTGAACGGCGCAAGAGAAATAGAATGACCAAAAACCTCGAAGGCAAGACCGCCGTCATCACGGGCGGCACAGAAGGGATTGGGTTGGCCACTGCAAAACTTTTCGTCCAAGAGGGCGCCTATGTTTTCATCACGGGCCGTCGTTCGAAGGAACTCGACGAGGCCGTGAAGGCAATCGGCAGCAACGTTTCTGGAGTTCAAGGAGACGTTGCCCAATTGGCCGATCTTGATCGTCTTTACGAGACCGTCTCGAAGGTGAAAGGGCGAATCGACATTGTTTTCGCCAACGCCGGGTTGGCGAATTTGTTCCCTTTGGGGCCGTCACCGAAGAGCATTTCGACAAGCTATTCAACATCAATCAGGGGAACGCTGTTCACCGTGCAAAAGGCCTTACCGCTAATGAATGATGGTGGCTCCATCATTCTCAACGGTTCTGTCGCGAGTGTTAAGGGTACTGCCGCCTGCGGCGTCTACGCCGCGAGTAAGGCCGCCATCCGCTCGTTCGTGCGAACCTGGACTACAGATCTGAGGGACCGTCGTATCCGATCAACGTTGTTATCCCGGGTCCGATCAATACGCCGCTGGCGACTCGGCAAACTGCAGACGTGATTGCGCGGATTGTGTCTACCGTCCCGATGGGACGCATGAGGGAACCCGAGGAAGTTGCTAAGGTGGCGTTGTTTCTCGCTTCGGATGACTCCAGTTTCGTCACGGGTATCGAACTGTTCGTCGACGGCGGCAGAGCCCAGATCTAACCGAATGAGGCCACAATGACTTCAAGACGTGAGTTCATTTCGAATACCTTCGGAATCGCTCTCGTAACGGCCTCGACTTGGCCAATCCGAGCCGGCCAAGCCCATTCAACGCAGCAGCAATCCGATACCAGTACCTCCAAAGCCGGACGAACGACTCGAAAAACATCGCTGAACTGGGACGTTTTCTTGGCGGGCAGCATACCTGCCATCACGAGCGATTTACCTCCAGGGGAAACGCAGCGTCCGTGGCCGCCGATTTCGTCAACGCTTATTTCTGGGGAGCGCGACGCTGTCCTGGTCGACACCCCCATCACCGTCGAGCAGGCGCGAGCACTGGCGAATTGGGTTTGTTGCGAGCGGAAAGAATTTGACGACGATCTACGCCACCCATGGCCACGGCGATCATTTCTTCGGCACCAGTACAGTTCTGGAGCGATTTCCAGATGCGCGTTTCGTCGCGCGGCCGGAAGTGATTAAGATTATGCGCCAGCAAGCATCGCCAGAGTCTCTCGCTACCTTTTGAAATCCACGTTTTCCCGGCCAGATTTCTAGCCATCTTGCAATCGCCGAAGAGCTATCCGGAAACGTCATTAACCTGGAAGGCTACAATTTAGTCAGTGTGCCGCTTGGATTCACCGATACTGCTAACACGACCTGCCTTCACGTTCCGTCCGTCGGTTTGATCGTAGCGGGTGATGCCGCCTACAACAGCGATCACCCGCATCTGTCAGAGTCGCCAGATCAGCAGAAGCGCCAAGAGTGGATTGCTGCCCTTGATAAAATGGAGTCGCTTAAGCCACGCGCAGTCATCGCCGGGCAAAAGCGCGTCGGGAACGATGATAGCCCTAGGATCCTCGGCGAAACGCGGCAGTATATACGCGATTTCGAGCGCCTCGCCATGCAGACGGCGACCGCGCGGGAACTATATGACCAAATGCTCAAGCTCTACCCTGATTGGATCAATCGAGGTGCGCTCTGGAGTTCAGTCCGTGCCATAAAAACTTAACCTGTTCTGTCGGGGCCTTCGAGCGACGCAAACTTTTGAGGTGGGACTAGTGAGCCGATGAAGATCGCGATCCTGGACGATTATCAGAATGTTGCATTAAGAATGGCAGATTGGTCGGCCCTTTCATGGCGGGCGGAGATCACTGTTTTTAACGACCACGTTGCAGATCCATCCGCTCTTGTCGACAGGCTTCTGCCGTATGACGTCGTTTGCGTAATGCGTGAGCGAACTCCATTGCCGCGAGAGCTTCTTCAACACCTTCCCAGGTTGAAGCTGATTGCCTCAACCGGCTCGCGTAACGCTTCGATTGATATGGAAGCGGCGAAGGAGCTCAAAGAAACCAGTCGTGCGTGGACTAAATTTTCGGTAATCACAGGGCAGGAAGCTCGGCGCGTGGAGCGCACATACATTAAGGACCAGGGGAAAAACGGTCCAGACTAGGCCGCCCGATCCGAACCAACGTAGCGTCGTGAAAACGTCCGGGTTCCTCCATCCTTAATATATACAGGTACGCCGCGCGGGGTTCTCGGGGACAGATTCCTGGCGCTCGGGGGTGAAGCGATAACCTGGATGGGACAGCCGTCGCGGCGAGGAATCGCGCCATTTCAGTGCGCATAGAATTTTGGCCCAAAAGCTAAGTTTGCAAGACAAGATAAAAAAACTGGGTTGCTAACCGCCCTGAAATGTTTATTACGACGAGGGCTGCTCCGGTTCGTATTTGAGCGTCAAACGATAGTGGAGCGTGTTGACGCAGTCTCGGCGTCGTTGCGCTTCCTTCGGAGAACCTTCATCTCCACAACACACTTGCACAAATTCCTTAATGTGCAGTTTTTCGCGCACCATTTCTGATATGTCCTGGAAAATGTCGAAGCCGCGGCCGTTACAACTTCGATTGGCGCACGGGATGACCCGCGTTGCGGCGGAATGCGGAAGTCCGTAGCTTCTGCCCGGCGGCGTAGTGGTATACGGGTTTCCCGCCCCCATGCCTTCTTGCCAAGATTCAATCAAAACGTCGTGCAGCATCGGGAACGTTTTCAGAAATTCGGAGGCCAACACCAACCAGCCTTTCGTTTCGCGCTGACGAAATTATCCAAAAGGCAACGCCGCAAGGTCTTTCGCATCTCGATAGGCACAAGTCCTTGTTAAGGCAAGCATTGAACTCAGGCTCCTGGGGACTTTCCGTCCTAGCCGGAGTTCCCGGCGAGGCCGTCTACTCTAGCCTATTTCGCTGCATGTCGGTAGGCTCAAATTAGGGAAACAGCTTCCGCTACACGTAATCTGCGATGAGTTCGCTCTTGGGGTTCGGTAAGTCGTTTCAGCTCCGCGAACCGTCTACCCGGATGCGGCTCCCGTTCGGGTTATAGCGAAGAGAATAGAACACGCAACAATCTGGAGCGGATGTTCACACACAAAAAGGTCTCTCTTGCCGTGGGAGTTGTCGCTAAGAAATAGCAGCCTTCTTTTCAATCCGCAATTTCAGAGCTTCGAGCTCCTGCTTGGTCATGCCTTGCAGGGCCATCGCTGTAGCCAGATGCAAAGCGGGAACGTGTTTTATTCTGTTCTCGCGCGCTACCTTGCGACGGAGTTTCTGTACTTCCGGGTCTGCGCCCACTTTCAAAAACACTGCATACGCATCGGGGATGGACAGGGTCTTTTCAATCAGGCCGTGCTTAACCAGGATGCGATGATACGAAGGTACGGCCAACGCAGATGGATGGGCCTGCGGAGCGCGCCTGTTTTGTTTTCGGTGTTTCATTGCACTATGCTGACACGTTTTCTCAATGCGGTCATTCCTTTTGGCGCGCACGCGAGCGGATATATAATTCGTTGGTCCTGCCCGGAGGGACAAGGTGAAGTCCCTGCCGCTGAGGGTGTCCCTGGCGAATTGGTACGGTGTCAAGATTCAACGCAATGTCACATTGGTACACCGAAGCAAAACAACAATTCGCCAGCCACAGCCAGCCTTACTGGCCACTCTACGTCGCAAAAGAGTTGGGGGTTTCCATCTCCTGGCCAGCGCAGTATCTGCGAGCCGCGCCGGACGGCACGCGCGCTCGCGAGGGCGTAAGCCTGCCCGATTTCAAGCGCTGCATAGCAGACCATCACGGCATACCTGAATAATAGGCATGAATGAGGTTCGGGTCCCTCAGGTAAGCGTAAAGGCCGCGCGGGGCTACTGCTCGTAGTTTTCGACGACCTTCGGCGGGCGCACCTTTGCCTGGTCTGGGTCACGCCCAAACTCTCGCAAGGCTCGACGCTGACGCAACAAATCCCAACACTGGTCCAGTTCGACCTTTATCTTCGCTAAGCGGCCTCGATGTTCATCCGTGAGTTCACCTTGTGCATAGAGACGCTCCTCTTCCTTGACCAGGGCGTCGATGTGACCCAGCACAGGCTGATCTTTGTTGTCGCTAGCCATAGAAGTCTCCTTTTGCGAGCAGCGGCCAATCTCGATGGGAGTTGCGATGAGCCTCCCCGAAACCATTATCTCCCAGAACGCATTCGGACAAAACTTGACAACCCGAAGCAAGCGCAGCCAGGGTTGGGTTGCATCTGAACGGTTGCGGGCGTGCTCTAATACTTACGACCCCTATTGAGCTTTAGGAGGAGAAATGTCTTCTCTGCCAGTACCCAGCGCACTCGACGCTCGTACCCAAGCCTTTCCAGTTCTGACCGCAGCCCAAATCAGCCGCATCCGCTCGGGCAGCAAGGTCCGTGAGGTCAAGAAAGGTGAAATCCTGTTTGAACCGGGTGAGACAAATGTCCCGTTTTTCGTTTTGCTCTCCGGAAGCATGGAGATCGTGCAATCGGATCTTGCGGGCGAGCGCTTAATCGTCACTCACGGCCCAGGTAATTTCACCGGTGAGATGACCATGATCTCCGGGCGGGGCACACTCGTGCGCGGCCGCGTCACCGAGCCTGGTGAGTTTCTTGAACTGAGTGCAGATGGCTTGCGGTCGCTGGTCGCCAAGGACGCTGAGTTGAGCGAGATTTTTATGAGGGCCTTCATCCTGCGCCGGTTGGAACTCATTAGAACCGGCCAGGGAAACGTCATCCTGATGGGTTCGCGCCACTCGGCCAATACCCGGCGCCTGCGCGAGTTTCTTACGCGGAATGAACATCCTTACACCTACGTAGATCTCGACACGGACAAGACTTCGCAGGAACTTCTCGACCGGTTTGAGGTCAAGGTCGACGAGATTCCCGTGGTCATTTGCAGCGCTCGCTCCGTGCTGCGGAATCCCTCGATCCAGGAATTGGCTGAGTGCCTGGGACTAAACAACGCGATCGATGAGTCGCAGGTCCGCGATTTGATCATTGTCGGTGCCGGACCCTCCGGCCTGGCAGCAGCCGTTTACGCCGCGTCGGAAGGCTTGGATACGGTGGTGATTGAGACGGCGACACCGCCGATGTTTCTCGGATTCTGCAAGATTCTCCGTGGAGTCCCGCGGGAGTGAAGGTGGAAGGGGAGTTTACCTCACGCCACACAGATCCTCAGACCGGCATAGTGACCGACGCCCCAGTAAACGCCAATAACACGAATCCGGTTCCCGGCATTCAGATCAGCCGCAGCAAGCCACAACCTAGCGTTCCCGTAATTTGGTGGTCCTCAAAGACGATCCGCCTGGCGCAACAGCGTCTCATCCAGTTGCGAAATCCTGCCTTGACGGGAGAGCCGCTTCGGATAAACTGCCGGATTATGTTCTTGTGATTGAAGGAAGTGAACCGCTGCGCATTCTAAAGGACGCAAAG
>QHYH01000208.1 GCA_003223215.1 Acidobacteriota bacterium
TTCCAGCATCGTTTTGCGAAGATGGGTCACGGGAACACCTCCTGTGACCCACACTTATACCAGAGCCATCAAGCAACCAACGCTCCACTACCTCACGCGAAGCGTCCGCCGCGCAGCGGCTACGTGCATTAACGGGGAACCCTTCCATAATCCGGTAAGGTAAGGTTTGCCGTCGATACACCCGGAATGCGCGGGGCGTCCGGCACTTCTACCTATAGCTTGCAATACGACCAATAAGAGACGGTGCTGTTGATCCCGTGATTTCAATCCCCGTCAGCCGCCTGTCAAGGCTCATCCTGCGGCCCGTAGCCCGCGCACGCGTCCTGTTCTTGCTCGATTAGTTCGAATTGCCGGCGCCGACATCGCGACCGTGTTGATGCCAGCTCGCAATTTCCTCTCCAACGCGCACGCTCGCCGAGGCCGTGACGGTGTTGATGCCCGTAAGAGCTGAAGCGCCGCCGTTCAGCACAACGATGTCAGTTACCGTGTTCGGCACTCCGCCCTGGCCAGCGTTTATCGTCACATGAAAGACACATTGTCCAGGCGTGGTCGAAATGCCGGTATTAGTAGCAGCGCCCATCACCGAAACCAAGGATACCCCAGCCTGCCCAACCAAGACTTTTACATTGGAAGGTGCCGCCGCGCCTGCCGAGCAGTTCGTCGTCGAATCAGTAATGGCGATGTGTGCCTGGGCAATGCCGTGTGGGGTTGTGTCAATAAATGGGAAAACCGCGCCCGGTGCCAAGCCGGCAAGCAGGGAGCTTTCAGCGATGAACTGGCTCTCGCCACCAGGTGCTGATGCCTTTCCTGCCGGAAGGACCGTAGCAAGACCAACGATCACCAGACCAACCAGAACAACCACGTAATGCTTTCCAGCTTTCATTGGAACCTCCTGTGCACTTTTTTTCGTGCGGCTCTGAAGCTAAAGCCGAGGCAGCCAGCGTGCAACAGACAAGAGCGGGCTGCCCGCTAATGCCCGCTCTTGGTCGAATGGGCCAGCCCCCGCCACCCCCGGCAGCCGGTGATCGCAGCCTTCGCCGCCGACTTCGGAGGTCAAGAGTAGCGGAACATCCGGCCTCTCCTAAGCCTACTTCGACTGCCCATTTCATTAAGGCTCGCCAAATCCAAGTTCCTAAAATCAAGTCCCGATTAGCGCTACTCGTCAATGTGAATCGGGCGAAACGAGCCAGATGCCCGGATGCGGGAAGTTGCTGTAATGTCCCTTTCAGCCGTCTCCGAGCCGAGTACTGGTAACGCTTCCCATATGGATTGTGGAAGAGTTGCGGTTCAAGCGGACGCGAACCCGCCGCGTCGCGAAGTTGTGTCTGAGACCAACACCGCCAATCAAGATTGAGAGGACATGTGTATTAAACAGAACGGTGCAGCAGGCCGAATGGTGGGTGGAGTCTCTCTCTACGCGTAGACGGAGGCCGCTGAAACCGGTCACGATCTATGGATGGCAGCATTGCCTGGATCGATGGATTCTCCGGAACCTTGGCAACAAGCTAGTGTCGGAAGTGGGGAATGGTGCCCTGCGCCAATTCGTTGAGATCCTGACAGCAGCAAGGCTCGCACCGAAAACATTCGTCAACGTGGTTACTGTAGTGGAGGCGCTCTTTTCCTGGTTTCTTGCCTCGCACCCTGGAACTACTGCTGCAAAAAAATCGATACCGTTCCATCCGTCAGGTTGGCCACTGCGATGTCGAGCTTGCCATCGCCGTTGAAATCCGCCGCGGCGATCGAGACCGGCCCCTTCCCCGCGGTATAGGGCGAGCCGGATGCCTGCGTAAAAGTTCCATCGCCGTTTCCGAGCAAAATCGTCACCGTCCCCTGACCGCAGTTCAGTGGAATAAGGCTAGTACAGTTGAAGTTGGCTACAGCGAGGTCAAGCTTTCCATCGTTATTGAAATCCCCAGCTACGAGCGCCTCCGGCTCGTTTCCAACCGGCATCGTCGTTGGCGCCCCAAACGTGCCATCGCCATTTCCCAGCAGGACCATCACGGTGTTGCTGCCGGCGTCCGCCACTGCGAGATCCAGTTTGCCATCGCCGTTCAAGTCCGCCGTAATCACGGCCAACAAATCGCTCCCGAGCGAGATCGTGGATCCGGGCGTGAACGTTCCATCGCCGTTTCCGAGCGACACAGTCAGCTCCGAACCCGGCGATGATTTTGTGCTGCCATTGGCCACGACCGCGTCGAGCTTTCCATCTCGGTTGAAATCACCCAGCGCTACACTTTCCGGGAACGAGGCGTACAGGCTGCCGGCCGCAGAGAACGCGCCATCTCCGTAGCCCAGCACAACGCCGTTCTGGAACGCAAGGTCGAGATTTCCATCGCCATTGAGATCCGCGGTCGCCAACGTCACATCAAATAACGGCGATCTGGCAAAGGCTGCAGACGAGGGAGCGAATGTGCCATCCCCATTACCCAACAGCATGTATGTCGCCGCGTTTGACGTGTCCACCACGGCCAGTCCAAGGTGGCCGCTGTGATTGAAATCGCCGGCGACAATGGCCGTGGTGTTAGGTGTGGCTGCACCGTTGTACGGCGGACTTGCTACTCGGATTGGAAACCCTGGCGCCGGTGCGAAGGTGCCGTCGCCGTTGCCGAGCAACAGGTGCACCCAAATATTCCCCGCGATGGCCAGATCCGGCTTGCCGTCCTCATTGAAATCGCCAACGGTGATTCCCGCTGGCGATTGATAATTCTGCAATGGTAGGTTCATCGCCGGTGCGAAATTGACTGTCGTCTCTGCCGCTGCCACCTGGAAGTAGGCAACGTTGGAGGAGCCGCCTCCCGGCCCTGAATTCACCACGGTTACGGCGGCCGTTCCTGCGCTGGCAACATCGGCTGCCGGGACCATCGCGGCAAGATGCCCGTTATCGATGAATGTCGTTGCAAGTGGAGTGCGATTGAAGTTAATCGTCGCGCCAGGAACGAAACCTGTCCCGCCTACGCTGAGCGTGAACCCCGAGCTCCCCGGTGAAACCGCTGTGGGCACGAGCGGCTGGTTCAAGAATGGGACCGGGTTCCCTGGTGGGGCAACCGAATTGATTTGGATACTTAATAAGCCGTTGATCACGGTCGCACCCGTGGCGTCGGTCACTGTCGCTTCGAAATACCAAGTGCCGCCTCCCGTCGGCGTCCCGCTGATGTTTCCGCTATTAGGATTAAGCGTCAGCCCGTCCGGTACCGCTCCACCCACTTTGTATCCGGTGCCAATCGGCCCATTGTAGACACTCCATTGAAACGGAGGCGTGCCCCCGGTGAGCGCAATTGTTTGGGTGTACGGCGTGCCCACCGATCCGTTCGCAACCGTCTGAGATGGAATCTCAGGGTAAGGGTTCACGTTGATTTGCACCGAAGCTCTCTTCGTCTGGTCTGCTCCGGACGTGGCCATGACCGTCGCCTGCTGTCCGCTGGTGAGTTTGGTCGTCGGGGAATTATAGGTAACAGACAGCCCCGTCGAATTGCTGAGAGAGCCCGGGCCGGTCAGGCTCCACGCGACGCCTTTGGAAGACATGTCATTAGTCAATGTTGCCGTGATCCCGACCGTCTGGCCCTGATCAATTGTCTGCGGAGAGGAAGGAGATAACCTCACCGAAATTGGTGGCGAGCTTGAACACCCGTCCGTAACCGCCGCCACTGCTACGGCGAACAGCGCCACAGCGCAACAGCACGCTATTCGCATGTCGATTGCGGCCTCCTCCATTGGCGGTAATTCTAAGTTCCCGGATTCTAACTAGAGGTTCCTACATAAGCCACAAAAAACAGTCGCCCAAAAGCCTACAAAAGCTCGGGTAAAGACCTGAAGGCAGTCGTCATACTCCTCCTATTAGCGCGCAAGTCCGGATAGACAAAACCGGTAACTTGAAATACTAGCCCCGACGATGATGGGCAGACTAGGCACGCCGCTTAAAGTGCGGCAAGAACGTTTGGGCCACAGCGATCCGCGAATCACACAATCGATCTATACGCACGTCGCAAGCGAGGACTCGCGGAGAGTTGCGGCGCAGTTAGGTATGTAGCGAGTGGCGCTCGGGACTACTCGGAATCCGAAATGAAAACCATGTTGAAGAGTCTGGATGAGAATCTTCAGCCATAGTGGCCGCCTCCAGCGCGTGCACCCCAGCGGACTCCTTCAAGTCCCGATTAACAGCGTTCGCGTCCACATGGAACCCGCCGCGAATCTAAGGATGATGCCCTTTGGCGGCTAAGAGCAAAGCGAGAACAATAACGGAGAACAGTGTGGTGCAAAATACTAGTTCATCCGACGCTCCCATGCTGGGTCCTCCGATCTTCCGTTAATGTAGCCTTGACGAACGAAAGAACGGACAGAGAATTGCCAGAGAATCCACAAGAGTATCGGCACGGTGAAGACCGAGACCCACAGAGCGACCAAGATATTGCGATGAAATCCTTCGTGCAATTTTGATTCCGGGGCACCTCCTGAAAGCACAAGCAACACAAACAAGCAGAAAACTAAACCGATTCCACGCATTTGCACTCGGTTCCAAGGCGTATCGGGCAGTAGCGGATTTGGAATCCGGCGCAAAAACAGGGATGGCCGAACAAGAAGGATGAGAGCTAGGCTCGCGAAGATTGCCAACACTCTATCTGGCATGAACGCGATTTAATCACGCCAAGGCCGAACTTCATAGTGTGAGGTCCAATTTGCGGGTCAGTGGACGAGTAACGTTCTCGTCCACATGGAATCCACCGCGAAAGAGAACCCGCCAAATTCGTCACAATTGTGTCCGGAAATGTCTCGTGAACGCTTCCACTCAGGCAGGACTTAGTTTGAGAAAAAAACGAATCTCGGCGGGGCAAAGAAATGCGCGGTGTTGCACGGTACTGCGAGCCCTTCGTTGAATATTCCCCTCGCGAGCAACAGTGCCGTTCGCCGAGAAAGTTTACGACTGTACTTTGTCGCACGAGCATTCGGTTACGCGGCGAACGTTCTACTGCTTCGCCCGTTTCAAATCTCAGCATTTCGCAACCAACAGCAGCCAAGGTGGGGGCCATGAGTCCGATGCGACTATTACGTTTTCATGACGGCGGTTCACAGGACCGGATGGGTTACCCACAAGTCGTCCATTTCCGCCACTTACAGACGGCCGATTTCATCTCGAAGCTCACGCATTCGGTCCAGAGCCGAATGCTCTACCCAAACTCTGTAATTGCTTGATACATAAGAATTTTGGCTCCCCGGGGAGGATTCGAACCTCCAACATTTCGGTTAACAGCCGAACCACCAATTTAATCAGAACTTGCCGGAGTTGGTGCTAATCGAAGGAAATCAGCAAGGTGCGACTAAACCTGATGAATCCTTTTCTCCTTGTTTGTTCACCTTTCGTTCGTATTTTGCCCCCATTCACCACCATTAGTATTACGTTTCTATGACAGCGCGTTCCATTACCGACGCTCATCGGTTTTCCACGGTGCCAGCCGTCCGCACTCTTGGTCTGGAGGGCAGGACAGTGATACTGGCATGACACTGGCAGGTACTGCTTGCCTCGATTAAGGAAAAGTAGTATATTTTTTCTTAATCGCTGGGATCGGAAAAGTCATGCAAACAATGCGGAATCAGATACTTAGAAGGATTGAGCATTTCGAGTACGGTAATGCATTCTCAGCAAAGGACTTCCTGGATATAGCCAGCCGGACGACGATCGATGTGGCACTGCATAGCCTGACGCATGAGGGAAGGATCCGGCGTATCAGTAGAGGCCTTTACGATAGACCCCGGTTCAATGCTGCCCTGGGTGGCCAACTAAGCCCTGACATTGATGAGGCCGCGCAGGCGATAGCAAGACGCCAGAGGTGGAAGATCGTGCCCGAAGGGGCGTGGGCTGCAAATCTCCTCGGGCTTTCAACGCAAGTGCCCTCGAAGATCATTTATCTGACAGATGGCCCAAATAAGAAAGTGGAGATTGGCCGGCGGAGCATTCTTTTTAAGCATGCCCGGCCGAAAGCGATGGCAGGCCTGGAGGGTAAACCGGCGCTCGTGGTTCAAGCCCTTCGACACCTTGGGAAAGGAAATGTTGGAGCGCGGGAGATTGATACACTGCGGAGCCGTCTCTCTCCACAGGAGAAGCGACGTTTCCTGAAGGACACGCGCTTTAGTGTGGATTGGATTTATGACGTGGCAAAGCAGCTTGCGGAGAAGAGCGCGTGAACAAAGTCGCCATCATGGAAGCACGCGCGCGCGCGGATCTTTTTTCCGAAACAGCTGAGCGCATGAATGTGGCCGAGGCTATCATCGAAAAGGATTTCTGGGTTTGTTGGGTGCTGAAGCAGCTCTTTTCGAATAAGGCGTTTGAGGGAAGGCTGCTTTTCAAGGGTGGGACTTCGCTTTCGAAGATATTCAAGGCGAT
The DNA here is from genome assembly GCA_003223215.1 of Acidobacteriota bacterium. Lineage (GTDB taxonomy): Bacteria > Acidobacteriota > Terriglobia > Acidiferrales > UBA7541 > Acidiferrum. The sequence continues at coordinate 6,377 of QHYH01000208.1, forward strand.
CAATCGCTTTTCGGAAGACATCGACCTCGCGGTGGATTATGAGACGCTTGGGTTTAACGGCGAGAACGATCCGCGGCAAGAAAACATTTCAAATACGAAGCGGAATAAGATTCTCGGAAAAATGATGGAGGAGTGTCAGCGCTACATTGGAGGTGAGTTTCTTGACCTTCTCGGAAAGCAATGCAGAGAGACTCTTGGGGCAGGGCACGGATGGGGCTTGGAGGTGAGTAAGGACGACAAGAATGTCGTTCTCTTCCACTATCCTGCGGCGAGCACGAAAAGACTGGCGTATCTGAGACCTCAGGTAATACTCGAGCTCGGGACGCATGCTGAGTTTGTTCCGCGTGATCGTTTTGCAATCCGGTCATTCGCGGGCGAGCACTTTCCCAAGGTAGTTGTGGACAATGATGCGTCGGTCGTGGCGCTTCTCGGAAAACGTACGTTTTGGGAGAAGGTGACGATTTTGCACGTGGAATATCACCGGCCGGAAGACAAGCAAATACCGGTTCGCTACTCGCGTCACTTCTATGATGTGGCGATGATGGCGGAAGGCAAGATCAAGGATGAGGCTCTCGCTGACAGGGAATTGTTGGCCCAAGTCGTAAAGCATAAAGAGACTTTTTATTCCTCTGGCTGGGCTCGATATGATCTGGCTAAGGCTGGCAGCCTTCGGTTAGTGCCACCTGAGAATCGGCGAGGGGCGCTGGAGCAGGATCACAAGAAAATGGCCGTGATGATTTTTGGTGACCCTCCTTCCTTTGGTTGGATTTTGGATCGGCTCGCTAAACTTGAAAACGAGATAAACAAATAGCCCGCGCCAGCAAGGAGGCCAGCGCGGGCTTTGCGCTGTTCAATACTCGCTGAGCAATAGGATCACATTGTTCGCGAAGTCGAACTTGATTTCATTGAGTGGGAAGTCGGTGTACTCGATCTCCAGGGTGTAGATGATGTTGTTGTTGCCGTCGTCGCAAACGACGTGGCGGAGAAACCGGCGCGCGAGCGGTGAGCTTCCACAACTGAAACTCCTCGCCACGCACGCGCTTGTCGTGTACATCTTTCGAGGGGCTCGATTTCAGGGACTTATCGACCTCACATACTCAAAGACTCCTGGATAGTCATGGCCTTTCCGTTGGTACAATCCTGGCCGATTTCACAAAAAAGCTACGCAATCTGAAATGAATGGAGGCCGGATCGCGTGTGATCGCTACTCTCGGGGCAAATCAAAGAAACCCGAGGGTAGAGAGCCGAATCGTCATTGCCTGTTCGCTGCCCTCGAACTCATCGGCCAGCTTCGCGACGTGGTCGTCCCGCAAGGATGTCACTTTTATTTTAGCGATTTAATGCTTCTCATAAGTAGTTTTGACGGCTGTGGGTCATCAAAATGCCATCACGGATCAAAATCAAGCGGTTGGAGTGGTACCATTCTACCTGTTACTTGCGGGGCGCCCCCGCGAAGATCGAACCATGGTTACCCTTGCCTGTGCGGTGGTGGCTTACCTGCGGTCGCTTTTTCTGCCACGTCACAAACGCGTCTTGGAAGCCGTCGCTCTTCGCGACAACGGGCTGAATCTCTCGCTTGGCGAACAGCATCGTTTCCCGCTTTCCGACGTCTTTCGTCTTTCATTTCCTCCATCCAAACTCTGTGCGTACCGTTCTCGAGCAGGCGGTGCTGGCTTCACCGCTTTTCACCGCGCGCCGGGACGCCGGTCGCGCGCTGGCCTTGCTCCGGTTTCGCGGCGGGAGAAAGTTCCTCCACGGGTCCAGCGCATGCGCGCTGACGATTTGCTGGCTGCGGTCTTTCCCGAAGCTCTTGCTTGCCAGGAAAATATTCAGAGCGACATCGCCATCTCCCCTCATCCCCTGATCCGCGAAATGATGAAAGACGTTCTCACGGAGGCTCTGGATCTCGAAGGCCTCGAACGCGTATTGGGTGACATCGCCCCGGGGGGATGTGCGTGATGCAGAGGAGCTGCACGACGCGTTGCTTACTTTGATTGCCTTGGCAGCCCGCGGAAGAACGAGCACCGAGGAAAGGAATCGACTCGAGGGAAAATTGCAGGAATCGCTGCCCGCGTGGGCTGCCTGGTTCGAACACCTCGTCGAAGGACACCTCGCGGTGCGGGCGCGCGCGGGCGAGGAAACGTATTGGGTTGCGACGGAACGCATCGGGGCTTCGGGGCTTTCCTCAAGGTCTTCCCCGCGGCCGAGTTCGAAGCGCAGCCGCTCAAGGTAGAAGCGCCGCCGGTTTCACGCGAGGATGCCGTTTTGGCCCTCATTACAGGGTGGATTTCTCACTCGGGTCCCGTCACCGCGAACCAGCTTGGGAGGGTCCTTTCCCTCTCTGCATCGACACGGAGAAAGCTTTGCTGCAGCTTGAGTCGAGCGGCGTCGTGGTGAGAGGCAAGTTCAGCGATCCTGCCCTGGGACAAACCGAGTGATGCGAGCGCCGGTTGGTTTCTCGCATCCACCGGCTGACGCTCGGAGAGCTCCGGAAAGAGATCCAGTCCGTTACCCCGGCGCAATTCATGAACTGGCTGCTTCGCTGGCAGCACCTGGCCCCGGGCACGCAGCTTTTCGGCGAGCACGGCACGCTCGAAGCCGTTCGCCAGATCGGGATCGTCTTCCGCGAACTTCTTGCCTGCGAATCTATCCTTCCGAAATGGCGCGAACTGCTGATGATCCTGAGGCGGCTTGAAGACCGCGGGGAGGTTAGGGGCGGCCGGTTCGTCAGCGGCTTTTTGGGAGAGCAGTTCGCGTTACCCGTGGCGGTCGAGTCTTTGCGCGCCATGCGCCACGAGCAGCCATCCGGCGAGACGATACCTGTCTCGGCGGCGGATCCGATGAACCTGGTTGGCATTGTCGTTCCCGGCGAGCGCGTCCCCGCCAATTCCGGCAAAGTGGTTGCCTTTCGCGGCGGTGTTGTCATCCCGAATGGCGAACGTGCGGCAGTGATTCGAATGACGGCGAGCGGCTCAGAGAACGCAGAGCGTTGGGCTTTTACAATGAGAATCTCCTCAGCTTGGAAGTGTGTCTCGCGTATGGAGCCCCACTGCTTCTCGGCATAGCATCCAGCCGGAGTGGCGAAGAAAGCGCAGCCCATCCCGCTTCGGCGGGCGGAACTCATCCGTAAGCATCCATAAAGAGGGAAATGGGATAAAAGGAAACAACCCTGACCTCTTTTGACGGCCGCGACCGTTCGGCCATATCTCCCGCCCCAGTCCAGCTCCCGTCAAGGCGGCTCAGTGCCTTTTCGCCGACGGTCGCTCACCCACTCAGAACCCGGAAGAGCTGATTTCCTCGGGCATCCACTCCGGAGGGCTTGTTCGGCCTTTTTGGATTTTGAGCTGCTGTGCCGGCCGCTTGAGCGACTGATTCCGTGTGTAGGCGAATTTCCGAGTCGGACGGCCCATAGGACCTGTAAAGTTCGCTCGTCAAGAGTTCGCGGTGCTTAAGATACCGGCGGATGCGCTCTCGGTCGTTGTATCGGTAAATTATCTTCACCAGCGGAAGATAGTATTTTCCAAAGGTGTGAAAGTAAAGGCGGTTCAGCCAGCGCAGGTATTTCTCCCAGTTCTTCCCATTGCTCCGAAACGTCAGGCGGATGACTTCGTTGAGATCCATATCGAAAAATTTGGAGGGCAGGCGCGCAGGAACGCCCGGAATGGGCCAGTATTCCTGAAAGAAGGGGACTAGCATCAGTCTTCGCAGCATCATCCAGCGCTGGTAATCCTGGCTGAGACTGGTGTCGAACCCGTAGATGCACACCACACAAACCGCGTCGATGCCAAACCCCTTCAGCATATCTTTTCGGTCCATAAACTGCCGGTTCGTTCCCGGGTGATTGCAGCTGAAATAGATCCGCTTCCGAGTGAAACGGGCATTTTGATAGTCCACTCTAAGCAGGAGCTCGTACACTCTGGGAGTGAGATAGGAGATATCCAGCGTCTGGCTGAAGTTGATGGCGTACTGGCGCTCGGTCATTTCCTTCAGGAGCGACTCCGCTTCGGGAAAAGCTAACAAGTTATCATCCAGAAGCATCACGTTTCGCTGACCGGCCGGAACGAAATCAGAGAAGCTGGCGACGTTCTTTTTCACCGGCCCTTCTTTGGCGGGTACCACGCAAAAGGAACACCGCTTCGGGCAGCCTCGCGTCAGAAAGCCAACGGCGTAATCCTTGTGGTTATACGGGCTGTAATCTGGAAAGCAAGATTCAACCTCCGGCGGCAGACGTTTCGCCAGATCAATTCCAGACCCGCCCATCTCAACATCCGCACCATGGATCGCCTTGAGTGTAGCGATCTTTCTTTGCGTAGACTCACAATAGAAAACAGCACTTGCCAGGTATTGGTCTGCCTTTTGGGAGTCCGGCCAGTGCCTCAGCAGCACCTCGAAGCCGCGCTTCTTGTAATAGGTACTGAGCTTCATCAGAGCTAGATTGGGAACCCTGCTGTCAAGGTCGAATAACATAACTCGAGGCATGGTGAGTCTCCGGGTCCGGCGCTGGCCGCGCCCTGAGAGAACGGCCAAGTGCCTCCCGGCGCCGTATCCTACCATAGTCAATGCCGAGGGAAACGCGGGAAAATAGCGTCAAAGCTTAGGAAATAGCTGGCTTGATTTCGCAATCATGCGAACATGCCGGAGGGGAGAGATGCCAAACGCGGAGGTCATGTTCTTTCAGGAAGCCGAGGCCAGATCACCACTTCTCCTTGAATGGTTGGACCGACTTCCTCAGAAAGCTCGGATCAAATGCCTTGCAACATAACTTCTATCCGGAGCTGCTCCTCGCGGTCATCCGCGCAGCTTGCCACAAGCGAACCGCACAGGATAGATGCACCTCGCTTACAGCTTACGATATTCACAGGAGCCAGTTGTTGGCCGTTCTCATCACTCCTCGTAGTTCGGATACTGCTCCGGATTCGGACCAATTGTCTTTACCACTCGTGGGTATTTGACCCCCGCCTCTGGTTCTTTCGCCTTTCGATGCCTTCGTATCTCAAACGTCCAATTGTCGCCGAAGTCGAAGAGGTAATAAAGTCGCTTGCGCCCCAAGGGGTAGATGTCCTTGAGTCTGATTCTCCAGAAATCATCTTCCTTGTCTTCCCATTCTTCTTTCTCCGTTAGCCACTGTTTTCTCGCAAAAGGCGACGCGCTGTTTGCAAGAAAAAACGCGAATGGATGATCGCGGCCGAAACTCACCGAGTCCTGAATCGCTTCGTGGAGATCGTACAGACACGCTTCTTCATCGATTTCGATTGCTCGGATGCATTCGCCCTTAAAGTACGCCCCGAAGGCACATTCAACTGTGAAGGTGAGTATCATTCTTTTCTTTTGTCCCTCGGCCAACGTCCAAAGCTCAGCCACGCGGAACCAACCAGCGCGCACCGCCCCGCAAAGCGGAACTGGATCGGCCATCCCGCGTTGGCTGCAGCGATTTGTTGGTCATCATGTTGTGAATCATTCAAAACTCTCCAGCAAAAGCGCTCCCAAAAATGCTGGAAACACTGCTCACAAATCCAATGATATCTTCGGTCCAATAACTGGCATGAAAAAACATCCGGCAAATCCTCGACCATGAACTTGCCAGAACAAAACTCACAATGATCTCAATCGACGTTCTTTTGGTAGCGGCGATACGCACGATGTAACAAAATGACACTTGGTAAAAATCGCTCCTGTCCTCGCTGTCCTTAACCGAAAATGCTATCCGGCGCGAACGGCCCCAGAGTCCGACGGGACTAGTACGTTTTTATGACAGCGCTGGTTGAGATTGGATGGACTGACGAAAATTCCCCGGTTTTCAGAACATGCAGGACGTGCGATTTCATTTAGAATGCCCACGCCTTCGGTCGAAAGCCGAATGCTCTACCCACACTCTGTAATTGATTGAGGCTAAAGAGCTTTGGCTCCCCGGGCTAGATTCGAACTAGCAGCCCTTCGGTTAACAGCTGGGGGGTATAAAACTCTAAGTGCCGCGTTTGGTGTCGCTTACGAGCCTTATCGCTGTTTATCCTGCCCTTGAATTGGACGGACGTTGGACGGAAATCGTGGGGTGAACCCCCCCCAGATGGCACAAATTCTTAGGGCACAGCTTTCTACTAGAGGCGCTCAACGCTTTCTTGAAGCCCTCAGATCGAGATCGGATCAGGTAACGTGCACGTGGTAGACACTCCAGCAAGAAACGTGCGGTACTCGTTGAGCCTAATGTTGTATGTGCTTTCCGCCTGCTGACATTCCTGCTGAGTTGAGTTCCCGGTACAGGCTTGATCCTTAGCCTGCCGCGCCATCCTCAGGCGCTCGATGTAATTTTGTGCTCCGGCGGTGGCGATGGTGCAATCCGTCTGGCAAGAAGGACCCGCCCCAGTTTGGCCGGGCAGACACCCCTGCGCGCCAACGGGCGCACACTGAATCCCGTTCCAGATTTGGTCAGCGGGACAAGCCTGCGGGACGGCACTGGTTTTCGGCGGCGCGGTTGCTTTTTTTGCAAGTATCGGCGGGACGCATGAATTGTCTTTGCCGGGCGACTGACCGACCTTGCAGAGTTTCGCGTGGGGATCCGACAGGACTGGCTTCGGGCTAGGCTCCTTGCACGGCTCTTTGTTGCAGGGTTTGTGCAGTAGATCGGGCGCCGCCAGGTGCAAGTCTTGGTCCTTTGCCGTCGTGTTTTTTCCGCCTCCGATTGCATCGCTCATGCCATCGAGTTCAGCGCCGGGGTTGCGTCGGTTGCGAAAAGGCACGTGCGACTCGGTGGCCGCGTTCGCCTTTGAGCTGGTGGCAAAGGAGCCGTTTGAGACTTGGCTGGTAGCGGGAATAGGGCTGGTCACTGACGAATTCACCGACGGAGAAGCCGCACTCGAGCTGTTTGCCCGGTTACTGGGTGTTTGTCGCTGGCGTTCTTGTTCCTCCCGCTCTCGCTCATCCTGTTGCTGTTGCTCGCGTGCCTGCTGCTCGCGCTGTTGTTGTTCCCGTTGCTGTTGCTCGCGTGCCTGCTGCTCGCGCTGTTGCTGTTCCCGTTGCTGCTGCTCGCGCGCCTGCTGCTCGCGCTGTTGCTGTTCCCGTTGCTGCTGCTCGCGTGCCTGCTGCTCGCGCTGTTGCCGTTCCCGTTGCTGCTGCTCGCGTGCCTGCTGCTCGCGCTGTTGCTGTTCCCGTTGCTGCTGCTCGCGTGCCTGCTGCTCGCGCTGTTGCTGTTCCCGTTGCTGCTCTTGCTGCTGTTGTTG
>QHYH01000209.1 GCA_003223215.1 Acidobacteriota bacterium
TTCTCGAAGTGAAAGGCGTAGAGCCTACCAACAATGGGGCGGAACGGGCGCTGCGGACGGCGCTGCAATGGCGCAAGATCTGTTTCGGCAATCGCCGTCGCAGTGGAGAAATCGCCACGGCCCGCTTACTCACGGTCACCCAAACCTGCAAGCGGCAGCAGCGTCACGCGCTGGGCTATCTCAGGGAAGCGGTACAATGCCATCGTCGCCGGACTGCTTCACCCTCTCTGCTCCCACGGCGGATCTGACCCCTGAACTGTTACATTACAATTTGGGAGTGCATTACTTTGATACCTCATCCTCGAACACAGTCGGGGACAACTGGCACACTGCTTTATGAACTAATCGATATAGGAGTGCATGACAAGAAGCGTCATCGGAGGCTCCGACCGTCGCTGATAATGATGATGTGCGGGTGTTCCTTCGCCTTACCTAGCGCGACTTCTATTTAGTTGATAGGCATCCGCACGAACTCAGCGGATGACAGTGCATTCCATTCCCAGCAGTTGACCAAGCTTGCTCAACTTGCTGGAGATATGTCCGATGCCGATCGCGCAATGGTGCGCTGGGCCCTCGGCATTCCAGGCATTCATGAATTCTCTCGCTCCCATGGGGAAACGATAGCGGCTGTTGGTGTTGCCAATTTCGAGAATGGGACCGGGCTCGGAAATGCCCTCGGCAACAAGTAACTTGAGCTGTCCGTCAGCCGTTTGAACAACCGAGAGCAGCGTTACGGGACCATGCTTGACGGACATCTCAACTGAGAGCCCGCGGCCGACCTTGCCGTGGTAGACACTCAGCGGGCGAACCTTGGTTTTGCCTTGGGCAATCGCGATGTGGCCAGGTCCGTCGTGGCCCATCAGGATTACATCTTCGTTGAAATCGCAAGCGTAGTATTCTGTGAAAGAACCCCCAACTCCGAAACAATCCATGATCTTCATGGCTTGAGCGTTCTTGATTTCGTATTCACCGGCGACGGGTATGCCTCGTGCCGTAAGCAGGCTGCTGCCCAGGATGATAGAACTGATGGTGTCCTCGTTTTCAGAGTTCTCCATGCCCTTGTAGTAGTAGGCGAGTGATCCCAGTTTGTGAATCTCTACGAGCCGGTCCAACGCGATAGAGGTGCGCGCGGCGCGTTCCAATTCGACCAATAGACAGTCTGGTTGGACGTCGAATGTGTCTCGAAAATACTGGACTCGAGTGCTGATTTCCTCGCTGGAGACTCTCCGACGCAGATCTGCAAGTTCGTCAACCTCCAGCATTTCGATGCGACCCCCAAAATAAGCGCATTGCTGCGTGAGGTCAGAATAGATGTCGAGCATTCCTCCGTAATAATGGCCCATCACTCCGAGGCAGTTGTGTTCCATCGTGTGGGCAACTCGGCCCGCATCTATCCAAGCGGAAATCTCATCCCACGCCAGTGGGTCGTTCTCGAGCACACCGGTGACTTGGAGAAACGGGATCCGGCAGCGACGAAATACATTCGCGATTTCAGGCACGGGACAAGCCTGGCAATAAGCCAGCCATTCGCCGGTCATTCTGGTGCGGTCACCCATTTGATTGAAAGACTTGTAATCAATTGCCGCGGAGGGCGAAAGATTAAGTAGAATCACGGGCACTTTCGCCCGTCTTACAACCGGAAGGACAGTGGACGACAACGCGTAGGTCGTGACATATAGGAAGATCAGATCGACGTCCTGCCGCCTGAATGAATGGCCCGCTGCCTCCGCCTTTTCGGGAGAATCCACCAAGCCCAGATTGACGACGCGAACGCCTGGTTTCTCCAACCGCTGGGCGATCTGTTGGGTGTATCCCGTCAAGCGCTGCCGCAGTCCCTCAAATTGAGGCCAGTACGTGTCGAGCCCAATTCCGAAGAGCCCCACCGTGAATTCGTAGCTCGTGGATTTTTCGATCATGACTGAATGCACTCCACTTTGATGAACTTGCGTCTGGCCGCCCGGAGCCTCATGTGGATTCTATAACGAACAATATTTGTCTATTGAAAAAAGAAAGTAACTGACTTAATTTATGCCTCGCGATCCTTTGGGAGTTTCGCTGATGCGTTGTCGAGAGGGCACCCTAATGAAGCGCTCTAATCTATTTCGGTTGCTGCTTGTTCCTTCGCTAATGCTCGCCGTCGCAGGACGGACCACAGCGCAGGATGCTCATGTTCAAATTACAGTCCATTGGGACAAGATAGTACAGGAATCCAGGACAAGTCCTACACTACAGGTGGTCGTGAACCCGCCGCTTCGCCGGGGAACCGCGGTACACGACAACGCATTCAAAGCGCTGCATGATCTCGGAGCAGACTATGTGCGTTACGTTCCTTGGCTCCCGTATCCGCGGCTCGGTGTAGCGGAGTTAGAACCTCCAAAAGATGGCAAGACGTCCTGGGATTTCTCCCTTATCGATCCGATGACAATTGATTTCCTAGAGGCAACCAAGGGGCATTCGGTCGTTCTCAACTTCAGTACCATCCCTCAATGGATGTACAAGACCGACAAACCCATCGCGTATCCGGATGATCCGAACAAGGCCCTGTGGAACTATGAACAAGGTACGGAACTGCGCGACGCCACGTTCCAGGAAGTTGCGGACTACTATGCACGACTCCTGGCTTGGTACACCAAAGGTGGATTTAAGGACGAGTACGGAAAGCAGCACGAGTCTGGTTATCACTATTCGATTCCCTACTGGGAAGTTCTCAATGAAGTGGACTTCGAGCATCGCATGACGGCGCAAACGTATACTCGGCTGTACGATGCAATCGTCAGTGCGATGAAGAAAGTTCAGCCTGAGTTAAGATTTGTCGGCGTATCCTTGGCCATCCCGGGGCAGAATCCAGATTTCTTTGAATATTTCTTAAATAGCAAGAACCACGAGCCGGGTATGCCGTTGGATTACATTTCCTACCATTTCTACGCGGTGCCTGCGCCGGATGAGACGCTCGACATTCAGCAACATACTGTTTTTGCGCACGCGGACGGTTTCCTGAATACGGTCCGCAATATCGAAGCGATTCGCAAGCGACTCTCACCCGGAACGGGCACAATGATTAATGAAATTGGGATTATTTCGGCCGATGACATTGCACAGGTCGATCCAAATCATGTCACAAAAACAATTCCTGACTCGTATTGGAATCTAGCAGGCGCCGAGTATGCCTACATTTTTGCGGAGCTCACACGATTGGGCATTGATGTCGCGGGAGAATCGCAATTGGTCGGCTACCCCACGCAGTTCCCCAGCGTATCCATGGTGGACTGGAACAACGGAAAACCGAACGCCCGTCTGTGGGTACTGAAGCTCCTGCACGACAACTTTGGCCCCGGCGATAAGATTGTAGAGATTGCGCCCGCTAGTCCGGTTGCACCCGATAGCCCATACCTCACGGATCTTGCAGTCGTAACAAAGACAGGCAAGCGCAAGATACTTCTGGTGAACAAACGCGATCGGAACTTGGAGCTATCCATGGCGGGAGCTGCCGACGGCCGCTTCGACTATGTCGACGTTACAACCGGATTTCAACCCGCTGCTTCTACCAAATTATCTTCGGACAAGTTGATGATCCACGGTTTTTCTGTCGGCGTGGTTACTTTTCCTTGAACCATGGTGTCCGCAGGTGGGAGGTCCAGTTGCCTAGAGTTGCATTTCGATTGCGAATAAAGGCCGGCAGGGAGGCCGAATATGACGCCGCGCACCGGAACGTTTGGCCGGCTTTGCTATCCAAATTGAAAGAGGTCGGTATTTCCGAATATTCCATCTTCAGGAGAGATCAGGATTTGTTCCTGGTCATGCAGGTCGATGACTTTGACGCTGCGTGGCGCGCGCTCGATAACGACCCGACCAACCTGAGATGGCAGCAAGAGATGGGAAAACTATTCGAGCCAGTGACTGGGCTGAAGCCGGGAGAAAAATTCGCAATGATGAAGGAAGTATTTTACATGGAGTGATTGCCGAGGTGCATAGCCTGGATCACTTGCACGGGGCCAAGCAGCCCGGAAGGCTGCAACGGGGCGTTCGCCTTATAGAACTTCGGCGAAGTGAAGGTGTAGGTCTTGGTGGCATTAGGCTGGCGATCGCCAATGATGCGATTCGCCCAGCCATTCGTTACCTTTATTTCGAGGGAATTGGCGCCGGGGCGTAGTGCGGAAGTCGCATCCACCCGATAGGGCGTCTTCCACAAGATGCCAAGAGGTTTGCCGTTCACCGAAACTTCTGCAAGATTCTTGACTTCACCTAGATCGACCAAAAGTTCCGCACCCGGTTTGAACCAATCTGAGGCCGCCTGAATTGTTTTTGTATAGGTTCCCGTTCCACTGAAATACCTCACGCCCTCGTCCGTGCTTTCCTGCCAGGGGACAAGCTTCTCCAAGGTGATTTGCGGCGGCGCTCCACGCTCTGGCTGAAAGCTCAACTGCCACGGACCGGCGATGGTAGCAATCGATTTTTCGACAACTGCGGGCAAAGTGCGGGCTGTCGCTTTCGCTGGATCACGGAAGACGACGAACACGGTTTCCCACGGATACAGGTGCAATGGTACGGCGGTTCGACCGTTCACGCTCTTGAAGGAAGCGGGCTCAATCTTTCCAGTATCCGCATGCCAGAGTTCCGCTTCCCTGCCATCGATGCGGAAAGTGGCTACCAACTCTTCGGAGCGATCGTTGCGATTGTCCACATAATAGAGGTCGGCGTCGTCGAGTCCACGATGCACGAAGAGCAGTTCCGTGTCCGGTTTTGGCTTGGTGTATTCGAAATCAGGAGCCACATTCAAAGCGGCGAGCACGTCACCCAACTTCTCGTTGCCGTGCACCCTCCCTTTGCCGACGCTGTTTCCTGCCCCGGTAGAGCCCCAGAGTTGATCCACGATGCCCCGGAATTCAGTTGTGTTGTCGCTCAAACTGGGCGTGGTGACCGGCTTTGGTCCACAAACAACTGCCCCGGCCTGTACCAAATCACGAATCTTTCGCAAAACCGGGAGCGACATGTGCTGACTGAAAGGATCAAGTGCAAGAACGCGGTATCTCATGCCGCTGGCGGTGGCAAGTTCGCCGTTTTGGACAGTAAGGAGATGCACTAGAGCATCGGCATTGATGTAATCAAAGTTGTAGCCCACGGGAATCTCAGGACTTTTCGCGCCAAACAAAGCTGTGATGTTCGAGTCCTCTCCATAAAAATAAACGACATCGGCGACGAAACGTCCTTGCTGCAAAAGATAACTATTGCGCGCAAGGTAAGTCACCCAGGGCTTTGCTTGTTCTGCCCAAGTCTCGTTACGCGTGAACCACTGTCCAAAGGGGCCCAGAGCAAGACCCGGTTTTTTGTCGAGCAGCGGCTGGTGAACCGAGGTGTGAATGACAAATCGGTTTAACCCCATGGCCAATTCCTTGTCGGCGGTTGGTTTCAGTGTGGCCGGTGACCAGGCCCAGGCCCCGGAAGCCGCCGTGAGCGACTCAGCTGCCACAAGGTTCTGACCGTAGAGGTGAGCAACCGAGGCAGATTCTCGGACATCGGCGTTGTAACCGTATAGCTCTTTGTTGACACCGGGAGTCTGTGTCCATGTAGCGGACATGGGAACGGTGTTGCTCCTTTTTACCTGCATGCCATCGCCAATGAACGCGCGGCCCTCTTCGTGAGATTCGCCATAGTGGCCCATGCTGCGCTCTTTCAAAATCGCGGTGATTAGATCGTAGTGATACTCGGCGAGCATATCGGAAAGCGCTAGCCGGAAGTCCCACAGAAAACGATCGCTGGATTCCGAGCTTTCGATCACTCGCCCTGCCAGAACGGCCATCCACGGACGCGGATCGTAGCCGCGGCGTTTCGTGAATTCCGCGATCAGGTTATCGGTCCAGTTCTGCGTGCCGGCTTCCCAGCTATCATTGATGACGTACTGCAAACCGCGCTTACCCATGAGCGGGCCCACGGCGCTCTTGTAGTTATCGAGGTACGTGTTCATATACTCGCGGACGTAGTCGGGATTCAGCTTGTCGACTTCTAAGCCGGTACCTTCCGGAGACGCAGGATGGTTGGTAATGCCGAGCAGGGAGTAGCCGAAGCGCATGACCACCCAACGGCCCGCGGGCGGAGTCCAATCGAGCGAGCCGTCCGGACGCATCTTGGACGTAAGATCCACCACGGCACTTTTTGCGACGGCTTCTGCCGCCGCTACATGTGGAGTGGGGGCTGCGTAGAGATTCGTCAAGGTCGCGAACGCCGCTTTTTCTTCCACACGGTTAACACGTGGTCCGGCGTGAAGGGCCAATTCGGCAATCGCATAATCCTTCGACGGCGGCAGGTTGAAATCACCAAAATCGGCGTCGAATTGCATCGCCGGCGGTCCGGTGAATGGAGGCGGGCTCGTGAAAGTCACCCGATAGAAGCGAGCCGTTGTTTCTGGAAAAGAAATGGTGTGTACCCGAGCGCCGTTATTGGGAATAGTGGAGACTTTCCGGAATGAAACGCCGTCCTCGCTGGCTTCCAGATCGGGGCCAGGAGCGGCTCCGCCCATGACGTCTTGAAATGGATTTACGGGACCTCCTAGAGCAAAGGTAAGCGCACGAATGGTTTGCGGCTTGGCAAACTCGAATTGAACCCAAGCCTGCTGGCCGACAGGTGCCTTGTGCAACGCCGTAGTTCTTGTAAAGTCGCCGTCCGCCAATACAGAGGCGTCAACGTTTCCGCTACTGGAGGTCACCTTCGGGTGCAGCTCGGCATCGGGGACATCGGTTCCCGGAGCGGGGAAAGCAATAACTGCCGTGTCGGCATAAAATTCAGGCGGCGCTGGAGGCTTTTCACCGCTGATAAACGCCAGAAAATCAAAGAGCGGAATATTCTGATAGGGACCGGTGGTGGAAGGTGGTTTGGGAAGCTTGCCTGAGAAAGGCACGCCACCCTGGACGAAGGTTGCGCTCCAGACAAGTTTTTTCATGCCGTGGGAAGGCTTGACCCAAGGACCACCGGACTCGCTCCAACCTGGGGAGCCTGCAATGGCCTCTTCCAACCCGAGTTGGTCGGCAAGGTTTGTCGCATATTGAAAGGCGTCCTTCCATTCCGGCGTCATGTAAACGAGACGCTTGTCCACAAATTTTGGTGTGTTTAAGGCGGCATCAAAATTCTGAAAACCGCCGATTCCCACGCGCTTCATCCACTCGAGGTCGAGCTTGATCCCTTCCTTGGTTATGTTCCCGTTCATCCAGTGCCACCAGACGCGGGGTTTCGCGCTATCTGGAGGGTCCAGGAACATGCTTTCAAGTGCGTCGCGGGAGGACTGCCCATGCGCGCGAAGCATCAGAAGCACTGTTAATATAAGAAGCAGCGAACCCAGTTTCAAAATTTTCTGAGTCCTATGCATGAATCACCTCGCTCTGCTCTTCTGAAAACTGGGTTCTTCGGCAGCAGTGAGTTACCTTGTGGGCCTACGCCTCTTGTTATGGCTTCGCCTATATTTTTCTGGCGCATTCAAGGCTGTAACTTGACAACAAAGGTGTAGGTTCCTGCCGGAACCTCGAACACTTCTTTCGCCCCTTGCTTGCCGATTGCCTTCACTTTAGAATTCCGCACAATCGGGTTGCCATCGAGAGTCCAGCGGCTGACCATCTCGGATGAAATCGGCAAGAGTCCTTTCGTGTTGGGCGGGAGAGTGACCTTCCAATCCGCTTGAGTGCCGCTGGCCGACCATGCGGATCGAATCGGCCCAAAGTGGGACTGATATTCAAGCTCCAGGCTGCCCAACTGCGCGTCGAAATTCGGATGGAAATAAATGGTGTGAAAGCCGGAATCTGATACGGTGGTATCAATGCCGGCGGCATAACGGTAGATCCAGTCAGCCACTGCGCCGTAGGCATAGTGATTGTAGGAATTCATGCTGGGGTCACCGCGCATCTGATCACCGTTCCAACGCTCCCACATCGTGGTTGCACCATGCCCTACCAGGTATCCCCAAGACGGATACTCTGTGCTCAACAACAATCGATATGCCACATCCGTGTGGCCAGTATCCGCAAGCGCCTCCAGAAGGTACGGTGTACCGAGAAAGCCGGTGGCCAGCCGTCCGTGATTTGCCGCGATTTTGTCTACCAACTTCTGAGCAGCCGCGCTACGCATGGAATCCGGCAAGAGATTCATTTTTAGAGCGAGGACATATCCGGTCTGCGTGTCGATGGGTTTGTCGCTGAGTTTTGTCGCTGTGCCAGAGGCGAAGACGGGTGGTGGTGGCACGCCACCGACAAATCCATCCGACCGCACGTACGCCTTGTTAAAGGAGTCTCGAATCTTCTCGAAGACTTCTGCGTATTTCTTCTCATCCGCATCTTTGCCTAGCGCGTGTGCCATTTGTTTCATAAGGGTCACGTCATAGGCCCAATAGGCGGTGGCAACAATGTCTTCGGGGGTCGGTCCCTCCGGAGAGAGCCAGTCACCAAAGGGAATTCCGTAGTTCTTCTTCCACAAATAATCCGGGTTGGCGCTCTCGATGGCGGCGAGATACTTTTCCATTCCGTGCCAGTTTTGCTCGACGATCGATTTGTCTCCTGTCTGATTCCACGAAGTCCAAGGAATGACTACGCCCGCATCACTCCATCCGGCGCCAAAACCGGGGTTCGGCTGGATCGTACCGGGCGCGAAAATGCCATACATGTCCGAGCCCACCTGCGTGCCGAGCAGGTCCTCTCCGAATTTTCGGGAGAACGCGGTCAAATCCATATTGTAAGAGGCTGCGCGCCAGAACACCTGGGCATCGGCGGTCCAGCCCAATCGCTCATCGCGCTGTGGGCAATCCGTTGGCACACCGACAAAATTTGACCGCTGCCCCCAAAGGATGTTGCTCCACAGCTGATTCAGCATCGAGTTTCCGGTGTGCAGCTGCATGGTAAAAGGGGCATCGGTGTGAATGGCGACGGCCTTCAGCGCCTCGGCCGTTGGTTTACCTGGAAAGCCGGTGATCTCCACGTAGCGGAATCCATGAAATGTGAACGTAGGCTGATACTCTTCTATTCCTTTCCCGGCGGTGATGAAGTGGTCGGTGGCTTTTGCCGTTCGCAGGTTCTCCACATACATGGTCCCATCTGGGTTCAAAACCTCGGCGAATCGCAACTGGATGTCCGTTCCTGCAGCCACCCGCACGCGCAGTCGCGGCACACCGCTGAGATTCTGGCCAAAATCAAAAATGAAGACGCCAGGCTTCGGATTGGTGATCGCTTTCGCGGTCAGGACTTTCTCCTCTCGGATGGGCTGGAAGTATTGCGAGACGATTTCCGGCTCCGGCGGATGAACTTCCCGCGCCGGTTCCCAGCGTGAATCGTCAAACGCAGCGGCGTCCCAGCCCGGTTGCACGCGGCGGGCATCATAGGTTTCGCCATCGTAAATCTCCGCAAACAAGATGGGAGAGAGGTCAGCTTTCCAGGACTCATCCGTTACAACCCATTCGACGGACCCATCGGCTCGCTCCATCCGCAATTGCGCCTTGAGGGAGGGGGGCGTAGTCCCGTAGTTGTAACCCTGCCCGAACCACTGAAGGGGCGTCGTGTACCAGCCTGGTGCGAGAAACGCAGCGATGGCGTTCTTTCCTGTCGTGATATCAGCAGTGACGTCATACACCTGATAAGCAACGTGTTGGCGGAAATCCGTCCAACCGGGTGCAAGAATCTGATCACTGACTGGCTTGCCATTGACGTGAAATTTGTACGCGCCCAATGCGGTCGCATAGAGACGCACCGACTTGGCCGGTTTGTCCACCTGAAAACTTCGACGCAGAATTTCAACCGGACCCGTATTCCACGGTTTTCCTAGTTTTGTAACACCAAAATTTGACGACGGCGGAACGTAAGCCTCAGCCTCGGCCCAGGAACTGTCATCGAATCGCGGTGTAAACCATTCGCCCGTCGCGTTCAGCGCCGACTTCCAGCCCTGCCGTCCTGTTGCAAATACTTCGACTGAGCCATCCGTCATTTCGATGTACACTGTGGCGCTCATGGGCGACCGGCCGTTGCCAGGTTGGGCTCGTTGGTTCCGGGAGACATAGTGAGTCACTTCGATGGCGAGAAGGTTCTTACCTGATTTAACCTCCCCAGTAATGTTCTTCCGTACGTAGTGCAGCCATGGCATTTGCCCCCATGGAGGCAGCGGATCGGCGTTCAAGACTTGTTTCCCATTCAACCAGGCGGCGGCCGTGTTCTCGCCGGTCACAAAAAGATCCGCAATCTTCACGGCCTTGGAAACCTCGAAGACCAAACGGAAATCGTGGTGCGTGTCACCGGAAGCTTGGAAGTTCTCTACCTTGGGATTCGTAACCCAGGCCGCGTCGGCTTCGCGTACGCGCTTGTGCTCGTGCTCTTCCCGTCCAATCCACTTGCCGCGCCATTCCTTCGCTTCCAGAAGTCCGGTTTCCCACCAGCTTGCGTTGCTTGCTGGATACGGTTTTCCACCCTGGTCCCAAGCTTTCACGCGCCAAAAGTACCGCTTCTCTGGAACCAGTGCCGGACCTGCGTAGCTCACTCCCGCTGACTGATCGGATTCGATTCGACCACTATCCCAAACGTCGGGTTTCCCCGCGGCTAGGAGCTCAGAACTCGATGCGACCTGGATCTCGTAGGCCGTCTGCCGTGCCCCAAAGCGGGCGTCCCGCAATTGCCACGAAAGCATCGGCGCCTTGGAATCAATTCCCAGCGGGTTTACCAGCGCGTCGCACCTGAGTTGCACCGGCCTTAACGCTGGCGACTGCGCCGATCCAAGTCGCGGGAGCATTGTGACCAAAAGTAAGAGGAGGATGAGATTACGGAGCGACCAAAAGCTATTCATTACCGACTGATTTTGCTTCAAGGCACCCTCTCCAAGACTCATTGCCCCCCACGTTGCATTTGGCAAGAGTTTCTTCGTGCTACGGCTCGACGCTCGGCTTGATCCCTTGTTTGGTGACTTCACTCGGCTGCGCCTGCGGAAGCGAGTACCAGGAAAACTCGTTTTCTGCGTTCAGTACGATTGCCTTTTGAAGATGCGGTAAGTCCTGTTCCGGCTTCTGCAAGGACCTGAGCACGGCTGACCGTGCTAGAGCATAGCACCAGATTGTCAATAGGCAAATATTTTTTGTATTGCAAGAGCGGGTCAATCTCCACACAATGAGTTGTTCCAACGGTGGCGTTTCGAAAGCGACCAACATGGACACTTCACGAAGACTCTTCCTAACTGGATGCTTAGGCACAGCGGCCTCAGCGTGTTTTGGCCAGGGCGTGGCCACACGCAAGGCAACCGCCCAGCCCCGAGGGAAATCTTCCGGATTGCCGTTCGACGCGCGCTTTCAAGACGTTACGGCCAGGGCTGGTTTACGTCAGGTTACGGTCTACGGCGGCGTTGACCGCAAGGACTACATCATCGAGGTGACAGGCTGCGGCTGTGCATTTCTGGACTACGACAACGATGGCTGGCTCGACGTCTTTATCCTTTCTGGAGTTCGCTTGTCGGACACTCCCGAAGGTACGAGCAATCACCTCTATAAGAACAACCGCGACGGCACATTCACAGACGTCACCAAGGAATCGGGGTTGCTCAAAACGGGCTGGGCCGGCGGAGTGTGTGTCGGTGACTACAACAACGACGGTTTCGAGGATTTGTTCGTCACCTACTGGGGACATAACGTCCTCTACCATAACAATGGCGATGGCACCTTTTCAGACGTGACCCGATCGGCTGGCCTCGCTGGATCGACCCAACGGTGGGGTTCCGGCTGCAGTTTTGTGGACTACAACCGCGACGGACATCTGGATTTGTTTGTATCCAACTACCTTGAACTCGATTTGGGAAAGGCTCCGAAACCCGGTCAGACAGCGAACTGCGAGTATTCTTCTACACCCGTGTTTTGTGGCCCCCGGGGATATCCCCACGGTCAGCACTGTCTTTACCGCAATAACGGCGACGGCACATTCGTTGACGTCAGCGCAGCATCAGGCGTTGCGGCCGTGAGAACCAGTTATGGCTTCACGGCCATCGCGGCAGATTTCGACGACGACGGCTGGCCTGACATTTTTGTGGCGTGCGATTCAACACCCAGCTTGTTGTTCATGAACAATCATGACGGCACTTTCAGGGAAGAAGGCGCAATCCGCGGGGTCGCCTTCAGCGAGGACGGCCAAGAACAGGGAGGCATGGGAGCTGCAGTCGGTGACTATGATCTCGATGGGCGTCTCGATATCCTGAAAACGAATTTCATGGATGACACCTCCAATCTCTACCACAATCTCGGTAAGGCTACTTTTGAAGACGCCACCCGCCGAGCGGGTCTCGGTGTCGAAAATCGATTTGTGAGCTGGGGCGCAGGGATCGTGGATCTCGATAACAATGGGTTGCCCGACCTCTTCATCGTGACGGGCAACGTCTACGCTGAACTCGAGAAGCACTTCGCCAAATACTCCCTCCGGAGCCAAAGGCTTCTCTTCCGCAATCTCGGGAATGGCCGTTTTGAGGAACTTCTGGAGGAAGCCGGACCAGCGATTGCCGACCCTCATGTTAGCCGTGGCTGTGCCTTCGGAGACTTCGACAACGATGGAGACCTGGATATTCTCATCGTCAATCTAAACGAGCCACCCTCACTGCTCCGAAATGACGTTGCCTCCGGCAATCACTGGCTTAAGGTAAAACTCGTCGGCACGAAGTCCAATCGGAGTGCGATTGGCGCCCGCGTGGTCGTTAAGGTTGGCGAGGTAACGCAAACGCAGGAACTCTTCAGCCAGTCCAGCTTCCTCTCCTGCAACGATTTTAGACTTCACTTCGGTCTTGGTTCCGCGATAAAGGCTGAAATCCGCGTGCGCTGGCCAAACGGTATTTGGCAAACCCTCGCGGAGATCCCCGCGGATCGGCTTGTTACCATTAAGGAAGGAATTGGAATCGTTCCCAATGCGGGATGGAAATAGAACTGATCTCTTTCGCCGAAATGCGTCTCAACTCCCTTCACGCATCCAGATTCGGATTTCTCACTGCGGCACCGCGGAGTCCAGCTTCTGCTTGGTGACCTCCGACCGCGAAAACAGTTCTCTTGCAGCCTCCTGCTGGCTCGACTTTTGGGTTCTCAGGCGCTGAAACTCGGCAAAGGCCTTTTGCTGCTCGGCTGTATTGCCCAGGGCCATCTGAACTTGCGAGAGCCGGTACCAAGACACTTCGTTATCGGCGTTGAGTGCGATCGCTTTTTTCAGATGTGGCAGGGCATCCTGCGTTTTCTGCTGAGAAATGAGTACCGCGGCCAGTCCTAGGTGGGCGTCCTCAAAGTCTGGATAATATTTCAATGCCTGCTCGAAGAGTTGCCTTGCTTCTTCAAACTCTCCCGCGTCACGATGCATGTCTGCCAGCTCATACGCGGCGTTGGCATTGGTCGGATCCAGCTCCAACTCACGTTCGAATTCCTTCGCCGCCTCGTTGTTGGCGTCCTCCGTTGAGTGAGCCTGCTGCGACCTTTTCAACAGCGTACGCCCCAAGCGGAAATGGATCCCTGGACGCCCAGGGCCGAGCTGCAAAACGGTTCGGTATTCGCGCACCGCCAGGTCATAGGAATCCTGGCTCTCAAATGCCTCGGCAGCGGCTTGGTGCCTCCAAACCGAAC
The DNA here is from genome assembly GCA_003223215.1 of Acidobacteriota bacterium. Taxonomy (GTDB): domain Bacteria; phylum Acidobacteriota; class Terriglobia; order Acidiferrales; family UBA7541; genus Acidiferrum. Next base: position 13,589 of record QHYH01000209.1, read on the forward strand.
CAGGAGCCACCTGGGCCAATGTCTGCATCGTCAGAAACGCGAAGTTTCCAAACAGTCTGCCCGTGTGGTAGAGAACCTCGGGGTCTTCTGGATAGAGGCGATTTA
>QHYH01000210.1:0-508 GCA_003223215.1 Acidobacteriota bacterium
TAACCACATCACCTTTACGCAGGTGGCGTTCTACTGGGAATACTCCAAGGACCCTGCGGCTCTCGCAGCCCTGCGCCGTGCAACAGATTTCCACATACACTTTACCTATCCCGACGGTGCTCCGGTGGAAACCATCAATGACCGCAATCGCTACTGGAAAGTGGACTCCTGGGGTCATTTCGGGTTTTCACACTTCCCTGACGGCCGGCGCTACGCAGAGTTCCTGACCGAATTTTTTCATGGGGACAACTTAACAATGGACGATCTCGGACGACTGGCTCAGGATGCTTTGTACTACCACGAAGGACCTACAGAACCCATCCCTCAGGAGCAGCCGCGCTATTCGTATCAGATGAGCGTCCCGGCAGGGATCCGCAAGACGGGCCCCTGGGTCGTCTGCCTGTCCGGCCTAATCAGCACGCAGGCGGTCAACAATCGATTTTATCTGGATCGCCAAGGAAACCTATCTGTTTTTCATGACAAGCTTGGATTAATTGTCACCGGGGCA
>QHYH01000210.1:517-14191 GCA_003223215.1 Acidobacteriota bacterium
TTCTTCGAGAAATTGCAGGGGCAGACCTTTCACATGCCGATCAGCAGCCGTCTTCAGATGGATGACAACAGCGGCGACAGACTTTCACTCGCTTACAATACGTTTTTCACAGACCTGTACGTTCCGCCTCCTTCTCAACATGATCTGCAGTTGCGCTTCGTCATGACGGGGAGAGGAGAACCTCCTCCGGAAGCGCAACTGAATCTGCAACTCTGCCTGAAAGCGGGAGAAACGCTGGAGACCGCCGCAGGGCGAAAGATTGTCCTAGGAACCGAGAGGGTTGAACTGGGACCAGATGAGCTGGGAGGCTGGATCCATCATCATGAGTGGAGGTTGAAGTTAGACCCAGGAACCCGGCTGATTTGGCCAGTCTATCCTCATAACCCTTACGCGGATGCTCCGGAGACCGCGCTGGATCACGCGGTTGGTGTGGTTTCGGTGCCGCTTCGACTAGGCGCAAAGGACGGTAAGTACATTCGCCCAAATGTACAGGAGATTTCCTTTACTCTGACGACCGATTAAGTCGCCACGCCGATCACCTCCGTCTTAATTTGAGAAGAACTATCTTTTTTTAGTTCCCGGTGAGCGGATTTTGCCAAAACCGTTTCATTCCGACAAGAAGTCCACATATCCGTGCTTTCTTAGGAAGCGGAAGTAGCCGATGAAATCGAAATCCGTGGGGCCAAGTTCCATGCGCGTCAGGTGGATGACCTCTGCGAGGCTCCGGCGCCCATCACACCAGTAAAGGGCCGTTATGGGAATACTCTCCCAAGCCCCCGAAGGATACCCTTCGCGGTGGTCGGTCGGCAGGTCGTCCAGCGGCAAGGTTCCGAAGCGTTTTCGCTTCACAACGATTCTTGCTGCCTTGTCCCGTAGAGTGTCAGGGAGCGCCATTGGTTGCACAGGCGCCTGGAGTCCAAGCTCCCGGGCACGGCGATTAATGGCACGGCGCACTCTGCTAGTTTCTTCTTCTCCAAAGCGGCGCAGGCCCTCAATCATCGGAGCGAGACTCGCTGCCGCATCTTTCTGATCCGATTCCGGGACCAGGCCAACGACTGAGAGGACCGCTTGCGACTCCCGTCCAACAGAATAAGTGACGTGATCGACTGCATCCTGGAGCAGCCGTCCCAGATCTTGAGCGTCACTTGCGGTGGCGACATGTTCCAGGAACGGCGCAGAGGACTGCAAAATCTGCTCGTAGCCTCGTGTTTGGCTGAGCTCCGCAAGCCACATCGCCTCGGGCTCACTCGCGTTGGCCAGATAATAGAGATAAGCAGCATTTACCGTGGCGACGTCCCGCAGCGAGCGAGAGTCCACACGATCTGGGGTATCCTCGCTGTTATGGTGAGTCTCCACTCCGCTGCCGCTGTATGCCCAAACCGTGGGAACATTAATCATAGGCTCGCTCAGGTAAGTGTCCGTGCCGCTCATAGACTGGTGCTCATGCCAAGGCCGATGCACCTGGGAAAAGTACTCCTCGGCAATGCGCAAGATGAACGCATCGGTGTAGGACTTTGCCACATGGGGATTCATGTAAAACGTGTACTCTGTCCCCGCCAGGTCGTACGAGGCGGCCGGTGTATCCATGCACAGCGCAGCAACCGTGCGACGAATGCGGTCAGGATGCTTCTCGATGTAATACATCGATCCGTAGAGCTCACCCATGGTCAACAGACGGATGCTCCTCTTGGGCCGGGGTAACTTACCAGAGAAGATGAGGCGATTGACCGTTGCGAGGGACTCCAACATTGCGGCGACGCCCGTGGCATTGTCCTGCGCCCCCTGCTCAAACGAATGCCCCAGAGTCAATACTTCCTCAGGCCCCGATCCCCGGATCAGACCCGTCACATAGGGATAGGTGCCGGAATAATAATGGCTATCGACAGTAGCTTTGACGCGGACAACGCCCCGCTCGGCCAGGAGTTTGCGCGTCAGCGCGCCCTCCCGTGGGCTTATCGAAAACGAGAGCAGCGGTGTGCTGCCTTTCGTGAAACCCCACCCATGATCACCCCATGCATTGATCCATTGACGGCCATCCTGGAGGCTGGGATTCTCGGTGAAGGCATTAATGGCGCCGATCGCTCCGGCCTTTACTAGCGCCCACTTGAAGCCCGCGGGGTTTTGACCCACGAGAACCAGCTTGCCCTTGAGATCCAGTTGGGCAATCTTCGACGGGTCCGCGTCGCTAAGGTTCACGATCTCCGCCGTGCCCCCTTCTGGAGGCGTTGCCCCACTCCACATTCCAAGCGATGCCGGAATTCTCTGATAGTCTGCCAGTGTAGCGATGTCCCTATTATAGGCAGCGGTGGATCAACAATCTCTAGACGCGCAGCTTTCACGTCCCAGGCCAGTGGCATGGTCCAGAAACCGGACTGGCTTGAACCGTCCGCTGGCGCTCCCGACAGCTCGACCTCTTCCAGACCAATTCCTTTCATGGATTGTTTCACGTATTCCGCGGTCTCATGAAATTTTGGAAAAGTGAACCAGCGGTCAGTCGAATACACTTGCCGCATGAAGTTCATTGCCTCTTCGGCTTTCACCTCAGAGCGGATCGTTTGAATTAGTTGCCCGAGGGGTGTCGGCGCCGGTGTAACATCCGGCGTGAACAAAACCAGGAAGGAAAAAACAATGCATGCCGTTGACGCGGAGCCGATAGGAGTGTGCACCGGTCTGATCATTTCGCTCCCTTCATACGCACTTGTGCAGATTCAAGCCACCGCTGCAGTTACAAGTGTGACAAGCTCTATAACAAGTCCGAGCCGGGATCAAGGCTCCGCTGCTGGATATACTTTCCAAAACCGGCTGGCGCCTGGCGTGATAGGATACGAGCCTCGTCATCAAACAATGGGGCTTGAGTCCACGCCGGTTGTCAGCAAGAAATCTCTTTGCCGCGGTTTTGTCCTTCTCACAAGCGCCTTCCTGTTCACGGGGGCGCCCGTCCTCAGTCAAAGCTCATCTCCGCTCATATCTAAAGGTTATTCCGTTCTGCCTGTTCCGCAAAAGGTGACATTGACCGGTAAGGACTTTGCATTGGACGGCCGCTGGAAGCTGGAACTCGAAGGTGAGGTGAAAGAGAACGACGTGGCCGTCGAGAGTCTGAAGACCAGTTTGGCATCGGGCTTCCATCTGAGCCTTGCTGAGACTGGCTCCAGCCGATTGCGGGCCGGAGTAATCCAGATGGATTTAAGGCCGAAATCGGTGTCAATCGGTCAGGCCATTGATAGCAACAAGCCGGCCCTAGTTGAACAGGCGTACCGCCTGACCCTGGGCCCGAGGAGTTTGAAAATCGCGGCCAACGCTCCTCCCGGGCTCTTTTACGGTGTGCAAACACTTATCCAACTCATTCGTCCTCGAGACGGTCGTCTCTGGTTCCCTGAAGGCGAGATAGTAGATTGGCCCGATGTTGGACTGCGCGTCATATACTGGGACGACGCCCATCATCTCGAGCATCTCGAAGTACTGAAGGGCGCTGTACAGCAGGCGGCATTTTTCAAGATCAATGGATTCGCCATCAAGCTCGAGGGGCACTTTCAGTACAAGAGCGCCCCGGCCATCATTGAACCTTATGCGCTGGCGCCCTCCGAGCTGCAAGAACTCACTGACTTTGCGCTGCGCTTTCACGTGCAGCTTATCCCCTACCTGGACGCGCCCGGGCACGTCGCCTTCATTCTGAAGCACCCGCAATATGCACCGCTTCGTGCCTTCCCTAGCAGCAACTATGAATTCTGTGTGACAAATCCCGAAACCTACAAACTCCTGTTTGGTATGTATGACGACCTCCTCGAAGCCACGAAGGGAAGCAAGTATTTCGTGCTATCAACCGACGAGCCCTATTACGTTGGCTTAGCCAGTAACTCCCAATGTGACGAAGTGACGCGTGCGCACACCCTCGGGTCGGTCGGAAGGCTATTGGCGGAATTCATCACCAAGGCTGCCAACTATCTGCATGACCGCGGCCGCACGGTCTCGTTCTGGGGGGAATATCCGCTCAAATCCGAGGAGATCACCGAGCTTCCTAGTCATCTCGTCAACGGTGAGGTCTATGGTCCCGAGTTTGATTCCGCCTATAAGAAACACGGAATCCGTCAGCTCGTGTATACCTCGACTCAGGGCGAGGAGCCGCTGTTCCCTCAGTATTACATCCTGCCTTCGACTCGCCGTCTGCACGCGAAGTCCGCTAGCAATGGGCGTGTTACCGATATGTTTAACCTCATATCGTTCACCCCGGCGCGCCAAAACGCAGACTTAATGGGAGCTTTCGTGGCCGGATGGGCCGACGCTGGCCTGCACCCTGAAACGTTTTGGTTGGGATACGCGACAGGTCCCGCCACTGCCTGGCACCCTGCATCGGCCAGCCCCGCGGAGCTCATGAATTCATTCTACGATTTGTTCTATGGAGCTGGTACTCAAAACATGGGCCGCCTCTGTCAGCTCATGAGCGAGCAGGCGCAGATCTGGGACGACAGTTGGGAAGCCTCGCCTTCGAATGCCCGAACCCCCATCTGGGGCAACTCGGACAGAATCTTCGATCCGCCAAAACCGGCAAATGACCAGACACTTCCGCCTTTGCCCATTCCGTCCGCAACAAACCTGACCATCACCCGTGATTGGATGCAAGAGAATGCGAGACGTCTTGAGATCGCGGCGACTGCACTCACGGAAAACGATGAGTTGCTCGACCTGCTGTACGCCAACCTTAAGAGGGTCAGCAAAAATCAGTACAATCTCGAGGTGTTTCTGTCCATCACTGGTCTGTGTCGGCAAAACCTTGAGATGATTCTTGAGCTAGGTCAAATGAGCGAGCTGCTGAAGGCAGCTCAGACAGCTGCCAGGCAAGGAAGAGCCGACGAGGCACTAGCCTCTCTTGATGAAGCGCTGGACACTGCGGCAGGAATTCAGCGGCGACGCAACCGGGCTCTTCAGAATGCGACGACCACCTGGTATCGGACATGGTTTCCGCGGGTCGCAGAAGCCAACGGGCGGCGCTATCTCAACCAGGTGGACGACGTGAAGGACCACAGGCCAGTCCGCACTGTCGACATGAGCTACCTGGTGTATCGTGAACTCCTTTATCCTCTGGGTGACTGGGCAGCCGGGACGCTTGCGGCAAGGAACGAATACGCGCGCGCGCACCAATTGCCTGAGCGTGCTGCTGAGCTGAACTGGAAGGACACAACAATTTCGGCCAATTAACAGCGATTCGGGCCATGCATGAATTTCTTCAGTTGCCGCACGCTGCAATTCTTCTTGGGAGGAAAGAGATGATCACAGATTCAACAATCACGAGACGCTCTTTCATTTCTGGCGGCGCAGCCCTGGCCCTTACGGCTAGTTCTGTTGTTAGCGCTCCGCGGGCCGCCGAGCGACGGCTGCGGATGGCCCTCGTCGGTACCGGTGCTCGCGGCTCCTTTACTTGGGGGCAGGAGGTCGTGGAAGGCTATGGCGACGTCGTGGAAATCGTAGGGCTTTGCGATATCAACCGCAAGCGAGTGGAGGCGGCTAAGAAGCTGATTGGGACCAACGCACCTTCTTTTGTGGATTTCGACCGGATGATCAAAGAGACTCGCCCCGACACGGTGGTGGTAACTACCGTAGATGCTACTCACGCGCATTATATTGTTCGTGCGCTGGAGTTAGGCTGCGATGTGATGACCGAAAAGCCGTTGTGTACCGACGAGGAACAGTGCCTATCGATTCTGGATGCCCAGAGGAAGTCGGGCAAGAAAGTTACTGTAACTTTCAATGCTCGGCACGATCCGGAGGCAAAAAAAGTAAAGGAACTTCTAATGGAGAAGGCCGTTGGCGACGTCATCTCTGTGGACTTTCACGAATATCTGGACACGAGTCACGGCGCTGACTACTTCCGCCGCTGGCACCGGTTGAAGGAAAACTCGGGCACGTTGTTGGTCCACAAAGCCTCTCACCATTTTGATTTGGCCAACTGGTGGCTGGATTCCACGCCGGTGGAAGTGACGGCCTTCGGAGACTTGAAATTCTACGGGCGTAACAACTCCTTCCGTAACACGCACTGCCGTGTTTGCCCCTTCAAACAACAGTGTAAATTCTATTGGGACGTTACCCAGAACCAGAGCTACGTAAAGCTCTACGTCGATTGTGAATCTGAAGACGGCTACTTGCGCGATGGCTGCGTCTGGCGCGAAGACATCAACATCTATGACACCATGTCGGTGGTGGTCAAGTACGAAAACGGCGTCTTCCTGAACTATACGGCCAATACATATTTGCCTTTTGAAGGCCAGGCCATTTCGATCAACGGCCGCCGCGGACGGCTCGACTACAACGAATTCGGTGGCGGAGGATTCGGGAACAAAGGACTGCGCCTGACACGCAGCTTCGGCAAATCCGAAGTGATACAGGATCTGGAAGCGCGCCGCGCAGGTGGGCACGGAGGAGCCGACACCTCGTTGCACGATCTGATCTTCCGAGGATCACAAGGTTCTGATCCGCTAGGTTTGCGAGCAGATCTCCGGGCCGGCGCTCGCTCAAGTTTGATTGGGATTGCGGCGTATCGGAGCATCGAACGCGGTGGTCAGACGGTCAGGATCAAGGATCTGGTCAAACTGTAATCGCTTGGAGCCAACGGTTCGTCGAATCTCTGTACATTTACATGATCGCGGGCGGCTCACTTCAAGATTCTATGACCGCCGTACAGATTCCGCCTGGACTGCGGGAAGTTTTGGCTGGCTTGTGAATCGGTTCCGACCGAAAGGAGCACAAGAATGCCACGCGTATACATAGCTGGCTGCCTTGCTTGCCTGTTTTCAGTACCCGCAATGGCGCAGCAATCCGATGATCTGAATTTCGCCTCCGGACTGGAGCAGTTCCACAATATCCGCCGGATGTTGCCGTCGTACTTGAACAACATCGGACTCCGGATGCTCGGGGAGCGGAAGCATCGAGTCGAGCAGTTGGCCACAATCGAAGATGTGGATAAACGAAGATCCTACGTCCGCGAACAGATGCTGAAGGATCTCGGGGGCTTCCCTGACAGAGCGCACCTGAACGCACGCGTGGTCGGGGTCTTGGAACGAACTGGTTACAGAATCGAGAAAGTTATCTTCGAGAGTCAACCCCACTTCTATGTGACCGCGAACCTTTATCTGCCGACAACCGGGCATCCGCCCTACCCAGCGATCCTGTATCCCTTGGGGCATGAGCGTGGAGGCAAGACCAACCCGACCTGGCAACAGATGCTTGGTTCCCTCGCCACAAAGGGCTTTGTCGCACTGACCTGGGACCCGATCGGGCAAGGTGAAAGGCTGCAGATTTTTGACGAGGACCTGCGGGAGTCCAAAGTCGGTAATTCAACCACTGAGCATACGGTCGTCGGCACACAGTGCATGCTGGTGGGCGATCACTTGGCCCGCTATACCATTTGGGACGGCATGCGTGCTCTCGATTATCTTCTCTCGCGCAAGGAAGTAGATCCCGCGCGCATTGGCTTGACGGGTAATTCGGGAGGCGGCACCCACACGGCCTACATCGCGGCGTTGGATGATCGCATCCAGGTTGCGGCGCCCTCGTGCTATATCACATCCTGGCACTTAATGCTCGACACGATTGGTCCACAGGACGCAGAGCAAACGTTCCCCCTCTGGCTGCAGGAGGGGTTCGACTATCCGGATTATCTTTACGCATTTGCCCCCAAACCCTACCTCCTCCTTTCAGCCATCCGCGACTTCTTCCCAATCGCCGGGGCTCGAGAGACTTTTGCAGAAGCCGAGAAAGTCTATTCGGCGATCGGCGCAAGAGAAAAAGTGGGAATGTTTGAAGCGGATGATGGCCATGGATACAACAAGACGCGTCGCCTAGCCGCATACGATTGGTTTGGCCGATGGCTCAAGGGAGCCCGAGATACGGATCCAGAGCCGAAGATCGAAATGGCCACACCGGAGGAACTGCGATGTACTCCCACGGGCCAGGTATCCACTTCGCTTGGCGGCGAGAGCGTATTCACTTTGAACCAAAAGCGGCTGGAGCAGTTGAAAGCACATCGCTTGACTCGGTTGGGAGACCTGCCTGGCAAAGTACGGGAAGCGATCCGCTACGAACCACCAAGCGGCCCATTACAGGTCGCACATTACGGTACGATCACCCGCTCAGGCTACCGCATCGAAAAATTGATCTACGAAAGCGAGCCCGGCATCGTCATTCCAGCGCTGCTATATGTTCCTGATGCAGGCGCTAGCAAGAAAGCTGCGCTGCTTATGGTCACCGGAGACGGCAAAGCAGCTTCAACGGCGGAGGCAGAGCAGTTCGCGACGTCAGGGACGGTTGTACTTTCCATCGACATGAGGGGAACGGGAGAAACCAGAGTCGACACGGATATGAACAGCAGAGAATCCGACCACTATTTCGGGGATTTTAGCGACATTATGACGGCGCTTCTCGTCGGTAAGACCATGGCCGGAATGCGTGCTTTAGATGTGGCACGCGGCATAGATCTTCTGCTTTCGCGCAATGAGGTCGATCCAAATCAGGTTTATGGATATGGTAAGGATGAAGGTGGCTTGCCGCTGCTGTACGCTTCGGTGCTTGACAGCAGGATTCGAAGAGTAGTGTTGGCCGGCATGCTGGTTTCGTACGAATTGGTTGTGAACAGCAGGGTCCACCGGCACGTCTTAGAGGGCGTCGCTCCCGGTATGTTGAAGTCCTACGATTTACAAGATCTGGTAGCTGCTTTAGCGCCCCGCGACGTCTGGATTGTGAGTGGCAAGGACCCCCTGGGACATGAGCTGCCCGCCAGTGAGGTCAGGAAGGAATACCAGCGTGCGCTGGAGGCGTTCCGCCACGAGGGGGCAGGCCAAGCCATTCACATAATGGATCGCACGCGGGATCAGGATGTCACCGCGCCTCTACCATGAATTAATTTCGCCTGCCAACTAAGTGTCGTGCGTTGGAAATTGGAACGTAAAAAAGGAGCAGAACTTCAGGGGCTAAAGCTTTCGCCTTTCCGTGTGTTGTAAGTTGCTGGACCTAAAAGAAATGGTCGGCCCTAGCAGACGATTGTCGAACTTTTGTCCAGTCCGAAGCGGCACCGACCGCTTCACTATGACGGGGAAATTTATTGCAGTAGGACAAGAGAAATAAGGATTAAGGCCAGCCCCCCGTAGCCTGACGAATTGAGTTGAGAAGCGGCACCGGCTAGGATGAACTGAAATCTTACCCGAGAGAAAAGCAGAGCCGAGCAGATTTCGAGTATCCGTCAGGAACTCAGCTGGGCAACCCGCCGGCCCAATCGGTTCTGAGAAACGGTGACCGGTTTGGATCGCCTTAGGGCCAAACCGCCGATCGCATTGTTCGGCGAACTCCACAAATACAGGAAGTGGAAGTCGCTGCTCAAGGGCTTTTTCGACACCTACGGTGACCGAGTTCATCTGATCGTGACGGGAAGCTCGCGACTCGACATATTTCGTCAGGGAAGCGACAGTCTGATGGGACGGTATCTCGTCTACCGCATGCATCCGTGGAGCGTGGGCGAAAGCTTGCATACGAAGTTGCCCCTTGCAAAAATCGCAACTGGAGAAAGTCGCTTAACTGATTGAGGGATTGGAAATTAGCTTGGCTCCCCGGGCTAGATTCGAACTAGCAACCCTTCGGTTAACAGCCGATCAGGTGAAAAATGTAAGTGCCCTATCTGGTGTCGCTTGCAACAAATCGGGAGCCATTTTTCGTTCTTTAGCTGCACCCACTGTCGCACCCAAACCCTATTTGCGAAACCTTCGTTCGCGAATGGTGTTTAGTAGCTTAAGCGCGGAGGCATCCTAGTTGTAATACCACCCCCAGCCAACTCCGACGCGCAAAGTGGGCACCGGGAATACGCCCATTCTTGAACTAGCGATCTTTGGGAGAGAAGATCATGAAAAAGCTCCTGCCATTTTTGGCTCTTGCTGCGTCCGTATTTGCCTTCCCGCCTGCTGTCTCGGCCCGCCCCCAAGACGACGACCACGGCAAACACAAGGGCCGGTACAAGCACGGCGACGACGATGATGACGACGGCTACCGCCACGACAACGGCAAGCACAAGGGCTGGTACAAGCATCACGACCGTGATTACGACGATTGGGATTACGATGGCGAGCGCATTCGCCCCGGCTCCCACTATCCATTCGGCCGTTACCCGCACGTTCGTCACGTCATTGTCGTCCGCGGCTTCGATCCGCGCTCGCGGCATATCATTCTCTACGACCAGTCAAATTGGGTCGTCGCGCCGTACGACGTTCCTCGTTGCCGCGACTGGGAATGGGACCGTGACCGCGTCTACGTCTATAACGACTACGACCATCCCGGCTGGTACGTGCTCTTCAATTCGCGCCTCGGCCGCTCTGTTCACGTCGAGTTCTTCGGCATGTAGCGGCGCGCTCACAAGTCCGCGCAAATAGTGGGGGGCACAATACTTTCGTGCCCCTTTTTGATGCTCTATCGCAACAAAACGCTGTCACGAAGATGCTCTTCTTGTCGAACGCCGCCTTTTGTGGCCCGCTACTTCGCCTCGAACCAACAAGATAAAAACCACGACTCGTCTGGTTAGATTCAGAATCCAGTTGAAATTCATCTACAGTATCTGCCAGACGCTGTACTCTTGGCCCGAGCGTGGCATCACAACCGGCCTTTCGGATGGAGGAGAACCGCAAGCTGGCTCTACCTGTGCCCTTACAGGACTTCAGCACATCGCCCGAGCAGCGCTTCTTCGAGTGTTTAGAGATTTAGGGGCATCCCGGTTCGCGCACCCGGGGCGAACCGAGGGACAGCGTCGAGAGGAATTTTCGCCCGGGTCACTTGGGACTGGTGTTGGCAGGAAGTTGTGATAGGTTACATGTAACCAGTCGCGGAGGCGGAAAGTGGGAACACGCACTCGATCCAAGTCCTCTCGGGATAAGGTCAGGGCGCATCGCAAGAGACTGCGCCAACAGGGATTGCGGCCCATTCAGATTTGGGTACCTGACATGCGATCACCGGCTTTTGCGGCAGAAGCGCACCGCCAGTCCCTCGCCGTCTCTAAGAGCCCCCACGCGGAGGAGGATCAGGACTTTATCGACGCTGTCTCTGACCGGGGCACGAGTTGAAGCGCGGGGAAATTTGGACGGTTGCAGGTGGCAAAGACTACGCGGGAAGGCCCCGTCCCGCTGTGATCCTCCAAGACGACCGTTTCGACATGACGAATTCCGTCACGGTGTGTGCATTCACGACTGACCCAACCGTTGCTTCTCTGTTTCGACTGCCGATCGAGCCGAGTCAAGCCAACGGTCTGCGCGCCGTCTGCCGATTGATGGTGGATAAGATCACGACCGTTCCAAAAACGAAAATCGGCGCACGTGTCGGCCGCGTCACCGACGAGGATATGGTGCGCTTGAATCGTGCGGTTTTAGTCTTCTTGGGTATCGCCGCTCCGGCCAGCGGCGAGCAACGGAAATAGTCGTACGGCGACGTCAACCAACCAGCTTCTCGCTCATCTGTGTGCTCCGCCAACTCGTCACGCTTTTGCCGTTAGGTTAGGGATTACGACACCCTTCGAACGCTGCATGAGCATGGATGCGGTCGCCGAACTATTGGGTTCGAGGGCCACTGTGCTTTGTGGTCGGGCGCCCGGATTTGAACCGGAGACCTCCTGCGCACGAGAAAGCGTCTAATTAGATTTACAATTCAGCTGAAATTCATCTACAGTATCGGCCAGACGCTGCAACTCTTGGCCCCGGGCGTGGCATCTCGCCCGGCCTTTCGGACGGAGGAGAGTTGCAAGCCGGCTTTACCTGTGCGCTTGCAGGACTTCAGCACATCGCCCGCGCATCACTGGAAGTAGGCCAAGGTTAAGTCTCGAAGTTGTACAACAAAATTGCCAACATCAGAAAGGATTTTGTACACAAGTCGTCGAACGACCTTAGCAAAAACCAGCCGTCGTGTTCGTCGAGACTTGTCCATCAGGAATATGTCGAAGTCAGGGAGGGGCAGCCAGGAAAACCACGGCAAGAACGTCAAGCAGAAATCAGGCTTGAAGCGTGAGACCCGTAGGAATTCTCTCCCTTCAGGGAAAGGATATCAAGAGATGGCGGAGACGCCGGCCGTGCTCTTCAATGCATCTCCCGGCTTATCTCCCCCGGTGGATCGTTCTCGTCGCTACCCACGAATTCTGCTGATCCTTTTCCTGTGCACGCTTCCGCTGGTAAATCCCATCGTCCACGGCGACGGCGTCGGTTACTACGCGTACGTCCGCGCTCCGCTCATTCAGCACAATCTGCGTTTCGAAGAAGACTGGCGTCACGCCAATCTCAATTTTTCGCAATCCCGCACCATGCCCAGCGGCCAGCTGCTTCCGAGCCAATACACGGAAACCGGATACATCAGCAACCAGTTTACGGTCGGTCCGGCGCTCCTCTGGGCGCCATTCCTGGTCGCGGCCCACGGTTTTGTGCTTCTCTCGGACGCTCGTGGCGCGCACATTCCTGCCGACGGCTTCTCGTTTCCGTACCTTCTGGCAATGGCCCTGGGCACCGCTTTTTATGGGTTTCTGGGCCTGCTTCTCTCTTACTCTCTCGCGCGAAAATATGTCGCGGCACATTGGGCCTTTCTCGCCACAGTTGGAATTTGGGGCGCGAGCTCGCTCCCCGTGTATATGTATTTCAATCCAGCCTGGTCGCACGCGCAATCCGCCTTTGCCGTGGCCCTTTTTCTCTGGTATTGGGATCGTACGTGGGGGTGGCGCACGCTCTTCGAGTGGACCCTTAAAGGTTTCGTGGCGGGCCTGATGATTGATGTCTATTTCCCGAACGGAGTTCTTCTGACACTGCCGCTCATCGAAGCCTTATCCGATTATTGGAACTTGGTCCGAGCGAAAGATTTTCACGGAGTGCGCAGCCTTTTCGCTGCAAACCTTTTGTTCCTCGCCGCGACAGGGCTTGCGTTTGTGCCCACCTTGATCACCCGCGCGATCATTTTCGGCGGCTTTTTCCGCTTCGGTTCCTACTCCGGCGTGCCCTGGGACTGGACTGCGCCCAACTGGCGCTTCGTGCTCCTTTCTTCGGAACACGGACTCCTAAGTTGGACCCCAATTCTCGCTCTTTCGCTCGTTGGCCTTGCTCTCGCGCCGCGTTCCGCCAAGCGCGTCACGGCCTATCTGAGCGTGGGCGCCGCCGCGTTTTATTACCTGATCTCGAGCTATCCCTACTGGCACGGCTTGGCCTCCTTTGGGAATCGCTTCTTTATCTCCCTTACGGCTATCCTCGTTTTCGGCCTGGCGCTCTTCCTTCAGCGCATTGGAGGACTCTTCCGCTCGGTGCGCTGGGCATTTGTTTCAGCCACGGCGCTCCTGCTTCTCTTTGTTCTGTGGAACGCGGGGCTGATCTTCCAATGGGGCGCGCACCTGATTCCCCCGCGCGGTCCGATTTCGTTTTCGGAAGTCGCACATAATCAAGTTTTCGTCGTGCCGCGGCAGATCTCCGCCGATCTTCGTCGTTACTTCTTTAAGCGTACGAACCTCATGCAGCAAATCGAACAACGCGACATCCAGCAACTCGAAAAGAATCCACCCCCTCCCTGATTCTTCCTCTCGCTGGCTTTCTCCCGACTTCCTCTTCTCTGTTATCCTTAATCCGATACCCAATGGTTTCTCTCGGGGTTTTGATTGAATTGCCCATGGCTTCTCTCACTGCATCACCG
>QHYH01000210.1:14246-15597 GCA_003223215.1 Acidobacteriota bacterium
GTCTGGGCCTACCGGGAACTCCTTTATTTCTTCGTTTGGCGCGACGTGAAGATCCGATACAAGCAAACCGCTATCGGCGTCCTGTGGGTCATTTTGCAACCAGTACTCAACATGCTGGTCTTCACTCTGTTCTTCGGCCGCCTCGCCAAGCTTCCTTCTGATGGGCTCCCTTATCCTGTCTTCTACTTCGCTGCGCTCGTCCCATGGACTTACTTTTCCTACTCTCTGTCGTCGACCACTAACGTGGTCGTCGAAAACCAGCGCCTGATCACGAAGGTCTATTTCCCCCGCCTCATTCTTCCGATTTCGACCGCTCTTTCCGGCCTCGTGGACTTTGCCATCGGCTTCGCGGTCCTCTCCATCTTCTGTTTCGCCTACGGCATTCGCCCCACGCTTGCTGCTCTCTGGCTTCCTATTCTTCTCCTCCTCGCGCTCTTCACTGCTCTCGGCGTCGGCCTCTGGCTCTCCGCGCTCAACGCTCTATATCGTGACGTCCGGTACGTCATGACGTTTCTCGTCCAGTTCTGGATGTTCGCCTCTCCAGTCATGGCCTCAATCCCATGGCCGGCGTCATTGACGGCTTCCGATGGGCAATCACGGGCCGCGGCCACGCTCCCGGCCTGCTTCTTCTCGCTTCCGCCTTCGCCGTCGCGCTTGTCCTCCTCGGCGGCCTGTTCTTCTTCAATCGCATGGAGACGACCATTGCCGATCGCGTCTAGCACTACGATCGTCATTCGTGGCTTCACGAGCGCCATGCCCCTGCTTTTTAAGCAGGGGAGTTTTTCTTCCTTCATTGACAGATATGCTGGCTGGCCGGCCTGTGCTCGTCTTGAACTCGACGAGTTTCTTCTAATCCGGCCCTCTTTTGCCTGCCACAGTCCGTCAAGCAGATCGCTCGCTGGTTTCAGAGATTATGACTACCGTCATACAAGCTGAAAAAATCTCCAAGCGTTACCGCATCGGCGAGCACGAGCGCTACCATGCCCTACGTGATGTCTTCACACGTGCTCTTCGTTCGCCCCTGAGCTTTCTTCGCCGCTCGCACCCTGAAACATTTTGGGCCCTCAAAGAAGTCTCGCTCGACGTCCGCGAAGGCGAAGTCCTCGGCCTCATCGGACGCAACGGCGCCGGCAAGACTACTTTGTTGAAAATCCTCTCACGCATTACGCGCCCCACTACGGGCTGGGCTGAGATTCGCGGTCGCGTCGGCTCCCTTCTCGAAGTCGGCACTGGCTTTCATCCCGAGCTGACAGGCCGCGAAAACACGTTCCTTTCCGGTGCTGTTCTGGGCATGAGCAAGCGCGAGATCGCCCGCAAATTCGACGAAATCGTCGGCTTCGCTGAACTTGAA
>QHYH01000210.1:15770-21888 GCA_003223215.1 Acidobacteriota bacterium
GCGGTGCGGTGAAGAGAGATGGCGAAGTCCTTGATGTAGTATCTGCCTACGAAACAGCTTCTGCCGAGAGAGCACCGCAAGAGTCTGCGGACCAGGGTCTTTCAAGCAGAGATATACAGTTTAAGACGTGGGAACTACTCGTCGATGGCCGCAGGCCTGGGAATGTCCTCCAGCACTTTGGCCCGGTCTGCTTCCGGGTTGTTATCGATCTGCCTCAGAGAATCCTGAAGGGACTCTACTACATTCTCCTGGTTGATGATCAAGGGCGTATCATCTGGCATGGGAATTTTGAACTTGCCGCACTGGAATCCGGCACATTTGAATTTCGGCATCGTCTGCCAACGCTCCCACTCAAACCAGGGGTATACCGATGGAGGGCTGGAGTTTACGACGGGCACAGGTGGACGGATCCGTGGTGGGCTGTTCCGGAATTGGTCGTGGGCACAAAGCCCATGACTAACACTGCGGACGAATTCCAGGGGATCCTGAATCTACCTTGCGAAATGGAAGTCCGAGAGCTTGATGCATCCCGGAAATGACACGATGCCGTCGAGCAGCTCGAACTTTGTAGTCGATGCGATGCTTGCCCGATCGTCGTGAGGTTCATGAAACATCGTCGGCGGGTGACAATTCACTACTGATGCAATCTGTCGGCTATACCTCGATTGCTCTATTTTACGTATGGATTTTACTGCTTGCCCTGACCAGGCGAGGCGCGTCTGTTGAGGGACCGTACCAGCACATCGACTTCTCGGGAAGGAATTGCAGCGAGTGGGCCGCGGCCGCCATCTCTTACGTGCTGGCAAGAATATCGGTCCATTTCGAGCGTCCACTTTTGGACATGCGCATCGAAGTGTTTCGAGGAGAAGGCTTTGAGCGTCATCCATCTAGGAGAGGTAGCAGGCCTCGGCGGGTTGCAGAACTGGGTTTGTAGCTTGGCCGAAGCACAGGTACGACAGGGCTTCGAGGTGCAATTGAAGCAGCCTCCTTGGACTGCCACAAGGAGTCAGGTGTTCAGCGACCTTCCCGTGCATACTTGGGATCTCGAGAGGACTCGTGGTTTCGACGTTGTTCACTCACATGGACTGGGAGGGTTTCAGAATTCGAGAATCCGCAGAGGCCTCCAGCGTCCGATTATGCTTCAAACATACTATGGCACTATCCTGGGCATGCAAATTGCGTTGCGGTGGTTTCAAAACCTCGTGGGATGGAATGGCCTTGACGTCCCGCTAAACATCGTCAGGGATGCTATGTGCGGGCAGGCTGCGGATGCTGTGATTGCCATTAGCCCAAAGGTTCGGTCGGAAATCAGAAGATTCTACGGAATTCGAGAGAGGAAGATCTCTGTGATTCCGGGTGGCTACTCCCCGAATACCGACGCTACGCCCAAGAGATTTCTGCGGCGCACGTTGGGTCTTCCGGAGTCTGGATTCTTGTTTCTTTTATATTTGTGGGACGGACCGATCCCGTGAAAAACTTATCCGATGCTCTGGCAGCGTTTCATTTGACAAAGGCTCGATTTCAGAACAGCTACCTAGTCCTCGCGCCAGACCAGGACGTTACCCCAGGGAGTGGGATAATTGGTGTCGAACTAGCGCGGCAAAAAATGAGTCAGCTGCATCGTTCCGTAGACGCTTTAATTCATCCGAGTCATTATGATCCTTATTCATTGGCCGTTCACGATGCATTGGCCTACGGCCTTTCCGTGATCCTTAGCCAGGGCACTGGTGCTGCTTACTATTGCACAAATGAATTGAACGCGTTAATTCGTCCTCGGAAGCACGGTGCTGCCCTAGTTGATGCACTGAGCCGGTTAATGTGCTTGCTGATAGAATCAGATGACCTGCGCTCCAGGTTGAGCAAAGAAGCCGCTCGCAAGTTTAGTGTCATGGACTGGGATTGGGTGGCGGCGGAAATAGAAAAGGCTTATTCGTCGGTATGAGCGCTAAGACTTCTACCGCCCGCTACCTGTCTGCGCTTGTCCGTGGAACTCACTTCGCAATCTGCGGGCTGATAGGTCAGGTCATTCGCGACGTTTCAACCACTCACACAGGTTTTTTCCTCCTGTCGATGCGTTATATTTGTGGGGAACGTACGGAAACCTCCTTCACGATTTCGTCTCTCTTGAACAAAGTGCCCGTGCAATGAGAGACATTCTTGGAAACTTCTTGAGAGTTACGCCTGCTTTTCGGGGCAAGTGGCGGCTAAGGAAGATCTGGGAACACACTGTGCTCCACGGCGAGCGGAGGATCGCCCGGTTGCCAGACGGATCCGTTCTCAACGTGCAACTTGACATGCCTTACGAACGAATGGTTTGGTTAGAGGATGAAGAGTGGGCCGAGTTGCAATATTTGCGTCGCAAGCTCCGCTCCGGAGACGTTTTTATTGACGTCGGCGCGAACATAGGCCTGTGGACACTTGTGGCTGCTTCTTCGGTATTGCCGAACGGACGAATTTTTAGCTTTGAGCCAAACCCAGCTACTTTCGATAAGTTGGTTCAAAATATAAAGCTGAATGGCAGGGAAGCACTAGTTGACCGATTCCCGGAGGCGGTTTCCAAAGCTGACGACGTCGTCCAATTCGTGTGTGACACGCAACACAACCTTTCTGCTATTTCCTCGGGTTATTTTGAAGGCTCAAACGTTATTAGTGTCCGGACCAGAGGTCTCGACTTCCTGTTAAACAACGAGCTGGTAGCCACCCGACTGGTTGGCATAAAGCTCGATACAGAAGGTCACGAACTCAATGCGCTTGCAGGAGCTGTTGGTCTGCTCGAACAGCGGTCGCCTTGGCTGATAGTCGAATTCAATACTACGCTCCTTGCTTCAAAAGTGCTTGAGGCGTGGCCTGTCTATAGGTTTTTGTCGGGAAAGGGATATCGGCCGTTCTTCTATGATAGGCACGGAGTGGAGACTAAAGTTGATGGCACGCTTACCGTGGACGGATATCGGAACATTTTATTCAAACGGATCAGCTGATACGTCAATGAGGACTCGGCAAGCAATTTGGATTTTACCGTAATGGTCTGGGATTGGGTGGCAGCGCAAACAGAAAGAGTATACTCATCTCTGTGAGTGCCAAGACGTCCGTCATTATCTGTGCCTATAACTACGGTCGGTTTCTTCCACGCTGCTTGGAAAGTGTGATGTCCCAAACTCGGCCAGTGGACGAAATCATCTTGATTGTTACAAGTTTCTGCCGGGTGAAATACATTCGGCAGGAACACGAGGGGAAAGCTGCCGCATTTAACCGAGGATTCGCTGCCTCGGAAGGCGATCTGATTTGCCATCTGGATGCCGATGACTATTGGCTACCTAAGAAGCTCGAAGAAACGATCGATGTCTTGTCAGAAACCGTGGCGGGCGGATTGACACATGATGCCTTCTATGTCGATGGGCAAGGCAATTTCTTATATGGGAGCAAGCCAGGAGACAACGGCCCACATCTCCGTCGTCATTTGTCCTTTCGGGATGCCTTACTCATGTGTTTTACCTATCGGCCGCGCAGTGGCGTCCAAGGAACATTCGGCGTGGTGAACACACTCTGCGTGCGGAGGCAAGCGGTCGCCGACCTCCTCCCACTTCCGGAACCTCTTGGGCTCGCTGTAGATGGTGCGCTCTTGTTAGGCGCTGCACGCAGTGGACTCATTTACCTGCCTAAACGACTCTCTGCCTACCGGCATCACGAGTGCAACCAATTCGTCCGAGACCCAAAAAGTCTTGAATTTCAGTGCCGTTTATTTAGATGGGCTGCCCAGCTCCAAGGAGTCACCGGAACTTACGAGAGAAGCCTCTTGGAAGCTTTGGCACTTCAGGCGGATGTGCAGGCAGCAATGGCACTCAATGAGCAGCCCCTCAAGACCGCGTTTAAGGCCTCCGCACTTCCTACCAAGCTGCTTCACCTGGGGTTAATTCCACATTGGAAACACTTCGCTATGCCGGTGGCCTCCTTGCTGCGATGGAGGAAAATACGCGGGGCTCTCCAGCGAGGAGTCAAGCTGTATTGATGATAGCGGGCGGCACAGGGTGACGGACTGGCGTGTCATCTCGTGATCCTGCCCGTAAGCTTTGTACCGCTCGTCCGAGGCGCACCAAATGACCAAGGAGCTCCGAGACTCTGCACGTAGGACCCATACCCTCAAGCTCGCTACACTTGGGAGGATAGTCGTCAACAAGGTCACCTACGTTCTCGTTCGCGCTCTCACAAGCAAACCTCAAGATGGCTGGCTCCACAGTCCCTGGCATTGGTACCGTTTTCCTTTTTCCCTACGTAATCATCTCTTGTGGAGCCCATCCCTGCAGTGTTGGTTTTGCCCGCAAGATGAATCCGCCATGGAATGTATGCTGCATTTACCATCGTACGAGCCAGTCGCTTGGGTTTCCCCCGAACCCGGGCATGTTTTTGTGGATATCGGAGCGCATGTCGGTTGGTACTCGCTTCGGGCCGCCCGTGCAGTTGGCCCCACGGGGCTCGTTATCGCTTTCGAGCCTGACCCCATCAACCGGCATCAGCTGGAAAAAAACCTTTCTCTCAACCAGGTTATGAACTGCGAAGTAGTGCCGCTCGCGGCCTGGTCCCGTTCCGGCCGAATACGCTGGCGCCCCGGCGAAGAACCTGTATGGCACAAAATAGACGAACAGGGGGGGCCCGAGGTCATCGAGGCAGCAAGGGTGGACGATCTTGTTGCGCGGCGGAACTTGGAGCGAGTTGATTGGATTAAGATGGACATCGAGGGCGGAGAGGTCGAAGCCCTGAAAGGCGCTGTTGCCACGCTGGGTCGGTTTCGTCCGGCACTGTTCATTGAGGTACACGGAACGTTGGGGCATCTGAAGGAGTTACTCATCGGGTTAAGATATTCGATAATGCAGGCTAGTTTTGACGAGACACCCGACAAGCACGGATGGATTCTTGCCCGGCCCAACGGAGCCAGCAAATGAAGTGACTGATCAGATGCGACACCAGGCGCGATTATTTTATCGGCCCTTTATGGAAAGCCCAGAATCATGCCGGGTACCGTGGATCTATCGACGGACACGGCACCCTGTTTTCGCCTGGTTGGGACTGCGCCCGATTTTTGCCCAGCATACAAGTGCAGAGCACGCGACCCTCAAGCGATGGGCTCGCGGACGCAGAAGACTGGTAGAGATCGGAGTTGCCGAAGGTGCGTCGGCGTTGGCGCTACGCGAAGCGATGTCTTCAGATGCCGTTCTCTATCTTATCGACCCCTTTCATTTGAGTCGCATTCAATGGATCAATGCAACGAGACAGATGCCAGAACGGTACTGTGGCGTGGATCAAAGAGTTCGGCTCGAAAGCAGCGGCCGACTGGACCACGCCGATTGATTTGGTTTTCTTTGATGGCGACCACTCAGAGCAAGCTGTTCGGCAGGACTGGGAAAAATGGCAACGCTTTGTTATCCCGGGTGGCGCGGCCATTTTCCATGATGCGCGCGTGTTTCCGGGCGGGTGGCCGACGCCAGGCGACGGGCCAGTCAAGGTCGTGAAGAGCCTATTTCGAGACGCCCGATTTGCCGGCTGGCAGATTGCGGAAGAGGTTCACTCCATGGTCGTCGTCCAGCGCGAAGAATGAATCGCCGGGTTTTCATCCTTACAACCGAACCGCCCGACCGACCCGGCGGGCTTGAGCATTTCGTTCGCGAACTCACAACCGGATTGGAGTCAAGGGGTTATTCCGTTGAAGTTGCTCACCGAAGGAACGCGCTCCCACGATGGCTTAATTCGACGCCAGGCAGCTTCAAAAGCAAAATTGCGGCCACCCTTGTCGGATATTTCGTTGGCCGATGGGCGCAACGGCGCCTAGGGAATGATGTGACTGCGGTGATTTCTAATAGCGATGTCGGCTATTATCCCTTGAGGCTTTTTTCTCCGACTCTCAAGCAAATTCATTTCTTCCACGGAACGTACCGGGGTCAGGCGGAGGCGATTCGCCCTTTCATTACCCGTGCAGGCTACCTTTACTTGAAATGGTGGTCTTCCATGGTGCTCGAGCGTTTTAGCGGCCGCGGCAAGCTTGTACTATGCAACTCCGACCAGACTCGTGACGAAGTTGCTCGCTATTTTGGCATTAGCGGCACCACGGTCTGGCCTCAATTGGATA
>QHYH01000126.1 GCA_003223215.1 Acidobacteriota bacterium
CGAACAGCCTCGCTACCAGGAGCTCATGCGAGAGCATCACTACCTGGGCCATTTGCCCAAGATTGGAGAAACGCTTTGGTACGTGGCGAGCTGGCGGGAGCAATGGGTCGCGCTGTTGAGCTTTTCGGCCTCGGCACTGAAGTGCGCGGCACGCGATCGCTGGATCGGTTGGAGCTTCCGCCAGCAATATGCCCGCTTGAAGCTGGTGGTCAACAATAGCCGCTTTCTGATTCTTCCCGACTGGCACCTGTTCAATTTGGGGTCCCGCGTTCTCTCTCTCTGTCAAAGGCGTTTGCCGAGGGATTGGGAAGAAGCGTTCGGGCACGGCGTGGTGTTGCTGGAAACCTTTGTCGACCCGCAGCGTCATCGCGGGACGGTGTATCGGGCCGCGAATTGGATCTATGTCGGGAACACCCGAGGATTTCGCCGGACTCGTGTGGGATACACGGCCACACCCGCATCCCCCAAGATGGTCTTTCTCAAACTGCTGCGGGCCGATGCCCGTCGGTTGTTGTGCCGCACGATTCTTTCCCCACCCTATCATCTAGGAGGCTCGAAAATGAAGCTCACTGCCGAGCAGATGCGCTCGCTACCCTGTTTCTTTTCGCAGATTCCCGATCCGCGCCGGACCCAAGGGCGGCGACATCGTTTGTCCACGGTGCTGGGGATAGCCGCCGGGGGCGTACTCTGCGGGATGCGCGGGTACAAGGCCATTGCGGATTGGGCCCAAAGCCTCGGGCAGAAATCGCGGGAGCGCTTCGGTTGCCGTCGCGAACAGGGCCATTATGTGGTGCCCAGCGAGTCCATCCTCCGCAACGTGCTAATCCGCGTCACGCCCGCCGATCTGGATCGCGCCTTGCAATGCTGGAACGAACGCTATGGCGCAGGGGATGAGAGTCTGGCCATCGACGGCAAGACCATGTGCAACGCCCTGGATGAGCAGGGCCAGCAAACTCATGTTATGAGCGTCGTCGGTCATCAGACCAAAACTTGCTACACTCAAAAAAAGTGGGCACCTTGCCCGTAGCGGGTAAGGAAAAGGAAGAAGTCAAACGCACCAACGAGATCAAGACCGCCATCCCACTGCTCGAAGCCATCGCCATTGAGGGCAAGGAGGTCAGTGCCGATGCCCTGCTGACGCAGCGCGAGCTGGCCGACTATTTGGTCACCAAGCGCAAGGCGCATTACCATTTCACCGTCAAAGGCAATCAGCCGGGAGTTCTGGAAGATCTGAAACTCTATTTTCAAGATCGTGGGGAAGCGCATTTCGTGGAGCATACGCCCCCGGATCACGGACGAGTGGAAACCCGCAAGATCTGGACCACCACGGAGCTGAACGATTACCTCAACTTTCCTCACGTGGCCCAAGCTTTCGTCATCGAGCGGCACGTCACGAAGAAAAAGACTGGAGAAAGCACTCTGGACATTGCCTACGGCATCACCAGTCGGACCCCCCAACAAGCCGGCTCGCATCAGGTTCTCAAAGTCAACCGCGGTCACTGGGCCATTGAGAACAGTTGTCACTACATCATCGACTGGAACTATGATGAAGACCGCAGTCGCATCCGCACCGGTCACGGCCCGGAAAATATGACCAGGTTACGCCGTTTCGCCATCAGTGTGATCAAATCCAAAGGCTCAGGAAGTGTGGCGCAGAAAATGCGACAACTCACGCGCAACGTGCGCTTGGTCTTCGACTACCTGCGGATGACTGAAAACTCTTGTGCCTCCCACAGCGGCTAGGCGTCCTCACCGGACCATTGCAACTTCTTCTTCCCTGACCGCTGGCCGAACGCAGAGCGAAATTCTGCGATGCTGAAGAGCTGTCTGCGGCTGACGGTACAAATCATCGCAATCCACGCGCCTTGGCGCCCCGAACGCTCCCCAATCGATCATACTGCGGTCATCCGTTAGAACAAATTTACCGTGGAGCACCACGAGCACCAAGGCTTAAACTGGGGTCACCCATCTACGTACGCGTTTGTCAAATACCAAATACATGACGCCATTGCGTTGGACGGCAAGAAATCCGCAAAGTTCAGTGCCGGCCGAAAAGCGAAAACAAAATCTCTGTGGCCAGTCCAGCGAGAAGCAGACCGCCGAAGATGCGAAGCAACAAAGAGGCTGAAGCGCTGGGGATAGGGCCGGGTGGAGGTTGTGAAGGGAGGGGAGGATCTAGGACACCGGCGCCAGCGTCGTTTGGGTGATGGGAGTCGAGAAACGCCACTAAACGTCGCAGAGATCCACGGCTTGGCGAAGAGAAGAGAGCGGATCGCGCGACGGCACAAATTCGTGGGCCACATACCCGCGAAAGTTCGTAGCGGCGATGCCGCGCATCACCCCATCCCACTCGACTTCTTGGGTGCCATCGAGTTCGTGTCGCCCGGGAACTCCCCCAGTATGGAAGTGCGCGATCCACTCGATATTTTTCTGGATAGTGCTGATCAGATCTCCTTCCATGATCTGCATGTGATAGATGTCATACAACAGCTTGACGCGTGGCGAGTTGACGGCTTGTACCACTTCGGCGCCCCATGCGGTGCGGTCGCACATATAGTCTTTGTGATTCACCTTGCTGTTGAGGAGTTCCAGGCAGATTGTGACGCCGTGATCTTCCCCAATTTTTTTCACGCGATTGAGCCCCAAGATGGTATTTTTTGCCCCTTCCTCGTCGGACATGCCGTTGCGGTTTCCGGAAAACGTAATAACGTTGGGCACGCCAGCCTTGGCTGCCAGCGGAATGTATTTGCGAAAGCCTTCTTCGATTTTGGCGTGGTTCTCGACGCGGTTCAGTGCGTTCGCTATATCGCCGCCAGAAGCATAACCCATACTGCAAACCAAGCCGTAGCGCGCGGGTACTTCGTATTCGTCCGGATTGAGGAGGTCCACGGCTTTCAAGCCAATTTCTGCGCCGTAAGCACACAGCTTGTCGAGGGGAATATCTTTGTAGCACCAGCGGGCCACCGATTGACGGATTCGACCTTTGCGCTGGACTGGAGCGCTCTGCCGCTCCCCGTTCCCCGAAGACGGAAGCGGAAGGGAAGCTGCCGTGACTCCAGAGAGGGCCGTTTTGATCAGGTCGCGTCGCGAGAGCGTGGACATGGCGTCACGCCGAGTGTATCGAAACTGAGGGTAGGTTTGGCAACCCAAATTATTCTTTCTTTGTATTCTTTTGAAAAGGGTCGTTCCTTCGGCCTCTTCATGGCGCTTTCCTCGTGATACAGGGCTAGAGAGAATGCGGACGAATGCGGTCTCCGTGAAGGGGCACGTTGCCCACACACCGCTTGCATGGCGAGCGACTCATTGCTGGTGGTAGGATGCTCAAAACTCGCGCCTTCGTGACCGCTGGGTTCCGTGAGCCTTTGTTGGTCGGGAGCCTCGCCATCCAGCGCGCCAGGAGGCAGGATTTCGCCCTCTTCAATCGGATTGTCGTCGGCATTATCGCATTATGTGACGGGACTTGACGGGTTTCCCTCAGCCTTGGCTTATCATGGCCATGGGAATGCCAAAGCTTTAGAACATACATGTTTTCGGAAACTTATTTCATTCAACAGGGCCGCATTGTGCGTAAGGTTATGGCGGCATCGACTGGATGAACGAAGCTCGTGCGCACGCGGCTCCCCCGCAAATAAGCCTGCGTGAAGGCCGAAGCCCTACTGCTTGGTGAGAAGCTTGAACCCGGTGCTTGTGTCCGGCTCTTCCACGAATACTTGGGTATTCAACTGTTCGAAAAGGTCTTCCACCGGCTGCAGCACTCCATACCCATACCGGAACCCATTGGCTGCCAGACGGGAGGCGTGTTGGCTGTCCATGAAGGCATCCATATTCTTGTCTTTCGTCAGCAATACAATTGAGTCTTGGTCCCAAGCCTTGTGGCCCGGAGTTACGATTCCCGCGTTTGAGATGAGGTGATAGTCGAGAACTGCACCCTGGCGTTTAGCTTCGGCTCGGACGCGCATCCAGTGGTCGTCCAAGTACTGCATCGCCACGGCGAAATTTTCAGGCTGCACTTTAATGAATTCCAACGCCCAAATTGGCTTCTCTCCATCGGCGCGCATATAACCGGAGAACGGAATATCGGGACTTTGTGCGTCTCCACCGACAACGAGGAAAAGAGAGCAGAGAAAGAGACCTACGAGTATTCGTCCGTTCATGGTTTTACCTCCGCATCTGAAAAACGAGTTTAGCGAGGTCCGTTCCACGGTTCAAAGAGATGATTCATGGTCTCCTGGTGAGTACCTGTCTTGCCTCCCTCTCCGTTGTCGTCTTCATCAGGCACGGTGAATTCAATTCTTGTCTGGTTCATGACGTGCATGAGGTCTTCGATTTCTTTTGGGTTCATTGGACTGCCGAATGATGCGCCCGCCATCATCGCTAACATAAGCACTTTTAGCCATTTGCGCTTCATGGACACGCCCTCCGGCCCAGATGTGGAATCACCCGAATCTGCTAGCGAGTGCACCTCGCCGCTGCGAGTACAGAGTTGTGTGCGTCAAGGCCGCCGAACGGCGGCTGCCGATGGGTTTACTGTTCTGGAGGAGGTCGCGGCGAAAAAACAGGAAGCTATTTAAGCCTTGCTGGGCATGATTTTGCTCGTCTAGGTGGGGCGCTGCAGCAACAGCCAAAATCGCAATCAAAAGGCACAAAATAACGAGGATGACGTACGGGTGGATAGCGCCGTTCTCTGTCAATGCCAGAAGCAACACCAGTAGGACGCAGAACAAAGCAGCGAGACGCCGAACGGGGGAGGCCCCACGCATGCCTAAATCGCCTGACATACTTGCGGTCGCGCATGGACAACCCGGAGCAATTGGCGTATCTGACGACCCAAGGCCGAGGCATGGAAACAGACATTCCCCACGAGTGAATTGACCTCGTGAAAAACAATTTGACGGATGCTTTCCGCAAGCAAGATTCCGAGGGCTACTACACTCTCGACCTGGCCGTGATGCTCGCTCAGGGGCGCGGAAGTTGCGTGGGCAGCGTTTTACGAGTTGTTCAGCGAAGGTCTGCCATGATCGCCGTCACGCCGAGTGGACTCCGCTTCGGCGCGACTGGTGAGATATATGAGGCCGAAATCACGCGGCTGGACAAAAACGCTTACATCTTCCACGGCGGTACTCAATTCAAAAAGGCAGTCTAGAAGCAGCGAAGGAACGCGGAACGCAACGGGGAGGTCGAATGGTCCGGCAAATCGAAGAGTTGCGTGACGCGGTTCGCGCCCGCGCCGCGATTGATTTGGCAGGAGATCGCAATCAACGAAAGCGTGAAACGCGAAGGCTTGAGCCGCTGTCGCGCCGCCCATGATTTTGGTCCGTGGATATCCCGCAGAACCAATGTCAGCAAAATTCCCACACCAGTTTTTGTCAGCGGCTGACAGACACGATGGGGGCATAGCCGTAGACTTTCCAATGCCGCTGGCATAGCGGAGATTTGTGAAGACGACTCACCAGGCGCGGGGAGTCAGCGAGCCTCCTTGCACATCGCTGGCTCCCCTGATTTTTTGAACAGCGATTCGATTTAAGTTTCTAAGCTCCCGCCGCCTTTCCGGCTGCGCCAATCTGTTGCAGGAGCGTGAGTTGAGTCGCGACAGAAACTAAACAGAAACTAGACTAGGCTAGACCTCAATTCAGCTTAGGTGTAGCCTTTGCCGTTGTTCCCCCGCGGAGGAGCCCACATGAGCTGCCATCGATCAGCACTGATACTGGCATTTTCGGTCTGTTTCGGCTCCGGTTGCCAGCGAGAAACAGCGGATACGCGCGCTCAGGACGAGCGTGCCATTCGCGAGGCGGATGCCGCGACACTGAAAGCAGCGCAAGCAAAGGATGTTGACGGTGCAGTCGCCAACTATGCGGAGGATGGCTCCTGGCTTCCGCCCAATGCCCCGATGGTAAATGGCAAAGCCGCGATCCGGGCGGGCTGGGAGAAGCTGATCGGCAGCCCGGGCTTCAATATCAATTGGCAGATCGACAAATTGGAAGTCGGGCGGGCAGGTGATCTTGCGTATACAATCTATACCTACCAGCTGGCTCTTGAGGGTCCCAACGGCCAGCCGATCGCCGACCACGGCAAGGATATGGCGGTTTGGAAGAAGCGGTCGGACGGCAGTTGGAAGATGATAGCGGACACTTTTAATTCAGATCTCCCGTCAGTAGCTCCAGCGAAGACTCCTGAGACCAAGCGCGGCGCTACCAAACACCATCCGCACAAGAAACATCGGAAGACCAGATAGCTTGATCCCTGCAAAAGACGGGAAAATCTTATCCCGCTCTGAGGAACTGCACCGAGCCATAAGGGAGCCTGGTCTCAGATCCGTGGAAGCGGGGAAAAATCGGTCAGCGTCAAGAAGGTCGAATCAATTTTCTCGACCAGTTTGCCATGTTCTTCGGACTTGGCTTTCACGGTCTTCCATTCCAGATCGTCCTGGAAGGCTTGCCAGTTCGCGGCCGCCGCCTCGCGGCTCGGATGCTCTAGAATGTAAAAGAACGTGCTGCTTTTCACGGGCTCGTCCAGTGCCGTCCAGTAGCCAACACTCTTCATACCATGTTTTGCAAAGAGCTTATCCGTATAGGTATAGTCTCGGAAGCGGGCCATTGGAAGCCCTTTCTGACGAAGGTGCAGTGTCGCCAATGTAATTCCGCCGAGCGCCGCAACCGCAATGAGCACAGCTGCCATTGTCAACATCGATGTTCTCCTCGCCTGTCTGCGGTACTCCAGAATCGTACTTTCCAGGCCGCTTTCTCTTAGGCTAGTCGGTTACGTTCCTAACCAGCAGCCGCTTAATCAAAGGCTGCTAACGTCGTTGCTATGCGCTACAGCGACTTCAGATATTCGACCAGGTCGTGCACCTGCTGGTCGGTGAGACCGAGTCCGAGGAAGCTATTATAGTGCTGGATCACATCGTTGAGCGTTGCAAAACGTCCATCGTGGTAGAAGCCCCCGTTCGTGTGTCCCCACAGTCCCTTTAAGGGAGACGTACGGTACATGTGCGTCGGCGGGCGGTCAGCCTGGAAGGAATCCACGCCAATCTCGCTCGGCGCATGAACATTGTTTCCGGGTTCCGTATAGAGCGGAGGTATGCGGCAGGTCGAGCATTTTCCTTGGCCGTTGAAGATTTCTTTGCCACGAGCCGCTGCGTCTTCATCGAAGCTGCCGGCTGGTGGCTTCGGTGCGGGGATCGCCAACTGGTAGAAGTGCAGAGCAGGCAGCTTCGAAGTAACCAGGTCCGGCACACCTCGCGTGTTGTATGACCCATCTTTTGCAGCGAGCGGATACTGCGTGGGATCACTGAGTCTGGCGTCGAAGAAGGTGCCGGAACCATGCATCTGAGTCACCCCAACATAAGCATTCCAGTAAGGCACGGAGCCAAAGCCGGTCCACGTATGCAAGTTGACACCGGCCAGCCCGAACGCCGGCGGGATCAGCGTGCAGGCCCGTTTCCCGTCTGGGCGCAGGGCCTTTTCCATCTTTATTCAGTTCTGCGTCATAGCAACCCGGACCCCAGGTCGCCAGTACCGACTTCACCGTGTTGGCATCCACGCCGAGCAAATCTGTGAACGGCGTCAAATTGGGAGCGAGGGACACAACAGCTCCGACGTTCAAGTCTCGATTTGGCCATCCGTCAAGACGCTGCCCAATGCCGGGTGCCAGCGAGTTATCCACCGTCGAATGGCAAAAGGCGCATTGAATTCCCACACTCCGCAAGGTTCCCTGAACATTGAAGAAGCCGGTCACTCCCACGACTGAGTTCAACTTGAGCAGCGCAAGTGTCATCCACCGCCAGCGTGTTTACTTGCGCATACGCTTCGTGAGAGCCCGGCAAAACACGTCAACTAGTCGCTCCAGCAAATCCGGTTGTTTTCGCACGACCTCCATCACGTCCTGGTATGGCACCGGAACGGCGTCCGTCTGCTCCAGTGCTACGGCGCGATCCGGGCGGCGCGGCTCGGATGCGCAGAGTTCGCCGACAACGTCTCCACCCTTTCGCACGTCGTAGATTAATTCGTGACCGTCGGAAGTAACCGTTCCTACTTTTACAAATCCGTCCTGCAGAAAGAAGAACGTCCGTTCCTGGTCACCCACCTCGTAAATGACCTGTTCCTTGTTGAATGTCGTCGCTTTCCGATTCGGCAGGATCGCATCGCAAAACTTGCCGCGAAAGACGGACACGAGGGCAGTAGAAAGGGCTGCCTGAGAGATGAGACCATCGAAACTAATGCCCAGGTCAGCTTCACTCTTCGTGGCAGGTTGAACCAAGCGTTGATTAGGTGATGCCATAGCCCCCCCTCCCAATAAGCTTATGGGCTGGCACACTGCGCTTCGCGTGATGGTACTTCCCGTGGTTCTGCCCGTCAATCGACTTCCTCCCATGCCGTTAGGCCGTGACCGGAGCCTGACCGTGTTGTTCGTCCATAGCCGTGAGCGATATCGGCGAATGCGCATAGGCTCCGCCCGCTCTCATTTCGGCTGCGACCCAAATCGCTTCCACAATTTCCTGCTGCGTAGCGCCATGCCGCAGCGCGGTTTTTGTGTGGCCCTGAATGCAGTATGGAGACTGAGTCACGTGCGCGACGGCAACCGCAATGAGCTGTTTGGTCTTAGCGGGCAAAGCACCGTCGGTAAAGTCCGCTTTGCTGAATGTTTGCAATGCGGCTTGGATACTGGGAGCGAGTTCGCGCCGTTTTGCTGGCAAGTTCTTTCGACGCTTCTGGATAGCTTGATTCCGACATTTGTAGCCCTCTGTTTTCCCTTCAGGATTTTCTTTGCGTGCAGTGAACGAGCTCAGCAGTTTACCGTTTGGACTTGTGCGCTTTGGCGGGTGGATAATTTCGTCCACCACGGGGCGGGACTTTTCCCAATCCTCCAAGAACGCGTCCGAACCGCGATCTGTCAGCGGATGCGCGAAGAACTGCTCGGACACCTTGAACGGCACCGTGGCTATATGCGAGCCCAACTTGGCGCATCGACCACGTGCATGGGGTGCCGCAGACTTGCCGCTAGTACCTGTGTTGTGAAGTTCTGTGCGCCGTAGATTTCAGACTCTTCTGCAGAATATCGCTGTGATCGAAACGCTCGCTGAGAAATCCGGCGAGTAGCATCGGGAAATGGTGATGCCTCACGCGATTTCTTGATCGCGACTTATGTCAAGTGTGAGCATTTGCTGGTTCCTAACACATCCTAACACGTTGACGTTACCCAGGTAAGGAGCGATCTGGTATAGTAAGGAACAGGGAACTTGTCATGAAGAAGGCAGCGCGCATCACAAGCAAAGGACAGATTACGGTTCCGCACGAAATTCGACGCGCACTAGGGGTTCGGCCCGGTGACAAATTGCTTTTCGAGAGGGATAGAGTGGGCGTCCGCGTCTGGCCTGTGCGAGCCAAGAGCCCATTCGAAAAATATCGCGGCATCGGGAGCCCGGGCATTGCCAGTGGGAAGAAGGCAGTTGTGCGATGGGTTCGCAAGCTGCGCGGACGATGACCACCGCGATTGACAGCAATGTTCTCGTCGCCCTCTGGAATAAGGACGACACTCTGAACACTCAGGCTCGTTCGGCGCTTGATACCGCTTTGGATCGGGGCAGTCTAGTTGTTGCTGCGCCGGTCTTCGCGGAGCTACTCGCCGCGCCCGGTAGGTCGGAAGCCTTCCTTGATTCCTTCTGCAAAGAAACAGGCATCGCGGTGGACTGGAATCTCAATGAAGCCACCTGGCGCGCTGCGGGCCGTGCCTTCCAACAGTACGTTGCTCGCCGAAGAAAACAGCTGGACTCCGGCCCGCGCCGAATTCTTGCCGACTTCCTCATCGGAGCTCACGCATTGCATCATGGGTTCCGGCTTCTGACCTTGGATGATCGTTTGTACCGAGCCGCTTTTCCTCGTCTTGCGGTTCTGAGCGTGTAGTCCAAACACTTCCCACTGCTGAGTTCTGGATTGGTAATCCGGGAAGTCAATCGCTGCGTGCCGCTGCCTGTACTTTTCAGCGAAGGTCGAAATCTCGGGCCGGAGAAGAAACATATCGTGACCTAACGGAATCCGTCCGTAGCATTCACAAGCGCGTGGTTTACGCATGTCGTCTCCCATGGCACGACGCAACTTGCAGACGGAGTGTGTCAACACCTTGTCGGTCGCGAAGTATCAGGGCCGGTGTGGGGGCATTTCCCGAGAGAGTCGTTCGCCAAAGAACATATCTGAACAGGGTCACGGCTCGAACGCTTCCGCAGGCGGTCCAGAGACGCATGGGGTGCAGGTGACAGCGGCGCCTGCGTCATAAATGCGGGTTTTACTTTAATCTTAGGTACTAGCCTCCACATGGACGGCGAATAATCAGGCTCTAGCGAAAGTCAAGGTGAGACCGTCAGGTCCCCGGCGAAATAGTCAGGCAGTCCCTTCTTGGTCTCGCGCAGGATTTCCAATACCACCTGTCGATCCGTACGCGAAAGACGTGCATACTTTGCGCCCGTCACCGCTCCCGACAGGACTAGCCATAGCCGATGGTAAACTGCGTCCTTTGCTTCAGAAGGCAACGCCTCGAATGCCTCCGAATAGATCATGTAGCTGCACGGATACCGCATCAGGTAGTGTTCGAGATCGAATTGGCGCAACGACCGTCCGCGCTTGTCTCGCGGCCCTTCGTCGGAAAACTTCTCCACAAACCCCGATGTACCTTCGACCTTATTTAGCAGCGGCTCTTCATCGACAAACAACATGTAGTCCACGAGGTCCTTTGCCGAGTCACCCAGACCATTCATTTTAATATCATGTGCGTTCCCATTTCGCAGAAGAAATCGCGTCTGCCAGCCGATGCGTGTCAACAAATTCATCATGTGCATTTGGTGTTCGAAAACCATTAGCGCAACTATGTCACTATATTCGGAAAGATAGGCATTGGTATCGAACCGCCCGGCGAGTGATGCCAAGTGGAGAGTTTGATCTATCACCGGAGATTCGGGGTTGCTTCCATTGGTAACGACGGCATTGCCCATGTGCCGAATCGCGCCCGTCTTGCCCGTAACGTACCACCCACCCCAACGTTCCGACAATGGGCTGCGATGGTCGGAAACGTAGTTGCCGAGCCACGGCATCGTTGTGCCATTAGGCGCCGTGAATTGGCTACGAACCAACATGCCGGGAACATTCATCGCGTTACTGGAGTTGTGGCAGGTCAAGCAGTCGTTGTGGCGCATGAATTGCGGTTTCTCCACAGGCGTCTGGTCCAGCACGTAGAAAATGACGCCTTGCCGAGGGTCTTGTGCGGCTACTTCGATAAAGCCACCACGGACCCAACCAATCACGACAGAATCGTTGAAAAAAAGTGTGCGTGGGTTCTGTGGGTTTATTCGTTGTGCTTGAACGCTGGTTTTTGAGAAGACCACCATCTGTGACTCGATGGGCACGCGAAGCGCATCGAGGGCCGACCGCAAGTAGCCTTGCTCGCCGTCAAATCGTAGTCGAACCTTTCCCGCCTCAATCTCACGGTTCAAGACTGCAACAGGGTCGGTGGTGGGCTGCCTGGCATACGCGATGACTGGATCGTCTGGCTCCGGGACGAAGTGGGTATCGATATCGCCGAACCCGACGACGACGCTGACCAAGGTTAGCATCCAGGCTTTCATTTCGCTTTCTCCTGCCGCAAGACGATGGAGAAAAGTCAACCAGGAGTCCTCATCTCTCTTTTTATAGTGCCCCCCAGCACCCCAGTCTGGCTATGGGCCACCGTGTCTGCAGCGTTCCTCCTTGTGCTCAAATGCTACCTGCTTTTTCGGCTAAAGCGGAAAACTACTGGCGAGCGTGAGGTCGGATTCCGGAGTACACTCGTGCGTAGCGTGGGAGTTCTCATCTTGTTGCTTGAACTGCTCTCCCGCTTCTTGCACCGATGAGGGCCATCTGCCCCTGGCTCCGCGCATGGAATCATACGACACTCAAAATCGCCTACCGACGTAAGCTTCAGCGACGAATGGCGGCTTTAGGCATTCTTCCTTGCGGCTCTCACCTTCGCCCACCGCGCCCTCTGCGCTCTCGCTATTCTGGCTCTCGCGCTTGCAGACAAGCGCCGTTTCTTGCCACCCTTGACGCGACCGACGCCGTTCTTTCCGCCCAAGATTCCGATGGCTGAGTTGACACTGTTCAACTGCTTTTGTAGCTTTGACGCTTCGCTTTTCAACGCCTCCAAAATGTTCATTCTGTGAACCTCCGGGGCGGGATACTATCACGCCTTCCCCGGTATGTGCTCGGTATTCCGAGCAAGGCACAGGTAATCGGCGGTCGCAAAAAATTTCCGGTAGCGTCCACGCCCAGATCAGGCTAGCACACGGCGCTACTGAGACAGCCCGAGGACGAACTGTTCGCGGGCTCTGGAGCGAATCGTCTCGCATTGCTGAAGCGCGCGTAGAAGCGGCTCTCTGGAAAACCTTTGAGGAGGACAAGATGCGTCATCTTTCCGCGGCCATCGTTGTATTGCTGGGGTGGGTGGCAACCTGTTCGGCGCAATCGGTTACGCTCAGGCCCGACGATACAGCAAAGGCGGAGGAGGAAATCGCGAGGATCGTGGGTTATGCAATGACGCGTGGTGGCGCGTCGGCTTTCCTCGAAACGCTGACTGACACAGTCGGAGGAAGGATCACGGGCAGCCCGGAATCCCAAGCAACAGCCGAACTCATTCTCAAGGCACTCAAAGAAGCGGGACTGAATAATGCGCACTTCGAGGAATACGAACTAGGTTCGCTCTGGCGGCATGGGCGGGCGACGGGCGAAGTGATTTCTCCCGTGCATCGCTCCCTTTACATCGGCTCGTATGGATGGGTTCCGGGGACGCCTGGCCCGATCGAAGTGCCGGTTGTGGATTTCGGGACGTTCGGCCCAGGCCGTTCGCCCTTGCCGGAGAAGGTTCAGGGCGCTGCAGTTATCGTCGACCAGCAAAGCAGCGGCGTTTCCTCTGCGTACGCTGGATCACGCCTCATGATTGCGAGGCAAATGTCGCAGGCCGGTGCGGCGGCCATGTTCATTGTTTCGGACAAGCCAGACCGCATGTTGTACACGTCGGCGTTTGGATTCTATCCCCGAGGACCTCTGCCAATTCTGTCCATTGCGAGAGAAGATGCAGCACTGCTCCGGCGATTGCTGGCCAAGGGACCCGTGAAAGTACGTTTGGACATTGAAAATCCGTTTGACCGCGGCCCAGGACGCGAACGCAACGTGGTTGCAGACATTGAGGGATGGGAAGGCCACGAGATGGTGCTGCTGACAGCACATTTCGATTCCTGGGATCCCGCACAGGGCGCCAACGATAATGGAGCAGGAGTCGCCACGGTGCTCGAAGCGGCGCGGGTTTTGAAAGCGCTCCATGTCCGTCCCAAGCACACCATTCGATTTGTGTTTTTTTCAGGTGAAGAGCAACTGGCTAACGGTTCGCGAGCTTATGTGGAGCAGCATAAGGGGGAGCTGAACAACATTCGGGCGATGATCAACACAGACTCCGGCGCGCAGCAGCCACTGGGCTTGCAGTTAAACGGCCGCCAGGACCTGGAAAGCGCGACGAAGAAGTTGCTCAAGCCGCTTGCGCCACTAGGTGCCGACGGCGTGTCCTTGAACGCGGACTTTGACTCAGATCACGAATCCTTCATGGTGGCCGGTGTGCCGGCCTACGCCCTGCTCGTCGAACGCGGCGATTATGACGTGCGGCACCACACGATTGTGGATACGTTTGAAAGGATTCATCCAAGCCTGTTGGGAATGCATACGGCAATGATGGCGGTGATTGGCTATCAGTTCGCCAATGCTGACGAACCCCCGGGGCGGAGGCTTTCGCCTGCGGAGGTCGTAGAGCTGCTGAAGAAGACGGGGCTCGAACCGCTTTACCGGCTGGAGTATCCGGACGCAAAACCGTAACAAGGCTGTAGACTACCGGGCAGTTGTACGTTCCCGGGAAAAACCGTGTGCAGCCTTTAAGCGGAATTCGCTGCATCCGCTGGTCCAGTTCTCGCACCTATAATAGGTGCGTTCACACCATTACCTTCATTGCGGGCACGCGACAATTCCTCGCTCCTTGTACACTTTGCCTTCTTTCATTACGAACTCGACGTCCTCCAGCAACTTGATGTCTTTCAGCGGGTCTCCGCTTACCGCCACCATGTCCGCAGACTTTCCTGGCTTGATTGACCCGATCACATCCGAATGCCCGAGCAGGTCGGCCGCATTCGACGTCGCCGCCTGGATCGCCTGCATCGGTGTCATCCCGTACTTGACCATGAAAGCAAACTGTTTCGGACTGGTCCCGTACGGGCACACTCCCAGATCGGTGCCGAACGCCATTTTCACCCCCGCCTGCACCGCCTTACGGAAGTTCTCTCGTTGCTTCTCGCCCAATTGGCGATCGTGTTCCAGAAAATCGACTGGGATGGTTCCCTTCCTACCCGCTTCCTGGATGCACTCTTCGTCGTAGATGTCCATGTCCAGATAGGTGCCGTTCTTCTTCGCCAGCGCGATTCCCTCGTCGTCAATCAGTGTCGCGTGCTCCACCGACGCTACACCCGCTCGAATCGCGTTCTTGATTCCCTCCGGATTGTGCGCATGCGCTTCCACCCGCAGTCCAAAATTCCGCGCTTCCTCCACGGCCGCCTGTAGTTCTTCCGGCGTGAACTCCGTGGCCTTTGGGCTGCTCCCGTGTGTCAGCACCGCTCCGGTCGAAAGCACCTTAATGTGGTCCACCCCGTCATGCGCCAGCAGCCGTACCTTCTGCCGCACTTCCCACGGACTGTTCGCTTCCCCGTAATGCAAATCCCACGGCAGTCGGATATCGGGCGCCTGGCCGGTCATAGCTCCGGCGCCGCCCGTAATGGTGATGTAGGCCCCCGCCACATACATGCGTGGACCGATGATATCTCCTTCGGCGATTGCGTCGCGCAGCGCGACATCGTTCAGTGCCCGGTAGGTTCCCACATCCCGAACAGTCGTGAACCCGGAGTGCAGCGTTGCCCGCGCATTCGGCACCGACTCCAGCACGACTTGCGACGCCGTCTTCTTGAGCACGTTGAAAGGGTCCCCGTTCTCCAGCCCTTTGCCGTCCGCCAAGTGCGTGTGGCAGTCGATGAAACCCGGCAGCACTGTCTTGTCGGATAGATCGATAACCTTAGCCCCCGCCGGAATCGCCAAGCCCTTGCCCACGGCCTGAATCTTCCCGCCAGCAACAACGACGACCTGGTCGGTGAGGACCGTGCCGGAATCCGGATCGACCAGACGCCCTGCGCGGACCGCTGTGAGCTGCGCCGCGGCAATCGAAGGAAGAGCGCAGACTAACAAAGCCAGGACCGCATTTTTCATGGCTGTCACCTACAAGTGCAAAGGATATGCCGAAGCACTGATTCACCGAAGTCAAAAGTTTGTCTCTCATCCCTGGCTTTGCACAACCGGATCAACCGCCGCGCGGATACAAGTTCTCCGTTGCGGGGTCTGCGTCTTCGGTGAGGATTCATGGGACTTTGCAGATTTGAATTGACTTTGAATTGTTGTTGACAAGAGGCAGGATCGGAATAGAATGCCCGATAAATCACATTTGGGAGTGACTGGGGGCACAAAAACCCACGGGGTGGGGCGTATGTCTAAGCTTCAGCACGTTCGTATTTTCAACGTATTCGCGTTGGGTCTTCTTTCTTATGCTTCCTTGTTATCGGCGCAGATCATCACCGGCGAAATCACGGGAACGGTGACCGATCCGTCCGGGGCGGCTGTGCCCGGGGCGACCGTCACCGCGACATGCACCGCGACGAACGCGTCGCGTACCGCGACAACTGGTAATTCGGGGAGTTACGTCCTGTCGAACCTTCCGCCGTGCTTGTATAACCTGAGTGTTTCGGCACAAGGGTTCAAGACGTCCCTTAGCGGCGCAGACGTCGCAGTCGGGATTACCATCAAGAAAGATTTCGCGCTCCAGGTGGGTGAGAAGGCGGAAACAGTGACGGTTGAGGCGGCCACGCCGCTGGTGGACTACTCGCCAGGCGTGAACACCGACGTGGACACCACGGCCATCCTGGATCTGCCCACCGAAGGCCGCGACTTCAAATCCATTCTCGGCCTCACACCGGGCGTGCAGCGCTCCCCGGGCGGGGGCTTTATGGACGTCAGCATCAACGGACAGCGGACGAGCACCAACAACTATATGATCGACGGCGTGCCCAATAACGACCGCTTTTACGGCAACGAGCTGGTCGGCCAGCCCGGACTCCTGGGGGTTCCTTCCGCGCTTCTCGGCAACGACTCGATTGGGGAATATACGGTCCAGCAATTGCCTACTGCTGAGAACGGTGTCAAGGGCGGGGCGGCCATCAACGTGACGTTGAAGAGCGGCACCAACCAGTTCCACGGAACGGCTTTCTACTTTGGCGACTACGACTGGCTCAATGCAAACAACTTTTTCTCGTCCACAAGGACAGCCTACCACAATCATAATTATGGGGGCACGCTGGGCGGCCCCATCATCAAGGACCGAACCTTTTTCTTCGTCAACTTCGAAGCGCAACGAAACAAGTCACTGGCTCCTTACAA
Organism: Acidobacteriota bacterium; assembly: GCA_003223215.1. Taxonomy (GTDB): domain Bacteria; phylum Acidobacteriota; class Terriglobia; order Acidiferrales; family UBA7541; genus Acidiferrum. The sequence continues at coordinate 16,536 of QHYH01000126.1, forward strand.
CGTGATCCTGCCGACTCAGGGCGACCTCCAGGCGGTGACAAACTTTTTCAACTGCACGCCCGGGAATACAGCCTCTTGCCCGATTGACGCCGGGACCGGCAATCCTATCGTCACCAATACAAATAATCTGCCGATGAACTCTGCAGGCTTGGCCCTGTTGAAGTATTACCCATGTTCAGATGGCGCGGGCGGCACTGTCCAGTGTACTCCCGCGGCCGCCAGCGCAACTGTGCAACCCGGAGGGTTTACGCAAACCGTGTTGCTTCCCGACATCAACACCCTTCCCGGCAGCTTTATTGTCAAGATCGACCACAAGTTGAACAGCAAAATGAGTGTTTCGGGCCGCTATCTTTATGCGGACAGCGTGCAGTCTGGTCCCGCCTTCGGCTATACGATTCCCCCGGCAGCCGGAAGCGGCCTGAGCGCAGACGGATTTAACAGCGTTGTGCCCACGCGTGTGCAGTTTGCCGGCGGCAATTGGATCTACAACATTGCTGCCAACAAGATCCTCGATGTCCGCTTCAGCTGGTCACGCTTCTCCCAGATCCTGGCGCCGAATAACAAGGTTGATCCTCTGAGCCTGGGCATCGACACGGGTCCGCTGAGCCCTGCAGACTTCGGCGTGCCGCCTGTTTATGCCAGCAGTGTGACCTATGGGAACATCGGCGGCATCCAGGGCTACCCGCTCAGCACCCGCCCCACTCAGACCTACGATGTGTCGGCCCATACTACCTGGATCAAAGGCAACCACACGTTCAAATTCGGTGGTAACTATCAGCGCGCGTCGACCGGCAGCCTGCGGAACCGCGCCCGGACGGGCCTCTTCAGTTTCCAGGGAGCCAACGAATTTACGGCCGCGGACCCAGCGAATAACATTCCGATCCCCGGCTACGACGTTGTCCTCACGCAAATGCTGCTTGGCCGGCTGGATCGGGCTGCGCGCTCTTTCGGCGATACTACACGCCACATCTACCAACCTTCTCTTGGACTCTTTTTCCAGGATGAGTGGAAGGCGACGCCGCGCGTGACCGTCAGCTACGGCCTGCGCTGGGATCTGAACGGGGCGCTTGGTGAAACCGGCAATCGTGGCTCCAATTTTTTCCCAAACCAAGGTCTGGTCCAGTTAGGCAAAGGGATCACCCGTCTTTATGACCTGGACCTGCATGATTTTGGGCCCCGCGCCGGACTGGCTTGGGACATCTTCGGTAACGGCAAGACAGCTTTCCGAGTTGGTTACACCATGGCATACGACGTGGCGAATTTTGCAGCCATCCTCGCCCCTTACCTCTATCAGGGAGCGCGCGCTGGCGCCTTTACCAATTCCGACTTAGGGGTCTTCTCGGTCACCGCCGATGGGAACGCGAGCTTGGGCACGAACCTATCGACTCTTTTCGAAGCATTTGCGCCCAATACGTGCTACAACCCTGCGGTCAACACCCAGTCTCCCGACTGGGTTTGCATCGGCCCGCAGCCAGGCAGCCCGAATCCGACTACGGCCTTCCAAACTTATGGCGCCAATCCTACGGGCACGCCGCCCTTCAACGTATTCGGGACGGTTTCCCCTTTGCGGACGCCAAGAATCCAATACTACGACGCCACCATCCAGCACGAACTGTTCCCGAATAATGTCCTCACGGTCAGCTACGTTGGCGCTCATGGCACGGACATGCTCCTGAACCGCCAACTGAATCTACGTCCGATCGGCTGCTGGAGCGACTTGATCAACCCCGCGACTGGCGATCCGTACGGACAGCTGACCGGCCGTCCGATGAGCGCTAACAATCCCACTTCTCTCAATTGCAACCGGCCGTTTGACTCGGTTTTCCAGACTGGCGGTGTGCCTACATTCAAGTACATCAACCAGCTCACCAACGGCGGCTATTCTCGCTACAACTCTATGCAGGTCACCTACCGGCAGCGCAATTGGCACGGGCTCAACACCATAGTCAACTTCACCTGGTCGAACTGCATCGACACCAATTCCGTCAATCGCGGCGGTTCGTCTACGCTTCCGATCGCGGAGAATCCGTACAATCCCAGAAGTAACCAGGGCCCCTGCGACACGGATATTCGGAGGAACTTCAACACGGGCATCGGGTACGACTTCCCGAAATGGAGCGCAGTGGGCCGCTTGGGAGACGGTTGGCAGATTGGGAGCGTCGCCACCTACGCCAGCGGGCGGCCGTGGACCGCGCTGCTCTCGAGCGGCGCGGATAACTCCGGGCAGGACCTCTCCTACCAGAGGCCAGCCTGCATCGGAAAGCCCATCTACCAGTTTAGCGATCCCAACAGCCCCACCATCACCAATGTTCCTGCGGTATTTGCCATTCCAGCCGACGGAACCATCGGTACCTGCGGCCGCAACGCCTTCCGCGGTCCGCATATAGTCCAGTGGGATTTCAACCTGAACAAGACCACAAAGATCACGGAAAGGATCAGCCTCCAGCTTCGCTTTGAGATCTTCAATCTCTTGAACCATCCTAATTTCAACACGTTACCGGCGGGGACCACGATTTCTCAGAAAAAGATAGACAACTTCCCGAACACCAGCTTCTCCACATACGCGCAAACGCCAGACGTCTCCTCGGGCAACCCCTTCCTCTCCCAGGGCGGCCCGCGGGCTGGGCAAATCGGGGTGAAGCTCATTTTCTGACCTTCGGCTCCTTCGGCTCCAAGGCTTTAGTTCCGAAAAGGGAGTCTGCTAGAATGCAGACTCCTTTTTCTTTTATGCGGCGCGCTTGCATCCTTTGCCTCTTCGTGCTGTTCCCCGCGCTCGCCGCGGCGGCCACAGACAAGCCCAACGTTATCCTGATCACGTTGGATACGGTCCGAGCCGACCGGATGGATTTTCTCGGCTCAAAGCATGGTTTGACGCCGCAACTGGATGCGCTGGCGAGTCAGAGCGTGGTGTTCGAGCACGCCTACTCTCAGGCGCCCATTACGCCTGTCTCTCACGCGACCATACTCACCGGGGCTTATCCGCAGTACCACGGCATCCGCAACTTCGGCGATCGCCTGCCTCCAAGCGTCCCCTTTCTACCCGATACTCTCCACGCCCAGGGCTACCACACGGGGGCCTTCGTCGGCAGCATCATCCTCGACCCAAAAAACGGGTTTGCCTCCGGATTCGAGCGCGGCTTCGATGTCTACAACGCAGGCTTTCACCGGCAGAAGACCGGGGAGCGCCGCGAGGCTTCCATGCAGCGACGCGGCGAGGTGACCCTGGGACACGTACTCGAATGGCTCGGCCAGCAACAAGGCAGTCCGTTTTTTCTGTGGTTTCACCTGTGGGACGCGCACGATCCCTACAATCCACCCGAACCGTTCCGCAGCCGGTTTCCGAACGCCCCTTACAACGGGTGTATCGCCTACGTGGATGCTACTGTGGGGAAACTGCTTGACTATTTGCGGAACCAGGGGCTGTATGACAATACGCTGATCGCTGTCGCCGCCGATCACGGCGAATCCCTGGGCGACCACGGCGAACTGACCCACAGCATTTTCCTTTACGACGCTACCATCCACGTACCCCTGCTCCTCAAACTTCCCGGCAAGCGTTTTGTCGGCCAGCGCGTCAAGGCCGCGGCGAGCTTGGTGGATCTGGCGCCTACCCTTCTCGACGCGCTGGGGCAGACGCCGCCTCCGGCTATGCAGGGCCGTTCGCTGCTCCCTCTGATTGGAAATCCGCACCCCGGAAACCGTCCTTCGTTTGCCACCGGCGACCACTCCGAACGCTCGTTCGGGTGGAGCCCGCTTGCTTCCCTGCGCATCGGTAACCAGCTTTACGTGCGCGCGCCGTTGCCCGAGCTTTACGATCTGGCCTCAGACCCTGGCGCGAAGATAAATCTCTATCCGGACCACCGCGTCGCCGCGGTGCGCCTCGCAATCCAGTTGGATGATTTCGTGAAGCGCATCAGTACAGGGGCGCCTCAGGCCTTGCAGGACGGACTTGACGAAAAGAGCAGGGAAAAGCTCTCCGCGCTGGGCTACGTGGCCTCTGGCAAGACCAGCCCGCCCACAAGCATTGACCCCAAGGACCGCATCGATGTGGCCAACGATATGCACGACGCGAGCCTGGCCATCGAAGAGGGAAAGGAAGCCACTGTTATCCCGCTGCTGCTGCGCGTGGTGGCCAAAGACCCGCAAATCCAGGCAGCGCAGTATTACCTGGGCATCGCCTACTCGCGGAGGGGCAACTTTGCCAAAGCCATTCCTCCCCTGCATAAAGCCGTCGAGCTGCGGCCGGATGCGCTGATGGCGCAGTACGAGCTGGCCATCTGCCTCTACGAAACCGGCGATCTGAATGCCGCTGCCACGTATTTCGAAATCCTGGTGGAAAACCGGCCCGATTGGAGCGACGCCCGCTATTCTTTGGCCTCCATTTATGCCCGCACTGGACGGCCTCAGGAAGCAGCCAAGAACCTGCTCATAGTCCTCCAGGGAGAGCCGGACCATTACCGCGCAAACCTGCTTCTGGGGCGCATGCTTTTTTTGAACGACACTTTCGCCGAGGCCCTGCCCTACCTGGAAAAGGCCGCGGCGGTTCAAACAGATTCCGGCGAGGCGCATTCCTTCCTGGCGGACGAATACGAGAAGCTGGGCCGCGCCTCGGATGCCGCGCGCGAACGCGCTGAGGCTCAACGGTTTAAGACATCCACTCAGCCGTGAGAATCCGAGCTCGAGTCCCTCAGTCCGATTCCAAGCGCGTCCGCGCAGTCGGCCGCTAATGTCGGCCGCTCCCTTACCTGGACACGCTTTATTCACGGCTATATACTTGCGCTTTCAGATCCAACGGGTGTTCTATGGTTATCCGAAAAAATTCCGTGATATGGGTGTCCCTTTTTCTGCTGGCGATTCCTCTGTTTGGACAAGGACAAAGTGCCCCCAAGGCTAAGCCGCGTGTCATCGTCGTAGGTGTCAATGGAATGGAGCTGGACATTATCCGTCCGCTCATCCTCAAGGGACAGATGCCAAATTTGGCCAGCGTCATTGAAAAAGGCGCTTATGGAAAGCTGCGCACCGTCTCCGCCCCGAATTGCCCGCGTGTTTATACCACGGTCTTCACCAGCACCGATCCCGACGAGCACGGCGTTACCGGCTTCGTTGTCGGGGGGATCACCGCCAATACCAATATGCTAAAAGAAGAACCCATCTGGTCGATGCTTTCAAAGAACGGCATCACCGTAGGTATGGCCAACGTTCCGGCTACCTTCCCGGTCATGCCCGTTAATGGATACATGATCAGCGGCATGTTGACACGCGGTAAGAACTGCGAAGACGGTGTTCTTTGTGCGCCAAAGCTGAGCGAAGTGATGGGCGGAGACGCTGTCTATCCCCGGAGCTTGCAAGCCGACTTACTAAAAAATGTGGGAGATTTCTACATCGACTGCGAGCGCATGCCGTCGGCCGCTGATTTGAAAGGCCACGAAGCGGCGGTGATCGACCAATGGCTGGCCAGAGTTCAGCTTATTCGGGAGCAACAGACGAAGCTCTTTGATTATCTGCTGACCGAGCATCCCACTGACTTTACTTTCATGGCGCAGTCCTGCGAAGACCGCACAGGCCACTGGCTTTACCCCATTACGCCTTTCAATGTGGGCTACAATCCGAACATCAACGCCGTCCGGCAGGATGCCTTTCCGAACCAGTACATTGCGTTCGACAAGGTTCTCGGCACAGTGCTGAAACACGTCGACGCCAACACCTATTTATTAATCCTTTCTGACCACGGCATTAAGCCACTGCGCGAGTTCGAGGAGAAAGATCCTCACGCACACGTGGACCACGAGAAGACTACACCGGTCATTGCCAAGCACGATTTTGCGGATGGCGATGACGTTCCCGGCTCGTTCTTTGCGATGGGGCCGGGTATCAAGAGTGACTTCCGGCTGATGGGGTTGGGCGCGAGCGTGTACGACATTGCGCCTACCATTTTGCACATCTATGGCCTCGAGCAAGCAAAGCAGATGCGCGGGCATGTGCTCACTGAAATCTTCGGCGCCACCGAAAACAAAGTAGCGGTGCACAAGTAATCGCTGAGCTATTCCGAAGAGATCCCCAACCCTCTTGGACCCCAAGCAAAGTGCTGTACCGTAAGGCACGGAAATCCTCCCTGTGGGCCGTTCAGTGAGGTCCTGTCCCCGCTCTTATCCTCCTGGCCATGTCTTTGGCTCTCTGCGCCGGCCCTGGTTTGCCAACGCCGATATACGCCTGGGCCAGCAGCTCAAAAAAATCTGCGTTGTTTCCCGAAGACTTGGTCCTCTCTTCAAGGAAGCCCACCGCATCGCCAAACTTCTTTTGACGGAGCAGTGCTCTCGCAAGACCTATTTGCGCCTCCGCGCTCGCTGGTTGCAGGAGAAGCGCCGCTTCAAATTCATCTTCAGCTGCTTTCGGATCATTCGATTTGAGCCAGATCTGCCCCAGCAGGAGCCGAGCGGCGAGTTGCTTCGGGTTCAGCTTTAAGCTTGCTTGCAAGGCATGTCGCGCACCGACCAAATCGCCGCTCAGCTCCAGCGCTCGCCCGTAATCGTATGCAATGGTTGCATTTTGGGGGTTTACCTCGCATGCCCGTCCCAGATAAAGGGCAGCCTTTGTGTAGTTTTCTGATTCCATTTCCAGGCGGCCTAGCTGCGAGAGTCCAATTTCAGAGCGATTGTCCAATCGTAGTAATTTCTCTAAAGCCGTTCTTGCTTTTGCCGTTTGCCCATCTTCCGAGGCCATCATCGCCACATGCAGCAGGTTCTGCTCTTCGACCTTATCTTTGGGATCTGGCAACAAGGAAGGTTCGGGAACATCGGTGGAGGATCGAGCGTCTGCCGTACTCAGATATCCGAGTGCACGCAACTCATCGGTTGTGCTGGGGGCCACAGCTGCGGCTGAAGGTTTTCCGGCCGCCTTTGCGCTTACCTTCGCAAGCTCTTTGCGCAGTTTCTGCACCGTGCTGTCCCAGGGCACGTAGGCGTTGCGAATTTCTCCTGGGTCAGACCGCAAATCGTACAACTCTGGCCGCGGAGCCTCGATGAATTTGAAGGCGTCTTTTCTGACCGACCGCAACGGAGCCCATCCAAAACGCAGCGGATAGTCGGTCTCCCCCAAAACGGTCCGCGAAGGCGCTTCGGTACCGAGCAAGGCAGACTTCAGTGAAGTACCATCCAGACTCTCCGGAGCGGGAATGCCGAGTAGCTCCAAAATAGTGGGTAGAATATCTGTTGTACGCGCTTGTTCTTCGACCACTTTGCCCGCTTCCTGTTCATTGGGCAGCTTCACAATCAAGGGAACGTGAGTTGTCGAATCGTAGAGAAAAATCCCGTGCGTGTCCTCACCATGCTCCCCCAATCCTTCCCCGTGATCTCCGACGACGATGATCAGCGCTCCCTCATACCAGTGTTGCTCCTTCAAGTAGTTGAGGAAGCGACCCAGAGCCGAATCCGCGAAGGCAATCTCTCCATCGTAGAGGTGATCCTTGTACCTCTCAGAATACGGCGGAGGGGGCTCGTAGGGATCATGCGGATCATATAAGTGCACCCAAACGAAATGAGGCCCCGTCCGGTGCCCATCGAGCCATGTCTCTGCCCGCTGTACTACATCCATGCCCCTGCGCTCAAGTCGTCCCCAGCGCGATTTCGTCTCAGTCTTCTCCGGAAAATTATCGTAAAATTCGAATCCACGATCGAGACCCGGCGCCAAGGTCTTGCTGTCTAGAATGATGGATCCAATAAATGCCGCCGTTTGATAGCCTCGCTTCTCGAGTAATTCCGCCAGCGTGGAATGATCGGCCGTCAAGGGCACGCCAAAGTCGCTCACCCCGTGGGAACTTGGCAGCAGCCCTGTCAGAATGCTGGCGTGCGACGTATTCGTAATCGGGCTTGGCGTGAATGCTTGCGCGAAGCGAATTCCCTGCTTCGCCAGCTGATCTATCGTGGGAGTTTGGATCCATTGGTATCCATAACAGCCAACGTGGTCGCTACGCAGCGTGTCGATGGTAATGAGAAAAACATCCCCGAGGGGCGTCTTTTCACCGGCGCCAGCGCGGGCGATGGGAGCGGCCGTGGCCAAACACGAATAGAAGATAAGTCGCAGGATCCTCACGGCGTTTGAGCGTAGCACACGCCCCGCTTGCGATGCCTTGTCATTGGCCTTGACTCAGTTGCTTGTCATCTTCACAATCCAATCGCTGGGTCTCGGGCCTTCCAGTGCTATCCACTCGCCAAGGAGTGAAAGACCTAAAGCTTCTGGCAAAATGTTTACCAGCGAAATAATTCAGTTATGCAGAGCACTCGCACGCTGCGGCGGGCTGCTGGCACTGCCACGGCGCACGATTGTCCCGCTTGTGAGTCTGCTCCTCGCGATGCCCTCTGCAGCCCCCTCGGATGATTTCTGGAAGCATAAGCCTTCTCGGCAGTGGTCCGCTCGGGAAGCCCTGAAGCTGGTGCGAAGGTCGCCGTGGGCCAAGTTGGAAATCGTGGTGCTCGGCGAGAAAGAGACTGAAGCGGCCTTCAGCATTCCCACGGGCACAAAACACTGCGACCCGGATGCCATCGACCAAAACGGGAATTGCATGCAGAAAGGGCGAATCGAGGCGCCCGTCGATTCTTCCCGTCAGACGGATGCAGCACCGCTAATCAAACCTTGGGCCGGCATCCTGGTGCGCTGGGAATCAGCCACTCCTGTCGCCCAGGCCTTTGCGCGCCTAGCGGAACTCGGCGAAAGACCGGCCGCAGCGTTCCAGGCTCCTCCGCCGCGTCTTCCGGCAGACCGCTACGTTGTCACCGCAGTGCTCGAACGCCCAGGCGGCAAAGGTTTCGATCCTTTTGCCGTTACCCCAGCCGGTAAACCAGCCTTGGTCGCCAAACTAAAAACCCGGCGCGGCATCGTCGTCCCGCTGGAAGTCGAGTTTACCGGAGTCGGTGCGAGTTCCTCGGTCCACTACTTTTTCCCGCGAATGATGGATGCCGCTCCTCTGCTAGGCCCCGGACGCGATTGGGCAGAATTCACCTTGCTCGGGGCTGGCTTCGTCGTGCACTGCAAATTCAAACTGGACCCCGAGTTCCTCGGTCCAATTGACTCAAGAGAGAATCCGTAGCTGTTACCTTGTTTGGCAATCAAAATCACCTTCCCCGCACTCTTGCGTCCTCCCGAAATGCGCGGAGAGTTTCGTGGTCACCTCCAAGCCTGCCAGGGTTTTCATTTGTTCGCGACCGTCATCGAACGGTGCCTCCTGCCCGACCATGGCTTGCATCCGGCGTACTCCGGGAGAGAATTCCGTATTCTCGATATTCAGTTCGACATCGACAGGAAATTGCCCTCGGCCACAGTGCGCGCACAAATAGTAGGGACGCGAAACTTCCACCCGCCCCCTAGGAGGGCGTGCACGGTCGTACTGTTAGTAATTGAACTCATGTACGCATCGCGCAGCGAAATAACTCGCGGCTAATCTAGCAAACCGATTTGTGAAGTTGTATCTTGATCCGGTGTTGAACAGGTATTCACCGGATTGCGCGGCCCGATGCAGCGGTCGCAGAGTAGCCCTCAAAGCCAGAGTGTGCTGAGCCTTTGAGGAACTGAGAGGACAAAATGGCCCGATACCTCCGCATACGGCAGGTAGTCAAGACCGAGCGACCGAGCGCCCATGAGCAAATCCAGGCAATTTGTGGGATCAAAGCAGACGGAAGTCACTGGTCACTCACGCAGGACGAGGCTATTGCCCAGGCCGAGGATGGGATATCTCTTTTCTACGTGGAGAGAGCTGGAGGCCGACGATTTGACGTCATCGTCGCCATGGATTTGCACGCCCACAAATACCTCAAAACGATCGCGGATGGAGAACAGTCGGACGAACTTCTCTATCTGCCAAGCTGTCACAACCTCGCGCACGCTGCGAACGCTCGATCTATGGCGGCCGGGCGTTGAGCCGATCTATTGACGCGAGCCTCATGCCGAACAAGAAGCCGGAAGAAATTCTTGCTTGATAAGAAATACGCCCGGCGATTCAGCGGCCAATCGCGCAGTACATTTCCGAACCAAGGTAAACGAACATGGCTCGGATCGAGGCCCTTGGCTCAGGCACGAAACACAGTAGCTCGTCGCTGTGCTGCAAAACCACCTGCACCTCCCACGATTTTCAAACCATGCGCGAGGAGATACGCGAAAGGCTCGGCGTGCGCATGAGTCATGCTCACGTAGAGAAGCGTGGCAACGATTCCCACGAGCAAGAGCATCCGGTCTGGAGGCCACCCCACTGACGCAACTCTGTGAGCGCCGTCCGGTTCTGTTACGCCCAGCGAACAAGGCTTTCTGAGCTCCTGAGGAATGATCGTCGAATTCTTGGGCATGACTCCGACCCAGCATCGAATCGCCTCTGCGAGTACGTATCGCTCCTTTTCCAGACGGAGGACAGGCTGCACACGCCCATCTCGATTTTCAGAAGACTTCTGCATTGAGGGCGTCGGTACGGATAAGCCACCGGCAATGGTCAAGCACGGCGCAACAAGGAGAAAAATGAGCCGTCTAATCTAGTGTATTGCAGCGCCTTGATGAGGTTTCAATTGAACCTCGCGCCGATTTCCACGTCAACAAGCAAATGGCCAATCGCGGATCCACCAGCATCCGTTGGCGAAGCGTTGGCTTCCTGCTCTCAAACTGTTTTTCCTACTTTCTCTCTCCCCGATGCTCCCTAGCAAGTGAGGAGAGTTCTCGCCGGTTTTTTCCTGGGAGCTTGGCTGCTTCTTAAAGCCCCAGGGGGCAACGCGCCGGGTACTAAGGTAGAAACCAACTGCCTGGAGCTCTGGCTCCGCGTACTGGAAGCAGGGAAACGGTTTTGCCTGGTCACGTGTGATGCCTCTTGGGAGCCAAACCGCTCGAGCGAGAACTCTCCGAACTTGATCGGCGAGCGAAGACGTCAACAGGGAGGTGGCCGGAAAATGAGACACCATTGGTGGAAGGTCCTTAGGTTTAAGAAAGCATTCAGGAAACTGGTCGTCGCCGTGACGGGACTCGTTCTCGCGGCTCCAGCTTTCGCGCAAGTGTCGGGGAGCTCTCCGTGGGAAAACGCCGTTAACGTGCTGCAAGCCGCGTTTACCAGCACCATCGCCCGCGGCCTTTCCTTGGTGGCCATCGTGGTATCCGGCCTCACGTTCGCCTTCGGAGAAGGCGGCTCGAAGCGAGTGCTCGCAGGCGTGCTTTTCGGCGTCGGCATGGCCATCGCCGCTGTCAACTTCCTCGCCTGGCTCTTTCCGTGAGTGGGGAGCGGTTTTAGGTACTCTCGCGGGAGCGGCGCATGGCAAGCGGCGAGCGTGTGAATCCGGTCTATAGATCGATCTCGAGGCCTCTGACGATTCTCGGCGCGGAAAGAAAGCTCTTTTTCTTCGCCATGTGCGTCGGCGCGGGAACCTTCAACCTGCTCGGCAGTCTGCTGGGAGGGGTCCTTATGTTTGTGTTGCTCTACTCGGTCGCGCGCTGGGCCACCAAAACAGACCCGCAGATCCTTCGTTTCCTGCTTTCATCGCCCAGGCTGCGCGCCCAATACGACCCGTCAAAGTTCAGCCCGATTGCGGTCCGCAGGATCCCCCATGCTTAAGCTGAAACGGATTTTCAAGAACTACGAAGAGACAGGTTCTCTCAACGAACAGGTGAACCTCTACGGCTTCGTCGACTCCCACATGTTCCTCACCAAGACGGGAGACCTCGGCGTTGTGGTGGAAGTGCGGGGTGTCGATTACGAATGCCTGGACCAAACCACGCTCGCAAGCCTCACGAAGCGGCTTGAATCGGCGTTCAAGCTGTTTGACGACAACTACCGCATCTATCAGTACCTCTTCAAACGGAATAACAAAACGATCCCGTACCGGCTCTATGGCAAGCCTGTTGTGGACACGGCCATCAAGAATCGCCTCGCGTATTTTGCGGGCAAAGCGGACAGGCTTTTCTCGCTGTCGATCTATTACGTCATTCTCTTCGAAGGCTTCCGCTACACGCGCACGCTCGCGGCTACGCTCGTCGCCATTCCGAAGCAGCCTGCCAAAGCGCTTTCGGAATTGAGAGCCCATTTCTCAGCAAGAAACCAGATCCTGCTCCTCGAGGGCGAACTCAGCCGGGCGCAGGCGAACCTCCTGCAAAAGGTCGAAAGCTTCCTCCTCCAGGTCAGCGATTTTCTGCCGGCCCGCTTGCTCGGCAAGCAAGAAGCCTTCCGCATCCTCAAACAGACCCTGAACTTCGCCCCCGCAAAGATCGAATTTTCAAAACTCCTTCACGACACGTTTTTGGACTTTTCCCTCTCTGAGTCCCATTTGGAATGCCACAGAGGGCACCTCCGCGTGGACGATTATTACGTCAAGGTTCTGACGCTCAAGGAACCCTCCGCCGAGAGCTTTCCGCTCATCTTCCGACGCCTGCTCGAAGTCGAGGCCAACTACCACGTGGTAACGGAATGGAAGAGGGAAGATTCGGGCAGAGCCAGGCGAATCATTCAGGCCAAGCGCAGGCATTTTCACAACACCAAGCGATCTTTCCTGGGCCAGGTGAACCTGAACGATCAGCCGGCGCAAGATGTTCTATGGGACGACTCGAAAGAGTCCCGGGTCCGCGAGCTCGGAGAGAGCATCAAGGAGATCGAGTTAAAAGGGAATTACTTTGGCCAGTTTTCCCTTAGCGTCGTCATTTACGATCTCGACCTCGGGAAAGTGGACCGCGCGTCGGCGGAGTTCTACAAGGTCTTTAGCGTCCACGACGCGCAGCTCTATGAAGAGAAATACAACCTTCTGAACGCATTTCTTGCGACCATTCCCGGCAATTACGCCTGGAATCTCCGCTCCCTCTATCTCCTGAACTCGAACTACGCGGACTATTCCTTTCTCTTTACCCTCGACTGCGGCGAGCCGCAAAACGGCCATCTCGAGAAGGAGTATCTCGCGGTCCTGGAAACGAACCACCACACGCCTTACTTTTTGAACCTCCATCACCGCGACGTCGCGCACACCATGGTTCTCGGCCGCACGGGCGCCGGGAAATCGTTTCTGCTGAATTTTCTCGTCAGCAACCTCCAGAAGTACGATCCCTGGACGTTTATCTTCGATCTGGGCGGAAGCTTCGAGAGTCTGACCGAACTGTTTGGCGGGAGTTATATAAAGGTTGGAATCCATTCGCCGGACTTCAAAATCAATCCCTTCTCGCTACCGCCCACAAAGCAAAACCTCGATTTCTTGGCCCTTTTCCTAAAGGTTCTGCTGCAAGGCCAAGCCCCGCCCGAACTGAATCCTTCTGAGGAGCGCGACCTCTACCAGCAGATCGAAAACCTTTACTCCGTTGATCCGGCGCTCCGAACTCTGGGAGTGCTCGCCAATACCCTCCCTCATGGCCTGTCGGACCGGCTCGCGAAGTGGATCGAAGGAGGCCAGTTCGGCTTCGTGTTCGACAACTCGGAAGACACGATTTCGTTTTCAAGATTCCAGTGCTTCGACTTCGAGCGCTTGCGCCAGTATCCCGAGCTTCTCGAACCGCTGCTTTTCTACATCCTGCATCGCGCCAACGCGGTCATCGCCAACCGCCAGGTCAGCACGACGTTCAAGGCTTTCTTCATCGACGAGGCCTGGGTCTTCCTGAAGAATCCGAGCATTCAGAGATACGTTGTGGAGGCGCTCAAGACCTGGCGAAAAGCAAACGCCGCCATGATTCTGTCCACGCAGTCGCTCGACGAACTGCGCCGTTCGGACGTTCTCGACGTAATCATCGAAAGCTGCCCGACGAAGCTCTTCCTGGCCAACCCCGACATGGACCGGGATCTCTACGCGCGCCAGTTTCATCTGAACGAAACCGAAATCGACCTGATCCGGGCGCTCGTTCCCAAGCGACAATTTCTTCTCAAAACGCCCGAGCACGCCAAAGTCGCAAATCTCACCGTGGACAGGAAGAGCTACTGGCTCTACACAAACGATCCGTTCGACAACCGCAAGCGCCGGGAAGCCTTCGACACCTATGGATTCGAGAAGGGACTCGACGTCCTGGCAGGGATGGCGCCATGAAAACGCTCCTCATCTCGTTTGTCATTTGGGTTTTGATCGTGCCTGCTTTGGTGGCTTTGTTCCTCATCTTCACTTTTATCGCGGCGTTTCTCCCCGACCTCTATTTCGCTGCCACCTCGTTCGCGCTCGCCTTCGCTGTCGTCACGATGGTGTGGGGGCCTTTCTGGTTCGGGCCGTTTTTAGGTTCGAGCGCCCATTTCTTTCCAAGAAATCGGCGACACCCAAATGCAACCCAGGAGAAAAAGCGTGCACACTCTTTTCAAGTCCGTTCTTAAAGGCAGTCTTGCTGTGTTCAGTTTCACCGTGCTGGCCATGCTGCCTGCACAAGCGGAACCAGGCAGCGGCCGTACGGTGAAATACTCGCAGCAGGATATCGTCTCGATCCGCGCCAAAATTCGCTTTTCCACGCTCATTGTCCTGCCGCCGAACGAAGACATTCTGGACTTTGCGACCGGCGACAAAGAGTTCTGGATCATCAACGGCGTACACAATCTCTGCTACGTCCATCCCGCAAAGGCGGGAATTCGAAGCGACCTGCATCTGGTTACCTCTACCGGACGCGTCTACTCCTTTCTCTTAACCGAAGTCAGCAACGACCCTTCGAGGGAACCCGACCTCAAGCTTTTCGTTGAGCCAAAGGAAGAATCGGCAATTGCGGGCTCGGCGGGCTTTGAAAACTACGTGCGAGCCGGCGAGGCGGAAGCCTACAAGAAGGAGCTGGACGCTCTCCGCAGCGTGACTGACAGCCAAATCCACGCGGCCGAGGCAAGCGCGGCCAACGAGGTAGCGAAGTTCAGGGCCGACTACCCTCAGAAGCTGCAGTTTGACTATGAGCTGGACAAGAAGGCCTGGGACGAGCCTTTTCGTGTGTCGATGATCTACCACGACGAGGCGTTTACCTACATCAAGTGCGGCGCCCGCGAGAAACCCGCCCTCTACGAAAGCAAAGACGGAAAGCCCAACCTCCTCAACTTCCAAATGGAAAACGGCGTCTATATCGCCCCCAAGATCATCGATGACGGATATCTCGTCATCGGGAAGAAGAAGGTCACCTTTAGGCGGCGCCGCTAAGGAGCCGCGAACAAAGGAAAGAACACGGAGCGGAAAAGATGAAGGAGCCGATCGAAGACAAAGCGCCCAAACCGCCTGGGCTTCTCCCAAAGCATGTGCAGTCCTGGCTGATCCTGGGGCTGGCCGTGCTGATGATCGTGATCATGTGGCTCACGGGCGGCAAGAAGCATGAGAGCGCCACCAAGGCAACGGTTCCTGTGGCCGCCGCGCCGCAATCCGTAGAACTCAACGAGAGCAAGATTGCGGAGCTGCAGAGTCGCATCCAAGAGCTTCAACGCGAACAACTTGTCGCCCAGAGTGCTCTTGCGCACGAGAGTCGCCTGCTTGGCGGGATGCCTTCGGGCGAGCAGCAGGCCAACGTATCTCCCCATCCGTCAGCCGAACACACCGAGGACAGGATCAAAGCAGAGCGCAGGACGCGCGAGTACTTGTCGCTGTTTGCCTCCAACCTCGCCTTAAGCTACCGCAAGGCCGCGAACCGGACCGAGCCGGGCGAGCCCGAGCCCGCCTTTCCGGTAACCGAAGAACCACGCGCAGCTCCTGCTCTTCCTCCGCAAGACGCAGCCCTGTTGTCGCAAATGCTAAAGGATGCTCCGCTTGGCGTTTCGCCGCAATCCGTCCCGGCTGCAGAACTTACCACTAGCACGCCGCCTGAACCCCACAACGCTTCGGCGAGCCCAGAAACCAGCCGCCCAACCAAGGAGGTCCATAACCCTGCCGCCGCGCCCCGTCATCTCTCCTCCGCGGCGGCAGGGAAAACCTACATTCTCTTTGAAGGGACGATTCTCGAGGCTGTACTTCTCACTCGGCTCGACGGGCAGTTTACCGGTCCAGTCGAATGCCTCTTAACCAATGATATGTTTTCACACGACCGCCAGCACCTTCTCATGCCGGCAGGCTCGAAAATTCTCGGCGAGACACGCAAGGTGGACGCTTTTGGCCAGACTCGTCTTGCCGTTCTCTTCCACCGCCTCATCATGCCGGATGGGTTCTCGCTGAGCCTCGACCAGTTCAAGGGCCTCAATCAGGCGGGTGATGCGGGCCTGCGCGATCAGGTGAACAACCATTACCTGCGGATTTTCGGAGTCTCGATGGCCATCGGCGCCCTCGGGGCCGTGGCCCAAAGTGGCACGGCGGGCCCGCTTACGGCCTCCGGCACGGACGTCACGCGCCAGGGGTTCGCGCAAAGCACAGCGCAATCCTCAGCCCAGATCCTCAACAAATTCTTGAACATCCTGCCCACGGTCACAATCCGCGAAGGTCACCGCGTCAAAGTCTATCTTTCAGGCGACCTCGCTTTGCCCGATTACAACCACCATCAACTGCCCCGCGACCTCTGAAGCTCGGTACCTATAAATCCTAAAGTTCAGAAAAAAGGGAGAAAAACGCATGAAACAAAAGGCTCTGGCGGTAATGCTGGTGCTCGCACTCTCGGCCGGAACGGCGTCTGCGCAATTCGGCTTCGGCGGAGTCGTCTATGACCCCACGAACTATCACAACGCCCTGCTGCGCTACTTCCAGTTGCAGCAGCAGCTCATTCAGCTCAGAAACAGCTACGCCGAGCTCGTCGCGCAATACAACTTGGCCATCCGCATGGCCAAGAACATCCCTAACATGCCGGCCCGCTACCGCGCGTTGTTTTCGCAATGGAGAAACACGGGCGCCCGGGACGTTTACGGGAATACCGGTGCCTGGACGAGCGGCGTCAATTCAGGACAGTTTCCAAGCGTCGCTGCCGGCTACGAGCACGCGACAACACAATTGCTCCCCTACGACCCGACGGCACTCGGCAGCATGACTCCCGCAGAACGGGAGCGAGTCAAATCCCAGTATGCCTCGGTCGAACTCGCTGACGGAGCAAACACCACGGCGCTGGCCACCATCGGGTCCATCCGCGGGAATGCCCAGACGATCGAGAGCCGGATTTCGAACCTCGAGGAAGACTCCCTTTCCGGTGACCCCAATCTGAACACGGAAGTCTCCGTGCTCAACAAGATCAATGCAGCCAACGTTTTGACGCTCCGCACCGTGCAAGACTCGAACAAGCTCCTCGCCTCTCTCCTCGAGCAACAAACCATCCTCTCGAAGCAGCAGCGTGAAGCAACCGCGAATGCCATCAATGCCGAGATTGCGCGGCGTCGAAATCTCGCCGGGAACATGGCCCGGCTCACCAGCACGCTCACCGACTCCCTTGAGAACTTCCGGATGCCGTAGCAGCTCACCTTGTCGCGTCGAAGGAGCGATCCGCATGGACTACCTCGCGTTCATCTTTCGGGCCATCAACAACCTGCTCACCCAGAATCTCGGCTTCTTCGATGCCATGGGACAAAACCTGTTCCGTGCCTTCGCCACGATTCTTGTGGTTTGGCATGGAGTGAAGTCCGCTCTGTCCTCTGCCAGCGGCAAACCCTTTTTTGAGTTCGATAGCTTTGCCGCGCTTCTTTTGACCGTCAGCTTTGGCTTTGGAATGGCCAACTACTACAGCAACCCGATTCCCGGCATAGGAACCGGTTTCCATAACCTGGTCACCGACGAGGCCCAGTTTCTGGCCAACAAGATCAACCAGACCGAGCTCCAGACGGTGGAAGAGCGGATCGCCGATTTCGAAGTCCGCATGGATTCGCCCGGCGTGACCGACATCCTCGGAACCATCATCTACGCCGTCATCCTCATCCTGCTTGCCGCAGCCCAGGCGATCGGCATCGTGGTCATCGCCTATGGATTCATCGCCACGGCGGTGTGTGTGCTTGTGGGGCCGGTTTTTGTGCCCTTTTTCATCGTTCCTAGGATGGACTGGATTTTCTGGGGCTGGCTTCGCTGCTTTATCCAGTACGCCTTCTACCAGGTGATTGCCGCTGCGGTGGTCTACGTCATCGCCAATCTGATTCTCGGAATCATGGACCTTCAGCCAAAGGGCACCATTTCGACCGGCGAGCTCATGGAGGCTTTTCCTGTGCTCTTCATCACCTTCCTTGCCTCCATCTACGCGCTCCTGAAAATACCGGCCCTCACCCATCACGTCTTCAGCGGCGCCTCGGGCGGTTCTTCTGCCGTGCTTCTCAATCCGAAGCCCGGGAGCCTCCTGCCATGACCAGCGAGAGGAGCTTTCATGACGCCAAGCGGCTCTATCTCGAACAGTATGGCGATCCGATGGTGACCAACACCTACCTCAAGATCGCGCTGACGCTCGTTTGCCTCATCGCCGCGGGTCTTCTGGTTCTCAATTGGAAAACCATCCGCACGTTTGAGAACTTCCGTCCGCTGGTGATACGCATCGACGATCTGGGCAGGGCGGAAGCGATCAACTACCACAACCTGGAATACCAACCCCAAGACGCCGAGGCCAAGTATTTTCTCTCCCAGTTTTGCGAGCTGTACTACCGCCGCAATCGTTACACCATCCAGAGCGACTTTGCGAGGGCTCTGTATTTCCTTGACGGCAAGCTCGCGAACGGAATTCTCGACGCCTACCGCAAGGACGACATCATCAAGAAATTCCTGACCAACACCGGGCTCCCCGAGGTCGACGTGGAGGTGAAGAAAGTGGCACTCGAAGAGATGCAGCCGCCCTACAAGGCCCGCGTGGACTTCTATATGGTTTATTACTCGCCCGACCACACCGAGCTGAAAAGGGATCTCTATACGGCGAATTTTGTCTTCGTCTTTCGAAAGCACGTGCCGAATGAACTCATCCCCATCAATCCGTTGGGGCTGACCATCAGCTATTTCCGGGAAGACCAGGCCTTCAAATGAAGGAAGCCGCGGCACCGGTTGTGGGGAGGTAAGACCCCTCATGGCATCGAACGCACTGCTCCTGACCATCGCGCTCCTCCTGACGCTGGGATTCTGGCTCTTGGGCGAGCTGAAGTTTCTCATTCCCTACCGGCACGTCTTGTTTCACCGCTACGGCACAACGCTTCTCCTGTGGTGTGCCATTCTGTTTGTCAACGTCTTTGCCGCCATCTATGCGCTCGAGCGCAAGTTCTTCCTGAAGGATACCGGCCGGAAGCTCTCCCATGTCGACCGGCAGGTGCTCCAGGGCCAATTCCCCTTGCCCTCCCCATCCGAGACCGAGGAGCTCCCCTGAATGTCCCGCGACCTCTCACCACGGGAACTCGACCATGGTCTGCCGGATCTCGCTGACCTGCGCCCGAGCGATCGCGAGTCCCGGGAGATAGTGTCGGACAAGCGAAGCGCGACATCCCGCACCGGGGGGCACGCGCCAGAACGCTTCTCTCGGGATCGACTGGCTGAGATTCGGTTTGCGGGCGGGCGCGCTCTCATGTCGCGACAGGGTTCGAGCTACCACCTGAACGAGTCGGAAATCCGCACGATCATCGAGCTCGGCAAGTTTCGTGTCATTTCAAGGCACGACCTCGCCCAACATGGCTACGGCGGCAAGCGGGAACGGGCCGACCGCGACCTCGAGAATCTGATTCGCCAACGTCTCGCCCGCCGGGGAGTTTTCGAAGGCCCCCAAGCGAGCCCGCGTGAACTTTTAACACTCACCAAGACAGGGCGCGAGCTGCTCCAGACGAACGAGCTGGTATCCCAAGGCCAGCCCGTCTACGCAGGCTTCGCGAGGCCTCGCGAGGCCAATCACGACGCGGACCTCTACCGCCTATACCAGAAAGAAGCGGCTCGCATTGAAGAACAGGGCGGGCGAAATCTCCGTGTGATCCTCGAATACGAGCTCAAAGGGAAAATCCGCCGCGACATCGCGCGGCTGGGCGCCGCTGCGCAAAAGGAAATCGCGGCATGGCACGGGCTTCGCGTCGTGGAAAACAGGATCCCTGTGCCCGATCTCCGCATCGAGTACGAGACCCGAGACGGCGAGTTGGCGCGCGCGGACCTCGAGCTGGTCACCGAGCACTACCGGGGACGCGTCGCCGCGGACAAAACCCGCGCCGGATTTTCTTTGTACACCCCGCATGGCGAAGCCGGCCGTCTCCGCCGCGTCCTCGGCGCGCGCGGGATGCGGCCGGACATTCTCTCTCTATGAAAATCGCGGAGGAACACATCGTTGCACTCGAAGGCCTCGGCTACACCGAGGAGGAGTCCCGTTTCCTCTACATCGTTGCGACCCACTCCGGCTACTTCGTGCCTCGGCAGTTCGTCGCGTTTCACAGCGCTAGCCCGGAAAAGGGATCGCAGCCTTTCACGGAGAAACTCAAAAAGCGCGGCCATGCCACCTGGCGCGAATACCAGAACCTTGGCGGTGTGTATCATCTCTCTTCAAGGACCATCTATCGCCTGACCGACCGCGAAAATCTGAGTCATCGTTTCGCCCATTCAACCGAGTTTATCCGCACGCGCCTGCTTCTCCTCGATTTCATCCTCGCGAACCATACGCACGACTACCTCGAAACCGAAGAGGAGAAAGTCCGTTTTTTCTCGGACAAGCTGGGCATTCCCAAGAAGCTCCTTCCCGCCAGAGCCTCCGAGATCCCGTCGGCGCGTGAGCCAGCGCCTGGCTATTTCGCCGATAAGTTCCCGTTGTACCTCGACTCCTCCGCCAGTCCTTCCTCTCCCGTCCTCACCTTCTCCTACGTGGACGCGGGGCAGAGAAGACCGGGGCGTTTTGCGAACCACCTGAACGCTTATGCCCCTCTTTTCCGTCATTTGCGCTCTTTTCGCTTCCTTTATATCGCGCATTCCCCGCTCCGTTTCGAAAGTGCCCGAGGGCGTTTCTCTTTGCTTGTCCAAACGCCAGCTGAAGAGGTCCTTCGCGAAGAGCTCGAACGCTATTTCGGGCTTCGTGGCGCCTGGGAAGGAAAGCGGTTCGGAGAGTTGTCGATGGACGACCTCGAATGGCTTGATCAAGCAATCCAGCGCTTTACGGGCCGGGAAATCGACCGGCTCTATGCCGCCTGGGTCCATTCCGAGGCGGGGAGAGAGCCATGGCGAAGGCTCTTTAGCGAGGTGTATCCGCCTCGGGCAATCGAATTCCGCACGTGCCTCCTCACGCCGGCTGGCGCGAAGGATTCGAAAGGGACCCAAGACGGAACCCGACAGCCCGAGCGGCTGTTCTGACGAATGGACATCATGATTCGGCAAATCTTTAAGATGCGAACCTTCCTCGCATGCGTGCTCGCCGCGACGACCGGGATGATGCTCTATTTCTGCTATCCCTTTCCCGACGAGAACTTCTTTCTCGAACTGATCTTCCTCTGGGCGCGGCCGGTCTTCCAGGGGCTTAAGTTTTTCTACACCCTGTTTCTCTTTACGACTCCCTACATCCTCTATTCCTTTCTTATCTCCGCCACCTACATCTTCGCCCTGAAGCGCCCTCGGCGAGGAAAGGCGCGGAAGCCTCCGGCCTATCCTCCGGCCACTACCCGCAAAGATCTTTTCGTCGTGCTCGGCGAAGTCCATAATCCGCGAACGCCCGGCCCGTCAGAAACACCGCGGTGGCTTACCATCCCCGAGCGCGGCCTGTTCACCGGCATCGCCGTCTTCGGCGCCGTGGGCAGCGGAAAGACGAGCACGTGCCTTTATCCGTATGCCGAGCAGATCCTTTCCTATGAGGCCGCGAACCCCGAAAAACGAATCGGCGGCCTGGTGCTCGAAGTAAAGGGCGATTTTTGCAGGAAGGTGCGCGCCCTTCTCGCGCGCGTGGGACGCCAGGACGACTACGTCGAAATCAGCCTGGGTTCCAAATACCGCTACAATCCCCTGCACAACAGCCTCGACGCTTACGCCTTGGCCTACAGCATCGCCGCCTTAATCAACAACCTGTTTGGCCGGAGTAAGGAGCCCTTCTGGCAACAGGCTTATACCAACCTCGTGAAGTTCATCATCCTTTTGCACCAGGTGGCCTACGACTACGTCACGCTCTTCGATGTATATGAATGCACGATTTCTCCCGAGATCCTGGAGCAGAGAATCGGCGATGCCGAACTGCGCTGCGAAGAGCGCCGCTTCCTGCTCATCCTGCCGGAGAATTTTCTCAAGCATGTCGCGGCCCTGAAGTTGTTCGGCTTCGAGTACGACGAAGCGCTCGCCATGTACCGGGCGAGAGAAACCCCAGGGCTGCGGGCGTTTGTCGAGACCAACAACGTCGAATACGAGTGTCTCGCTGAGAGTGTCATCGACCCGATCGGCACCGACCGCTACGAGAAGCTGCAAGCCGTCAAAAGATGGTTTTACAACGACTGGCGCCGCATCGAGCCGAAATTGCGGACCTCCATCGTCGAAGGCATCTCCGTCTTCCTTTCCCTCTTCGATGACAACCCCGTCGTCAAACGCACCTTCTGCCCGCCGGTGGAATGTTACGACCCGGTGGAGAACCGAGACTTCCGCTATGGCGTCCCGCTGCCCTCGTTCAGCTGGCTCATTGAGAAGGGGGCGGTATGCGCCCTGAATTTTCCCGCGGGCATGAACCCCGGTCTTGCAAGAGCCCTCGGCGTGATGATGAAGCTCGATTTCCAGCGCTCCGTCCTCAGCCGCATTCCGGAGATCGAAGCCCAGCCGGAACGATATTTCCGGCAGGTCCTTTTCCTCTGTGATGAATACCAGCACTTCGCCACGGTCGGAGAGAGCGAGCCCACCGGCGACGAGAAGTTCTTCAGCCTGTCCCGCCAGCCCAAATGCATACCGATCGTCGCCACGCAGAGCTTCAGTTCGCTCAAGTCCACGCTGCCTGGGGAGACCTGGCGAACTCTCGTGCAGACCTTTCGAACCAAAGTGTTCCTCACGCTCTCGGACGATTTCTCGGCCAAGGCCGCGAGCGGGCTCTGCGGGCGCGAGGAGCGGCTCAGGGCCGGCTACAACTTCTCGGAAAGCGGCCACGACGCGCATATCAGCCTGCTGACCGGCAAGGCCGTTTCCCCCCGCGCGAATCTCACGGCTTCGAAGACCTACAGCCTTCGCTCCGACGATCGCTTTGACATGAAGACGTTCACCGAACTCAAGAATGCCCAGGCCATTGTGCTGGCTTACGACGGCTTCAACCCTCATCCGCCCACGCTTTGTTACCTCAAGCCCTATTACAACGACCCGAACCTTTCTTACTTCGAACAGCTCGCGAAGGGACAACTCTGATGCATGGCTTTGAAACCATACTCCCGTTTCTCAAACCGATTGAGCACCTGATCCTCGATCCGTCGGTCAGCGAAGTGATGGTGAACGGCGCGGATTCCGTGTTCATCGAGAAGGGGGGATACCTCGAACCGGTCAGCGGCGTTTCGCTCGGCGAAAAAGCGCTTCTGGTCGCGGTGAAAAATATTGCCCGGCGGCTGGGCGGCGACATCTCGGAATCGCACCCGATCCTCGACTCACGGCTGCCGGATGGAAGCAGGGTGGCCGCCGTCATTCCGCCTTCGAGCCTGAACGGCGTCACGCTGACGATTCGCAAATTCAACACGCGCCACTTCGAAATCGAAGACCTGATCGCCCGCGGAACGCTTGACCAGGCGCTCGCCAACCGGCTCGAAGACTGCGTTCTCTCGCGCAAGAACATTCTGATCAGCGGCGGCACCGGCTCCGGGAAAACAACGACGCTCAATATTCTCAGCAAGTTCATACCGGAAGAGGAGCGCATTCTTTTGATCGAGGATACCGCGGAGATTCACCTTGCCCATGCGAACCTGGTGCGATTCGAAGCGCGACCTCCACAGAACGGACTTCCTCGAGTGGCCATCCGCGACCTGCTGAAAGCGGCCCTCCGTCACCGGCCGGACCACATCCTGCTCGGTGAGATTCGCGGCGGGGAGGCCTTCGATCTGCTGCAGCTTCTCAACACCGGCCACTCGGGGACGTTGTCTACGATTCACGCGAATTCCGCAAAGCAAGCCCTCTCGAGACTCACGAGCTGCGTGCTCGAAAGCGGCGTCGAGCTGCCCTACCGCGCGATCAAAAGCAATATCGCCGACTCGCTCCAGGTGGTCGTGCAGATCGAGCGCAGGCCGGGGCGACGGTATGTCTCGGAAGTCCTCGAAATCCGCGGCTACGATCCCGATGCCGATCTCTTCGACTGCTCGGCAATCTATCAGAAACGGGAGGCACACGCGTGACGCCCTCCGACCAGGAAAACCCAAAAGCCGTTTCTTCAACCGAGTACATCCAAGAGAACTTTCGCCCGTCGGATCGCGTCGCAATCCTGTTGCGCAATCGGGCCCACACCGTTCAACGCATCGTCATGGCGGCAAGGATCACCGAACCTTCCTTCGCGGAGTGGCTCCATGACAAGAATGACAAAGAGCGGTACGACATCTATGTCGGAATGAATGCCTTGAAACCCGGCGCGAGGACTCGAACGAAACAGGATATCCATACCGTCCGTCATCTCTACCTGGATCTCGACGAGGACGGGCCCGCGGCCCTCGCAGGGATTCGAGAATCGAACCTCGTGCCGGCGGCGAACTACACCATCAACACCTCGCCAGGCAAGTACCAACTCGTCTGGAGGGTCGAGAATGTTTCGCCGGAGCAAGCCGAGGCCCTGCTGCGGGCCATGGCTCGGACGTTCGGAGGCGATCCTGCGGCGACGGACTCGACTCGCGTGCTGCGTATTCCTGGGTTTAAGAACCGGAAGTACGAGACGGAGTTTCTGGTCGAAGCAGAAAAGCATAGCGACCGCGTCTATCAGCTCCTGGACTTCCCCCTCGGCACCGAGCCTGGCCAGGGCGAGGTCCGGCCGCGTCGCCCTCGGCCGACGCCGCGCTTGTCGGAACCGCGCCCGCTGACTCAGTCCGAGCATGACTGGGCCTATGCTAAACGCGCGCTTTCGAGAGGTGACGATCCCGAAGAGATCGTGCGCCGGATTGCGGACTATCGCGCGGATGACAAGCACGATCCTTTCTACTACGCGCGTTTGACGGTTAGCAAAGCACAAGCGGAATCAAGGGCGAGCGGCGAGAGGGCGCCGAGAGACTTGAATCGAGATCCATGAGAGGCCATCGAGGCATTCTCGCCTACTCGCCCTTCACGCGTACTCGTATTCCCGCTTTTCGGCGTCAACTTCAACGCGCACATGTTTCTGTCGGTCGGCGATTTTCTCGAACGTCCGAATGTGATCGGCCGCCCGCTTCTCCAATCGTTTTTTATCCCGTGATATCACCGTGATCACTCCGTCGCCTTTCAGGCGACGGCTTCTCGCGGCACGCATGAGACGACATCCTCTACATTATGCCGCGAACGCCCGATCCGGGCGGGTTGCAGTATGACTTGCGCACTGACCACGTCGCGAGGCGCCGACAACCCGCATGCCGGACATGCATGCCAACACTCCGCAAGCATGATCGATAAGTTGATACGTGGAATGCCTGGGTCATTGCTGCGGATCGACTCACGGCTTCGGGCCAACAACTCTCTCGCAATAACCACTTTGTGTTACAACAGGCGAATTTCCTTTGCCGGGGTGGCCTAAGCAGAATTCCTTCATCTAGGATCACAGCCATCCTGAATTTGGGCGATGGTACTTGCCCTGAGAGGGCGTGATTCATCCGACACATTCGTTAAGTCAGTACCTGAGTCCTATTCGAACCACGAAGGCCGGTGACTTAACGTGATCTTTCGGAAAGCGTCTTTGCCCCGGAGGCGGGACAGACCGCAGGGAGAATATATGTTATCTGACACGTTGTTTGAAGCCGTGCAAGGCATCTGTGACCAGTTGACGAATCCACCAGACTTCTACCAGGGCGAAGTACGGGAGCGCGCGGAAAAGTTGCTTGAGGAAATAGACGCGCTTCGTGTTTCGCTCGACTGTCCGCCTCCCAATCCCTTACCACCGCGACGTTCGGCGAAACAGATTTTGCTCGTTTATGCCGCAAATCAGTTTGCGGAAATCGCACGAACGTACACGCCAGACACAGAAGAGTACAGGATGGCGGCGCGGAGTCTGCATCAAGCCGAAGAACAGGTCGACCAGACCGAACCGCTCATGCATAAGTTAAAAGCAGCGGAGTCGCTGTAAAGGAAATCTTGCTCGACCGCGTGAGAAGCTAGGAATGCTTGCCTTGGATAGACGAGGGGTCGTCGCCGATGCGGTGTTCAAGGTCGCTGCAACGCTCCCGATGGAGAGGGTGCGAATAGGCGTCCAACGACAAGGACTGCGGTTCGACCTGAAGAAATTCATCTCGCGAGTTGCAGCGTCATAGTTCAGTGTGCTGTGTAAACGGGGTGGGAATTCGGCCGAAAAATACGAAAATCCGTATTGTTTTTGGCGACGAACGGTAGTAATTTGTCGCCCCCATGACCAGCGCACACAGGCCCTGACTCCTTGTTATTGACGACCGTACCGCCGTGCGCGGTGCTATTCGGGAGTTCATCGAAGCCACAACCTCCTACAAAGTGTGCGACGCGGTAGACAACGATGTGTCCGTGATCCACAAAGCGAGGGAGTCCCGCTGCGACCTTGTACTTCTCCATCTGGCGACGCCGCTACAGGATAGCCTGGTGACGGTGTCGGTTCTGCGCAGCAAGCTGCCCCATGTCAAGATCGTCGGCTTCAGCACTTTGTTGGTCGACACAGGAGACCTGCTGTCTCCAGCAAACGGGTTCGACGCAGTCCTCACTCGGCAAGACGGGCTATCGAAATTAGTGGAGACCCTGAAGGCGCTGATGCCCGAATCACCAGGAGCGTAACCGTGGCGATGATCTGCGCTGCCTGGCCTTCACCTGGCCTGAAGTTCTAAGGGATTTTTCGGAGGGTACTAGGGTCTTTTGGGGATTGCGTCACTCCGGGGAATCACCCCAATCTCTAAGAGTAGGCACGAACCCAG